>CAWKIM010000011.1:0-265803 GCA_963849745.1 uncultured Rubrobacteraceae bacterium | reverse complement strand
TTCGACCGTATCCGCCTTGCCTCCTATGGTTCTTGCGATCCGAAGTCCATCCTCTTCTACGGAAGAGGTCAACCCCAACACGCCGTAATCATGAGCCCAGCTTAGTGCAACGGCCGCGTTTTTCTCTGTGTCCAGCTCCCCAACGACGCCTAGATCCAGACCGTCGTCATCCGCTAAGCGAGCAAACCTCAAGAAGAGATCTGGCTCTTGCCGTAGCGGCGCATACGGCCAAACCTCCCTGCGAGCCTTCGATTGCTCGATAGCCTGACTCATCAAAGCCTCTTCGGAAGAATCGAGAGAGACCTGCTCGCCCACGAGATCAACGCGGGGCGGCAAATCGTCGGGTTCGGCGGCCAACAAGTACCTCTCGCCGCCTCGGTGCTGGCGAATAACGTACTTGGGCCACACTTCCCACAGACCTGCTCGGTACTCATTGTCAGCAAATTTGATTGCAGCTTCGGAGAAGCTTGTACTATTTATCCGCACGCATCACGCCTTTAGTTGTCAGCATTTGTCAGCAGCTTTCGTTTCAAGTTTCTCACTCCTTGCAGTAGGCTGCAAGGACCAGCAATCAAGACGAGGAGGTTGAGCGCGCGTGGGAGCAACGACGATCGAAAGCCCGGATCCCGACGACAGGGGAGCGGCGACCTACTGCGGAGTTGAGCGGACCACGATCTGGCGTGCGGTCAAGGCGGGCGATCTTCGCGCATCCGGCCCCGGCAGAGCCGTCCGGTTTCATCGTGACGAGCTGACCGTTGGATGGACGCCCGAAACAGGAAATAAGACGGGCCGCCGGGCGCTCTCCACTCGACGGCCGCAACGACGTAAAGGAGTCATATGGTTACGTCGCCTCAAAAAATCATAGCAGACGATCCCGAAGGGCTCCCCGCGCTACGGGACCTGTTCTACGGTACCCTCTCTCCCGAGACCGGAGTGCCGACCAGCTCGCAGATGTTCTCGGAACCCACGTAGCGGCGATCGGAGCCGCGCTCGACGCGCTTCTCGTAGAGGGAGAGGTCTTCGCATGAGCACGCTGCGAGCCGCCGAAAAATACATATGTCGAGGCTTCGCCGTGGTACCCGTCCCGCACGGCAAGAAAGGCCCGATCCGCAAAGGTTGGGAGGACCTGCGCCTAACCCTCGACGAACTGCCGCAACACTTCAACGGCAGGCTGCAAAACGTAGGCCTTATACTCGGGAAACCTTCCAGGGGGCTCGTTGACGTGGACCTGGACGCCGAGGAGGCCGCCAAGGTGGCCGGGAGGTTCTTGCCGCCGACGCTAACCTCCGGACGCGAGAGCAGCCCCCACAGCCATTGGTGGTACTTCTCCCCGAGCCGAACCGGCAGATACAAGGATACGGACGGCCAGGTGCTCGTCGAGCTGCGGTCGACGGGGTGCCAAACCGTGGTGGAGCCTTCGATGCACCCCAGTGGCGAACGAGTTATTTGGCACGAGACAGGTCCCGAACCCGCCGTGGTCGAAGCCGGGAGACTACCGCGGCTGGTCCGAGAGCTCGCAACCGCGATCTCATCGCTCGTAACGTCCCGCCTGTTGGGGGGAGACACGATTTTGCCTTGGCTCTGGCCGGGGTTCTGCTGCGTCCTGACCGACTCGACGAAGCTTCGACGCTGAAGATCCTTAAGGCCGCTTGGGACGTAGAAGGCTATCCGGACGAGAAATCGAAGCGAGAGCACACCGCGATCTTGGGGCTATTGTTCGAGGCACGGCCGAGAAGCTCGCCGCGGGAGAGCCCGGTTCGGAGGACCTACGCTCGAGGAGTCTGCGCCCGGCGTGGTCAAGCTACTTAGCACGTGGTGGGGCTGGCAACGCGACGGTTATGTGCCGCCGACCACGCCCGAGCCATTACCTTGGCCCGAGCTCTCCCGGAGGCGCTCTACGGGCTGCCAGGCGACATCGTGCGAGCCATCGAGCCGCACAGCGAAGCGGACCCCGTGGCGCTCCTGGCGAACCTCCTCTGCGCCTTCGGCAACGTCGTGGGCCGGGGCGCCTTCGCGCGAGTAGGTGCCGACGAGCACATCCGAAGCTCTTCGTGGGGCTGGTCGGGGAGACCGCGAAGGGTAGGAAGGGCGTGTCCTGGGGCCCGGTGCGGGAGCTTATGCAAGAGGTCGACCCCGGGTGGGCAGAGAACCGCGTGGTGAGTGGCCTCTCCAGCGGCGAGGGTTTGATCTACGCCGTGCGGGACGAGGTAGCGGATCAAGAAGGACGAGGAGGTCGTCATGGACCCAGGCGAACCGGACAAGCGGCTCTCGTCGTCGAAGGCGAGCTCGCCAGCGTCCTGAAGGTCATGGGCAGGGAGGGCAACACCCTCTCGCCGACAATCGCCAGGCTTGGGACGGCGACCGGCTGAGGACCCTCACCAAGAACAACCCCACGAGGGCCACGGGCGCCCACATCTCCATCATCGGCCACATCACCAAGGCCGAGCTGCTGCGGCACCTGAACGAGACGGAGGCCGCCAACGGCTTCGCCAACCGCTTCCTGTGGCTCATGGTGCGCCGCTCGAAGGAGCTCCCCTTCGGCGGCGAGTGGGACCGGTAGACCTGGTCGCTGGTAACGCGCCTGGACAGCGCCGTCCGGTTCGCCAGGAAGCCCCGGGTTATCCGGTGGGGAGAATCGCCGCGGAAGTGTGGCGCGAGGTCTACGGGCCCCTCTCCGAGGGAAAGCCAGGTCTCTTCGGGGCGGTCATCGGACGAGCCGAAGCCCAGACGCTGCGGCTGGCGACGTTCTACGCCGTCATGGACAAGTCGGAAACCATCGAGTACGAGCACCTGGCCGCGCCCTCGCCCTGTGGGATTACGCTGAGGAGTCAGCGCACTACATCTTCGGCGACGCCACGGGCGACCCGTGGCCGACGACATCCTCGAGGCCCTGAGAGCCGCTGGGTCAGAGGGCTTGACCCGGACCGAAATACGGGACCTCTTCGGACGCCACAAGAGCGCCGAGCGCATCAACAGGCTCTCGGCGAACTCTTGAGGCTGGGCCGAGTCAGGAAGACCAGCGAGCAAACCGGCGGGCGTCCCACAGAGAGGTGGTTCGCGAAATGAAGGCGGCGCGACAAAAGCGACCAAAGCGACGAAGGCCACAGCTGCGGAGACTTTCGTCGCTTATGTCGCTTTTGTCGCACCCCAGCTTGTTGAAGAGAAGGAGGTGCGTGGCCTTGGCTAAGTACCTAGACATAGCTAAGAAGATTCACACAATGAAGTCTACGGCAACCGGCCGAAGCGGGACCATGGCGGAGGATCCGAAGTACGCAGCGAAAAAGGGAGGTCCCACCGCGACAAAAGCGACATAAGCGACCGAAGTGCGGAGCCTCGACAGAGGAACGGTCCGGCATGCAACGTTCACCGTCGGAGAGGTTCTCGAGGAGCTCAACGTCCCGAACACCGGCGCGGCGATGCAAGCGGAGCTTTACAGGCGGGGTTCGATCAAGAAGGAGAACGCTATCGAGTGGATCACGAAAGCCATACTCGTTCGCCGGGGCATCGACACCTCGGGCTGGCGAGGCCACGCCCCGGCGGTGGAGTCCGCGCTGACACGCTCGCCGGATCGCGATCGCCGGTAGTGGGCGTGAGCGTTTATCTCCGTAGCGACAAGAAGAGGACGACGTCACCGAGATGTCCCTCGACCCGTATGGCTACGTCGTCGTCCGAGGGCGAGACGGCGGCCAGTCGGCAGCTCAGACGGCAATGGCGCTGCTGGCGTTGTGTTACCTGCTTCCGCGCTCGTCGACTTCGTAACGGTAGGTAACGATGGGCTGGGAGAACCGTGAGCGAGGCGGCCGCTACTACACCCGAAGCCGGAGGGTCGATGGCCGCGTGGTACGCGAGTACGTCGGTGGTGGCCTTATGGGCGAGTTGGCCGCCCGCTTCGATGAGGCTGAGCGGGAGAAGCGTAAGATCGAAGCCGCCATAGTGCGACTCGAGAGGAGCGCATCGAGCCCTTGTCGCCCCAGTTGTAGAGCTATGCGAGGTCGTGGAGGTCCTCTATCGCGCCACGCTCGTCGACGGCGGGTACAGGAGATACCAGGAGAAATGGAGGCGCAAGCGTGAGTAAAGAGCTTGAGTTATCAAGTGAGACGAAGGCAAAGCTCAGGGAGCTCCGAATCCTCTCAGATAAGGCGGAGGCCGGCGAGAAGGGGGCCAGACGCGAACTCAGGATGGCCATCCGCAACTCCACGCCGGAGGTAGTCGCCAAAGCGTCCGACATCGCTAGGAAAGGCCACAAGATACTGATAGGCACCGCTGCGGCCGGGGATCCGCTGATGGAAGAAGCTCTCAGTGTGCGGCGGGCCATGCGCGCTGAGATAGCCGGCGAGGGCCGTCGCCCCTTGAGGTACTTCTGACCGACCGAGTGGTGTCGTGCTGGCTGTTGGTGGAGCTACTTGAGGCGCTCACGTCGGCGCAGCTGCAGAGTGGAAAGCACATGAAAGGCAAGCATGTCCCAGACTACTTCCTCTCTTTCGTCCTCAGATGGCAGGAGAGGGCACACCGTCGCTACCTCTCCGCGATCAGGGAGCTCGCCCGCATCACAAAGCTCCAAAGTGACACTCCCGACGTTCAGTACAACACCCAGGTCAACATATCTCCCGATGCTTAATGCTCTGAGAACCTCTTGCCGCGGCCGCAACAAGTCGCTCACCTTAGCCTCCGCGATCCAAACGTCGCTAGTGCACTCACCGAAGTGGCCCCTCAACTTGCTTTTGCCTATATTATAACTGGCTTTTGACTGTACGATCTGGTATCGTGGGATCGGCGCCCAACGGAATGAAGATGGGCATGTCAGAATGACAACCGTGGTCTACGTCGGAGACAAGCTGAGAGAGGCGCGCACCCGTAGGCTCTTGACCCAGACAGAGTTATCCGAGAAATCGGGGGTCAACGCCACCACCATAGTTAGGATAGAACGCAACCAGGTGGAGCCCCACTTCCGCACCATCCGCAGGCTGGCCAAGGCCCTAGATGTGGACCCCACCGACCTCTTGGGAGAGTAGTCATGCCAAGCACTAATGGTCATGGTTCCAGGTGGACCATCCTCTACGCTCGTGTCTCCAGTGACGACCAGGTCCGCGGCTACAGCCTCGACTGACAGATCTGGGCCTTGCATGGACCGCTCGAGTGGGCTACGAGGTCCTGGAAGAGGAAATCCACGACTAGGGGTGGAGCGGGGCTTACATGGAGCGTCCCGGCCTCGATCGAGTGCGTGACCTAATGGAGGCTGGCGGTGTGAGCGTGGTGGCGGCGCAAGACGCGAGCCAGATAACTAGGGACCCCGCTCACCGCGCGTTCCTCGACGACGAATTGAGCGCTTTGGCACCCGGCTACTGACTCTCGATGGCTGGGGCGACAATACGCATGAGGGAGAGCTACTCAAGTTCCTCAAGGGTCGGGTGAGGAAGGGGGAGCGACTCAAAATAGCCGGGCGGGCGGTATCTCTGCGCGACCTATCGCGCATGACGGGAATAGCCTTCGACACGATCAGCCGTCTAGAGACCGGCAAACAGCGGGCGCAGCACCACACGATACGCAAACTGGCCGAAGTGCTGAGCGTCGAGCCTCGCGAACTGATGAAGGGAGAGATAGATGCCCGCTAAAGGCGACGGGATCACGAAGCGCAAAGACGGCCGCTACGTGGGCCGCTACACGGTCCACACGCCGGACGGTCCCAAGCGCAAGGTAATCTACGGCAGGAAGTACAAGGAGGTCGAGAAGAAGCTCGCCGAGGCGCGCGGAGACGCGGCGCGCGGGATCGTCTTCGACGCGAAGGGCCAGACCCTCGGGCAGTGGCTGGAGCGGTGGCTGGAGGACGTGGTGAAGCCGAGCAAGGCGCACCGCACCTACGCGACGCACCGCCAGCAGGTCCGCTCCCACATCGTCCCGGCCCTGGGACGGGTAAAGCTGGAGGCGCTCCGCAAGGCGCACATAGACCGCCTCTACGCCGATCTGCTCCGGGCGAAACCCGAGGGCGCCGGGCTCGCCCCCTCGAGCGTGCGCCGCGTACACGCCGTCCTGCACGCCGCGCTCGAGGAGGCCGTCCGGGGAGACCTCATCCCCCGCAACCCCGCCGCCCACGCGAACAAGCCGAAGGTCCGCCAGGAGGAGATAGAGCCCCTCGACGCCAAGCAGGCGCGTGGCGCTCCTGGAGGCAGCCCGCGGCGACCGCTACGAGGCCCTCTACGTGCTCTGCCTCATGGCCGGGCTCCGGCAGGGCGAGGCGCTGGGGCTCAAGTGGTCGGACATAGACCTCGACGCCGGCACGCTCCGGGTGAACCGCCAGCTGCAGCGGGTGCGCCGGGACGGCGACAAGTCCGGCACGCTCGTCTTCTCCGAGCCGAAGAACGCCAGCCGCCGCGCCGTAGGGCTCCCTCAGCGGGCCGTAGGGGCGCTCAGAAGCCACCGCAAGCGCCAGCTGGAGGAGAAGCTCAGGGCGCCCGATTGCGAGGACACCGGGCTCGTGTTCGCCAACTCGAAAGGGAACCCTCTAGAGGCCCAGAACGTCGTGAACCGGAACTTCAAGCCCTTGCTGAGCGGGCAGGTCTCCCCCCGATCAGGTTCCACGACCTGCGGCACTCCTGCCTGAGCCTGCTCGCCCAGCCGCGGCGAGCCGATAAGGGACCTCCAGGCCCTCGCCGGGCACGCCACCGCGTCTTTCACCCTCCAGCGCTACACCCACCACTACGATTCTTCGGCGAGGCGCACCGCCGACACGATGGGCGACATCTTCTCCGAGGAGACGTGATTCCCTCCGGCCTTCGATCCGCGATGGGCGGTAGCCCTGCCGCGTACCTTCAGCCTTGCGCGTCTTCCCTCGATACGAGTTCGTGTGTTCCGCATGAGTAGGGAGCAATGATATAGCAGGCGACGCAAAAGCAACGACATAGGAGGTCGTCCAAGGCCGGACCTTACTGGGTGCGCTACTACCCCACCTAGACTGTTGTAGTGCTCGATCAGGAGTTGTTAGTGTAAGGGCTCCTGCCTTATTGTACGTGGCCTGGCTCCATCCCACTTCGAGGAGGCAACGTGGACGCCCTGGAAGAATACGTGGAGGACCTGCGGCTGAGCAAGGGTGAGAGTGTCCCGAGGTTCTCACAGAACGATGGCAGAACGGAAGCGAGAGTCTTGTTCATGCATAGAGACCCTGGGAAGTCAGGAGCATCGACGACTGGTGTCGTGGACCGCGACAACCCCTACATCACGGCCAAGAACTTCCGAGAGGCCAACGAGAAAGCTGGCCTGGACAGGAAGCTGACCATCGCATGGAATGCCGTGCCTTGGGCAGTGGGGGAAAGTACGTTCGCTCGGGAAATGAGAAAGGGTTCGGTCGGAGGGATGGCTCGGCAAACTATTGGCGTTGCTGCCGCAGCTGCAGGTTGTAGTCCTGCTGGGCGAGGACGCTCACCGGCTGACAGCGGACCTGTACGTGGAGCGCCCGGACCTACACGTTCTACACGGACCGCACCCGAGTTGGCGAGGGGTCCCCACCCCGAAGCGTCGAAAGTGGTTAGAGAATGCAGTTCGCAAGGCGCGCGATCTCGTATGTTAGTCAGTCTATGTGGGGCGCTATGCTCACAAACCCAGCACTTGGCCGCGCTCGTGGAGGAACCGGGTCTAAAATACGACCAGCCTGTCGGCAGCTAGCGCCGCACTCGAGCTAGACGATCCGACACACCACTGCTCTAGGATCCACCAGAGCCCGGGCGCGAATAAGATACGCGATTACCCTTGCGTCTTCGTATACTCCCAGCCATGAAGGAAGGTGAGAACTTGCATAGCACGCCTCCTGACATGGAGGCGCTCGTCGTGGATCTCGACGAGCCGACACGCCGTCTCTTAGCAGCGGTGCAGAAGGCTTTGTCCGACGGGGAATGGCTTCACGGCGGTCTGCGGGCAGTGCGCATAGGCGATGAGGGACGACGCGACATGAGTATCACCGCTTCGGAGATTGCGGGGCCTGAGGCAACCGGGTACCTGGAGCGGGTCATCCGGGGAGCTCGAGTCAGAGGCGGCACGCGTCTCGGCAAAGCATGGCTGGGGGCGCTACAGGACGCTTTGGTACCTGAGGCGCCTGCCCCTCGAGATGTTCGCGTTCGGCAGCGACTTGGCGACCACGGCCCCCTACGACCTCCGGCTGACAGAGGTGCTCATGACGCGGGGTAGCGACTCGATGGCGGTCCCCAAGAAACTTGATGCGAAGGGTTGTTTTCCCATAGACGAGAAGAGCGTTGCCAGGAGGCTGGCCAGGGAGATGGGATTCAGCAAGTCCGTATCGGAGTACCATCGCCACTACCGCAGGTGCGCGAAGGGCGCCATCCTGCGCTTTCAGCGTCCGGGTCGGCCGCCTTTGTTTAGCATGCCGGAGGACGTGTCTTCGGCCGTTCGCCTCTACGACGAGCGCCGCGCCGAAGACACCGGCGGGGTCGCCGTGTTGGGCGGCCTCGGAACCCCGGCGCTCGAGGACGTGCGCTCCATGGGCGAGGGCGACGACGTGACGAAGAAGCTGATCCTGGTTTACGACCTCGACGAAGCACCCGTGCCCTTAAAGATCGAAGTGGAGCACGAGGGTCGACCCGCGAAGATGCTTATCCCCGCCTACCGTATCGCCAGGGTGTCCGACCTCGAAACCCTGGCTGGCCTAATGTCCGATCCCCGGGTCGGCGATCCGAGCCTCTGGCATGAGGACATGCCCTTGCTCGTCGCCCTGCTGAACTTGGAACCAATTGTCTTCCACTTTGTCCCGGGCAACCGTCCCAACCTCTTCAAGCAAGGCTACACGATCCTCTCGCGTGGGGACATCGAGCGCTTGTGGAATGAGTTCGGCGAGACGATCCGGTCACATATAAGAGGTTACCTGGGTAGAGTAGCCTACTCGCTGCCGGAGAGCGGCGGGGAGTTCTTGTCGCGTTTGCTCGCAATTGAGGGCGATCCATGGCCCTTGGCATCCGGCCCGGTAGCCTTCAGGGTGAAGGAGGACCGGTTCGGGTTGGACATGACCAACGCCACGAGGAGGCTCATCGCGCTTCTGGAATACCCGTCGGTTGGCGGGGAGGTGGCCAACTTGCGTGCCGGGGCTTTCGAGCGGGCCACGCAGCAAATGATCGACGCCACACCCTGGCGTCCGCCCGAGGACCTCTCCCGCTATCGGGGACGGCACCTGCGGCTCGGGGGCAAGACGATCGGCGAGCCGGACGCGATTGCGGAGCGTGACGGCGCGTGCCTGATGGTGTCTTGCAAGAGCCGCGTCTACACGGCCGCCTACGACGTGGGCCACCACAACGTCGTCCGTAATACAGCGGAGCACATAGCGGGCGCCGTTGCGGAGTGGGAGGCCTTCGTCGGTGAGCTCAGACGCAACCCCGTGGGAGACAACTACGATCTGTCGGGGGTACGGGACCTACGCGGGGTAGTCATTACCCCCACCGTGTTTTACGTTCCGATGGAGGTCGTTAAGAAGAAGACTGCGGAGGACTTGAGGTACTACTCTTCTCTCGGGGAGTTGGAGTCATGGCTATCGAGGGACATGGCTTGAGGCGAAGGACTTCGGATGGGCGGCCGTATCGGCGGCCCACGAACCCACGACAGGCGGTGCCGCAGCGATTCCGATAGATAACAAGAAGCTCGTGCGGCTGATCCGCGAGTGCAGCAACTGCGACGTACCGGCGATGCGTCTGAGCGAGTACTATATCGAGGCCTCCCCCACCCGCTTTCGCGGATCCTCGTCGACGCGGTCCACGAGTGCCTATAGCACCTCTCGGTGAAGGAGGAGGAAGAGGTGGAGAGAGTCCTGCGGGGCATGCCCGAGTTCTTTCGGATGTGTCGGGGAGAGTCCCCTCGATGCGAGATACCCGAGTACCTCAAGAGGATCGCGATCCCTTTGAGCTGGCGACCTCAATCGACCTTCGCTTGCGGTCCGTAAGAGACGTTGTCAAGGTCGACCCGAAGCCTGACTCCTCTTCGAGAGAGGTGTTACGTGTCTACCCCGAGCGCGAGACTAGGCTCGATCGCGACGGCCTGCTGCTCATCGACGACGGCCTTCGTCTAGCGGATCGCGGTATCTTCTACAAGGGCCACGTCCTCTATTACCACCGGTTCTTCAGGAGCGGCGACCACGGCTCGAGTCCGAACAGTGACTTCCTATGGCAGCGCCGTCAATACTACGCCGAGACAAAAGACCGGAACCTGTTTGCTATCGCCATCAACCGCGCTCGTCTCATGCCGAAGGAGGACTATGCGGACTTCATAGAGCTCCCCGACTGGCGCGGCCCCCGATTTAGCCAACACATGCTAGACGACCCGCAGGCGGTGGGTCTTACGGTTGTCGGGCGCGAAGAGAAGCCAGATCAAGTTGTTCAGAATCGACGGCACCGTGGACGCAGACAAGTGGCTCGATCTCACGGCGTTCTTCGTCCGAGGCAATGAACTGGTCCTGAGGTACTTCGACCTGAGGAACCTCCTACACGGAGCGCATCGGGACGAGATGCCAGAGAAATCAGATGAGAACGACCACGAACAAGGCATCGGCGCGATCCCACTCTCAGTGGTATCAGAGTGGTATCAAATAGGCCCCCGTCAGTACCCGAGAGCCTTCTCGATTTCACGTATTCGGCTTAGATAAGCCGAATCGAAAGAGCCGACGAGCGGACTCGAACCGCTGACCTGCTCATTACGAGTGAGCTGCTCTACCTGCTGAGCTACGTCGGCTTGCGTCGGGAAGGAAGTATATCGTAGCGGGTGTATCCTTTAAAGCGGTTGACCCTGGCTCCCCGGGGTAGCCTGATACTGGCGTTTGAAGAGCCGTGTGGCCTCCGAGAGAGGAGGAGCGTGGAGAAAGTAGTAGGCCGCGCGTCCCCGAGCAGGGAAGCGGTGATCAGTGCTCTGGACGATTCTACGACCCGTGTTGCAGGAACGTAGGATCAGCGTCGTCGATATGGGTTTGATCGAATCCATAGAGATATAGAACGGCGGGGTGAGGATCAAGATAGTGCTCACGACGGGCTTGTGCCCTTTCGCCTCCCGCCTGAGAGGGCAAGCGTTCAAGTTCTACGACGTCCGTTACGATTACGGGGAGCCCTTCCCCTGGCGCATGGGCGACCCTAAGGTCGCCTTCCCGATCTACAAGAAGGCACAGGAACTCGGGATCGATCTGATCGGGGTCCACAAGGGGTCCCGCTCGGTCCGCAACCCATAGAGGCCACGCAGACGTGGGACATGGAAGGGCCGCGGCGAACTTCCCCGACATAACCTTCGTCATCTTCCTCGTGGGCCTGCCTTTCATAGACGAGACGTGCTGGCAGCTCGTAAGGTATCCGAACCTCTAAGCACCCATATCGGCGACAATCAACTTCGTCGTGCGCTCTCCAAGGCAATTCGCGGAGTGGATCGACAAGCTTATGTTCTGGTGCGGGGAAGACAGGATCATCCACGGCTCAGAAGCCACCATCTGGCACCCCAAATGGGCCCTCGACGCCTTCTGGGACTTCGAGATCCCCGAGGACCTCGTCGAAGGGTACCCGCAGCTGACCGAACAGGCGAAGCGCAAGATCCTGGGCGAGAACCTGCTAAGGATCTGAGGCATGGACGCTCAGGAGACGCGCCAGAGGCAAAACGGTGCGGGTCCCTGGTTCGGCAGGGACTCGCTTCTCTACTGGATGATGTCCCCTACCTTCATCGTCGCTCGCTGGACGAGCTCTATCTTGTAGCCGTCCGGGTCCTCGATAAAGGCGATCCTGTAGTCGTGCCCGTCGGCGGTGAGCGTCTTGGGCTCAAGCGTGACCTTTACGCCCTGCTCTTTGAGGCTCGCCACCGTGCCCTCCAGGTCGTCTACCGTGAAGGCGACGTGGGCGTATCCGTCGCCCTTGTCGTAGGGCTCGGTCCGGTCGTGGTTGTGGGTAAGCTCCAGCATGGGCGACGAAGCGCCCTTCTCCATCGCAAAGAAGTGGTTGGTGGCCGAGCCGAGGTCCATCTCACCGAGCTTGTTCATGCCCAGCTTGTTCACGTAGAAGTCCTCGCTCCTGGCGGGGTCCAGTATCCGATAGCAGGTATGGATGTACGTCGCGGCCATCCTTCTCCTCCTCGTCTTGCACGTCCTCTCCAATATACACGCGTATGGAGTCCCGTTCCGCATGGGCGCGGGCCGATCTTCGCCTATAACGTCGCAAGCTCTTCAGCCAGACGGAGGACACTATCCCCTGGTACGGATCAAACCTCCACTTCCACGTCGTCGCCGGTGACACGCACCGAGTAGGTGGCGACGTCTTCCCTGGCGGGGAACATTTTGACCTCCCCCGTCCTGATGTCGAAGCGGGAGCCGTGCCAGGGACACTCGACCTCGTCTCCCTCGACGCGCCCCTGGCTTAAGGGTCCGCCCACATGGGTGCAGGCGTTGTCGAGAGCGTAGATCTCGCCCCCCAGGTTGAACAGGGCGATCCGGTTGCCCTCGACCTCGACGTAGGTGCCGTCGTTCTCGGGAAGCTCCGATTTCCTGGCGACTTTGACGAAACGGCCCACGACGGTCCTCCTTTCTAGTATGGCCTATCCATCCAGACAGGCGGGGGTGTGATCTCCGGCTCGGGCGTATAACCGGCATCCCTGACCCCGGTATCACTCACTCTCATCAACACGCGCACTTTCATGTCACGATCGCAGACGGCCTGGCACGAGAGACGTACTTCTCCCACGAGGTCACGCATGTTCAGCACTATCAACTCCGCCTGGGTAATCACCTCCGGCTCGCCCTCCAGGTACTGGATGCGGCAGGTGGTACACCTCGCGTAGCTTCCGCAGACGTGCATGATGTCCACCCCGGCGTCCTCTTCTATGGCGAGTACCAGCCGCTTGCCGCCTTCGACGTCGAAGGTCCCCACGCCTTCCACCTCCAGTTTGGGCATTCGCTTCTCCTCTCCCGGGCGACACCACGGCTCTCAGGGTGTCACACTCTGAAAGTTCCTGCAAACGTGCGAGCTCAGGCGAGAACCACGCACGCCCGGGTTGGCTCTCCCGAGGTTTTGGCAGGCCCCCTTCCGGGCACCTTACCTTATATCATCAGAGCGCCGGCCCGAGCGAGATCCTCGGACGATAAGGAGAACCTACCGATGCAGAATCTGCCCAAGATAGAGACGGTGGAGCAGGCAAGGGAGGTGCTGAACGAGATGGATGAAGAGCAAGAGCTTACGGCGGAGTTGGACGAATGGAAAGCGAGCATCACAAAGCACAACGATCAGGAGTTCAGCGTTTCGTTCGCCGACTACGAAACCGGTATCATCAACCTCTGGAACGCTTCCCACATACTGCTGGAGCACGGCGACCACGACCTGTACCTCAGTTGAGTGTGAGCTTCTGGGAAAGATAGTGTAGGCTGTTACATTCGAGATCACGTGCCGGAAATATAGGAGGGATTCTTCAGGAGAGCATCCACTCTACACGTGATGGCCGAGCCCTTCGGGCAAAGGAGTCAGAAGCAAATGTCAGAAGAGGAGCTTGCGAGGAGAGGTATCTTCGTCAAGGAGTACGGAGAGCGGACCCTCAAAGCGGCCCGACTGTACTCCCTCTTGCGCCAGGAGTGTGAGATCGAAGAGCCCTGGCACATCATGGCGCTGACGATCTGCGCTTTCGAGCAGATGCACATCAAAGAGGGCTGGGAGTTCGTTCTTGCCAACAAGCAAGACATAGAAGATGTGGGCCAACTCTTCGAACGGTCCAACAGCCCACAGGAGTTCAGGGACGGGCTCATCGAGCTAAAGGAGCAGGACCTGATGGAGCAGTTGGAGAGGAGCGGCCCAGACCTGTAAACGGGGAGTAGGGAAGAACGACTACTCTCCACTGTCTCCACGCGGCAGGAGTCACCCTTGTGGGTAGATCCGGGTCGGTCTTGTTCGCTTTGTGTCTCGCGGAGGGAAGGAGAGCCTCATGGCGCTTCCGGGAGAGAGCAAGGAAGACATAGAACGGGCGCTCGCCGGATTGGGGTGGGAAATCCGAACGGATGACGAGGTATCCGGCGCCGTCATGGGGGCCCACGGCAAATATCACCTTATGGTCAGCTTCGAGGGTGAGAAGCCTACCTCCGTGCTCATCTCCTACGTCGGCAAGGGCGGTGAGATCCTCAGCAGGACATGGCCGGGCACAGAACGCCTGCCCACCCCCCAAAGCGTCGTAAGGGCTTTTGCCAGGGAGTAGGGAAAACACTACTCCCTGTTCCCCACAACCAAAAATCACTGGAGATGATGCCACCAGTGAACGTCGTAACCGGCTTCCTCCAGGCTCCGGATGATGTTCGTAGGGTCTCTGGTGGCCACCTGGAATATCAGGGTGCGGTCGGGGCTGGATACCTTTCCCGGAGAGGAGAGGACGCTAAATATGTCCACCTCCTGGTTCTTGATGATTCCCGTTACCTCGGCCAGGTCCCCGGGCCTGCGCGCCTGGACCGCGATCCGGCTATGACCGGGTTCGCGCGCCCCAATGACCGCCACCAGGGCCCTCATCACGTCCGCGGAGGTAACGATCCCCACCAGCTTCTCCCCGGACACCACCGGCAGGCTTTCTATCTTCCGCTCGTACATCTCCTGCGCGGCGTGCACGATGGTGTCCTCCGGGGCGGCCGTAACCACTTTCCGGGTCATCACATCTTCCAGCCGAGTCCTCTTCAGAGCGTCTACCCGCTGCGGATCGCCCAAAGGAGAGCTCACGCTCCTGATGTCCCGATCAGAGACTATCCCCACCAGCCGGTCGTCCTTCACGATCGGTATGTGCCTTATCCGCCGCTCCCGGCAAAGACGCAGACCCTCGAACGCGCTCGCCTCGGGCCCCAGCGTCAGGACCTCTTGCTTCATCCATTCTCGCATCAGCAGCACGACCGTAGCTAACCTCCTCCCTTAGATGCCTACCGAAGCGACTTCCGCCGCCTTTTCTTTGTTCTTTTGGCAACAACTTTCTATCAGAGTGCACCGATGCTTTATGGCCATCGGCAACAAAGCCGAAGAAGGTGGCGGCTCCCAAGAGAACCACCACCCTCTCCCTGCAAGCCTAAGCCCGGCTCAGGCGGGTAACGTTGGTCCGTCTTCCGAGTCGACCACGTGCTCTTCGGTGAGCTCGAAGCCGAGGTACTCGGCGGCGTCTTCAGGATTGGCGAACACTATCACTTTGTCGTCGAGACGCACCATCTGCCCGTAGTGGGTGGAGGTCTCGATCTCGAAGTCGTAAGTAGTGAACTCCTCCTCGCCCAGATACTCGGCGATCTCGTTCATGTCGAACTCGAGCACCTTCCCGCCGTCGATCCGGAGCATGGCCGGATACTTGGTGACCTCCACTCCTTCCTTCTCGCTCATGAGGTCGCCAATGGCGTTGCCCTCGACGCTGGCGCTCATTGTGACCCCGGTCCTGTCCGACGAGGTGCGGTCGAACTTGTACTTTTCTTCGCTCATAGGGTCACCTCCTCCGGTACCTTAAGTCCAAGGTCGGTGAGGATACCCTCGAACCGGCTCTTGACCCACTTGAAGGAATCCTCGAAGCTCACCGGTTGCACCTCCGGTTCGGACCAGATTGGCTCGAGCCCCTGAGCCGCCGCGACGCTGTAGGGGACCCACTCAGCGAGCCAACCCTGCATGGTTTCCCTGTTCGCCTCCCCGTTCGTCTCGTCCTCGAGGAAGTCCGTCATCATGTCTCTGGTATACCTGAGGTCGCGTTCGTTGAACTCCCTCGCGCCTACGCCTATCACAGAGGGGGTCAGGGAATCGTTGTGTGGGGGAGCGAACCTCATCAGGAACTGGGCGCGGAGCAACTCGCCCACCAAGGGCTCGAAGACGACGTTGGATGCGAAGGTGGTTTCGGCCCAGTCTGTGGCGTTCATCAGACGCTCCACGTTCTCCCGCACGCCCTGCCAGGCCGGGTCGTTGAGCCAGGTCTCTTCGTGCGCCTCCCCGTCGAAATCGTCGGGGAATATTTCGCTCAACTCCAGGTTGTAGAGCAGGATGTCCTGGGCCGTGCGCAGCTTGTGCATGCAGTTCACGGATATGGCGTTGTTGTGCATGTTGCTCATGGCGACCCTTTGGGCCGGCATGAAGACGTACATCCCGAGGCCGTGATCGGCGTGCGCCCATGCGCTCATGTGCTTGGCGAGGATGGGGAGCCAGCTCTTGTTCCAGTCCTCGAAGACGTTCTCGGACTTGGCGGCCTCTATGCTGTTCTGGACCTGGCGCACCGCGTTCGAGTTGTTGATGTATATCGTCCGTTCCCACTCCTCGTTGGGATCGCGGTATGCGTGCCAGTCGGAGGATCTTATCGCCGTCCACCTGGCGTCGTAGCCAAGGTCCCCGTTGGGCCAGCCGTAAACCCAGTTCTGGCTGAGATACCGCTCGGGATCCGGCTGGACATCTACCGTCACATCCTCGTACTTGCTGGCCCGACGCTTCTTGGGCGTGTAGTAGTTGAAGGAGCGGCTGTCGGAGCCCGCGAACACCGCCGCGCCCGCTTCGGCATCCGTCAGCACGATCTTGGGTATGCTTCTTTCTCCTCGTCCTCCGGGTTCGGTTACCGGCTTTAGTTCACTCAAGTGAGTGACCTCCTTTCCCTTTCTCTGCTCTGTCGCCTACCCCACCAAGAAGGCTTTGCGCGGTAAATCACCCCCTTCCCGCCGAATCGTACCTATCGTGCAGGCCCATTCGTCCTTTCAGGGGAAGTTTGGCCCGCTCTCTGCTTCCATCTCTTCTCCCTCTTCCATCTCAGCTGTGATAGTGAACTTGTCGTAGTAGACGTCATCTTCGTCTACGCCCATTTGCGTGAGCACGGGGATAGCGGCGTCGATCATGGGGGGCGGGCCGGCCATGTAGGCTTCCGTCCCGTTCAGGTCGTCTTCCAGGCGGTGGATCACGTCCGTGATGAGACCCGTCTCCCCTTCCCACTCATCGTCATCTTCGGGCTCGGAAAGGGCCGGCACGAACCGGAACTCGCCGGGCAATTGTTCGCCCAGCTCCTCTATCTCGTCCAGGTAGAAGAGGTCCTTCCTCGTCCTGGCTCCGTAGTAGAAGGTGGCATTGCGCTCGATGTCCTTCTCGGCCATGTGCCTGAGGAGGGCCAGGATCGGCGCCATCCCGGAGCCGCCGCCGACGAATATGATGTCGCCCTCGGACTTCTCCCGCATGGTGAACATGCCGAAGGGCACCCTCACCTTCATGCTGTCTCCGACCTTGATCCCGTCTTCCACCTCGTCTCCTAAAAGGCTCGAGAACCGGCCGCCCGGGTAGACCCTGATGATGAACTCCGCACGTTCGTCGCTGGCGGGCGTGTTGGCCATGGAGTAGGCTCGGTGCTCCTCGGTGCCAGGGATATAAAGCTCGGCGTACTGCCCTGGGAGGAAGTTCATCTCCGGCGGGTCTACCAGCTTGAGCACCAGGCGCCTCATGTCGTGGGTGAGCGACTCGATCTCCTCGACTTCAGCGTACACCAGTTGCAAAGGAATGCCCGTCTGAAGCATGCCCTCGTGGTAGCTGAGGAGCTCGACCTCCAGGTCGCTATAGGCGTGGGAGCGGCACAGAAGGACGTACCCCTCCTCCTCCTCAAACTCGTTGAGGGCGAAAGTGGACCAGCGGTCCATTTCCAGATCTCCGTCCAGAAGGAACGACTTGCACGCCGAGCACTGCCCTTCCTTGCACCCGTGCATCAGCATCACGCCGTGCTTGAACGCCGCCTCGAGTACAGTCTCGTCTTCGTCTACTTCGATCTCGATGTCGACCGGCTCGAAGCGAACTTTGTGTTTCTCACCCATGATTTAGTTAATCTGCTCCCTTTAAGCACACACTTACCTGGGTACCTTCCACACAGTACCTACTACCCCATTGAATGTGATCCTAACAGCAACGGTGGCCGCGTCAAATTCTAGGTCAGCAGAGCCAGTTTTTCCTCCAATGTCGGAATAGGCACGCAAAAGGAGGAGCGACCGGACAACCCGGTCGCTCCTCCTTGAACGTCAGACCTTCAGGTCATGCCAGAAGCGGAAGCTAGAGCGACTCCTTGATGGTGAAGCCCTGCTTGTAATCCTCGTACCACTTCTCGCGCTCTTCGTCGGACATCTCGTTGATCAAGATCCTCGGGCTCTGGAACTCGATGCCCCGCACGTGGTCTAGCGTCCACATCTTCGACTGATCGAAGATTACGTGCGGCTGCGGGACCAGAGTGTTGTCGTCGTTGCGGACGTAGCCGAGGTCCTTGAATACGTCTTCCAGGTCCCAACCGTGGTAGAGGGTCTCCCACTCGCGCTTGCCGGTGAGCCGGCCCATGGAGGGCGTCTCGCGGCCGTTGTAGGACTCGCGGAAGGCGACCTTGTCCGTCCAGTGACAGGTCTCAGAGCAGTAGGTCCGCCACTCGTCGTCAACGAAGTCGAGTACGGTGTCCTCGCGGATCATGCACGGAACCATGCAGGTCCAGCAGCGGCACGGATACACGTAGCCGGTATCCTCGAACGCTATCGGCTTGTGGCCGTTAGGCTCGGAGAGGGTCTGGTAGTGCTCCCACCACTTGCCGAACTTGTCGTACCAACCGGGGTACTTGTGCTCGAACCACTCGAAGTCTTCCTCGGTCATCGGGTCGATGCGCCAGTAGTTGGCGAACCAGCCGGTGGCGAAGAACTGGGCCGTATGGTGGATGTAGTCCTTGTTCCAGATCCTGTTCCACGACTCCTCGACCAGGTCGTGCGGGACCGTCAGGCCGTACTTCTCCAGCGGGACCAGGTAGCTGCGATAGTAGTCGTCGTAGACCCACCGCCGCCACTGCTCCGCGTAGCTCTCGCGGTCCTTGCGCCTGTCCTTGGTGCCGTAGTCGATGAACACGCCGATAGCCGCGTCCACCACCGCGTGGTTGTTCCACCACGCGTAGCGCAGGTCGCGCTCCAGCAGCTCCTGGTTCTCCTCGTGCTCCAGCGCCATCAAGAGCGTGCCGTAGCCGTTGTTCATGTGCCTTGATTCGTCGGACTGCACCGAGAGGAACACGGTGGGCAACAGGTAGTCACCGTTGGCCGCCGCCTCGGAGGGCATCGCAACGAACAGGGTGTTCGTGAAGGCGGTCTCAGCCACGACCTGCAAGTAGATGTTGCACGCCGTGATCGCATCGCCGGTGATGAAGCCCTCGCCGAACTGCCGCCCGATGGTCCCGGCGTAGTTGTTGTGGAAAGCCTTCTGTGTGATGTCGAAGCCCGCCGGGTCTATGTAGTTCCTCATGTACTCGCGCTTGAGGTTCATCTGGATCGTCGAGTGGCGAACTTCGTCGATCATCTGGAACGCGAGCCCGTTGTGGATCTCGGGGTTGGGCAGAGCCTCGGTAAGCAACGGCATGGCCCTGGCAGCCGAGATCTCGGGGAACGGGATGATGGAGAGGAACAGCTTCTGCCACTCCATCCACCTGGGTTGCACCTGACGCCACATGTTCCCGCGGATCGCACCGTCAATGGCGCCGTAGACGCGATGGTCC
The DNA here is from genome assembly GCA_963849745.1 of uncultured Rubrobacteraceae bacterium. Lineage (GTDB taxonomy): Bacteria > Actinomycetota > Rubrobacteria > Rubrobacterales > Rubrobacteraceae > Rubrobacter_D. The sequence goes on along the minus strand of CAWKIM010000011.1, from coordinate 246,336 downwards.
TTCTCCTCCTGCATAGGGAAGTAGGACTGCATGACCTGCTTCATCGCGTCCTTCTGCCCACCTTTGGTGAGCTTGTAGTCGGTCTTGTACTTAGGATCTTTGGTTACGAATGTTGGCTCCCAGGAGAGCTCCTGGATCTTGTTGTGAGCCTTGGTAACGCTTCTGCGCGCCACTAGCTATACTCACCCCTTTCGGTTAATGGTCTACTCCTCAACGCATAGTTCTCTACCGCGCCCCTATCGCCCCCTTTGTGCGTCCTGAATCAAGCTCCAGGAACATGATATGATCGACACACCATAGCGGCAAGAGCTAGGGAAGGATTTTTCCAACAATGTGCGAATCTTCATGGAAAAGTTTCGCGACCGCCAGAATTCGGGGAAGATAAAGTTTTGCGCCAAGGAAAGTGCAGGAGGAGTTGAGGGATGGACTTTGTGGGGGCTAACCGTCGGGATGAGGGTACCGGTGACCCTGCGGTAAGCGAGGTACCGGTCGCCTCCAAGTTCAAGAGCGTAAGGCGGGTCTTCAGGATCATGGACCTCGTCAGCCTGCGCGGGGAGGAGTTGACTGCCAAGGAGTTGGCCAGGGAGTTGGGCACCAACCTCTCCAGTTGCTATTACCTGCTCAACATACTGACCGACGAAGGATACATTCAAAAGATTGCCGGGGGCGGCTACAGTATCGGCCCGACCATCCCCCTGCTCAACGAAGGTTCGAGGAGCGATTTCGACGCGAGGATCGAGCCGGTCGTCAAGGAGCTTGCGCAGCGCGCCCAGAGGCACGCCTACGCGGCGGTGCTCTCTGACGGGGAGGCGGTGGTGACCCAGGCCAAAGCCCCTGAGAAACGGTCTTGCGTGGGAGTAGTGGAAGGGTTCCACGGGGCCTCGCATGCGCTCGCGCTGGGCAAGGTGCTGCTGGCCGGCGCCGGGGCCGAATTCGTACAGGAATACATAGACGACAATGGGCTTGAGGCGTTTACGCCGCGGACCATCGTCCGCCCCAACCAACTGCACGCGCATCTCAACAAGGTCCTCATGGTAGGTGTGGCCACGGACTTCGAGGAGTTCGCCCAGAACCTCTGTTGTTTCGCCGCGCCGGTCAAAGGCCGGAGCGGGAAGGTGGAAGGGGCCATAGGTCTTTCGACCACGACCCGCCGGGTCCACGGCGAAGCACAGCAGTTGATCGAGCTGGTCCAATGGGCGTCTACGGAGGCTACCGCGTTACTGTCAGACGCGTCTTACGAAGGGAGGAGCAGTGCCTGAGTTGGAAGTAGACGGCGTTGGCACATTCGACGTGGAGGAAGGCAAGCGGCTGGTTTTGGCCATCGAGGAGGATGCCGGGGTCGACATCATGCACGCCTGCGGCAGCTACGCCAAGTGCACCACCTGCCGCGTCGAGTTCCTGGAAGGCGAACCCGAGGATATGACCGAGGCGGAGATGATGATCCTCGACATGCGCCAGCTACTGGAGGAGGCGCGACTTTCGTGCCAGATCTACCTGGACCACGACATGAAGGTGCGGCCGCTCTTGACTGTGAGCGGTACCGGAGCCGACAACCCTGGCGCGAAGCCTCAGGAGGAGATCACTCCCGAGCCCATCTGGATCGAGAGGCCGTACTGAATGGCAGTCGATAGCAGAACAGCGACCGGCGGGGAAGTGTGGCAGAATAAAATCGGCGAGCAGGTTGCACCGGCGACCGGCTCCCGACGGGGGAAGGAGGTGAGGCCAGAGGACCGGCGATTCTTCAAACCAGACCAGGGTATGCCGTCTCTCTAACGTGGAGACGGGTAGGGTGAAGAGAGGACGATGCGCCGGGAGAGATCGGGGATCGAAGCGCATCGCACATAGGGAAAGGGGTAAGTCGCTTTGTACGAGAAGGATGGCGAGAAGTACTACGTAATCGACGGGCACACGCATTTCTGGAAGGCTGGCCCGGACAACCGCAACAAGTACGGCAAGATGTTCATCGACTGTTTCTACGGCTACCACGCCGCGCTGAGCCCGGATGAGTATCTCTGGTCCGAGGAGAAGTTCGCTGACTACACCGAAGAGGACATCATGCACGACCTCTTCGAGATCGGCTACGTGGACAAGGCGATCTTCCAGCCGACCTATCTACTGGACTTCTTCCCTAACGGGTTCAACACTACGGCCCAGGACGCGGTGCTGGCGGAGAAGTACCCTGACAAGTTCATCCTCAACAGCTCCTTCGAGCCGCGGATGGGTGAGCAGGGCCTTGCTGATTTCGAGGAGAAGCACAAGAGATATGGCTTCAAGGGTGTAAAGCTGTACACCGCCGAGTGGCACGAGGACTCGAAGGGCTGGAAGCTGAATGATTACTGGTCCAAACGCTACCTGGAGAAGTGCCAGGAGCTGGGCGTAACGAACATCCACGTCCACAAGGGGCCGACTATTCGTCCACTGAACAAGGATGCTTTCAACGTCCATGACGTGGACCATGTGGCGAGCGAGTTCACGGATCTGAACTTCATAGTCGAGCATGTAGGGCTTCCGAGGCTGGATGACTTCTGCTGGATCGGCGTACAGGAGCCCAATGTCTACGGTGGACTCGCTGTGGCGATGCCGTTCATCTACAGCCGCCCGAGGTACTTCGCGGAGATCATCGGGGAGCTTCTGTACTGGCTGGACGAGGATCGCATCCTCTTCGCTAGTGACTATGCCATCTGGCAACCCAAGTGGCTCGTGGAGATGTTCGTAGACTTCCAGATCCCGGAGGACATGCAGGGCGAGTTTGGAACGCTAACCCCTGAGGTAAAGCGCAAGATACTCGGCCTCAACGCCGCGAAGCTCTACGATATCGAGGTTCCTTCCGAGATCCCGCAGGAAGAGCCGGTCATGGCCGGCAGCGAACCTGAGTATCCCGAAAAGCCGCTCTAATGCTAAGCGAAGCAGCGGTCCTGGACGCCCTCTCGGGCGTCCGGGACCCCGAGCTTGACGAACCCATAACAGAGTTGAAGTTCATATCCAGCCTTCGGGTCGGTGGAGACTCGGTGGACGTGCGACTTCGTCTGCCGACGCCGTTCTGCGCTCCCAACTTCGCCTACCTGATGGCCCACGACGCCCGAGAGGCGCTGCTCTCGGTCCCGGGTGTTCGCGAGGCACGGGTGTTTCTCGACGACCATCACACCGCCGATGAGATCAACGCAGGCATGGCGAAAGGACTGGGCTTCCATAGCACCTTCGACTCCTTCGAGGAGACCGAGGGAGAAGACCTGGACGAGCTGCGCACTATCTTCCGGCGCAAGGCGTTCGTCAGCAGGCAGGAAAGGCTGTGCCGGGCGCTGCTTGCGGACGGCTATCCGCCGGAGGAGCTTGCCAGTATGCGGCTCGATGAGATTCCGGCCTCGGAGGCCAAGGAGAAGTACCTCAGCCGCAGGGAGGAGCTTGGGCTGTACGTCTCGGCGGATGCTCCGTTCGTGGTCGATCCGGACGGTAACAGGGTGCCGGAAGCTGCAATCACGCAACATCTGCGGTTCGCCAGGGTAACCCGGCTGAGCATCGAGGCAAACGCGGGATTTTGCAGGGGAGTTCTGGCTGCCCGCAACGGACACGCACCCGGAGTTAGCAAAAAGGAGGCCACCATATGAAGGCCGCGAGGTTGCATCGTTACGACGACAGCATCCCCAAAGACAGCCTCCAGGTCGAGGAAATAGACGAGCCGAAAATAGAGAGTCCGCTCGATGTGATCGTACGCATCGGGGCGGCGGGGCTCTGCCGCACGGACATCCACGTCATCGAGGGCCAGTGGCAACCGATACAGGATGTAGATAACACGCTTCTGCCATACGTGCCCGGACACGAGAACTCAGGGTGGGTCGAGGAGGTCGGCGCTGGGGTGACCAACGTCGAGGTTGGGGACACGGTGATCTGCCACCCGCTCATGACCTGCGGCCTGTGCCGGGCGTGCCGCGCCGGGGACGACATGCACTGCGAGAACGGCGAGTTCCCCGGCATCTCCCGCGACGGCGGCTTCGCCGACCTCTTGAAGACCAACGCCCGCGCGGTCGTGAAGTTGGATCCCATCCTGGAGCCGAAAGACATCGCTGCGCTTGCGGACGCTGGCCTCACCGCTTACCACGCCGTCAGGAAGTCGGTGCCCCACCTCTACGCGGGCACGAAGGCCGTGGTCATCGGAGCCGGGGGGCTCGGGCACATCGGCATCCAGTGCCTCAAGGCGCTGACCCCGACGGAGATCATCGTCACCGACCCCTCGGAGGAGGCGCTCGGACTCGCCAGGGAGTGGGGGGCGGATCAGACGGTGCAGGTGCGCGACGGCTACGTGGACACCGTTCTCGAGATGACGGACGGTAACGGCGCCGAGGTCGTCTTCGATTACGTGGGCGAGCGCGGCGCGCAGGATGATGCCTGGAATATGACCCGGCCCGGTGGCTCCCACTACGTCATCGGCTACGGCGGCATGGTGGAGGTCCCGGCGATAGACATCATCTCGACCGAGCGCAACATCACCGGCAACCTGGTCGGCACCTACAACGACCTGGTCGAACTGATGGTGCTCACCGCCCAGGGCAAGGTCAATTTGCACACCTCGACCTACCCGCTGGACGCCGTCAACGACGCCATCCAGGACCTCAACAACGGCGAGCTCAGGGGAAGGGGAATACTGATCCCCGAAGGCGCGGCAGCGTAAGTAGCTGGTCAGCATTTCAGCTAGTCAGCACGCCGCCAGGCGAAGCCGGGCGGCTAGTCAGCACTTCAGCTAGTCAGCTTGGGCCGTGAAGGGCGGAAGCCGGCGGACGAGACGGTAAGGTGGGAATGGAGAACCGTCTTCTCTCGCGCCGCTAGCGTTCTCCAGCCGGTAGAGAAGCTGAAATGCTGAAGTGCTGACCAGCTGACTAGCTGAGCGACCGAAGGGAGCGAGAACGTGGCGCATAAGAAGCTGAGGTTCGACACCGATGCGCGGCGGGCGATGGAGACGGGAGTAAACAAGCTCGCAAATGCGGTCAGGACCACGCTAGGTCCCAAGGGCCAGTACGTGGTCTTGCACAAGCCCTTGATCTCGCCGACTATAACGAACGACGGCGTGACCATCGCCCAGGAGATAGACTTGGGGGACATCTTTGAGAATCAGGCCGCCCAGCTCGTCAAGGAGGTCGCCTTCAAGACCAACGACGTGGCCGGCGACGGCACGACGACGGCGCTCATTCTGGCGCAGTCGATAATCCACGAGGGCATCAAGAACGTGGCGGCTGGCGCCAACCCGGTTTTCTTGAGGGGTGGGATCGAGAAGGCCACCGAGGTCGCCGTTCAGGCTATCAAGGAACAGGCTGTGGAGATCGCCGGCAGGGACGATGTGGTCCGCGTGGGCGCAATCAGCGGACGCTCCGAGGAGATCGGGGCCGTCATCGCCGATGCGCTGGAGAAGGTCGGCAAGGACGGCGTGGTGAACGTCGAGGATGGCCAGACTCTCGCGATGCAACTCGAGTTCACCGAGGGTATGCAATTCGACAAGGGATACGTCTCCCCGCACCTCGTTACTGACCAGGAGAGGATGGAATCGGTCCTCGACGATCCCTACATCCTGATCGCCAGCCAGAAGATCAGCGCCGCCCACGACCTCCTGCCCATCCTAAACCAGGTAATGACGAGCAACAAGCCGCTCCTGATCATCTCGGACGATCTGGAAGGCGAGGCGCTGGCGGCCCTGATCGTCAACAAGGAGCGCGGCACGTTGCACGTGGCGGCGATAAGGGCCCCACTCTTCGGCGACCGGCGCAAGAGGATGCTGGAGGACATCGCCATCCTCACCGGCGGCGAGGTCATAACCGAGGAACTCGGCCTCAAGTTGGAGAATACCCAACTCGACCAGTTGGGGCGGGCGAGGAAGGCCGTCGTGACCAAGGACGGCACTACCATCGTCGGCGGCGCGGGGGATCCGGAGCGGATAAGTGGCCGCGTCAAACAGCTGAAGAGTGAGTTGGAGGTTACCTCCCAGGACTACGACCGCCAGAAGCTCAACGAGCGGCTCGCCAAGCTGGCCGGCGGCGTGGCCGTCGTCAAGGTCGGCGCCGCGACGGATAGCGAGCTGAGGGAGAAGAAGCACCGCGTGGAGGATGCCCTCTCCGCGACCCGCGCGGCCCTGGAGGAGGGCATCGTGCCAGGCGGCGGCGTGGCGTTGTTGCACGCTCAGAGGCCGGTAGGAGATTTGCTCGACACCCTGGACGGCGACGAGAGGACCGGCGCCAGGATAGTGCATCGGGCGCTGGAGGAGCCCATCCGCCAGATCGCGGCCAACGCGGGAGCCGATGACTCCATCGTGGCGGAGAAGGTCAGGGGCCGGGACGACTCCATAGGCTTCAACGCCCTAACCGGCGAGTACGAGGATCTGGTGGCGGCCGGCATCATAGACCCGGCGATGGTCACCCGTTCGGCGCTCCAGAACGCGGCCTCCATCGGCGCCCTCATCGTCACGACCGATGTCGTAGTGGCCGAGCCTCCCGCGGGACTCGGCGCAGCAGCCGTGACCAGGGCCGGTATGGACATGGATATTCTGTAAGAGCGGGAAGCCTCTCCGAGTGGCGCCCCGAGCGCCGCCTTTGGGTCTGATGTCCCGACGCCAAGGAGGTAGAAGATGGAAGAGGAACGAGGATCGGCGAAGGGTACGCCGGTACTATCGGATTGGATGGGGTATTGGGTCTTCATCACCTACATGTCAGGACCCAATCTGGATCAGAGCAAACCTACCGAGTTGGTCAAGGGCCAGCCGGAGGCCATAACCGCATCATTCTTTCTGGAGGACTATGGACCACTGGGGATCGAAGTGAGAAGAACCACGGAGACCCCGACCATCTTTATGTCCTGGGGCGCTGTCCTGTACATCCAGGGACCGCCGCCGGAGGTGAGGGAGCAGATCGACAAGGAAGTATCGAAGCGAACGGGAGGAGAAGCCGGGCCCACACCAGAGTCCGGCACGTAAGGGGTGCTGCACAGCCACCGCCCACGCTTCGGCGGCTCGTCCGTCATAGACGCTGCCGCGAGGAGCCTCCCCGAGGCAGCGCTACAAGCACTGTCTCGCGGAGGCTCTGCTACGTGGCTGAGAGGACCACCTTGAGGGCGTTGGTCTTAGCGGCGTCGGAGAACACATCGTAGGCGTCCATGATCTCGCCCAGACCGAAGCGGTGCGTGGCGAAAGGCGTGGGATCCAGGCGCCCCTTGGAGACCAGCTCGAGAAGAGTGGGCGTCGAGGAGGTATCTACCAGCCCGGTGGTGATGGTGACGCTCTTGATCCAGAGCGTCTCAAGGTGGAGCGTCGCGGGCGCGCCGTGGACCCCGACGTTGGCGACCCGTCCGCCGGGGCGCACGAGCTCCGTGCATAGCTCGAAGGTCTCCGGTATCCCGACTGCCTCTATGGTCACGTCCGCCCCGAGCCCGTCAGTGGCCTCCATGACTTTCTCAACCGCGTCTTCGGAGGAATTATCTATGGTCATGTCCGCACCAAACTCCCTGGCGCGTTCAAGCCGCGAGGTGTCTGGGTCTATGGCTATGACCCTGCCGGGTCCGTAGAGCCGGGAGGTCATGATCGCAGCCAGTCCCACCGGCCCGGCGCCGACCACGGCTGCGGTGTCGCCCGGTTTCAGGGCTCCATTTAGTACCCCGATCTCGAAGCCCGTCGGCAATATGTCCGACAGGAAGAGAACCTGCTCGTCGGAGAGCGTCTCGCGAATCTTGTATAAGCTGTTGTCTGCGAACGGGATGCGGACGTGTTCGGCCTGCGTCCCGTCCACGAGGTGACCAAGGATCCAACCGCCCCCGTTGAGGCACTGGCTGTACAGCCCCCGTTTGCAGTACGCGCACCGCCCGCAAGAGGAGATGCACGAGACCAGTACCCTGTCCCCCTCCTCTATCTCCCGCACCGCCGATCCTCTCTCCACGACCGTGCCGACCGCCTCATGGCCCAGGGTACGCCCCTCCTCGACCGTGGGGACGTCGCCCTTGAGTATGTGCAGATCCGTCCCGCAGATCGTCGTGGTGTCGATCCTGACTATGGCATCCTCCGGCTGTTCGATGCCGGGATCCGGCTTCGACTCCCACTGCTTTTCCCCCGGGCCATGGTAAACCAGCGCCTTCATGCGTTCGTCCTCCTATCCCTTGCTCCTCCAACAACATTGTAGCGTAAAGCTTATTGTGTTCGCAGGGACACGGGAAGGCTCAGCCCCACAGGGAGCGAGAACCGGGCTTGTCGTTAGAACTCCGAGGCGGCGGGGATGCCGGGCAGGCCCTCGGCGGCGAGAACGGCGCGTACGATTGCTTCCTCAAGTACGCGAGCTCCCCACGCGCCGACGACGTCGGGCCCCGCCTCCACCATACCCACCGAAGCAGCGAATACGACGTCGCCGTCCACGGTCGTATGAACGGGATATATTGCGCGGGCGAGGCCGTCGTGGCCCATCTGGGCGACCTTGCTTACCTGTGGTTTGGAGAGGCGCGCGTTGGTGGCCACGATCCCGAGCGTGGTGTTCTCTCCCCAACGTAAACGGGCGGCGGCCTCGGGTAGCAGCTCCACCGTATCGCCCAGCGTACCGTCTTCGAGTCGCGGACCCGCCAGCACCTTCCGGGTCTGCGGGTCCCTGACCTCGCCGAAGGCGTTCACGGCCGCGAGGGCACCGACGACGAGGCCGCCATCTAGGTAGACCGAGGCGCTCCCGACGCCGCCTTTCATCGCGCGATCCAGGCCAAGGACCTTCCCTACTGTAGCCCCCGTGCCAGCCCCTACGCTCCCCTGGGCGAAGGCGCCGCTTGTGGCCGCTGAGGCCGCCTCGTAGCCCATCGCCTCGTCGGGACGTACCGAAGGATCCCCGACGACGACGTCAAAGAGAACGGCCGCCGAGACCAGGGGTATGCGGACCACACCCATGTCGAGGCCGACGTCCTTCTCTTCGAGGAAGCGCACGACGCCTTCTACGGCGGCGAGCCCGAAGGCGCTGCCGCCGGTCAGGAGCAGGGCGTGTGTTGGACGGACGGCACCGACCGGTCCGAGGCGGTCAGTCTCGCGCGTACCAGGCGATGAACCCCGCACGTCAACGCCGACAATGGCACCATCCTGGCCCTCGAAGAGAACCGCGGTGCAGCCTGTAACCCCTTCTCTATCCGTTGCGTGGCCAACGAGCACGCCTGGTACGTCGCACAGGTTATCCAGCACGCTGGCGTTAAGAGTCCTTGCCCGGCGGGGGTTCCGGCAACTCCCACTCTTCTGTGTCGGCGGGCATGATGCCGGGGTTGTCCCTGGCCAGGGAGCCGAGGGAGAGGAGTTCTTGATCCGCGCGCTTGGAGCCGAACTGGACGAAGACAGAGTCCTTGACCATGGAGTAGTCGACGACCTTACCTTCCCTATCGCCGATCTTCACGGTCGAGTTGCGAAAGGGTGCGCGCTGCTTGAACTCCTTGTAGGTGTCGTGCTCGTAGCGCATGCAACACTTCACCTCCCCGCAACAGCCCAGGATCTTCTCGTTCGGCGTCACACCCTGCTGCTTGGCCAATCTGACGTTGACGGGTCCCATACTCCTGGCACCGCTCCACGTCGCGCAGCACAGGGGCAGGCCGCACGTGTCGCATCCGCCGGCGTCCCCCGACCGCTCTATAAAGCGGAACTCCCTGAAGGCGACCTGCACGGCGTAGGCCCGTTCGAGGCCGCTCTTGACGGGCTCTAGATCCACTTCCTTGTCGTCGGTCTGGTACTTGACCTCGATGTAGGAGCCGTCCAGGGAGACGTCGCAACCTATAAACTGCACGCCTTCGATGGTGTGGTCCCTGGCCAGCTTCCTGGCCTCTTCCCTGACGCCGCGTCCCAGTTCCCTGTTGCGATCCTCCGTCCTGGTGTCCTCCTCGGTGACGATCCTGACTATGTCGTAGGGTTGGGTGTAAGGCTCGCGGCGGCGGGGCGTCAGGGCAACGCGACCGACCAACTCCCCCACCTCGGTCGCGACGACTACCGTGTAGCCGACCCTGAGGTCAAGGTCCCGCGCGTAGCAGAGCCTGGTGATGCTCCAGCCTGGGACCCTGACGTCCACGAGTCTCGGGAGGGTACGAGTATCTTCCGCCGTGTCCGCGATAACGTCACCTCCAGGGTCGCCTCCAGAGAGACATTATACGCAAGTGCCGCGCGTGCTTCCCCCAGAGCACGGGCGGCACCGGCCCAATCCGCGCCGGGATACTCCTCCACGTATCCCCTTATCTCCTCCACCCTATCCGTGTTGGCGGCCAACTCCTCCGCACCCGACTCTATAACCGCAGCATCCCTATACAGAAGGGCCAACAGTTCGAGAGATTCTCTCACCGCGCTGTCCCTCACCGCCTTTCCCGCGCGTTTGGCCCCTTCCTTAGCACGCCTGCCTGGCTCCTCGAACTCAGCAACAAACGCGCGTTCCCGCGCCTCGCCCACGGCTTCGGCGCGGCCGACGATCTCCCTGACGGCCTCATGCCGCTCCTCGAAGTCCTCCGAGAGGACGAACCCGGCTCTGAAAACCGCTTCGCGCAGTCTCCCGAACTCGGGGTCCTCCGCGTACCGCAGGGAGAGCCCGACGCTCCCCCTACCGAGCTGGGCAGCGAGCCCGGGCTCGGCAGCGCCCCTCTCTCGCAGGAACTCTGCGACCACGCTCGTCGGCACGGGGTTGAACCTCAGGACCTGGGCGCGGGAGAGGATCGTGGGCAGTACCCCCTCACGCGAGGTCGCGAGCAGCACGAAGACCGTCTCACCTTCGGGTTCTTCGAGTGTCTTGAGGAGCGCGTTCGCGGCCTGCACGTTTAGCGTATCGGCCCCGAGGATGAAGACCCGGCGCGCACCCTCGAAGGGCCGGCTCGCCGCCAGGCGCACAACCTCCCTCACCTGCCCGATGGTCGTGAACGCCCCCTGGGGTACTATCTCCGTCAGATCGGGATGCAGTCCCCTGAGCGCCCTGTCTTCCGCCCCCGCGTCTCCTCCGGCGACAAGCGCGGCCCCGAACCTCAGCGCCGCCATCCGCTTGCCCACACCGGGAGGACCATGGAACAGGTAAGCCTGCGAGACTTCGCCGGTCTCCAGTGCCCGACCTAGTAGCCGCAGCGCCGTCTCGTTTCCGAGCACGCCCTCGAAGGTGTCCTGCCGGTCAGCCATCAGCCCCACGAGTATATTGCAACTCGCCCATAGTACCCACCACCCGTCTGGCGAGGTCCTCCGCCGGGAGCGAGGCGTCGAGGACCTCGATCCTCTCTGGCTCCAGACGCGCCAGTTCCTCGAAACCCTCCTCGACACGCCGCATGAAGCCGGCGCCTACCGCCTCGATCCTGTCTGGAGGCATCCCGAGTTCCCTGGCCCGCCGTTCCCTCTCGTCGTGGCCGAGCCGCAGATAGAAAGTCCTGTCGGGTACGACCGTCCCGACGGCGTAAGAGTTCAGGGCGCGTACCGCTTCGACGCCTAGCCCTCTCCCGAAGCCCTGATAGGCTAGGCTGGAGTCCAGGTACCGCTCCGAAAGCACGTTCTCGCCGGCTTCGAGTCGCGGGAGTATCGCGTGGCGCACGTGCTCAGCGCGGGCCGCCGCATACAAATACGCCTCCGTCCAGGCGTCCATCTGTACCCCAGGATCGAGGACGACCCCCCTGATGATCTCGGCCACCGGCGTACCGCCCGGCTCGCGGGTGAAGTGAGTGGCAGGCGTCGAACCTGCGAGGAGTGGTCTTATGGCCAGCACCAGGGTGGACTTGCCCGAGAAATCCGGGCCCTCGATCGTTACGAAGATGCCCCGGCGTGTGCTCTGCGCGGCCGGCCTTCCAGCTCTAGGCAGCGGCCCTGCGCAGGGCGTGACGCTCTGCCGCCGAGACGTGCGCCTCGAAGAGGCTCTCCTGCTGAGGACCGGCTCCGCGCATGGCCTCGGCGTGCCACTGGACACCGAGCAGCCAACGCTCGGAGAGATCCCCGGCCTCGACCGCCTCGACCACGCCATCCGAAGAGAAGCCCGTGGCTACCAGCCCTCCGGCGAGGTCCTTGATCCCCTGATGGTGATAAGAGTTGACCTTTACCAGCTCGCGTTCCATGACCTCGGCGATGTAGGACCCTTGCTCGACCCTTACCTCGTGCGTGGGCTGCCACTTGGGGGTGGCCTGCCTATGCCCGAGCAGACCCCGCCCCCACTGCGAAGGAAGGTCCTGGTAGAGCGTCCCGCCAAGAGCCACGTTCAACACCTGCATCCCACGGCAGATCCCGAAGACCGGCATCCCACGCCGCAGGGCCATCCCTACCAACGCCATCTCGAAAGCATCCCGCTCGGGTAAGGTTACCCCGAGCTCGGGTACCGGCTCCTCGCCGTAATAGCCAGGGTCGAGGTCGCTCCCCCCACTCAAGAGCAACCCGTCGAGGCTCTGGACCACCGCCTCAGCGGCCCTCTCATCCCCCGCCGGCGGCAACACCACCGGCGCGCCCCCGGCCCCCGCGACACCCTCGACGTAATCCAGGTCGGCCCTTACGAACCTGCCCAACGGACGCTCCGCGACCGCATCGATATCCTCTTTCAACGTCGCCGTTATGCCTATGATCGGGGGCAAACTCTACTCACCTGTTAACAACATCTTCACGTAACTTAACTATATACTGCAGAATACCAGACCACGACGACGATGGCGAGGAGGATCGAGTAACCCGTCGCGCGGATAGACGCGGAGGGTTCATGGAGAGGAGGTTCATCGGCCAAGTCTAAGTCGAGCCTGCTCTCTATGTGGTGGACTTCTGTAGTTCCTGAGCGCTCGGGGTCGACGAGTCCTCACCCCCCTCTTTCGCCTTTTCGGCGGCCTCACGCTGCTCCTGTTTCTTGGGGCAGTCCATATTTATACATGTTACCCAGGGACGCTTCCCGCCAAGCACCTTTATCTCCGGAGAGCCGCAGGCGTCGCAGCGGGTACCGAGGGGTATGATCTCACCCCGCTGCGGGAGCGGATAGGTGACCCGGCAGTCGGGGTAGCCCGTGCAGCCGACAAAGCGCTTGCGGCTCTTACGGTTGCGGCGGATGATCAGGTCGTGCCCGCTCTCGGGGCACTTGCCCACGGTTTCGTCGGTCCTTATGCCCTCCCACACGATGTCCGCGAACTCGGTCTCGGAGCTCTGGAGATGGTCGTAGACCCTGCGAAGCACGTCGCGCGAGGAGTCGACGACCGAGTCCTTGCTGACCCTGCCCTCTGAGATCTCATCCATGCTCCGCTCCAGCTCGGCGGTCATCTCGTGGGAGGCGATCTCGGAGGCGAAGTCCGTGAGGGCCTGCGCCACGGCAATGCCCTTCTCGGTAGGGACCAGCGGGTCGTCGTGGACGTAGCCGCGGTCGTAGAGGTTCTGGATGATGTTCGGGCGCGTCGCCTTCGTGCCGAGACCAAGGTCTTCCATCACGTTTATGAGCCGGCCCGCGCCGTAGCGGCCGGGAGGCTGGGTCTCTTTGGAGAGGATATCTTTCCCGAGGACCTGCACGACGTCGCCCTCGGCGAGGTTAGGAATCTCCTCGTCCGCGCGCCTGCTGTAAGGGTAGACGCCGAGCCAACCCTCCTCTGTGACGACCGTCCCGCCCGTGACTAGTGGTTCGCCGCCAGAGTCGAAGCGCAGCGTCGTGCGCAGCGTCTTCGCCGGGGCTGAGAGCGTGGCAAGAAAGCGCCTTACGACGAGCTGGTAGATCTTCCACCGGTCGTCCCGCATCGACTCCTTCGACGCGTAGCCGGTCGGGTAGATCGGGGGGTGGTCGGTCGTCTCTTTCTTCCCGCGCGTGGGAGAGAGCTTCTCCTCAGCGAGCAGCCTCTCGGCGTGCTTCCCGACCCCCTCGACGCCACTCAGGTACCCGAGCACCTCGTGCAGGTCGAGCGAGCCTGGGTAGACGGTGTTGTCCGTCCTGGGATAAGAGATGAAGCCATCCGTGTACAGGTCTTCTGCTATACGGGCCGCCCTGGAAGGGCTGATCCCGATGTTCGCTGCCGCGGTCAGGAAGGCCGTGGTGTTGAACGGCGTCGGCGGCTTGCGGGTCGCGGACTTCTGCTGAACCTCCTCAACCCGTGCTGTCTCGGCGATGTTCTCGTAGGCGCTCTTTGCCCTCGCTTCTTCCTGGAAGCGCTCGGTCTGATGGCGGACTGTAAACGGCTCGCCGTTTTTCAGCTCCACCTCAAGCTCCCAGTACGGCACGGGGACGAAGGCACGCCTCTCGCGCTCCCGGTCGGCTATGAGGACGAGCGTCGGTGACTGGACCCGTCCTACCGAGAGGAAGGCGCTACCGTAGCGCTTTGTGGCGCGTGAGACCCAGCGGGTCAGGGTCGCGCCCCAGATCAGGTCTATGTCCTGCCGCGCCTCGCCAGCGTCGGCCAGATCGTTGGAGACCTCCAGGAGCTCGTCGAAGGCGCGGCCGACCTCCCCGGGCGTGAGTGCGGAGAAGCGGGCACGCTCGACGTGGTCCATGAGCTTCGGGTTGGCCTCGAAGACCAGGGAGAGGGCTTCGACGCCGATCAACTCGCCTTCACGGTCGAAGTCCGTGGCGATGACCACCCTGTCCGCCTTCTTCGAGAGCGACGTTACGGCCTGTGCAACGCCCTTCTCAGAGACCGACTTTTTGATCTCCGCGTCTATGAGCTCCCGCGGTTCGACTTTCTGCCAGTTCGAGTACTCCTCGGGATACTCCGGGTTGAGAACGTGCCCCTTGAGGCCTACCGAGACCGTCTCCTCTCCCTTCCACGTGAACGTGTGGTGCGGCACGGAGCGGTGCTTGCCTTCCCTTACAGACCCCTCGGAGAGGAACTGGGCGATCTTCTTCGCAGTATTGGCTTTCTCGGAGATAATCAGTCGCATCTTGTTACCATTTTACACCGACAAAGAGCATCTTGTCTGAAGATAGCAAGTCCTTGTTCTTCGGGGCGGCCCTGTTCTCGAAGGACCTTACCCGTACTGTGCCGTAACGCTGCAGCATACCTTCCCATCCCATCGATCGTGCGCAGACCTCCGACAATCCTATCGTCGCGGAGGACATCCCCTAGGTGTATAAACCACTGCTGCCGGTATTTCAATTGGCTGATAGCGCGAGGCGGAAGGAATAAAACCCTTCCGCCTCGCCTTCTGATCAGCATTTCAGCACTTCAGCTTGGTCCTGACCGGCTGACCAGCGGAGGCCGAAGGCCGATGCGTGCTGGCTCGCTGAAATGCGCGGGTTCAGGAAGGATCAGAACCCTTCCTGGAACCGTTATCAGCGGGTTTTCGCCTTGACTCCTCGAGGCCGAGTCGGTCGGTGATGCGGGCGGCGAGCAGGGCAAGTCCGAAGACATCGTAGGAGCTGCGCACCCGGGGGTCGCCGAAGAAGAAGATCGCCACCACCAACGCGCAGGCCAGCTGGAGCAGCATCACCGCCTCCCCCGAGGGCCGGCCGGGGGCGGGACGCCGGACGAGGACGAAGATGGAGTCGATGACGACCAGCGGCAGCAGAAGGCTGTACGCCAGGTTGCTGAGTCGTACTACGTCCCGCTGAGAGGCCTCGTTGACCTGCGGCCAGGGAACCGTCGTGGCGCCCATGTTCAGGACGTTCCTGGTCAAGACCCCAACGTGACCGAGGCCGTTTCTTTCGATACACCGCAGTCCCATCTCGTAGAAGAACCCCTGGTCCCACACCAGGCGTCCCTCGAAGTAGTAGGTCCCGCCCCGCCCCAGTTGCATCCAGACGGGATTGGCGAATTGGAAGGTGATGTTCCTTGCGGGATCGACGGTGGTCACGTCGTGGACGTCGCAGTGTCCGATCCAGAAGTTCAGGCCCGCGTTCTCGCTGAGGCCGGTGGGTTTGCCGGCCGCCGCGCTATTGTGCCAGGCGGTGCCGGCCAGGATGAGCGCGCTGCCGGCGAGGATGCCGGTGAGGGCCAGTGCCTGGCGGCGGAGGCGAAACATCAACGGCACCACCAGCACCGCGAGATTCAGGATGAGTTGCGGGCGGTTGGCGACCGCCACGCCCCCGAGCAGGCCGGCCGCCAGGCCGAGCCAGCCCGCCTCCCTGCCCGAGAGCTGGGCGGCCCGGTAGCCGGCCCACAGAGAAGCGAGAAGAAACGCCAGTGAGGGCGTCTCTGAGGTGAAGTAGCCCCCATAGGTTATGTACAGGGGCCAGAACGCGCAGAAGAGCGCTGTCAGTGCGGCGGCGGGTGGGGTGAGCAACAAGCGCGCCAGCCGCCAGGCGAAGAACGGGATCGCAGCGGAGAGTGCGCACCACATCACGGCCCCTCCCCACAATCCCACCCGTTCCGTCCCCAAGAGCGTCATTGGAGCGGCCAGCAGTGCGTGGGTCCCGGGCGGAAAGAAGGCGTCGGCTCGCAGCAAGCCGGCGCCCACAGCGAGGCGCTGGGCCCGCTCGACGTACGCGCCCATGTCCGAGTAGAGGTGATCGAAGGGTGGGTGGATCACCAGCCCCCAGATTATGCGGACGATAGCGCCGGCCAGAACGGAGGCCAGGGCTAACTTGTCCCACCGGTTCGCCATCACTTCCCGAACGGAGCCCTGCGCCACCCCGCAAGAGATCCGCCGGCCTTCGGGGCAGCGGTGCGGCGATCGAGAACGGTACCTGCCAGAGGTTCAGCGCCCATCAGCTGTGGATCCGGCGTGTAGGTGTCCACTGCTCGGGCGAGGACTCCGTCTGCGGTCGGGCACACGTGTAGCTAGCATGTGTGGTTCCAGAGTTCCACCTTCTCCGGTTTGGACTGGCGGTAGTCCGGCTGTGTCAGCTCCAGCATGTAGATGATCCGGAACGTTTCGAGGGTGTCGGCGCCCGTATGATGGGCGTTCCACTGGCGACAGATGTACTGGCCGAAATACAGTCGTTGGCCGGCGTGATCCTGGTTGTAGATGTTCTCCAGGTACTTACGCCAGTGCTCGTTCTTGTAGGTGGCGGGGATGTCTTGCGGTTTCTCGTAAGAGACGGGGTGCATCGCGTAGTCGTCTCGGGTGATAGGCATGAGGTCCACCTTCTCGCCGTCGCGCAGTTCGCCCGGGATCACGTACCAGCCATCTTCGTTGCTCGGGGAAGGGGCGAACATGCCCCAGTACTGGTCGAGACCGAGGAAGGGTCCGAGGGGAACGGTGCGCTCGGGCAACGTGAACGAGGTGACCGTGGTCAGGTTCCAGCAGAGAATGTAGAAGATGAAGAAGAAGGCGAGCAGGTTCGCAGCGAGCGAGGATCGCAGCTCCGCCGGTTCTGGGTCTTCGGAGAGGGCACCGTCGTGCCGCGTTTCGGGCGTGCCTATCGCCCCGGCTGCCAGGGGCGGGACCGCGAACAGGAGTTGCCGGGCTTCCATGAGGAACGACACGACCGCCTTTGAGAAGGCGACGAGAGCGTCGCCCAACCGCGCCGTCGCGAGTTGCAGGCGGCGGGCGAGCTCGACTCGCCGCAACAGCACGGAGCGGAGCGTCGAAGCCCTGTCCCAGAACCAGGTGGGGAAAAAGCAGACCATGCAGAACGCGCTGATCCAGGGGAAGATCCCTATGTCCATCGTCAGCCATATGCCGAGGTGGAAGCCCATAAAGGCCAGCGCGGCCCCGGTGCGGACCGGACCGGTGAAGAACGGGCAGAACAGCAGGAGCGGACCGATGGCCTCGAGCACGACCGTGCTGAGTGTCATCGCCTGGAGCAAGCTGGGGAAGTCAAGGAGTAGATGGCCGATCGGGGTGGCGAGTTGGTCCAGGCTGAGCGCGTAGTAGAGCGCGGTGTAATCCGAGCGCCACTCGGGTCCCGCCTTCAGGGCTGCGGTGAACCAGTAGACGAAGGCGATCTGCATGAACAGGCCGAAGGTGGCCAGCGACAGAAAGCGTGGCGAAGGACGCGGGAGCGCAGACCGTGCGCGATCCACCGACCAGTAGGCGCCGAGCGGTAACAACATGCCCCAGAAGAACAACATGCGCAACATGGGGCTCTCGGAGCCGTTTAACAAGGGGTTGCGCAACTGTATCGAGAGCAGCAACGCCCACACGACGAAGGTCATCAGGCGCGTGCGGTAGCCGACGAGCATGCCGAACGCCGCGAGCGCCGCGACGCCGAACAACAGCGCCTGGAACAGCCTACCCCCGTTCATGAGGTGGATCGAGAACGCCCAGGGGCTCAACACCTGCTCCACAAGAACGGTGCGGGGCATGATGCCCGCGTCGGTGTAATGGGCGGAGAGGTCGGTAGCCCGATTGGCGAGGTCGGAGAGCGCAAGGAGCGCCAGCACGATACGAAACGTCGCGAGCGAGCGCAGGTCCGCGCCAAAGATCTCCACGACCTTCGCGTACGCCCATTGCTGCACGGACCGGTCCTTCGGTGTACCGCTCACTTCGAAAGGTCCTTGTCTCTTACATCGCCGGGATCGGAAAGAGGGAGGATGGAGAGTGCTATCGCCGGCGCACTATGAACAGCCCTATGGCCGAGCCGGTGATGAGCAACGACAACAGAGCGGCCACCGGCATTAGCACGGAGAGACCACCGGTGTTGGGTAGTACGCTGTCGTCGGGGATCGTGTCGCGAATCACGCCGTCGTTGGCCGATGTAGTATCGCCTGTGGTCGGTGCTCCAGTAGTGTTCGCTCCGGAGTTAGCTCCAGTGCTCGCTCCTGTTGTCGTCCCTGTCGACGTGCCCGTGGTGCCGGTAGTGGTCCCCGTCGTCGTACGTGTGGTGGTGCCCGTCGTTCCCGTCGTGCTCGTGACACGGGTAGCGTTTGTAGTGCTGGTAGTGCTGGTGGTCCTACTCGTGACACCCGTTGTGGTGCCGGTGGTGGAATCTGTGGTGCCGGTAGTGGTCCCCGTCGTCGTACGCGTGGCAGTGCCCGTCGTTCCCGTCGTGCCGGTGGTGGTACCTGTGGTGGTACCTGTGGTGGTACCGGTCGATCTCGTGATGCTGGTGGTCGCACCCGTCGTTCCTGTTGTCGTACCTGTGACGATTCCCGTGGTGGAGGTAGTGGTACCTGCGGTGGAAGTAGTGGTGGCTGCGGTGGTTCCCGTTGCTCCCGTGGTGGATATGCCAGTTGTGTTGGAGGGCGGACCAGAAGGTGCACCGTGGCACTGATCGGTGCCTGAGTCGGCCACTGGGTCAGACGCCGTAACGAACTGCCAGTCGTAACCGTCAGGACGGAGCGTCATCTTCAGTACACCGTTCTGCTGCGCGACTCGGACCACGCTGTTGGGCTTGATTGTTGTGCGGAAATTTCTCAACTCGGCTCCGCCGGTCCCCACAACGAACTCGCTGATCCCTAGAGTCGGGTCGGCCTGCCCACTGGGATTCTGCGGGGCGAAGCGTTCGTAGTCGTGGTCATGACCGTTTAGCACCACGTCCGCACCCGCCTGGTAGAGAGCATCCCAGAATGGGCCCACAGAAGCATCGTCGCCATGGATGCCTGAGCTGAAGCGCGGATGGTGCCAGTAGGCAAGGGTGCACTCGTTCGGGTGGGCGGCAAGGTCGGCCTTCAGCCACTGCTCCTGAGGGGATCCGACGCCGCAGCCTCCCGGCACAAACGAGCAGTTGGAGTTCAGCGAGATCACATGCCAGCTTCCAAGATCGTAGGAGTAATACCCCTTGCAATTGATCACGCACCCAGGTTCGGTCGGAGAGGCGGCATTCCCAAAGTATTGGAAGTAACCTGCGGCGCCAGGCGTCTCGTACTCGTGGTTGCCCGGGCTGGGCCTCGTGCGCTCCTTGAACGGGGGGCCCCAGAAGGGATCGTAACACTCGGCGAAGTCGGTCGCTGTGCCCTCGGGGTAGGCGCTGTCGCCGAAGATAGCTACCGTGCCATCGATGCCCAGCAGGCTGGGTAGCAGCCTGGCCGTCATCTCGGCGCCGGTGTTTTCACAGGAGCCAATGTCGCCCGCCCCAACCAGGACCGGGTCGCCGCCCACCTGCCCCACGGCCGGTCCGCCTGCCCAAAGCGCCGCTACCATCACCGCCAGGGCCAGCAATGCGGCTATCCTCCCCAGCATCGCCTTACCCTCCTTTGCTTCATAATGCGCCGCGCAAGACCGAGGCATTCTGCAGGACGATCACCATGGCCATTTCCAACAAGGCCACTACCCCCATCAACATCAGGAAGCGCTTCATGGCCCCCACCCAATTAGAGAGGCCGGGTGTCCCGCCCCGCCACGTTTGTACAATGAGGTTAAGTATGAAGGCTTGTGAAGGTTTGCGCAACCTCCAGGAAAGCCCCTCCTACACGCAATAACGGGCGAATAAGGCTCGAAACGGAAAGGATCGAGGATGAGCAGGTTACCCTCCGAAACCGGACGCTAAGATCCGGATACGGGGAGAAACTCGGGCTGACGGTGGATCTCCCGGAGCTGTTCGACCAGTCGTGTCGGCTCTGGGACTACCAGGCTCTCTCGCGTCTCCCCCGAGTCGACCTCGTAAGCGATAGCGACTTCTGGTTCGATCACCATGTGGCCATCTCCCCTCAAGGTTTCGACGTTACGTTGTACGGCGGCCTTACTCCACATAACGTCGTTGACGTTCGGATAGAAGACTACAGGTTTGGGTGAAGCAAGGATGGTGGTGGTCAGTAAGTTCGAACCGAGGCCGTTGGCGGTCTGCCCGATAACGTTCGCCGTGGCGGGTAAGACTACGAACATCTCGCACCACCGGGCCAGCTCTATGTGCCCTGGTCTCTTCTCCACGGTGGGTTCTTGATCCAAGAAGACCGCATCGCAGACCAGGGCAACGGTAGCAGGCGGCAGCATGGAGGCCGCTGCGGCGGTCATGATCACCCTTACCTCCCTTGCGAGCTCGGCGCGCAGGGTGGCGAGGTAGGAAGGAAGGTTGAGGACGGCCACAGACCCCGACACCCCCACCAATAAACTATCCATGATCTCCCCTCCCTGGTCTATTCGAAGGACTCAGGCTCCTGTCACCAGCATCTCATAGTCTTCTCGCAGGCGCCTGGCCTGGCTCACGCATGCCTCCTGGAAATGTACCCAACTCGGGAACGTCCCCTCGGCTAGTCTGGCGGATTCGGCGAAGAATGACTCCGCGTGGCTTAGGGCCTCGGAGACGACACCCTCGGCAAGAGCCCGCTCGTAGAACGTGTCCGGATCCGGCATCATCTGTGTGGTGGGGTCATGCAAGGCCTGATGAAAGTGATGGAGAGTACGCCCCACTGCCCAGGTCAGGTTGCGGTTCCGGAAATCTTCTTCTACATCGAGGGCGTCGTCGTAGAACTGGACGCCGAGCGCCCAGTTGTGCCAACTGGACCTCGCCCGTCGAAGAAGGCTGTCTGCTGCCCCCGTGAGTAGGAGCAGGGCGTCCACTGGGGCGCGAACGGGACCGTGTCTCCTTCTGGCATGCTCGGCGTATTCTTCCAGGGTTACGACCCCCCGCAACCGGGCCCCGTCGACGATCAGCGACAGCCCATGGCGGGCATGGAGCTCCGCGAGCACAGTGAAAAAGGAAGCGGCGGCGGCACCATCGAGGACTCCGGCGTATCGCGAGCTGATCAGCGCGATCAGGGCATCGTTGAGCCCGTGCGCCGGGGATAGACCGGGCGCAGAACCGGGATGGTCGACCATCTCGTCGAGCCAGCGGTTGCGCGCGTACTCCAACTTCCCTGCCACGGCCAGCTCTCGCAACGCGACCTCGCCAACCTGCTCCCGCGACGCATGGGGTAGAAAGTGAAGAGGCATCAGATGGACGGCGGGTTCGTCTACGGTCAAGTACGTGTAGTAAGACTCGAAGACCTCCTCCCGCGTCAGAGGCAGCGAGAGGGCCGCCTTTTCAGCCTCTTCACCGATCTGGCGAGCGTTCAGCGTCGTGGATGCGGAGAGACCCCCACCTTCCGAGCTTTCGGCCCGCGATGCACACACGTCGCCCCCGAAGATTCTACGGCCCCGAGTCCAGGAACGTCACTTCAGCAGTTCCAGTTGGTGCAGCCTCGCCGTTGCACGACGATGGCACCGTTGCCCACTGCCACGTAAGGCGTCTGCCCGAGCGCGGCACTAACGTAGGGCGTAGTGCTCCCCGGCGCGGAGTAGCCCAACTCCTGTTCGGTGCGGGCCCTCGCCCTTGCCAACAACCCGGACATGCCGAACGGTCCACTGTCCACCCGGTCATGATTGTTGTTTACGTGCTGCAACCTGATCCCTCCCTCACTTGCTCGGTCTTCCGCGTCCTTGTCTACGAGACTCCCTGCTCCATCGCTTGCGTGCGATCTATCCTTCTGGCAACCTCCGTTCTCGGTCGTGGTCTTCCAACATCCGCAGCGTACGCTTCGCGAGGTCGTACGCCTCGAAGGCCGCGCGGTGCTCGACCCCGTCGCGAAGCCGCATCGATAGATGTGTCGGATCTACCATCTTCGCATCGGCCGCGCTAACGGCGACTATGTAGTACCAGAGTGGCGGCGTTCGTACGCCTTCACCACGATTATCGACAAGTTCGAGCGCGGCCTTTAGCGCATCGTGCAGCGGCGCAGACTTGACCGTCTGAGGTTCGTTGGCTCGCGATCTCCAGCCCGCGGCCCAGCTTATCTTCGATGCCAGGACATCGTCGCACAGGATCTCTTCCTGGAGTTCGTAGAGCTTGCGCGCCGCATCGGGCGTAATATGCTGTGTCTCGCTCGAAGGATCTCTCATGACGGCTACGAGCCGGATCGTAGCCAGGGCTTTCTGCACGTCCGGCTCCGATAAACCCTTTATGCGGCACGCCTCTACGACGGCGTCGGAAGCGTGCGCCAGGCGCACTGCCGCACCGGAACTGACGGCCTGCCATTCGAGTGACTCGAACTGTTCCTGGGTCTGGAGCCAGCCTGTCTGAAGCCTGTGCAGGAGCGTCGTGGCAACGACAGGCGTGTAGCGTAGGGAGAGTCCGGCTGTAAAAGCGAGGATGCAAGAGATGGCCAGGCATGCCTCCAGGGTATTCAGCGTCTCCAGGATCACCCGCCGGCCCTCTCCGGAGAGCCAGACCCTCAAGCCGGCAAAGACCGTCGATTCCAGCGCTATCAGGGCTATGCACACCATACCAATGGAGAAGGCGAGGTTCTTGAAGTAGAAGCGTCGTTTGAGCCCCGGCATCCGCCCGGCCATCACAAAGACCACTGCTGCCAGGCCCGAATACAGTGCCTCAGGGACCATGATCGTACCCTTCAAAGCGAGAAACTGGGGTGGTGCTGGGGCATAGACACGTAAGGCTGGAGATGGCCAGACGAGTCCTACGGCGGTAGCGAGGCAAACCGAGAGTAGTAGTACGAGTGGTGCCGCTCCGAGTATCGTCCGCAACCAGGGCCTGCGCGCCACCGGCTCGGCCGGGAGTCGGGAGGGCAGGCCGCCGGCGAGGGCGAGGCATACCCACGCTACTATGAGCACCACCGGCAATTCGGTCATGACCGCCACCATAATCTCCGCCCGTCCGCCGGAGAGATCGACCAGGGCTACGGCGCCGAACATCAGCGCCACAAAGAGCAGGTTGCACGCGGCGAAGACGCTGAACTTGGTCCTACGCGATGGAATGAGAAAACACAAGAAGACGACGAACGCCACAAAGCTTACGCCGCCGATCAGGAGAGCCTGGTGTTGGGCCGCACTCATAGCACGTCGTGCATACCGTGGGCGTAGGGACTGTCGTCACCCAGGCAGCCGGCGAACAGAGCATACGAAGCCCTCAGGTTGGCCTCGCGCTCCCGGAGCGACTCCTCGGCAAACGGGTATCCTCGCGCTAGCTTCTTCCCATTCTTGAGGGGAAGGGTCGTAAAAGTGGTCCGTTCGGCATGTCGGTCTTCTTCGAAGTCCTCGTCGGGCTCGATCAGGAGGTCGCCGGCGGCCAGGTGCCCGAGCTCGTGCAGGATGGTCAAGGTCAGGACTAACGGGGGCAGGCTGCCCGGTACGAAGATGGCCGCCAGGTTCAACTGCTCGGAGTACCTGAGTTCCCCGAGCCGTCCCGAGAGCGCCAAAAGACGCGAGAGCTCGGGGTACCAGGAGTCAGGGATCACGTGTACGGATATGGAGATGTCCAGGTACTCCGCGAGAGCATCCGAATAGTCTTCTGGCTCGAATCTCCGGCCCGACAGGCCCAGGATGGCCAGTTCTTCTTGAAACTCCGCAGCCGTGAGCAGGGATCTCGGTTCGTTGACGAGAGATCGTGCGGCGCCGAGGTTGCGAAGGGGACGCCAGAAGCCGGTCAACCTGTTCAGAAAGGGGCCCGCGAGGTCACGTTTCGGCGCCTCAACGTTCATCGTCGACCTCGTGTGCGTCCTCGAACTGCCTGATGATACCGAGGATCATCTGTTTCTCGCGACCGGGCAAGTGCAGGCTCTTGTGGGCTATGGCGCTTACGGTCTCGTCCCGAAAGATGCTCATGGCTTCTTGATCCAGAAGTGGTAGCTTTCTCGTCGAATCCAGAAAGTACGTGGGATGCACGCCGAACACCTCCGCCAGGGTAACCACCTGTTTCATGGACGGATCGCTAAGTTTCCCTGCCCGGATCTGCTCGACGAGTTCCTCGGTTAGGTCTCCCACGCTTAGGCGCGCTACTTCGGCGTTGGTGTAAGCTCTACCCGTCGTCTCGTTCTTTATCGTCTCGAAGAGCCGGTTGGTCTTCTCCGCGACGCTCAGGTGTCCGGGCACGGGGTCGATGTGTGCCCCATCCCTGAGGCTCGGACTCTCCTCGAACCACAACTCAGGAGGGAAGTCCATGACCTTGGCTATGGCTTTCAACTTCTCGAAACCGGGGTTTTCGATCCTGCCCTTGCGAAGATTGGTGACGTAAGAGCGCGTCACGATACCACCCGTCGCCTCATCGATCTCCTGGCCGCTCCACCTGTGCCCGTCTGGACGACGGTACATCTCCAAGAGGCCCTCGAACTTCTGCGCGATATGCATCTGAGCCCTCCGCCGCTACCCCATTAGCCTTGCAGTTCAATATACGATACCATACTCTCGATCGTTTAAGCAATACAACTGCGGGAGAGTATTCGTTGAACCGGAGAATAGTGTCCGCGGGGCCCGAGGGGAAGGTGTGCTGAGGCGACTAAGAGCGCTTCCCTTCTGGGCACCCTTGGAGGCACGCCCCTTCCGACGGCTATGGGCCGGGTCGGGTCTTTCGATGGTGGCGGACCAGGCCTTCCTGGTGGCCCTGACGTGGCTTGTGCTACGCGTTACGGGCTCTGGCGCGGAGCTTGGCCTGGTGCTGGCCGTGGCATCGATACCGGGCACCATCCTGACACCGGCGGGCGGAGTGTTGAGCGATCGGCATTCGCCAGCGTCGATCATGATCTGGGCCAGTGCGGGACGCGTTCTGCTCCTGGCCCTCTTGACGACATTGATCCTGGCCGATGCGACCCGAATGTGGCATGTGTACGTCATTGCGGCAGGCTTGAGCGCGCTCGACGCGCTCTACTACCCCGCGTCGATGTCTATCGTGCCGACCCTGGTCGATCGCGACCGTTTGAGTGCGGCGAACGCTCTTACCCAGGGTGCCGAGCAGGTCAGCAGCATCTTCGGGCCCGCGCTGGCGGGTGCTCTGCTCGCGCTCCTCGGTCTCGGGGCCAGCTTCGGCGCTACCGCCGTTCTGTTCTTGATCGCCACGGCGTTGTTCGGCGCCGTCGCACGGGCAGCGAAACCGTCGGGGTCCGAGGCCGATGATGTGCCAGAGGAAGACAAAGGGCAAAGCGGCGCACGGATCGAGTTCAGCGAAGGGATGCGCTACGTGTGGCGCGATGGGGTCATACGTTCGCTATTGCTGATTCTGCTCTGTACCAACCTGGCCATGATGGGACCCCTGTACGTTGGTGGAGCCGTCCTCGCCGAGTCGCGTCTCGGGGGCGCGGGCGCCTTCGGCACCCTGGTCGGGGCCGCGGGAGTCGGGGCTTTGATCGGGATCGCCGGCGCGGGGTCTGTGAGTCGTTTCAGACGCCGGGGTCTGATAGAGCTTGGACTGACGGGCCTGCTCGGTATCATCGTCGGGGCCATCGCCTTCGTACCGAACCTCTTGGCCGCGATCGCGATCGCTACCGCGATCGGCGCAACATCGAGCTTCCTGGGCGTCATAACGGTCTCCTGGCTCCAAGAACGCACCGAGCCGGCTCTGATCGGTAGGGTGATGAGCTTCGCGATGTTCTCCGCCGTCGCCCTGGACCCGATCTCCTTCGCCCTTGCCGGGATACTCGTCGAGCTAGACCTAACGGCTATGTTCCTGGCCGCAGGAGCGCTTCTGCTTCTAACGGCCGTGCTGGGAACCCTTAGCCGCACGATGCGAGAAGCGGACTAGAGAAGCGTGTCAGCGTTCTGTTCTCGCTGATCGGTCGTAGCCGATCGTGGGGTTAGCCGTTGGTCGATCGCTGCAAACCGCCCGTAGAACGATGTGTTACAAGTTTGTTAAGATTCTTGCTGTTCATGCGCGGCGGTGTTAGAGTGCAGCGTGTCACGGCTGACGTGTTTGGGCTTGTTGGGTAGGGGTCGTAGATAGCCTCTGTCTTGGGGGGAAGTAATGGACGCGTGATGAGGGGATTATTCGGTACTGGCCTCGGCAGGATTGGCATCTTTACGTGTGCTGTCATTGCGATGCTTGCTATCGGCGCGCTCGCTCTGGCCGGTAGAGGGATGCTTGCGGGGGCTGAGGCCCAGCCTACCGAGAGGGCCATCCAGCCTAGTGGTGCGGAGGCGCCCACACCGGAGCCTGTCGCCGAGACAGCGCCCGCGACGGCGGACAAGACGCCAAACAAATCCGAGGACGAAGCGTCTGCTTCGGCATCGGCTTCCGTCCCTGCAGGCGCCCTGATGTCTTTGAGTGTGCCAGCTATGGGTATCTCAGACATTCCCGTGGTCGAGGGAACATCGGAGGCGAGCCTCTCGCAGGGGGCGGGGCACCTTCCTGGCACCGGCTATCCGTGGGTTGCTGGCTCCAACACCTACATAGCCGGTCACAGGATAGGATACCCTGGCACCGCGAGCGATCACGTGTTCTGGAACCTGCCCGATCTGGGTCAGGGGGACCGGATCGTGCTCACCGCCTCCGACGGTACGACATACACGTACGCTGTGAGCGAGATCCTGGAGGTGTCACCCACGGATCTATCCGTGACCGCGCCCACTGGCGGCAACGTAGTCACTTTGCAGACGTGCATCGAGGACTACGGGGACTACTGGACTCCCGGTCCAAACTGGTACGCACGCTACATCGTTAGAGGGACGATGGTTTAGGAGAGGTTTCTTCGGTTACGTCTTATCCGGTTCTATCGACGCGTCGCCGAGCAGGCGCCTGACCAGGAGCAGGCCGCAGATCCCGAGAAGTGTGGCGAACCAGAGGGTTGCCAGGCGGATCACGAGTGTAAGCGCTCCGGCGAGGCCTGTGGAGAGGTTCGCCACGGCGACGAACTGGCCATAGAGGCCGGCCTCGACGGCCCCGATTCCACCGGGAAGCATGCTGAGGACCCCGAGGAGCGAACTGAGCGCGAACACGAAGACGATGAGTAGGAAAGGCTGGTCGACGCCAAGCCCCACGGCGCAAAGATACACGCCGGCACACTCCAGGCCCCACGAAAAAAAGGAGATGGCGGTCCCCACCAGTAGCGGTCTCGTCCCCAGAAGCTCGTTCGACGCTCCGTGGAAGACACTCAGGTGCGGGGCGAGGCGGTTCACGAGCGGCAGCTTCGAGAGGACGCTTTCGGCTGCGAGAGAGAGGCGTTCAGAGCGCAGGACGGCGATCCCGAAAGCCGCCAGGGCGAGGAATACCAGCATCGTCCAGGGGGGCAAATCGAGGGCAAAAGCGCCCAGGAAACCCCACAAGACCATGCCTGTACCGTCGGTGGCGCGTTCGGCAACGACCGCGGGAGCCGTCCGCGCTATCGGGGCTCCCGTGACGTCGCGGACGAAGACGCACTTCAGCACCTCACCGAGTTTGCCCGGTGAGATCGTCATCGAGAGCCCGGACGTGAAGATCGCGGCGTTTATCCCCGTTGGAACAGAGACCTTCAGTACCCTGAGGTAGTACGTCCAGCGGAAAAAGCGCACGACGTAGGAGAGGGCGACGAGGCCAAGGATCGCTGGTACGAGGGCGTAGTCGAAGTTCTCGAGCGCTGTGACGAGCTTGTCGAGGTTGGAGACGACGGCGAGGATCAGGTAGACGGCGGCGCCCAGGGCGAGGGCGAGAACGAGGTTTCGTCTCAGCCGTTCCACAGGGGTATTACGTAGATGACCGTCCCGACCACGACCAGCCAGAGAAACAACGAGATCTGGAGCGGCCTGTCGGAGAGGAGCAGGGTGTCGGGGTTGCCGCCGCCGTCGCGGTGGACGAGCAACATGTAGCGGAAGACCCCGTATACCACGAACGGGATGCTCCCCATCATGAAGATCTGATCCTGCCTCTCGTAGACCGTGAAGGTGTAGAGGGTATAGGCGATGATGGTCGCCGAGATCATGATGTTCATCATTTCGTCGAGCATGGGAACGGAATAGTCCCTGAGGTTCTTGCGGTGGACGACGGCGCCTTCGCCTAGAGTAGCGATCTCGTGCCTACGCTTGGAGAAGCCGAGGAAGAGCGTAAGCAGCCCGGTACATACGATGAGCCACGGTGAGATGGGGCTGTTTATCGCGGCCACGCCGGCGAGCGCCCTTATGACGAAGCCGGCCGAGATGCTCATGACGTCGAGGATCGCCGCATGCTTGAGGATGGTCGTATAGAAGAGCTGCAAGACGAGGTACGCAATACCGGCGATCCCGACGCCGTAAGGTAACAGGACAAAGCTCACGGCGAGCGCGACTGCCGCAAGCACGGCGGCGAAGAGGAGGGCTGCGCGGGCCGAGATCTCACCGCTCGCGACGGGTCTGAACCTCTTGAGTGGGTGCTTGCGGTCCTCCTCCACGTCGAGCACGTCGTTGGCGGCGTACACGGACCCGGAAAGGGCACAGAAGATCGCGAAAGCGAGCAGCGCGTCGGCCAACGCGGTCGCCGAGAGAGCCTTCTCCGCGAAGACCACCCCGGCCAGCACGAACCCGTTCTTGGTCCACTGCTTGGGCCTGACCAGCCGCAGATAAGAGCTCGCGAGTCCACTGGAACTGCCGGCTTCCACGACTGCCGTTTGTATCACAATAGGTTTCAGGTTTCAGGTCTGGCGAAGGAGTAACTTTGCCGCGTTATCGTCCCACTCGGTATTTCCGAAGCTCCGTAGACTCAGCGCGCAAAGAACCCGTGGATGCGCCGCAAACACACCTACCTGACGGCTGATGCCTGATACCTGACACCTTGAAAACCGTGAACGCACCGATTGCAAACGCGAACGACCCTCTCCACAATTGGCCGAACGATGAATCCGACGAGACGGCAGGTTTTCGAAGAGTGGTTCCGCCTTGCCAGGCCTTTCAGCCTGACAGCGGCGGCGGTACCCGTGTTCTTCGGGACCGCGCTGGCGTTCCGGGACGGCACGTTCGCCTGGGGGCCGTTCATCGCCATGCTCTTCGGAAGCCTCCTCATACAGGCGGCCACCAACATGTTCAACGAGTTCTACGATGCGCAGCGCGGCCTCGACGTAGCGGGGACGGTCGGGATTGCCGGCTCCATAGTGAGTGGACGGGTGAGTTCGCGCCGCGTTCTTGCGGGCGCGCTGCTTTGCTACACCATGGCTCTGTTTCTCGGCATCTACCTGATAGCCGTGGGCGGCTGGCCTATACTCGTACTCGGGTGCCTCTCGGCGCTCGGCGGCTACCTCTACTCGGCCGGACCGCGCCCTATCGCCTACACCCCCGCCAGCGAGGCCGCGGTGTTCGTCTTCATGGGGGTTTTGATAGTCGTTATCGCCTACGCCGTGCAGGCTCGTGGTTTCCCCGTGTACGTGCCGCTGGCGGCGCTGCCTATCGGTGGGCCCGTGGCCGCGATCCTGCTCGCCAACAACATAAGGGATCTCGTCTCCGACCGTCGGGGCGGGCGGCGGACGCTGCCCGTAGTCTTCGGCAGGGAGGTTGCGATCCTCGTGTACCGGGCACTCTTGCTCGAAGCTTACGTCGCGGTCGCCGTGCTGATGGCCTTAGGCGTCGTCCCCCCCGAGTGTGCCCTCGTCTTCCCAAGCGTGTTCGCCGCACTCCGCCTCTGGCGCGACGTGGCCAGCTACTCGACGCCGAGTCGCCTCGACCCCGTGGTCAAGCGGACGGCCGGGCTCCACCTCGTCTTCGGGTTGCTCTACACGGCGGGGGTCCTCATCGGTGCCTGAGAGACACAGGCCTTTCAGGGCGAGCTACGTCCTATCCGAGGTCACGGCGGAGAGGATCTTCGACTCCCTCCTCGATGTGCGACGATTCCCCGAATGGACGGCCGGTCTCCGGCGCTGCCGCGTGCTCGATCCTGCCGGCAAAGTAGAGACGAAAGACCTACGCCCCGGCGTCAGGCTGGAGTTTACCCTGAGCGCCGCCGGTCTCACGCACGAGGTATCGAGCATCGTCACGGTGGTCGAACCGCCACGCCGGCTGGAATGGGACTACCTCAAAGGCGCCACAGGAAGCGGCGGCTGGCTCGTCGAGCAGGAAGCCCCCGGGGCCATCAGGATAACCCTCTCGACAGATTACCTGATCAGACCAGCCTGGCTCGACAGCCTGGCCCACAGGCCTTTCTTCCGCAAGCTTACCGAGGACCTGCTCAAGCGCTCGATGCGCCGCTTCGACGCGCACTTGAGGTACGGCTAGAGGTCCCGCTCGTGCCCGTTCTCGGGGTGATCTTCTGTGTCTTCGAAGTCACCGATATCGGGCTCATCAGCCTCGGGCTCTTCGGCCTCGGGTTCTTCGGCCTCGTCCCCATCGTCTCTTACCAGTTCGTGTGCCGTGACCTCCGTCGTCGGGTTCACGTAGCGGGCGATGAGTATGGAGATCTCGTACATCACTATCATCGGAACGGCCATAAGGACCATGCTATAGGGGTCCTGACCGGGCGTAAGGGCGGCGGCGAGGACGGTGTTGAGGATGATGGCGTGTTTCCTGTACCTCTTGAGGAGCGGGGCGTCGACGAGCTCCAGCTTCGCGGCGACGTACGTCGCCGCGGGTAACTCGAAGACGATCCCGAAGGCCAGGAGAAACCTCGTCACGAAAGGCAGATAGCTCTGGGCGGTGATGATGGGATCGAAGCGCTCGGTGTCCCAGCTGAGCAGGAACTGGGTGCCGATAGGCAGTACGATGAAGTACCCGAAGGCCACCCCGGCGATGAACAGCGCGGAGGCCATGCTGATTATAGTGTAAGTGAAGACCCGGCCCATATCGCCGACCGCGGGGGCCACGAACGCCCACACCTGGTAGAGGAGTATAGGGATGGTGAGCAGGAAACCGACGTAGAGCGCGAGTTTCATGTCGGTGAACAGCTGCTCGGTAACCCCGGTAACGTTCAACTTGCCTTGCAAGGCGTCGCCCGCAGGAGCGAGTAGCCACTCGAAGATCCGCTCCCGGAAAAACCAGGCGACGATGGCGACGCCGAAGAAAGCAATGCCGACCTTGATGATCCTGGATCGCAGTTCGTCGAGATGCTCGATCAAGGTCATGCGCATCTCGCCGCGCGGACCGCGCGGACGGGAAGGGAGTCTCAGGCGAGAGGCCATGGGGAGCTTAGTGACCCGAAAGGGGTCTAGCTATGCTTCTGCTCGGCCTTCTCGGCCTCGACGGATGCATCCTCCTCGAGCTTGGTCTCGTCGTCGTGCTCGCCCTTGCTTGCTTTTAGCTGCTCTTCGTCCTTCTTCGCTTCCTCTTTCTTCTTCTTGTCCTCGATCTCGCCCTCCTGCGTGCCCTTCTTGAACTCGCGCACGCCGCTGCCGAGGCCGCGGGCAAGCTCGGGAACGCGCTTGGCCCCGAAGAGCAAGAGTATGACGACAAGACCTATTATCAACTCTGGCATTCCGACCGATCCAAACACCTTTCCTCCTAACGAGCTATCTGCCGGATCTCACGCCACATTATACGCCTTCCGTCCTGATGTGGATCAGGGCCCAGCGCTATCGCTGCCGCCTTCGAGGAGGGCGGAGATCCTGTCCTTCACCTTCTTGGCGTTCTCGCCCTTCGGCTGGAGGTCGAGGTAGCCGTTGTAGTATTCGATGGCGTCGGCGGGCTGGCCCGCCTGGTCGTAGGCCTGCCCGGCCAGAAGGTAGGCATCAGCGTTGTCCGGCTCCGCCGCCGCTGAGGCCGCGAAGGCATCCCCCGCCTTCTTCAGAAGCTCCTTCTGCTTCTCCCCCTTCTCGGCCTGCGCCTGCTGGCTGTAGATCTGACCTATGAGGGTTGGGATTTCTTCGTCTTGCGGGGCGACCTCGCGCCCCCTCTGCAGCACCTGGATGGCATCGTCGTAGCGGCCCGCGGTGTAATAGAGGGCGGCGAGGTCCTTTATCTGCTCGGGGTCCTTGGGGTCCTTCTCCAGGGCCTTCTCGGCATTCACGATCTGCTCCTGCGGATCGGGAGCCTGGTCGGCCTGCTGTTGCTGTTGGTCCTGGTTACCGATCAGCTCGAAGAGGTTGTAGCTGATGTTGGTCCCGAGGCCGAGAAAGATGAAGGAGAGGAGGAAGAACGCCGCGAGCACGATGGACACCAACCTAACCCAGAAACTGAGTTTGTCGCGGTTCATCATCATGGCGGTCTGTCCTCCGGAATCGTCAGGTGCCGAGACGATTGTATATCATGTCACCACCAACGACCGTGGCCGCGACTCCCCCGCCGGCGGCGGCTTCGAGTACGCCCCGCTCGGCATCCCTGCTCTCCCACGAGGTCTCGACCACGGCGAAGTCCGCCCACTTCCCCGCCTCGAGCGTCCCGGTTCCGGCCTCGATCCCGAGCGCCCGCGCCCCTCCCAGGGTTGCCAGCTCGAGACCTGCTGCACCGCTCATGCCGTGCAACTCCACCGCGAACAGCGTCTCCTCGAAGAGGTTCATGCTAGGGCTGCTCCAGAGCCCGTCTGTCCCAATACCGACCCTGATGCCACGGGCCATCATAGCGGGCACGGGCGAGACGCCGCACCTGAGGTAGGCGTTGGAACGGGGGCAGTGCGCCGCCGCCACGCCGGTCTGCGCCAGAACCTCTATGTCCTCCTCGGAGACCCCCGTCGCCAGGTGGGCTGCTATGGTCGGGGGTGCGAGCAGCTCTACGCTCTGCGCGTAGCGGACGGGCGAGACGCCGACTCCACCCCACTCGTTGGCGCCGAAGATGTCCGCGAGGCCGCCAGTGCCACTCTTCAGGAACTCGACCTCCTCGGGGCTCTCAGAGAGGTGGATCGCGAGCTTCCACCCCATCTCCCGCGTCCTACGCGACGCCAGACGCGAGGACTCCGGGTCCACGGTGTAAGGGGAATGCACGCTTACCTGCGCGCCGACCCGCTCCGGTAGACCTTCTTCGAGTTCGCGCACCTTGGCGACTATAGAGTCGACGGCCTCCTCCGGGGTGCCGATTTCGTGTGGGAAGAACTCGGCGTAGACGGTCCCTGCCATCCCGCTTTCGGCGAGCTGCGGCAGGCACTCTCCGTAAGGGGATGACTCGGCCATGTAAGTCGTCCCCGCTCTTACGGCTTCCCTGGCACTGTCGCCGGCCGCTTCGGCCGTCCAGGCCTCTTTCTCCGGAAGGCGCTCTATGAGAGTGCCCAACCACTCAGAGAACGGGCCGCCCTCCGGCGCGTCCTTCCGCCGGAAGCCGAGGTGGGCGTGGGCGTTAACCGCCCCGGGGACAATCGTGTAGTTGGGGAAGAACCTGACGTCGGTGCCGGGGTTTTCGCGTCCGACGTCTGCGAGATCTCCCACGGCCTCAATGCGCCCTTCTCTCACGAGAACTGCGCCATCCTGCAGTGGGGGTGACGAGATGGGCATCAGGGTTCCGGCCGCGAAGATCACAGACTCCGCCCGGCTCTCAGACATCCCTCCCGACCACCTCCGAGGCCACGGACTCGAGGAAGTCGCGTTCCGGACTAACGGGCAGGAGGCCGATATCTGCGAGGGCGGCTTCGATCTCGCCCCTGGCCCACTCCTCGGTTCTGGCTACCGCGTCCGTGGCGAGCACGGCTTCTATGCCCGCCTCCAGCAGCTCAGGCGTCGGACTGGGATCCGCGAGGACGCGCCGGATCGTGCCCGCGTCCCCTTCGCTCAGGGCGAAGATGACCGGCAGCGTTACCGTACCCTCCACGAGGTCCGTGCCTATGCCCTTGCCCATGAGGCCAGGCTTGCCGACGAGGTCCATTATGTCGTCTGACATCTGGAAGGCTATGCCGAGCGCCTGGCCGTAGCTGGCGAGCGCGTCTATCTGCACGAGTGAGAGCCCGCCAAGCGTTCCGCCGGCCACGCACGCGGCCTGGAAGAGGCCCGCGGTCTTCTTCCTTATATGCTCCAGGTACGCCTCGACGTCGACCGTCGCCCCGTTCGCCCGGAACTGCTCTAGCTCCCCCGCCGCGAGCCCCACAGAGGCTTCGGCGAAGGCGCGCACGAGCCTCGGGTCCCCGATCCTTGCCAGCTCCGAGAAAGCTTCGGCGAACAGGTAATCTCCGGTGGCGGCCGCGATCTCACGCCCGTATCCGGCGGCGGTGGTCGGCACGCCGCGCCTGCTCTCGGCCCGGTCCACGATATCGTCGTGGATCAAGGTAGCCGTGTGGAGCACCTCTATGGCCGTCGCCGCGCCGAGCAGGTCCTCCTGCCTGGGCTCCCCCATGCGCGCGCTCAACACCAACAGCAGCGGCCTGAGACGCTTTCCCCCCGACGTAAGGGCCTCGAGCGACGGCTCGACCAGATCCGGAGGGGCGCTCCCGGCCACCCTTACGAGCAAGCCCTCGACCTCGTCGATGATCTCGAAGGCACCCTCGGGCACCGCTGTATTGAGCCTGCTAGCCTGCGTCGTGTGGCCTGACCCCACGATGGAGCGTGATGATGCCGCCTGCGACGCGCTCCCATGTAACGTTTTGTAATCCATTACGCTCTATTATGTCAGTTAATTCGCCGGGCGCTACGAACTCTTTCACGGATTCTGGAAGATAGGAGTAGGCCGATGGGTCACCGGAGATCCAACCCCCGAGTTTTGGAACGATCTTATCGAACCACACTCCGTAGAACGCGGAGGATACCCTGCCCGTCGGCCGCGCTATCTCCAGGCACACCGCGACGCCGCCGGGCCTGAGCGTACGCACCATCTCGGAGAACAGCGCGTCCAGGTCGGGGATGTTCCTCGCCCCGTAAGCTATGGTGGCCGCGTCGAAGGCGCCGGAGGGCACATCCTGGAGGTCGGTCGCATCCCCGACCCGGTACTCGACGTTGGGCGCCGGGCGTGCCGCGCGCAGCATCTCCCTGGAGAAATCGACACCCAAGACGTAGCCATCCGGCCCGACCTTCTCTGCGAGGTCTCGGGTGAGGGCCCCTGTGCCGCAGGCGAGGTCGAGCGCCATGCCGCCGGACTTCAGCCCCGCTGCCCTGAGGACCTTCCTGTTCCAGAGGCGATTGAGGCCCGCGGTCATCAGGGTGTTCATGAGGTCGTAGCGGCCCGCGATCCGGTCGAACATCTCGCGCACCAGCACCGCCCGCTGTTCGCCCGAGGGCAGCCTGTTTCGGGTTCCCTTGCCCGGCTTACCCACGCAGCTCCTCGGCGGCCTCCTTGATCCTCGCCTCGGACCTCTCTTCTCCCTCCTCGGAGATGATGTCGAGGAGGCCTGCGAGGTGGGGAGTCCACGTCTGTAGGGAGACCGCTCCTCCGGCGGCGATGCGTCCTGCGCCGTCGCGGATCATACGGCTCGCCACGGCGACGAACCGCGGCTCGTCCAGACGGGCTATCGTCTCGACGGCCAGCGCGTACGCATTGTCCCCGACGAGGACATCATCGTCGGTAGCCCCGTCCCCCGCGTAGTGGGCGTCGAAGCCTTGCTGCAAGTACCCGAGCGCCTCGGCCACGACCCCGGCGCGCAGGTCCTCTTCGGGAAGGCCAGCAACCGCCCTGAGGAACGTATCCTCGAGCGAGAGATCAGGCGTGCGGCCGGCCGGCTCCCGCACCTATTCCCGCCCGTCGAACCACTGGTGTGCCGCCTCGAAGGTCCTCCGAAGGTCCGCCTCTGAGTGGGCCGAGGAGATAAAGCCGGCCTCATACTGGCTCGGAGCCAGGTAGACCCCACGGGAGAGCATGTGCCAGAAGAACTCTTTGAATGCCCCGGTGTCCGAGGCGGCTGCCGAGCCGAACTCCGTTACGGGTCCGCCGGTGAAGAAGATGCTCACCATCGAGCCGACCTGATTTATGGTGAACGGTACGTTCCCCGCCGAGGCGGCCTCGCCCATGCCATCCCGCCAGCGCGACCCGAGTTCTTCCAGCCGGTCGTAGAAGCCCGGTCGCCCCGCGGCGCGCAGGGTAGCGAGTCCCGCGGCCATCGCCAGCGGATTGCCCGAGAGCGTGCCTGCCTGGTAGACGGGGCCAGAGGGTGCGATCTGCTCCATGATCCCCCTACTCCCCCCGTATGCGCCGACGGGGAGTCCACCGCCGATTATCTTACCCAGGCACGTCAGGTCGGGCGTGACGCCGAAACGTTCCTGGGCCCCACCACGGGCGAGCCTGAAACCGGTCATTACCTCATCGAAGATAAGGAGCGTGCCATAGTCGTTTGTGATCTCCCTCAATCCTTCGAGATAGCCCTCCTTCGGCGGGACACAGCCCATGTTCCCTGCGACGGGCTCGAGGATGATCGCGGCGAACTCTTCTCCCTCGCGCGAGAAGAGATCTCGGACCACCTCGAGGTCGTTGTAAGGAAGGACGGCGGTGTCCTTTGCGGCGCCCCTCGTGACGCCGGGGCTGTCAGGGAGGCCGAGCGTTGCGACTCCGGAGCCGGCCGAGACTAGTAGGGCGTCGCCGTGGCCGTGGTAGTTTCCGTCGAACTTGAGTATCTTCTCTCTTCCCGTGTATCCGCGGGCGAGCCGGATGGCGCTCATCGTCGCCTCCGTTCCGGAGTTGGTCATCCTGACCATCTCCACGGAAGGGACGGCCCCGCACACGAGGTCAGCAAGCTCGACTTCGAGCTCCGTCGGGGCGCCGAAGGTCGTACCCTTCCTCGCCGCGGTCTCTATGGCTTCGATCACCTCGGGATCAGAATGACCGAGGACGAGGGGACCGTAGCTCATCACGTAGTCGAGGTAGGAGTTGCCGTCCACGTCGAAGATGCGAGATCCCTCGCCGCGCTCCATGAACAGCGGGTCTCCACCGACCGGGCGGAACGCCCGCACGGGGCTGTTCACGCCACCCGGCATCAGTCCGACAGAACGCTCCATCAGCCTCGCCGAACGGTCCATGGCGAGCATCGTCCTCGCGTCTACGCTCTCTCCGCTTCCTTGCAAACGCGCCAGCCCCCTTCGCTAGGTCTGTTTGAAGTCTATTGTCCCGGACCTGTCCCGACTATGACAGAGCTTACCCCAAAATGGGGAACTGGCGGACTGTACTCACCTACTCTCAGCCGCCCAAGCGAAACCCGACGACGACGAGCAATCCTCCCACGGCCAATAGTACTGCGCCCATCACGGCCCAGAACAGCTGTCCGGTCATGAAACTACCCGGCAGTATGCCGATGCCTTGCAACAGCCAGACGCCGCCCATGAGGATCATCAACCCTCCCACGATCAGCAGCACGTAGCGCATACGATACCTCCAATTCCAGATCCGGGGCTCAGGCCAGGCACCGTTCGATGGCCCCGCGGAGTACGTGGTAGATAGAGGCCTGTACCTCCTGGATGCGCGGGATGTAGTCCGAGCGGACGACTACCGCGTGGTCCGCCAGCCGCTCGGCGACGA
Source organism: uncultured Rubrobacteraceae bacterium (assembly GCA_963849745.1). Classification (GTDB taxonomy): domain Bacteria; phylum Actinomycetota; class Rubrobacteria; order Rubrobacterales; family Rubrobacteraceae; genus Rubrobacter_D. The sequence goes on along the minus strand of CAWKIM010000011.1, from coordinate 208,661 downwards.
TCCTACCTCCATCATATCCCACGATGCCGACCGTCAGGAGCCCTCGCTTTCGGGCTTCGGCGAGGGCGTCGAGTATGTTGGCGGAGCCTCCGCTGGTAGAGATCCCAACCGCAACATCCTCTGGTCGCGCGTGGGCGATAAGCTGGCGGACGAAGATCGCCTCTGTGCCGATGTCGTTGGCTATGGCCGTTATGTTGGCCGGCTCGGCGGACAGGGAGACTGCAGGGATCACGCCGAAACCCGGTGGTGGGTCCACACAGTCCGAGACGAGGTCGTTCGCGTCCGTTGCCGAGCCGCCGTTGCCGAAGGCGATGAGCTTGCCGCCACGCTCCAGTCGTTCGGCGACGGACACGGCTATCTGGGAGATGGCCTCTGCCTCCGATTCGGCGGCCGCTATCCTCAGGCCGTTCACTTCCTGCATCTTCTGGAGCATCGAACCTTGCACGTCGCGCACGACTTCTTCGAGCGGCTGCTGGCCTTTGCCGAGGAAGGGATAGAGGAAGGAGGAATTGCCCACGTCGTGGCCCTGTTCGCGATGCTCAAAGTACACGTGGACCGTCTCCCAGAGCACGTGGTAGAGGACCTCGAAGACCTCCTGGACGACAAACGGGTCTCCATCGGGCGGCGCGAAAGAATACTCCCCCACCTCCCCCGTCAGGCCGAACGTTAGCGCTCCCCGCTCCCGCGCCACCTGGAGGGCCCGCTCGACCGGCTCGTCCGCCTCGGGGAACGCGAAGCCCATCACCGTGTCCTCGGGCCTCAGCACGACGGGCAGGCGACGTTCGAAGTCGGGTCCGAGGTCGAGTGCCGGAAGCGCCCTCTTGCCGACGATCACCGGGTGCACGAACTCCACCGAGACGTGCTGCGCGTCGGTAGAAGCCGAACCGTTCCCGAACGCCAGGAGCCGACCTCCAGTGAGGAAACGCCGGGACATCTCGTGGCAGGCCCGTGCAAGCCTTGGCGCCTCCACCTCGAAGAATCCTTCGAAGACACCATTGCGCCGGAGCAGTTCCTTCCTGCTCTGGACGGTAAGGTCCTCTGCATTTATCCGCATCTCTTGCGACCCCGTAATCTCAGAGTGCTGAACTCGCCTACGGTCAAGTAGACTTGCCGGACGATCCCCACATTATATAAGAGGATACTTTCGAGGCGAGAAAGCGGCGATTCGATGCGCGAGCGCGCCAGTGTCCACCGGCCGAGTACAGCCTATGAGAGCCAGCTTCCAGCTCTTCCGGCTTCGGTCCATTCTCCGTCGAGCTTCGAGAAGAGCCAGAGACCGCCGGAGCCCACGTTCCAGTCGAACTGCTGTCCGGCGTAGAGCATCGCCTGCGTCACGTCCCGGTCGAACCCGACGCGCGAGAACCGGAGCGTGCCATCCGACTCGGGAAACTCCCTGCGAAATCGGGCCCATCCATCCCCGTCCCGGAAGATATGCTCGAACTCCTCGTCGCCCACGCAGACCAGCCGACCTCCGGGGTTCAGATCCGGCTCGATCGGATGGTGCTCACGGTTTTTCGCGAGGAAGTCGTTGAGTGTCTCTTCGTTTAGTCCTTCGAGGTTCTCACGCAAGTAGGAGAGCATCCGCTCATCGGCCGGCACTTGCAGACCGCTGCGGGTCACAGACCGCACGACCTGCCTCTCGCCGAGGTGCAGTTGGGCGAGACAAGGTGTCAGAACCTCCTGCTCGTCAGCGATAGTTCCGTTAAGCACGTGATATGCGCCTGGTACGTTTGCATGGTCTGGCGGCTGCTGGAGGCATCAGAGCGTTCTACGGCATGTAAGGGATCAGGCCCAGCCGATACGCTTCCTCCTGTACTTCCCTTGGCAACATACGCACATCCACGGGCAAACCATCTACCTCGACAATCCACGCTAGAGGGTTTCCCTCCAGCATACTCGGCAGACACCAATCCGGGTCCATCTGTATGAGGCCCAGCTGGCTCCATATCTCTCTTGACTTGCTCGAAGCGTTGCCCTGGTTCACGCCGATCTTCTCACAGAGCTCGCTCATGGTCATTTTCGGCTCCCGACTATTGTCGGAGAGGAAGTTCACCCGGCCGAGCGCGTAGACGATACCGGCGGCCCACGACCTCGTTTGCCCACCTTCGAGCGGCGACGGTCTCTTTCTGCTCAGGGCGGCGGCCATATTTCGAGCCAGGTCCGCGTATTCATCGTTTAGATGCTGTTGGCAGAACTCGTCCGTGATCTCGGTAATGGCTTCTTATCTATCCCTCTTTTTCCGAGGGAAGCTATGTTCGTTTCCCACGCTCATCTTGATCCTCCTCCAAGTGTGAGCTTACCTTCAGTTAAGCAGTAAGCCGAGTGATGGTCACGACACCACCATCCACCATGTGAATACGCAAGTCGTGCCCATAGAGCAACGCCGTGCCGACAAGCGGGTCTGCATCGGCGGCCTCGGCCTCCACGGCAAGTGTCTGATCACCCCAAACTATCGTCGCCTCGTGGATATCGAACAGATCCTCACTGCCATTTGCCAGAATGGCCCGTCCGCGACCGATGAAGGCGAGGTCCAGCGCCATGATGACTGCGGGAGGCAATGTCAAAAAGCCGTTGAAGCCTGTGTCTATGACGGCTTCGATCTCCTGCTCTCGTTCATCCGGGCCGCGCAATGGCAGGCTGATGGTCGCTTCACGGTCAGGGTTGACCGTGCCGGTTATCATGGCTTCTTCGGTGTGGGCCGCACGCCGATCCGGTGCAGCGCGCGGTGGCCGACCCGCACGAACCAGATCTCGGCGTCCGGGTGCCGTACGCGAAGGCGCTTCGCAGCGGCGAGGGCGGTCTCGCCGAGGGCGTATGCGCCGGTCTCGATATCTATGGCAACGACCTTGCCCCGATTCCCCGCCTCCACCCTAGCGCGCACCTTTCGTTCGTAGATCTCATCACCGCGCCGGGCGGTCTCTTCGGCCGTGTAGCGAGGCTGCTGTGTGGGCATGTTTTTCCTCTTGTGTCGGGGCACACCAAGACGCGCTGGCCTTCAATTCTACCCGACATGCCCGGGCAGAGATTTGTCACTTGAAGCCTGAGCAGGACACGCTAACGTCTGAGCGTACGACTGCGAGATACTAGGGCGCAAGCAAGGGTCTGGTCAACTGCAACCCCATGTCAGGCACCTTCTGGACCGCGTCGAGCTGTGGCGAGCCAATGATTAAAGCGATCGGGAAGATCGAAGAAGACGGTGGAGTCAGGCATGTGTCTCGAGAACACTATAGGACATCATATTGCCGTCAGCGCGAACGCATGACACAAGCAAGTAGCCAGCGGCATCGAAGAACGGACATACGGCCGAGATCACGTCATCCTGGCGGTTCCTGTTGTTCGCGGAGTAGGTCGAGAGTTGCACGATTGTTGGCCGTTGGGGCAGTTCGAGAAGTGCCGCGCCAACTCGGAGGAGATCCTGCGGATACATGTTGCCGGGCCGTGGGTTCGTCCCCGGACCATGCCGGTCGAACATGAATGGGTCGAAAGATAGCAGGTACGCTGCCCCATCCGTGGGCATGCCGCGGCGAAAACGATCTCGCCAATCGCCAGGATGCAGTTCGTGTGGCGTCTCCACGGGATCGAGCGTACCCAACCAGAAGCGGATAGCCTGGACTGTGTTAGCATCATGCTCGCAGAGAACCAGATTGAGAGAGCGGTTCCAAGCAGCACGAACGAAGACGGCAGAAGATGGATACGTCGCGCGGTCTTCCGTTACGCTGTCGAGCCAGATTATCTCATAAGGCGACTGCTGCCCCGGCAACGCGTTGCGAACGGCATCGAAGTCCTGGGCTGTTTGTCCAGGGGAAGGATGCCGTGCAGCCAATGGTGCCATTGTGTGCGCGTCGATGAAGCACAATTGCGGAACCGGAGGCGTGCTCAGGTTCTTGAGAATTGTTGCCAACTCCACCAACACCCAGTGCTGCAGTAGGTTACCGCGGTTGCCCCTAAAGGTGGGCATCATGCGGGTGCCGCCTCCTCGCGCACTCACTGGTGGTTTCGACCCCTCACAGCGTATCCAGGAGGACAGGCGCCTGTGTCGTCACACGTGCGGTTGCCAAAGAACGTGCCGACCGTCGAGCGAGATCCGCTCAATATCGCCGATCTCCTCCTCGGGAAGACCATCATACACTTGCTCGGCGAGTGCGAGGACATCGTCTGGCGTTTTCTCTGTCTCGACGGTAAGCCGAACGTGTTGCCCTTCGACGAGCGTAACTGCCGACAGCTCTAACAACCGAAACGTTCCATTCTCGAAAACAGCTTCCAACGTCTGTTCCATGCCTGCCACACCCTTCAACAAGATCGTACTCTCGATGGATTATACGACCTCATTCCAACACCCAACGCTGGACTTCAGCCGCCCGGTGGCCAGGAAACGCCGGGACATCATTTGGCAGGCTTTAGCCAGTCGAGGAGGTTCAGCCGCAAAGAAAGACTCGAAGATCCCCTTGCGGTGGAGGAGCCCGTTGCGGCTACAAGTGGCAAGGAAATCTGTATCTATCGGATGTATAGCTTGTACCGCCAACATTCGTGTGCCTAACAATTCAGTTCGGTCTCCGCCCGATTGAGAGTAGTCGTTTGGAGGACACGCCCGACGAGTCAACTAGCTCAAGATCACGAGGGTTAGCATGAACTCCCGGCTCGAAGCTTGCCTGCAACCAATTCACAAACGTTCCGATGAGTTCCTCTGGATAAGAGCATTTGCAGCCTTGCCGGTCTCGAATGAGCTTACTGAAGCGTTCGGGGATCGCAGGTGGCTCAGCGCCAAAGTAGTAGAAACGCTCGGAGATGAAAACCCGCGGATGTCGAGTGTCCTGTGCTCGATTTTGAGGAGTACCATGGAACAGCGTGGGACGGTGTTGTGCCCAGACGTCGTCGTCTGCAATGTAGTAGAAGTTGTCCCCACGCGCTTCGCGCCACGTTCGGTCGAACCGAGGCTTCTTGTACTCGAATCGGGGGTCATTGTAGTAGGCATCGAAATCCAGGACTTCAGACACCTTCATAGCATAAATTAGCCCCTGCCCACGATCCGCCGTAGCATGCCCCACCAACCAGTCTCCTCGAGATAAGCGAATCCCCTGGTGGTTTGGCGTGCAGGCGGCTACTGTGCAATATTCACCGAACGGATTGGGGGCGAAACCAGCATCATGTGTGATCGTATACGAGCAGAGACGCATCGGTCAGCAAATCCTCGGCAGCGGGTCGCCGACGAGCATGTCTATCATGCGGGCGCCGCCGAAGTGGGTGTGCATGAGGACCATCCTCTCGGGCTCCTCCCGGATCTCGCCGATGATCCCGGCTTCTTCGCCACCTTCGACCCCGCGCAACGCCTCCAGGGCGCTGTCGGCAGCTTCTGGAGCTACGACGGCGAGGAGCTTGCCTTCGTTTGCGACGTATAGCGGGTCTATGCCCAGGATCTCACATGCCCCGTTGACCACGTCCCGGATCGGGATGTTCTCCTCCCACATGGCAACCCCGTACCCTGAATCTCGGGCCAGCTCATTCAGGACCGTTCCGACGCCGCCACGCGTGGGGTCGCGCATGAAGCGCAAGGCGGCTCCGGCGGAGTCTTTGAGAGCCGCAGTGAGCGGTGTGAGGGATCTGGTGTCGGAGAAGACTTCGGCCTCTAGTTCGAGGTCTCCGCGTGCGATCAGGATAGCTGCCCCATGATCCCCCAGCGTCCCGGAACAGAGAATCTTGTCACCCGGACGCACGGAGGCGGACGACAGAGTCAACTCCGGGTCCGCGACCCCAACCCCGGTGGTGGTGATGTAGAGCCCGTCGGCCTTGCCGCGCTCGACCACCTTGGTGTCCCCAGTGGCTATGGAGACGCCAGCGGTCCTGGCGGCGGCGGCCATCGCCTCTATTTCATGGGTCAGTACTTCGGTTTCTAGCCCCTCCTCGACTATGAGGGCGGCGGAGAGCGCGAGCGGGGTGGCGCCGGAGACGACCAGGTCGTTGACCGTCCCGTTGACCGCAAGCTCCCCTATGGACCCGCCGGGGAATACGAGGGGTCGCACGACGAATGAATCGGTGGTCAGGGCTATACGAGCCTCACCAAAGGGAAGCATGGCGGCATCGGCGAGCGGGGCGAGCGCCGGGTTGTCGAAGGCTGGGAGCAGGAGACCCTCGATGAGCTTGTGGGTGGCCTTGCCCCCGGCGCCGTGGCTCATGTCTATGCGTGGGGCGGTGAACTTCGGCGGTCTGCGGCGATTCTGTTCCAGCGCGTCGAGGACGCGTTGTTCCCTGCCCTCGCTCATCGGGAGCCGATCTCGACCTTCTCGAACGACTTGCGCCCGAAGTTGTAGTAGGCGGCACACGCCCCCTCGGAGGAGACCATAAGGGCTCCCAGAGGACGCTCCGGCGTGCAGGCCGTGCCGAAGACCTTGCACTCCGGCGGCTTTAGCACGCCCTTGAGGACCTCGCCGCACTGGCAGGCTTTGGGGTCTGCAACGCGCACGCCGGGCGTGGAGTAGCGCACTTCCGCATCCAGGTCCGCGTAGGCCGGAGACAGCTTCAGGGCGGACTGGGCGATGAAGCCGAGCCCGCGCCATTCGAAGTATGGGCGCAGCTCGAAGACCTCGGCCATTGCCTCCAGAGCCTTGAGGTTCCCCTCCCAGAGGACGGCCCTGCCGTACTGGTTCTCGACCTCGCAGCGGCCTTCGTCGAGCTGGCGTATGAGCATAAGTACGGACTGCATGAGGTCTAGCGGCTCGAACCCCGCTACGACGCAGGACTTGCCGTAGTCTGCGGGCATGAACTCGTAGGGCCGGCAGCCGATCACCGTGGAGACGTGTCCCGGTCCGATGAAGGCGTCGAGGCGCAGGTCCGGCGAGTCCAGCAGGGCGCGCACGGGCGGCACGATGGTGACGTGGTTGCAGAACACGGAGAAGTTCTCGATGCCCTCCTTCTTCGCCCGCTGCAACGTGAGCGCCGTGGAAGGGGCCGTGGTCTCGAACCCTATGGCGTAGAAGACGACCTCGCGGTCGGGATTCTCGCGCGCGATGCGCAGGGCGTCCAGCGGCGAGTACACCATGCGGATGTCGGCGCCTTCGGCCTTGACCTCCAAGAGGTTCCCTTTCGAGCCGGGGACGCGCATCATGTCCCCAAAGCAGGTGAAGATTACTTCCGGTCTCTCGGCTATATTTATCCCCTCATCCACCCGGCCCATCGGGAGCACGCAGACCGGGCAGCCGGGGCCATGCACCAACTCTACTTGATCCGGTAGCAGGTCCTTTATGCCGTGGCGGTAGATGGTGTGGGTGTGTCCGCCGCAGACCTCCATGATCTTGTAGTGACGTTTCGGGTCTACGAGCGAGGAGATCTCGGCCGACACCGCCCGCGCCAGATCCGCGTTCCGAAACTCGTCGACGTATTTCATGGTCGCTCCCTTCGGTCGCTCAGGCTTCAGGTATCAGGTTTCAGGCATCAGGTTCGACTTTGGCGATGGCGACGCCGCCATGGGTTAGGAGGATTTCTCCTTCCGTCACCGGGACGACGAGTTCTATGGCTATTTCGGTCTGGTTGCCAGCGGAGTCTTCGCAGAGAGCGTCGTAGCCTTCGATGGAGATGACGCGCACGGGGATGCCGGCGTCGGCGCAGACGACGCATCCGTCGTGGTCCAGGGTGCAGTTTCCAAGCAACGTCAGGTCGTCTTTCATGTCACTCGATCTGGGAGGTCTTGAGCTCCTCCAGCTCTTGCTCGTAGCCTTCGCCTATGTCTTCCAGTGCCCGCAGGGTGGCGTGCGCTTCGGATTCGTCTATCTTGGACATGGCGAAGCCCACGTGGATCAGGACCCAGTCCCCGATCTCCACCCTTTCCTCATCGTAGTGGACGAGGCCTATGTTTATGTTGCGCCGGACGCCGCTGACCTCCGCTTTGGCGAGCGTCAGGTCTTCGTCTATGATCTCCACGATTCGCCCCGGTATCCCCAGACACATGTGGTTGCTCCCTTCGGTCGGTGCGTGGGCGGGTTTGAAACCCGCCCCTACATCCGTTCTTTGAGAATCTTATTCGCCAGGATTGCCTGTCCCAATGCGAGTCCCCCGTCGTTGGTCGGCACGCGGCGGTGCCGGTAGATTTCAAACCCTTTCTCCTCCAGGAATCGTACCACTTGATCCAGAAGGAGCATGTTCTGGAAGGTGCCGCCGGAGAGCGCGACGGCGGTTGATCCTCCGGCTTCCCGGATGCGCTCGCAGCCGGCGACGACGACTTCGGCCATCGTACGGTGGAACCTGGAAGATATCTCTCCAGGCGCTCTTCTCTCCAGGAGGTCCTCAGCGACGCCGTGTATGACCTCCCGGGTGTCCACGATCCATCCTTGGCCCTCAGGCCTCAGCCTGAAGGAGTAGCCCCGGCTCGCCGGACCGTCCGCGGCCAGTTCCAGCTCCACGGCGGCCTGTCCCTCGTAGGTCGTCCGCCCCGTTCCGGGCACTCCGACCATGGCGGCGACGGCGTCGAAGAGGCGTCCCGCGCTTGAGGTCTGCGGGGTGTTGAGACTGTGCTCCACGAGCCGGGCGACGAGCCGCGCGTTCCGCTCGCCAGCCCGGTGAACCGTTGCGAGCGGAAGCTTCAGGGCCTCTTCCTCGCCGTAGAGCGCGACGAGTTGCGCGAGCGCCATGCGCCATGGCTGCCGGATGGCCGCCGATCCACCGGGCATAGGGGCGTATTCCAGGTGCCCGTGCCGTACGAACCCCTCCTCTATGCTCCCTTCGAAGAACTCCCCTCCCCAAACGGCGCCGTCTGTCCCGTAGCCGGTCCCGTCCAGAGCCACCCCGATAACGTACTCTTCGCCGGGCCGCTCGTTGTCGGCCAGACAACTCGCGATGTGCGCGTGATGGTGCTGTACGCCCACGGCTGGTGATCCCGCCTCCTCCATCTCGCGGGCGTACTTGGTGGAGAGATATTCGGGGTGGAGATCGTAAGCCACCAGTTCCGGCTGTACATCGAAGAGCCGGCAGAAATGCTCGACTCCCTCCCGGAAGGAAGTCAGGGTCTCGTAGTTCTCCAAATCACCGATGTGGTGGCTGAGGAAGACGTGGCGCTCCTTCGCCACGCAGAAGGTGTTCTTGAGCTCGCCGCCGCAGGCCAGTACGTGACGCCCGAAGCCCTCCGCCACGGGCAGCGGTGCCGGCGCGTAGCCCCTGGAGCGCCGGATGGGGTACGTATCCTTTCTAGCGACCCGCACCACGCTGTCATCGGTGCGCATGTGGATGGGCCGGTCGTGGACCAGGAAGAAGTCGGCGATCTCCCCGATCTGCTCGAAGGCCTCCTCGTCCCGGTAGGCTACGGGCTCGTCGGAGTTGTTGCCGCTGGTCATGACGAGCGGGATGCCCGTATCGGCCATCAGCAAGTGGTGCAGCGGGGTGTAGGCGAGCATGACTCCCAGGGTTCTCTGGCGCGGAGCCACTGCCTCGGCGATCCCGCTATCATCCCGGCGCTCGAGGAGCACTATAGGGCGCGCCGGAGAGGTGAGGAGCGCCTCTTCCTCCGATCCTACCCGACAAAGTTCGCGTACTTGAGCGAGATCCCTAGCCATAAGCGCGAAGGGTTTGTCCTGGCGAACCTTGCGGCCCCTAAGGGTCCTCACCGCCCGCTCGTCGAACGGGTCGCAGGCGAGATGGTAGCCCCCGAGGCCCTTGACGGCGACGATGGCCCGCCCCCGTAACATCCGGGTTGTGTGCATGATGGGGTCGTCCGGCCTTGCGTGCAACCGGTGGCTGAACTTGTCCAGCAGCCGTATCCGTGGTCCGCAGGCGGGGCAAGCGTTGGGCTGGGCGTGGAAGCGGCGGTCTGTGGGATCGTCGTACTCGCGTTGGCATTCGGGGCACATCCTAAAGCTGGACATCGTGGTCGTGTCCCGGTCGTAGGGGACCGAGCGGGTTATGGTGAAGCGCGGTCCGCAGTTGGTGCAGTTGGTGAACGGGTAGCGGTAGCGGCGGTTTGCGGGGTCGAAGATCTCCCGCAGGCAGTCTTCGCAGGTGGCGACATCCGGAGATATGAGCGCCCGTCGCCTGACGCCCTCTCGACTCTCCTCGATCCGGAAACCCTGCTGGCCAAGCGCTGCGAGCGGACGCCAGGAGACTGCTTCCACGACAGCGAGCGGTGGGGCTTCTTCCTCTATCCCGCGCAGGAAGAGGTCCAGCCTCTCGGCTTCGCCCTCCACCTCGACGTGGACTCCCTCGGCATCGTTGCGGACCAGCCCGGCGAGCCCGTGCCGGCGCGCAAGGGCGTAGACGAAGGGCCGGAAGCCCACGCCCTGCACGATGCCCCGGACCGAGACCTCCCACCGCTCTTGAGTTGGCGCTCTCATGGCGTCAGATCGCGCTCCACGACTGCTACATGTTCCTTATGTTCAGATACCTCGTGAGGTCCTGCCTGTTTTGCATGAACACCACGGCAGCGCCAGCCAACAGGCCCAGAAACAGCAACTTCTTCACGGTCTCACCTCCTTTAGCGTCAGGTTTCAGGCATCAGGTTTCAGGTTCTTGTTGGCTGACTTTGTGGTGATCTCCTCCACTACAGATTCCACTAGCTTCACGGCTTCGTCAACCGCCTCTTGCACCGGCAGGCTGAGCTGCATGAGCATGTCGTCGTAGTGTTCACCGGAGAGGACCACCTTCGGTTCGCAGCCCACCACAAGTGTGCGCGGGATCTCGGCGCCGAGAACGTGGGCCAGCCGGATCACCTTCACCGGGTCCATGCCGTGGGTGTCGAGGGCAACCTCCCCCTCCTCGGGTACCTCGGCTTCGATCAGGTAGACTGTCCCTGGCTCTTCGCCGCGTGGTACGGCGTCCACGAAAACGACCGTCTCGTAAGGGTCCATGAGCGCGTATGCCAGGTCTATCCCTCGTATCCCGAAATCCCTGACCTCGACATTTTCGGGAAGCTCACGCTCCGCCAGTCGCCGGACTACCTCGCACCCGAAGCCGTCGTCCCCGAGGAAGATGTTGCCGATGCCCGCGACCAGGATGCGCCTGCTCACGTCTCCGCCTCCAGCGGCTCGACTTCATCGGGCGAGAAGAAGAACCGGTGCCCGAGGACGGGCATATCCACCATCTCTCTGCCTGGGTCGTCCTCGACCGAGACCGAAAGCAGGATTCGATCCTCGAAGTCTTGCTCGATCTTCTCGACTATCGCCACCTTCCCGGAGAGTGCGATGTCGAAGATGTCCCTCCCGGCCTGAGGCCAGAGCCTCACCCGGCTCCCACCCCTGACCTCGACGCCGCCCACCGTCACGCTGAGTGGAGCCGGCCTCTCCAGACCCTCGACTTCGAAGGGGTCTATCTGCTCGCCTCCTCGCAGCGTCTGGAAACCCCGTACGGCGCCGTGCAGGCCCATCAGGTCCTCCTCGGTGAGGGACTCGCTTCGGTCCAGGATCTCACGGGCTCGCGGGTCGGTGGCGCGCGCCTCCTCCTTCTCCTTGTCCGTGAGGCTGAGAATGCTCAGGGTGAGTAGCTGGTCTATCTCCCCCCCGTCGAAGAGATCTCCTGGGCTCTCCGGCGCTATCTGGGGATAGTCGTACAGGATGATCGGGGACGAGAGAATGGTATGCCTATCTCCCTCCTCCCCCGCCAGCACGGGCCACGTCTTCACGTTCTCGCACTCTTGTGCGAGACGCTTCAGTTCCTGCGGCGGGTCCATGAGCGAGACGAACTCCCCGCCTTCCACCTTCAAGATGGTATGCGTCGAGACTAGCGTTTGCCCGAGCGTCTCCTCCCGGTCCTGGCCACTCCACGGCGCGGTGTTCATAACTTTCACCGTGAGTTGGAACAGGCCTTCGCGCACGGGTTCGGCTTCTACCTCCACCGTGCCTTCCAGGGAGTTCCAGCTTCGCACCAGCGCCCCGACGGTCTGCCCATCCTCGTCTGCCAGCGACGACTCTTCGGTACCTGCCGGAACCGAGATCGCCGTGCGCATCGGCGTCTCCAGGTCGGCGAGGCCGAGGCCCGACGCGACGACCTCCCGTTCGGCGGCCTCCTCCCAGGCGAGGTATCGTTCCATGCCGACCCGTAACTCGTCCACGAACTCCAGGCGTTCCTCCAGCCCTTCTCCGACTCCCTGGAACGGGCGGGTTTGAAACCCGCCCCTACATGCGGTCCCGGCTCCCCTCAGCTTAGCGACTTTCCGTTCCACGACGTGGAGGAAGCGCACCTCTACTTCGACGGTGGGTTTCTCTCCGATTACCAGACACTGGGTCTGCATGAGCCAGGGGTCGTTGCCACCCTCCGCCTCGCTGTAGGCGCGCGGGTAGACGCCGCCGAAGGTCCAGCGTCTCTGGTTCTTCTGGGCCGAGCGGCGGTAGGGCCAGAGCACGTAGCCTTCGTAGAGGACGGCGGCGGCGATCTTCTCTACCGGGTCCGTCAACGCTCGACCTCTTTTTCGGCAGTGTTCAGCAAGCTCTCTAACGTTCTATCCCAGGTCAACAGCGCGTGGCGTGCCCTGTAGTCGTAGAGCCGGTCGAAGGTGTCTTTGTGGAGGCGGAGCCAGGCGCTGTTCGGGAAGTAGTGCTCCATCATCCCCCTCCACAGTGGGACCGGCAACCGGAACTTCGCCTCTTTCTCCCAAGAGATCTGGGCGACCTGCAAGGGTCCGCCGTCCTTCCGGTAGAATACCGTGCCGCTGAACAGGAACTCCAGCGGTATCTCTCCGTCTTCCAGGGCGGCGAAGTACTTGGTCCCCACCACGTCGAAGTCGTAGGTACAGGTTACCGGCATCTCAAAGATGCGACCGCCGGAGAAACGGGTCACTATGGTGTTGGTGTTGATCCAGAGGAGGCTGCGCAGCGAGTCTTTCCACTGGTGGGGCTCGCCGAAGAGCTCCCGCAACTTCTCCTGCTCCGTGGGGTCGTAGCGCCGCTGCGTCGCAGCTATGCGGATCTGGGTCCGCAGGGAGATAGAGTTGATCTCTTCTCCCCCCACCGCGTTTTGGACGCCCAACCTGAACAGGATCGTCGGGACGGCAGCGTAGGGCAACACATCGGCGCTCTCCACCTCGAAATCCAGGTCAGGCATGGTGAATCTAGGCCGGCGACAGGTTCGGGCTGTTGGGGTCTATGGGGTTCCTCTTGTCGGCGTTGATGCCCGTGGAACGCTCGGCCGTTGCCTTGCCGTCGCGAAGGTGGCCCGGCATGGCATCGTAGCCGCCGGGTTCGTTGCCGCCCTTGACCCCCCTTATGTGCGCCGGAGAGGTCTGCGTCGTGTCCGGTTTCCCTACCTTTATGTCCGCCATCCATTTTCTCCTCTCGTCGTGGGTTTAGCCTACGGTCACCGTTTTGGCCCGCCTGCCCAACTCTTCGAAGAACCGGGTAATGTCGTCCCAGACCTCGCGCCCGCCGCTGAAGCCCCTCCAGCGGGTCCGGATCAAACCTACCAGCTTGTAGCATTCGTCCATGGGTACCAGGAAGTGGTCGCTGGCTCCCCGAGCCCGATTGACCAGGAGCGCCTCCACGTCTCGTTCCATGTCTTTCAAGAGTGGGTTATCTGTTTCCAACTCCTCCCAGGTCTCAAGTTCCAGTAGCGACTCGGTCGGCCCCATCGGGCTGGGATAGTAGGCCACGACCTTTCCGGCGGGGGTGTTGTAGAAGAAGAACGCCATATCCACAGGGACGCGCAGATTCTCCCACTGCGCGTCGGACATCTGGAAATCCTCGAGGTTCAGGAGACGCTCAGGGACGATCCGGTACCGGCCCTTGCTCGCCGCCGCGCTGTCGAAAAGTATGGAGCACGGCCGGCAGACGCACATGATCTCCCGCGTCGAGACCTCCATCAAGTGCCGATGATCGGGGTCGGGCGGTATGGTCTGGCCGCACAGGTCGCAGTATTCTGCCCGGGCGGCGGCCTCGGTCGCCTCCTTTTTCTCGGACTCCTCCCTGGCGAACCGGCGCAGCGCGGAGAGAGCTGAAAAATCGTTGTCGGGAGCCATACTACCTTCGGCCCACCGCGCTCGGCGGGGCGACCTTTACCGTGCCGTCTTCGCCCACGAGCAACGGGACAGGCTCCAGGTGCTGCTGCGAGGCGTCGTCCAGCGATCTACCGGCCCTACGCGCGTCGTAGCGCCGCCCGCAACCCGAGCACGTGAGATCCGCCACCCTCAACTCACCCTGCTCCAGCGAGGTGCCGCAGCCGGGACATACATCACGGTAGGCATAGAGGTTGCCCGCCAGCTTCAAGAACAGCACCGGCTCCCCAGAGACTTCCTTCGCCAGCATCCCGCCGCCCGGCAGGTCCAACTCACCGATCGTTGTCCAGGAAGACGCCCCGTTCTCCTCCGGCGGCTTGTTTTTCTTCTTGCGCATCGTCGGGGCGGCCACGAACGCCACCGTCGGCTTGGGCGGCGGCTCGGCGACACCTTCGGCCTCCACGCCTTCCAGCTCCGGCGCCGCTCTCTGGACGGCCTCCTCTATCGCGAGCTTCAGCGTCATGGTGGAGGACGGACATCCGTCGCAGCTTCCTTCCAGCCGCACCCGGGCCACACCGTCCGCTATACCCAGGAACTGTACGTTCCCGCCGTGGGATTCGAGGTAAGGGCGTACCTCCTCCAGGGCCCCAAGCACCCGCGTCTGTACGTCCACCGGATGCAGGCCGTGAAGGAGCAAGAGGTGTGAGATCAACTCATCGCCGAGGAGCTCGTCTTTGAGATCCTCGCCGCCCAGGCGGCCGACGCTCTCCACGATGCGCCCCAGCCCTTCGCCGTAGAGCTCCAGGAGAGTCTGCACCATCTCCGCGGACTTGGCCCGGGCTTCGGGGTCTTCGAAGGACTCGATCTCCTCCAGAAGCGTCTCTATCCTGCCGATGCGCTCCTTCGAGTTGCCCTTCATCTAAAAGCATTCATCCCCTTTCGTTAGTACGGGGAGTAGGGAGATCGGGAGTAGTTCTTGTCTTTCACTACTCCCAACTCCCTATTCCCTACTCCCGGCGAGCGAAGCGAGCTAACCAGCTGGTTCGAAGCCCATCGTCGGGGAGTGCAACTTCTGGAGCGTCTTACCCTTGCCGAGGTACATATGTACGCCGCAGGGCAGGCACGGGTCGAAGCTACGCACCGCGCGCATGATGTCGATGCCCTTGAAGTTGTCGGGGCCGTTCTCCTCGAAGATAGGGGTGCCTTGTACAGCATCCTCGTAGGGACCAGGAGTTCCATAAGAGTCCCTCGGGCTGCCGTTCCACGGCGTCGGCGGGTAGGGGTGGTAGTTGGCGATCTTGCCGTCCCTGATTACGAGGTGGTGCGAGAGCACCCCGCGTACGGCCTCGTGGAATCCGCAGCCGATGGCCTCGTCGGGGACCTCGAACTCCTGGAAGACCTTGGTGTCTCCCTGGCGCACGAGCTCGAGGGCCTTCTCCACGAAGAAGACCGCCTGGGCCGCCGAATAGGCTATGAAGTAAGCCCGTGCTCGGCCGCGTTCGAGGGTGTTGGACCCCCGCTCCGGTGACGGTATCTTCCACTCGAAGGTGGTCTCCGGCATCGTGGAGGTCCCTGGCAGGTTGATCTCCACGCTGTTTCCCGTGGCTTTGACGTAGCCAGTATCCACGAGCCCGGCGAGCGCGGTGGCGTACAGACGCGCGAACGCCCCGCCTCCCGTATCGAGCGCGAGGTGATCTCCTGTGCGCTCGTCCAGCCAGCGCGGGCTCATCACCCAGGAGTAGTTGCCGTCGAAGTCTCGCTTCTGCGGCTTGGGCAGGGTGGTCTGGTTCCACGGATGCCGCTGGTCCACCGGGTTGCCCAAAGGGTCGCGGGAGACGAAGGGCTCTTCTTGCTCCCAGTCGTCGTAGAAGGAGTGGCCGAGCAGGATGCGCAGCCCCAGGTTTATGTCAACCAGGTTCGTCGTGACCAGCTCGCCGTCCACAACGACTCCCGGGGTCACGAATGCGGCTTTGCCCCACTCGTTCATGTTGCGGTAGGTGTAATTCGCAGACGTCAGGATTCTGGAAGGCGCTCCAGCATCCGAGCTGGATGCGCCGCTGGCCGACCTTCGCGTATTCGCCGTCCGTGACGTCGTAGAAGAAGTCGAAGAGGTCGTCGGTTATGGGGACGATCTTCTTGATCCAGTCCATGCACCGCATCAACCGGACGAGGTAGTCCGTGAAGAGCTGTGGCGTAGGAACGGTCCCGACACCACCCGGATAGACCGTGGACGGGTGGACGTGACGCCCCTCCATCAGGCAGAACATCTCGCGGGTGACCCGGCTTATCTGCAATGCTTCCACGTAGGTCGCGCCGGAGAACGGGTTGAGGGAGCGCATGAGGTCGGCGATGGTTTGGAAGCCGTGGATGTTGGCGTTGGGGGCCTCGGTCGTCTCCGCCCGCTCCAGCCAGCTCGGGTTCGTCTCCCTGACCATCTGCTCGCAGTAGTCCACGAACAGGAGGTTGTCCTGGTAGATGGTGTGGTCGAAGATGAACTCGGCCGCCTCGCCGAGGTTGATGATCCACTCGCCGAGCTCCGGCGTCTTGATGCCGTAGGCCATGTTCTGGGCGTAGACCGAGCAGACCGCGTGGTTGTCGCCACAGATGCCGCAGATGCGGCTGGTGATGAAGTGCGAGTCGCGCGGGTCCTTGCCCTTCATGAACACGCTGTAGCCGCGGAAGAGCGAGGAGGTGCTGTGACACTCCGCCACTTCGCGGTTATCGAAGTCTATCTTCGTGTAGATCCCGAGGTTGCCGACAATGCGCGTGATGGGGTCCCACGCCATCTCCACGACGTTTCTGGATTCGGGAGTCACTTCCTCTCGGATAGCCACTACTTATCCCTCCTCTACGCGCGCCAGCGCGGATTGTAGCCGGTGGTGAGCTCCTCGCGGTTGTGGCGCCACTTGGGTTCCTTATTGACCGTAGAGTTGGTAATGGCGCGCAGCTTGCGGATCATGGTCCCGTAGGTCTTGGTCATGGCCGAGGAGACTTTGCCGCCCGGCGGCTCGTCCATGAACGGCATGAACTTGTCCGGGAAGCCCGGCATCGTGCAGCCGATGCAGATGCCGCCCACGTTCGGGCAACCCCCGAGCCCGTCCATCCAGCCCCTCTTGGTCACGTTGCAGTTGACCACGGGCCCCCAGCAGCCGAGCTTCACGATGCACTTGGGCGAGTTGTAATCCAGGGCGAAGTCGCCCTGCTCGTAGTAGCCGGCCCTGTCGCACCCTTCATGCACCGTCTTCCCGAACAGCCAGGTCGGCCTGAGCTGGTCGTCGAGCGGGATCATGGGCGAGAGCCCGGCGGCCTGATACAGCAGCCACGTGAGGGTCTCCATGAAGTTGTCCGGCTGCACCGGGCAACCCGGCACGTTCACTATCGGGGCGCCAGACTGCGCCCTGAAGTCCCACCCGAGGTAGTCGGCGAGGCCCATAGCCCCGGTCGGGTTGCCGGCCATCGCGTGGATGCCGCCGTAGGTCGCGCACGTCCCTGCGGCGACCACGGCCCAGGCTTTCGGAGCCAGCCAGTCGATCCACTGGTTCAGCGTGATCGGCTGCCCCGTGGCGTGGTCGTAGCCGAGCGAGGTCCAGAACCCGTCTCCGCTGATGTTCTCGTTGGGGATGGAGCCCTCGATCACGAGCACGAACGGGGCGTCGAGTTCGTCGTTCTTGGCCTGATAGAAGGCCTTCATGTACTCGTCCCCGTTCTCGTAGGCGAGGACCTTGTTGTGCAGATGCACCTTCGGCAGTCCCGGTATGTTACCCAGGACCACATCCTCGATGCTCGGCAGCGTCGCCGCCGTGATGGAGACAGAGTCGCCGTCACAACTCAAACCCTCCGAGATCCACAGGATGTGAACCTCCTCCACCCCGCTGGCCGTCGTCTGGGTCTCGGTCACGGGCTACTCCTCCTTTACCCTCGCGCCATACAACCGGCAACTTTCAGAAAGAACGCTTCTCAGAGGAGTCCGAACAAATAGACCTCCGCTCCTGTCGCCGCCCCGTGCAGAAGAACTTCCCTCCTGTCGAGATCTCTTGCGGCGCACTCCTTACCCCTTGAGGAATGACCAGTTATTCAGACTGCTGCGCGCTCTCTCTGAATCCTGGAATCGCCGCTTTCCCCTTCTACCCACTTTCACCAGGTAGCGGGGGCAGGATAGCAGTCCCCCGACCCGTTGTAAATATGGATACGACCCACGTCTCAGACATTTTCGAGGCGCTTCCCGAGCCAGTCGCACCACTCATCGACGCCCTGTCCGGTCCTCGCGCTGGTGAGAACCGTCCTGACGCCAGGGTTGACCGCATCGAGGTTCCCCAGGAACTGATCCAGATCGAAGTCCAGGTGCTCCAGCAGGTCGACTTTGTTGACCAGTACCAGGTCGGCCGAGCGGAACATGAGCGGGTATTTTAGCGGCTTCTCCTCCCCTTCGGTAACGGAGTAGACCATGACCCTCACGTCCTCGCCCACCTTGAACTCGGCGGGACATACCAGGTTGCCCACGTTCTCGATTATGAGGATATCTATGTCCTGGAGCGGGAGCTCTCCGAGGCCGGATCGGACCATGTTGGCGTCCAGATGGCACTCGCCGCCGAAACCCGGGTCGGTATTCACCTGCACCAACGGGACGTGGAAACGGGCCAGCCTGTCGGCGTCCAGGGTGGTCTGTACGTCGCCTTCGAGAACGCCGAGACGGAGCTGATTACACAACCGCTCCAGGGTGCGCTCCAGCAGCGCCGTCTTTCCCGCCCCCGGGGAGCTCATCATGTTGATCGTGTACGTTCCGGCCCTGTCGAACAGGTCCCTGTTGGCCCTGGCGAGCGTGTCGTTGGCGTCCAGGACGTTCTCGCGGACCACTTTCTTGACCGCCGTTCGATGCATCCCTATGCCTCCTCCAACTCGAGAGACTCGACCATCAGCTCCTCCCCCTTGAGAATCTCCAGGTCGAAGCCTCCGCATTCCTCGCACTGCAGAGGGAAGGCGCCGAGCCGACTCTCCACCCCGCACCGGCGACACCTTCCTTCGGCGGGTATCTGCTCCATATCGAGTTCGGCGCCTTCGACCGGCGTGCCTTCGGCCAGGAGCCCGAAACCGAAGGTCAGGGCAGAAGGTACGACCTGGCGCAGATAGCCTACCTTCATCTGTACCTTCGTAACCCTTCGCCCGTCAGCCTGGCGGCTGGCTATCCTGACCACCGATTCTGCTATCGAGAGTTCGTGCAAGCACCCACTCCTCACGGCGCACAGAGGCTGTCTTCCCGATCCCTCCTCCATCGTAGCCCATAACCATCTTGGGAACAATCTCGAAGAGATAGAATCAAGAGCGTTGGTGGAACGAGGAGGGTCGATGAAACCGATAGAGCTCTACACGACGGCCGGCTGTCCCTACAGCGAGGCCGCCCGTGAGGACCTGGAGTGGCGCGGGGTCGACTTCATCGAATACGACGTGGAGAGGGACGTGGAAGCCCGCAGGCGGATGCTGCAGCTCACCGGCGGCACCAGGACGGTCCCCGTCATTTGCGAAGAAGGCAAACCCGTCCAGGTCGGATGGATGGGCAGGGGATGCGCCGTGTGATACGTCACCCCGACAACCATTGGGCCACGTCGGGGGCGTGGTAGGTGATGATGATGTCCGCGCCGGCACGATTGATACCAGTCAGCGCTTCGAGGACGGCCCGCTGTTCGTCGAGCCAGCCGTTCTGGGCGGCGGCCTTGACCATCGCGTACTCACCGCTCACGTTGTAGGCGGCGACGGGAAGGTCTGTCGTCTCGCGGACGCGCCGCAGGACGTCCAGGTAAGGCAGGGCGGGCTTGACCATTACGATGTCGGCTCCCTCCTCGATGTCCAGGCCAGTCTCCACTAGCGCCTCGCGGGCGTTGGCCGGGTCCATCTGGTAGCTACGGCGGTCGCCGAACTGCGGCGCGCTGTCGGCGGCCTCGCGGAAAGGGCCGTAGAAGGCCGAGGCATACTTGGCCGCGTAAGCCATTATGGGGGTGTTCTCGAAGCCCTCGTTGTCGAGCTCGGACCGGATCGCCGCGACGCGCCCGTCCATCATGTCTGAGGGCGCGACGATGTCGGCCCCCGCCTCGGCCTGGGAGGCCGCGGTCCGGGCCAGGAGCTCGAGGCTGACGTCGTTCAGCACCTCTCCCGTCTCCCTCTCTACGACCCCGCAGTGCCCGTGGCTCGTGTACTCGCACAGGCACACGTCCGTGATCACGAGCAGTTCGGGCGCGGCCTCCTTTATGGCGCGGGTGGCGAGTTGCACGATTCCTTCGGGGTCGTAGGCCCCGGTTGCGGCCTCGTCCTTCTGTTCGGGGAGGCCGAATAAGAGAACCGCCGGGATGCCGAGGTCGTGCGCCCGCTGCGCCTCGGCGACCGCGTGGTTTATCGAGAGCTGGAAGATCCCTGGCATCGAGGCCACAGGGTTCCTCGCGTCCTCCCCCGCGGTCACGAAGATCGGGTAGACCAGGTCCTCGGGCGAGAGCCGCGTCTCGCGCACGAGCCCGCGCAAGCCCGAGGTGCGCCTCGTTCTTCTCAGCCTCTGCTTCGGGAATGCCATCCTATTCGCTCCTCTTTGACGGGTCTGCTGCGAGGAGGCCTTTGACCGCCTCGATGAGTCCGGTGATAGTGTACTCCTTGGCTTGGACGTCGACCCTGATACCGTGTTTGCGGGCCGTGCCGGCCGTGATCGGGCCTATGCACGCGACCCTGGTCCCCTCCAAAAGGCGCGCCGCCTCCCTCCCGCCGAACGCCCCGACGAAGTTCTCCACCGTGGAGCTTGCCGTGAAGGTCACGCAGTCTATCTCGCCCGACTGCAGGCGCAGGGATATTTCCTCTTTGCCTTCAGTAGAAGGAACCGACTCGTAGGCAGGCGGGACGATTACCTCGGCGCCTGCCTCGCGGAGCTTCTCCGGCAGGACCTCCCGCGCCACCTTCGCCCGAGGGATGAGGACCCGTTCTCCGGCCAGAGGGTGCGCGCCGAGGGCCTCGATCAGGGTCTCTGCCCTGTACTCTTCGGGGACCACGTCGACCCGCAACCCGGCCCCTTGAATTCTTGCTGCGGTCGCAGGACCGATAGCGGCCACCTTCGCATCCCGTGGTACGGCGCGAAGGTCGAGTCCGTGGTACCGCAGTCGTCCGAAGAACGACTCGACGCCGTTCACGCTGGTAAAGACGATGAGCCCGAACGAGTCGAGATCACGGATCGCCGCGTCGAGTGGTCCGAAGTCTTCGGGAGGAGTTATCTCTATGGTCGGGAACTCGTGGACCTCGGCCCCCAGTTGCTCCAGATCCCTGGATAGCTCACCGGCCTGCGCCCTCGACCGCGTAACGACCACCCTACGCCCGAAGAGCGGTCGTCGCTCGTACCAGTCGAGCCCCTCTTCACGCAAGGCGACGATGTCCCCGACGACGATTATCGTCGGCGGCTTCAAGCCGGCCTCGGCGACCTTATCCGCGATGTCCTGGAGGGTTCCCGTGAGGGTTCGCTGTTCGGGTAAGGTGCCCCACCGGACGCAGGCGACCGGCGTGTCCGGGTCCCTGCCTGCCTCGACGAGACCTTTCGAGATCTCCTCCAGCCGGCCCAAGCCCATGTACAGAACGAGCGTGTCGGCGCCGTTGGAAAGCCTTTCCCAGTCCACGTCCTGGCTGCCTTTCGTCGGGTCCTCGTGTCCCGTTACGAACGCGACGCTGGTCGCGACCTTCCTGTGGGTGACGGGTATGCCGGCGTATGCGGGGGCGGCGATACCACTCGTCACGCCGGGGACGACCTCGAAGGGTAGTCCGGCCCTTTTCAGCGCGAGCGCCTCTTCGCCGCCTCGGCCGAAGACGTAAGGGTCGCCGCCTTTCAGGCGCACGACGACATTCGTTCCGGCGCGGCCTTTCTCTACGAGAAGGTTGTTTATCTCCTCCTGGGACATCGTGGGATTACCTGGCTTCTTGCCGACGTAGATCTTCTCGGCGTCGGGCTTCGCGTACCCGAGCAGCGCTCTTGGCGCGAGCCTGTCGTAGACGATGGCGTCGGCCTCCTGCATGCATCGCACGCCCTTGACGGTAAAGAGTCCGGGATCCCCGGGACCGCTGCCGACCAGGTAGATCACGGCTCGACTCGCGCCGACGTTCGGCGTAAGTCACCGCCCCGTCCCGGCAGTCGGAGCGAGAGGCAGCTCAACCCGCCGTCGACCTTCCTGAACTCGGACATCTCGAGCTCGATGAGCCCATAACCTCTGGCGGCGATCTGCGCCTTCGTCTTCTCGAAACCATCGGGCATGAGAACGTGATCGTTGACCCGGATGCAGTTGGCGCTGTATTCCTCATGCGGGTCGGCAACGATCTTGTCGAACCCCCCGAACTCTTCCTTCGATGCCAGCTCCCCGGCCACTATCAGAACGTTGTCCCCCAGATACGACACCCCACTCTTGAGGTGCAGGTACTCGCGCGACTCCACGAAGGAGACACCGTAACCATACCCTCCCAGGATCTCGGCGAGTTGCGTGGCTCCCTCCGGATTCGTCCTGCTCGTGAGACCCACGTAGAAGTGATCTCCGACCTGGAGAACGTCCCCTCCATCCAGCGTGCCCGGATCGATGATGCGTTCTATGTTCTCGTAGCTTCTGGACAACGCCTCCTCGACACCGTGAACTTCCCCCCGCCTGTTTTCTGCTCCGGGCCGGGCAAGGATCGCGCACCGTGCCATCACGACCGCCGTGTCTTCGATGAAGACCGAATCCGGATACCTCTCGTCGGAGTCGAACGCGGTCACCTCCAGCCCGCATTCCTCGAGCGCCTGGATATACCGGAGGTGCTGAGCCACGGCCTTTGCGTGATCCGGTTTCCCCAGATCCGCGGACGTTATCCCGGCGTGGAGCGTCTCCGGGACACCCCGGACGATGGCCTCAGCGAACATAGTCACACCCTAGGACAGCGTCAGGGAGACGGTGGCGCGATACCGGGTGCATCACCTATCTCCTCACCTCCCGGACCTCCCCTAGCACGACCTCAGCACCCTGCTGCAGGAGATCCCGCGCCAACCGTTCCCCGACTTCGTCAGGGTCGGATCCCACCGCATCAGCCCGGTACACCAGCGCCCCGTCCGGTGACGCCACGATTCCGCGGAGCCGGATATCCTCATCTCGTGCGACGGCCAAGGCCCCAACGGGCACGCGGCAGCCACCCTCCAACGTCCGCAGCATATTCCGCTCCGCCCGGACGGCCAGCTCCGTCGGCGGATGGTTTAGGGCTCCACGCACGGTCTCGCGCAGCGGGCTGTTCTCCCGGACGGCGATGGTCAGCGCGCCCTGCCCGACGGCAGGGAGCATCACGTCCGGCGGGATGACTGTGTGCGGGGCGTCGAGGCCGAGACGTTCGAGGCCGGCTCTTGCCAGCACGACCGCGTCGGCCGCGCCCTCGCGCATCTTGCGCACGCGCGTATCCACGTTGCCCCTTATGCCGACCACCTCCAGATCCGGCCTGTGGTAAAGGAGTTGCGCCCTTCGGCGCTGGCTGGATGTGGCCACGACGGCCCCCTGTGGCAGATCTTCCAAGGTATGGCGTCCTTCAGAGACGAGCACGTCGGAGGGGTCGCGGCGGCGGGTGACGGCCGCGAGCACGACCCACTCCGGCGGCTCCGTCGGTACGTCTTTCAGCGAGTGCACGGCGAGGTCTATCTCACCCGAAAGGAGGGCCTCGTCGAGCTGGCGGGTGAAGACGTCTCGCTGGTCGATGACGGCGAGGGGCGTCTCGGGGTGATACTCGCTGGTCGTCCTGATGATACGGATCTCTACCGCGGTTCCGGCGGCTCGCAGGCTGGCTGCGCACTCCTCGGCCTGAGCGAGGGCTAGCCTGGAGCCGCGGGTACCGAGGATAGCGGTGTTCTCTGGGGTCACCGGGATTCGCGGCGGGGGCGGTGCAGCTCCACGTCGAGGCCGTCCAGGGCCATCAGGCGGCGCCTGACTTCGGAGCTCTCTAGAGGGGAGCCGGCCTCCGCGCGGGCCTTTATCTCCTGGATCGGCCCGTGGAGCAGCTTGTTGACGAGGGAGTAGCTCATGCGCTCGACGGAAGCGGCCTCTTCGGGCGAGAGTTCCATCCTGGAGAGGGCGCGGGCGAGCTCGTGACGCCGTATCTGCTCGGCCCCGTCGCGGAGTTCCTGTATGAGCGGGACGACGTGCAGCGTCGAGAGCCAGCCCGTGAACTCCAGGACGGCGGGGGAGATCATGGCCTCCCCCTCCTCGGCCGCGTCCTGGCGGCCCTCGGCGTTGCGCTCGACGACGGCCTGGAGGTCGTCTATGTCGTAGAGGTAGACCCTCTCCAGGGTCTGGACCACGGGGTCTATGTCTCTCGGCACCGCGATGTCGATAAAGAACAGCGGCTCACTCCTCGTCGCAATCGCCCCCGCGACCGTCTCGCTCCGGACGACCCACTCTCCCGAGCCTGTGGAGCTCACGACGACGTCCACTTCTGGCAGCTCCGCCGCAAGCGCGTCGAACGCGACGGCCCTGCCCCCCACGCGCTCGGCGAGCAGACTGGCACGCCGGGGGGTACGGTTGGTGATGAGGAGGTCGGCTACGCCGCTGTCCTTGAGATGCTTGACCACGAGCTCGCTCATGTCACCTGCGCCGAGGACAAGGGCCCGTCTTCCTGTGAGGTCCCCGAAGACCTCTTCGGCGAGCTTCACGGCGACGCGTGGCACGGAGAGAGAGCTATCCCCTATCCCCGTCTCGGAGCGGACCTTCTTGCCGACCCTGAGCGAGGTGTGGAAGAGCCGGTTGAGGATCTGGCCCGCGCAATGCTCTTCGGTCGCCATCCTGTAAGCCTCGCGGACCTGGCCTAAGATCTGACCCTCCCCGACGACCATGGAGTCGAGCGAAGAGGCGACCCTGTACAGGTGCCTCACGGCCCCGGCGTCTGTCAACCAGTACGTGTCCTGCCCGAGCGACGCCCGATCGACGTCCCTGTCTTCGGCGAGCAGGTCGAGCACCCGCCCCCTCGCGCCCTCGTCCTCGACGACGGCGTAGACCTCTGTCCTGTTGCAGGTCGAGAGCAGCACGGCTTCCGAGACCACGCCCTCGTCCTTGAGGCGCCTGAGGAAGCTCCGGCCGGCGCAAGGCGGGAAAGCAACCCGCTCGCGCACCTCGACCGGCGCCGAGCGGTGGTTCATCCCCGCAACCGCGACAAGCACCGGCTCACCTCCTCTTCGACATCCTGGCCCGGCGCCCCACCGCTGCGGCGGGCGGTGTCGAACTCCCGCACGACACCGGCCCACTCCGGCCCGAAAGCCTCCTCCAACTCGTTCCTGATCCTGCGCGCCAGCGTGGGCGAGGCGCCGCTGGTCGAGACCGCGACCTGAAGACCACCTCTTCTCAGGGTCGAGGGCACGGCGAAATCTCCTTCAGAAGGACGGTCGGCGACGTTGATAGGAACCCCGCGTTCTTTCGCCTCCCTTGCGACGGCCGCGTTGACCTCCCGCGAGTCCGTCGCAGTAAACACCAGGTTCGCCCCTTCGAGGTCGCCATACTTGTAGGCGCGGTTTTGGATCTCCACGTCCATGCCCGAGAGCGCAGGATGGACCTCGGGGGAGACTACAACGACCTCGGCGCCCGCTTGCAATAGCTTGCCGACCTTCCTCGACGCCACCGCACCGCCCCCAACTACGACGCAACGCCTGCCGGAGAGGTTCAAGAATATGGGGTAAAGAACAGTATTCTCGCCGCCGATCTCTGCTCCTGACCTAGAGAATGGCCCGTGGATTAGCCCGAAAGTCTAGCATAACCACCAACCACGTATCGTTGTTTAACAAAGTGTTGCATGCACCCTGGCGAAGCACCGTGTAAGCCTTCACGTACTGGCCGGTTCTTTGGTTTTCTCGAGCAGCCTGATCTCCCCTATCACCATGCCCTTGTCTACGGCCTTGCACATGTCGTAGACGGTCAACGCGGCCACGCTAACAGCGGCGAGGGCCTCCATCTCGACGCCCGTACGGTCGCTCGCACGGGTTGTCGCGGTGATCGACACCCGATCCTGGCCCACCTCGAACTCGACGTCGGCGGAGGTCAGGTTCAGCCCGTGACAGAGTGGTATGAGATCCGGCGTCTTCTTGGCCGCCATGACACCGGCGATCCTGGCCGTGTTCAACACATCGCCCTTGGGCAACGCTGCTTTCCGCAACAGCCCTATCGTCTCCGGAGCCATACGCACGACTCCCCCGGCGACGGCGGTGCGCCGTACGACGGCCTTCTCCCCCACATCGACCATCCTCGCCGCGCCCTCGCTATCGAGATGAGAAAAGGTCATGACAAACCTCCGGTTTGTAGGTTTCAGGTCTTGGGATGTGGCTCATCCGACTATAACGCTGCCCTGTGACGGTTCCGCGAAAAGTGGTTCGCTGCCCTATCCTTCCTGAAGCCTGATGCCTCCCTTCGCGGAATGCGGGGGAATCGAACCGCCACGGCCGTAGTACGGTCGCAAACCGGTTTTGAAGACCGGCCGGGCCACCAGGCCCACGCATTCCTAGTCTCATGACGTAGTTTATTACATCGCCTACCTGTGGCGGCGGGTGAGTACTCTTACGTCGCCAGTGCGGCTGGTGACGCCGCTGGCGTCTGAGTACTCGAGCCAGGCCTGGGCGTACTTGCGGCTGGTGCCGAGGCTGTCGCGGAGTCCGGCGAGGGAGATCTCACCTCTCACCCTGCAGATGGTCTTTATCTGCTCCAATACGGTCTCGGCGGCCTCGCGCGTGGCGAAGAGCGCGTTTCCCAGCTCCACGGCGTCTTTGCGCTTGAGGAGCAGACGCATCGCTGGTGTGGGCTCCGCCGTGGGAGGTTGTGGACCCGCTGCTCGCAAGTCTTCGAGTAACTGCTCGGCCTCGCGCTCCAGCTCGGGAGGCACCCGGTTTGCGTCCTTCTGGCTGACGCCGGTACCGGTGAGCGTGACCGCTTCGCTCTCCATTTCCGCGAGCAGGGCGTCGGCGAGGGGGGTCGAAAGGGCCGTCGCTGTGCGGGCCTCGGCGACGGTGAGTTCGGGACTCTCGGGACGTTCGGCGGCCCTGCGTTCGAGGGCTTTCAGGAGCCGCTTTCTCGCCGCTGCGACTTCACCGGCCGTGGCGTGGATCTCCCCTACGGTCTCCACTCCGGCGCTGGTCTCTACCGCGCGGGATACTTCCTCCGCCGAGAATCCGAGGGCGAGAGAGAGGTCTTCCGTGGTCATGCCCTCACCTGATCTCCGGGCCAGGGCCAGTGGGACGGCCGTTGCGGCGTCGCCGCTCTCGAGGGCCTCGAGCCATGGTGGGTCGGGGCGACGGCCCTTCGCCGATGGGTCGAGAACTGTGCCGCCGCCGATAGTGACCCCGTCCATGGAGCGCAGCACGAAGCGGTCGCCCCTGAGCGTGACGAACGGTTCGTCGAGCCGAAGGCGGGCGAGGGCTCTGGCTCCAGGTTCGAGTTCTTCGCGGTCCGTCAGGCGAACGCGGGCGTTCGTCGAGCGGGTCCCGTGGTGCAGCCTCACCCTGACGCCGTGGGCGAGAGGCTTCGCGCTCTCCAACAGGCGGACACGGGCGTCGAGGTCGCGGCTCGCGGGGACCGGATACGAGAGCAGAATGTCGCCAGCTTCGATCTCAGAAGCTTCGACTCCCGTGAGGTCGAGGGCCGTGCGTGCGCCGGCGTACGCGACCTCGGCGGGGTGACCGTGATTCTGTACGCCACGCACCCTCGGGCGCAGGCCTGTTGTGGTGTGCAGAACGTCGCCCGGACGAATCTCACCGCTCCACAACGTCCCCGTCACAACGACCCCTATGCCCTTGAGCACGAAAGAGCGGTCGACGGGTAGGCGTGCCAGATCTTCCCTCCGCGCCTCCACCGTTTCCCCTGCCAACGCGTCGAGCGCCAGCTTAAGATCGTCGACGCCTTGACCGGTCGCGCCGCTCACATGGATCACGGGGGTACTCATGTTCCTCGACTCGAGCAGGTCCTCGACGTCCAGGGCGGCCAATTCCACGGTCTCCTCGTCTACGGCATCGACTTTGGAGAGCGCGACGACCCCCTGCTCGACGCCGAGAATCCGCAGGATGTCGAGGTGCTCGCTGGTCTGGGGCATGACCCCGTCGTCGGCGGCGACGACGAGCAGGAAGGCATCGACTCCCGTCGCCCCCGAGACCATGTTCTTGACGAAGCGCTCGTGGCCTGGCACGTCGACCAGGCTCGCCCGCCTTCCACTCGGGAGATCCAACTCCGCGTACCCCGGCACGATGGAGATGCCCCTGCGGTGTTCCTCTTCCAGACGGTCGGTATCCGTGCCCGTCATGTACCTGACGAGCGTGGTCTTGCCGTGGTCCACATGCCCCGCCGTCCCTATGGTGAGGGATATCCTGTGCTCGCCGGCCTCACCCATGCGCGTCCCTGAGCGCCTCGATCACGGCCTCTTCGTCGCCCGGCAGGAGCGTCCGCACGTCCAGCCATAACCTCTCCTCGCGCACACGGCCGATCACGGGCGGTTCCGAGGAACGCAACTCCGCGGCCAGGGCTTCCGGGTCGGTCCCGCCCAGCCGTACGGCGAAGGAGTGAATCTCGTAAGTTGGAAGCGTGCCGCCGCCGCTGCGCGCCACAGAAGGCGCCACGTCTACTTCGAGGCCGGGTACGTTGCGCCTCAGATCCTCCGCGAGGTGGGTAGCTCTTTCTTCCACCTCGGAGACTGGTGCTCGTATCATCCTGAGGGTTGGGAGATCCAGCTCCGCGGTGTTATGGAGGTAAGAGTCAAGGGTCGCTTCCAGGGCGGCGAGGCAGAGCTTGTCGGCGCGGAGGGCGCGGGCGAGGGGATGGCGGCGCATGGCGGAGACCCAACGCGAAGTACCTGCTGCTATCCCCGCCTGCGGTCCGCCGAGGAGCTTGTCCCCAGAGAAGATGGCGAGGTCAGCGCCATCTCTGAGGATCGCCTGTACACGCGGTTCCTCACCTATGGGCGTCAGTGCTCCGCTGCCTACGTCGGCGATCACCGGGAGTCCCAAAGAGGTGAGATCCCGGACCCCTACCGACTCCGTGAAGCCGACCGTCTCGAAGTTGCTTGGGTGGACCCAGAGGACCGCGCCGGTGTTCTCGTTTACGGCGTTCTCGTAGTCCGAGAGCCTGGTACGGTTTGTGGTCCCAACCTCCCTGAGTCGCGCGCCGGAGAGGGCGAGCACTTCAGGGATGCGAAATCCGCCCCCGATCTCGATCAGCTGACCGCGAGAGACGATCACCTCGGGCGCCTCCGAGCCTTTCGACGCGACGACCGCGGCGAGCGCGAGCAACGTCGCCCCCGCACAGTTGTTGACGACAAGCGCATCCTCGGCGCCGGTAAGTTCCCTTAGCATCGGCACCGCGTGATCGTAGCGCGAACCTCTAGCGCCCGAGTGGAGATCGTATTCCAGGTTGGAATAGCCGGTGGCCGCATCGTAGGCCGCCAGGGCCGCCCGCTCGGAGAGGACCGATCGTCCTAGATTAGTGTGGAGGACCACACCCGTCGCGTTGACTACGCGCCTGAGACCTCTACCGGCGAGGAGCCTCGCGGCTGCTTCGGCGACAGCCTTTTCCGACGTCTCCGGCTTCTCTCCCGCAACGATCTGGCGCCGCAGGCCACCGAGCGTCTCACGGACGGCCGCCGTCGCCGGCGCACGGCCGTGACGGGCGGCGAGGGTCCGTCCTGACGGTTCGCGCATCACGGCGTCTACCGCGGGGAGGCTCCTAAGTAGATCCCTTTTCCCCGTCTCCATCATGCGCGGCCAAGTATAACCTTGCTGCCCGGGCGCTGTGCTAAACTTGCGCCGTCGAAGCTCGGAGGAGCCGGAAGGAAGCTACTTTTGGGCCAGGGAACCACCAAATTCGTGGTCGGGGCGACCGTCGGAGCCGTCGGCGGTTTCGCCGTAGGAGCCTTCGCGACCACAACGACCGCCCGGTCGGCCCGCCAATCGGTGCTCGGCGGGCTGGACGTCTCCGCGCGTTTCTTGGGCAGGACCGTGGTCCAGGCCATAGATGGTCTCGGGTCAGTCCTGGAGTCCGGTTATACCCGCATCCGTGGGCGTGAGAAGTATCTCGAACACGAGATAGACGAGCTCAGGGAGCAGATCGCACGCCTGCAGCAACGCATTGACTGAGGGCGGGAAGGTTAACCTTCCCGCCCTCAGTCAGCATTTCAGCACGCCGCCTCGCTACTGGCGCCCACCGAAGAAGCGGCGTAGCCAGTCGGGCAGGCCTGAACCTTCGTCCGTAGCGCGTTTGTAATCGGTGAGGTCGTCGGGGTGTACCGGGATGCCGGACTCGCCGAGGAGGGCGACGGCGTCTTTCAGACGCGCTTCTGGGGTAGTGTCGGAGAAGGCGGCCTCGACCAGGTAGTTGTCGTTCCAGCGAACGCGGTAGATGCGAAGGCCCGCGAGCTCGTTCTCTGTAAAGCGCCGGTCGAGGTCTGAGGCTGCGGCCCTGGCCTCCTCTTCACGGGCGAACTCGTAGCCCAGCGTAGAGGAGAGCGGCCGGGGCTCTTCCTCCATCTCAGGCAGGTCCAAGCCTCGACATCCAGAGGCCCGGGTCGCGAACCTCTTCGAGTGAAGGAAGGTTCTCGGGCCTCTCCCAGGTGCGGTTCAGGCCCTCCATCCCCTGGCGCCTGACAACGGCGTCGGCGAAGCGTTCGCCGAGCCTGTATTGCTCCAGCTTGACGTCGAGGCCTGTCAGGCGAAAGACGGCGGTCTCCAGGGGCGGACGGTGGGCCCTGCTCCTCGCCATGCGCTGCTTTAGATGTTCGTAGTGGGGCACCAGGCTCTTGCCGACGTGGTGCATCACGTAGTCCGAGTAGCCTTCGATTAGCGACATGGCGGCCTGCATCCTGTCGAAGGACTCGCGCTGGGAGTGGCTCATCAGAAGTTCTACCGACCGGCCGCCGGTTCTCATGTTCCCCGAGAGGCGTCGTATCATCTCGCGCAGTCCGAGCCGCTCGGCGAGAGGGGAGATCAGGCTCTCCAAGAGCTCCCCGAGGTGCCTGCGTAGCCAGGGGTATCCCTCGAACTGGAGGGCGTGCGTCATCTCGTGCAGCACGATCCAGAGCCGCAGCCCGTCGACGGGCACCCCGAGCCTTCCTGCGGCCGAGACTATGTTCCCATCGAGGAAGAAGACCTTACCGGGCTCTCCTGCCCGCCCTGGTGTGAGCAGCGGTCCCGTATCGTACTGTCCCAGGACCCGCGAGGAGAGAAAGCCGAGCAGGAGCCCGACCTGGGCGGTTAGCGTCGCGCCTCCGACGGCCCAGGTGAGGTCGCTGGCGCCGGCCGCGGCGCGCTGCACGACGGGCTCCATCAGCCTTCCGAAGCCCTCGATGTTGAAGTCGATCCACTCTGCCCTGTTGGCGATCCTCAGCTGACGGCCGCCCGGTGGCCCCTGCGGCAACTCGATGCCGGTGAACGCCGAGAGCGGGTCGACGGTAGCCCGCACGGCGCCCGCGTAGTCGAAGTCGCCCGCGGGTCCCCGCTCGGTGCGGGAGGCGAGGGTCACGGCTATAGTCCGCGCCGCGCCCCAGGAGATCATCGGCCGTCTCTCACGCTAGTGGACATGCGGTGAGTATATACGCTGCCGGGGACGGTGAGTCTCTGCTGTTTGTAAGGTGCGCCGCCGCGGGTTATATTCTGTCCTATGTTCGGTGTGGGGCCTCAAGAGATGGTAATTATCGGGCTCATCTTCCTGGTGATCTTCGGTCCTGGGTCGCTGCCAAAGATGGCCAAGGACATGGGACGCTTTGTGTCCGAGGCCCGCCGGGCTATCGACGACTTCAAGGAAGAGATCACCGCGGCCGGCGACGAGGACGAGGACGACAAGCGTTGACGGCGAGGGCGGTTCGCGAACCGGGGGCGGGTTTGAAACCCGCCCCTACGTTATTGTTCCGGAACGTATAAGGCCCGGCCGAGCGGGTTCTCGTGGTGGCTCCAGCCGCCCGGGGCCACATTGTTTGTGGTCTCGACGTACATGGCGGCCCTCGCGTCGAGGTTGTCCACGAGGTGGACGAGCAGGGCTTCGAGGGTCTTGGGGCGTTCGGGCGATCCGTACTCCGTCTCGCCCTGGTGCGAGATCAGGACGTGGGAGAGCCTCAGGCGTAGTTCCTCGGGAAAGCCGGGGATCGTCGCCACGTAAGATGCCACGAGCCGCTCCCCGAGTACGACGTGGCCGAGTAGCCGGCCTTCGGTCGTGTAAGCGAAAGCCCCTTTGTCCCAGGACAACTCGCGCACCTTGCCAACATCGTGGAAGATGGCGCCGAAGATGAGCAGATCGCGGTCTACGGGGTACAATTCGGCCAGCTCGCGGGCTATCCTCATGCAATTTACCGAGTGCTCCAGCAGGCCCCCTATCCTGGCGTGGTGCATCGTCTTGGCCGCCGGGGCCGTGCAGAACGTCGTCCAGAAATCCTCATCCGAGACCATCTTC
This sequence comes from uncultured Rubrobacteraceae bacterium, assembly GCA_963849745.1. GTDB lineage: Bacteria > Actinomycetota > Rubrobacteria > Rubrobacterales > Rubrobacteraceae > Rubrobacter_D. The sequence continues at coordinate 176,345 of CAWKIM010000011.1, read as the reverse complement.
TCGAAGAGCGCTCGGAGGTGCTCGTTCTCGAGCTCCCTTCCGGCGCTTTCGAGCTCCGCGGCAAGCGCCCGCCGGTCCAACTCGGTAGCAGGGAGATAGTCTTCTTCCGAGACGTCTTCGGGCCGCAGGAGACGCAGCCGTTCCAGTTTTATTTGCAGGGTGCCGCGATACTCGTGGGTGTGTCCCTCGGCTTCCACGTAGGCCGGACTCGGTGTCTCGTGGAGGAACTCTTCGGGGAGCTTTCCCCACATGCGGGCGTCTACCGAGCCCGTACGGTCGACCAGCTTCAGAGAGAGGTAGGGCACGCCACGGCTGTCCTTACGGACCGTCGAGTCCGTGGCGAGGAAGTTGGCGCGCAACCTGGAGCCTGGCTCCAGATCGCGCGCCCAGAACTTCTCTTTATTCAGAGGCGTTCCTTTCGAGCTCTACCCCTTGACCGCCCCTGCCGTAAGTCCAGAGACGATGCGACGCTGGAAGATCAGAACCAGTATCACGAGTGGCACCGTGACGATCACCGACGCTGCAGCCTGCGCCCCGTAGTCCACCGTGTATACCGTGGCGAAGTTCGGGATCACGACCGTCACCGGCTGGGTGCTCTCGTCAAAGAGGAACGTGTTGGCGAACAGGAACTCGTTCCAGGCGTAGATGAACGTCAGGATCGCCGTCGTGAACACGCCCGGTGCCGCCAGCGGCACGATAACTTTGCGGAACGCCTGTATCGTTGTCGCGCCGTCTACCCTGGCCGCGTCCTCGAGATCGACGGGCAACTCCCTGAAGAACGCCACCAGCAGCCAGATCGTCAGCGGCAGGGCGAAGACCGTGTCGGTGATGATCACCGACCAGTAGGTGTCTATGAGGCCCAGCTGGGTGTACTGGATAAAGAGCGGGGCAATAATCGCCACAGCGGGGAAGAAACTGATCGCGAGTATCAGGGTCATCACAGCGCTCTTGAACCGGAACCTCAACCTGGAGATCGCGTAGGCCGCTATGGAGCCGAAGAAGAGGCAGATAACGGTGGTCACCGTGGCGATTATAGTGCTGTTTATGAGTGCCTGCTGGAACGTCGAGTCGCCCAAGACCTGGGCCCACTCGGCACCGCTGAGGTTCTGTGGCAGGAACGTTGGTGGTGTAGCGTAGAGCTCGCTCTTGGTGACTATGCTCATCTTGAACACCCAAAGGAGCGGGAATACGCTCACCAAGACGAAGATCACGAGGAAGACGTAGAAGAGCACCATGTTCAGAGCATCTACGCCCCGCGCCCTTTGAGGTCGCTGTTGCGCTAGCCATCTCTATCACTCCTCCACGGAAGTCTGCATACCGAGAACCCTGATGAAGAAGAGCGCTATAAGGAACGCCGTCACGAATATGAAGACCGCTGCGGCGTTACCCGGCCCAAACTGGAGCTGGCTGATCCTCACGCCCTCGTAGACGAACGTGCTCAAGGACTGGAGCTCCCGAGCGCCGAACGCCCAGAAGAGGTCGTAGACCCGGTAGGCGTCGAGGGTACGGAAGAGGACGGCGACCAGGATGGCGCCCTTCAACAACGGCAGCGTTATACGGAAGAAGCGCTGCCACACGTTGGCCCCGTCCACCCTAGCCGCCTCGTAGACCTCGCCGGGAATCACCTGGAGTCCCGCAAGGAGCAAGAGCGCCATGAACGGCGTCGTCTTCCACACGTCTATCAGGATGGCCGCGATAAGTAGGAGCGTCGGGTCGGAGAGTACCGGCCCGCTGATTATGCCAATGGTCTCGGCCACGTACTGGAAGATTCCGATTCCGGGCTGGAACATCAGGCGCCACATGACCGCCGAGATGACAGTCGGAAACGCCCACGGCACCAGAATGGCGGCCCGGACCAAACCCCTGCCCCGGAAGGCTCTGTTTACCGCGAGCGCTATGGCCAGGCCGATTACGAACTCCAGCGTCACGCTCGCTACCGTAAAGATCACGGTGTTGATGAGGCTCACCCTGAAGTCGGGGTCCTGGATCATCTCGGTGTAGTTCTCGAGCCCGACGAACGAGCCGAAGGCGGTGACGGTGGAGTCGGTCAGGCTCAACACGATGCCGTACAGTATCGGGAAGAACGCCACGACCACGATGATTAGCAGGGACGGCAAGACCATATAGTACGCCATGCGTCGCTCGGGATTGCCGAACTCCTCCTTGAACCAGCCGCGCCCCTTCTTTTCTGTAGATGCGGTCGTCACGCCTCACCCCTTTCTTCGTCCGCCTGGCGGCAGGCTGACCCTAATCAGCCTGCTCCATAATGGTGGTCAGGTTCTTCTGCAGCGTCTCGACGGCCTGTTGCGGTGAGACGTCGCCCGTCAGAGCGTCGTTGAACTGCGATTGCATCTCGAGCGACATGTCCCCGTAGAACTCGGTCACCGGCCGCGACGTTGCGTAATCGAGAAGAATGTCTTTGGCCAGCTTGACAGTAGGGATCGCCTCTTGCACCTCGGGGTCGTCCAAGATCGCCTTTCGAGCCGTTATGTAGCCACCCTCGATAGCCCGGAACTTGAAGCTCTCATAGCTCGACATGAACTTGACGAACTCCCAGGCCTCATCCGGCATATCGGTTTGGGCGTTGATCATAAAGGTCCAACCGCCGAGGGTGCTAGAGCTCTCGTTGCCAGGGGCCACAGGTATCGCTGAGACCTCGACCTGCTCCTTCTTTATCTTGAAGGCGCCACCAGATATCTCCCCATACGTTCCCGGCCACTCCCTGAGGAACACCGCCTCGCCGTTGCCAAATATCGGGACCGAGATCGTCTCGTCCATGTTGGCTACGGCTTTGGGCGCCACACCGTCGGCGATCATGCTGTGATAAGTCTCGAGACCCGCCGCCGCCTCGGGGCTGTCTATGATGACCTTGCCGCTCGTTACGTCAGAGAGGACATCGCCGCCGTGGGTCCTGATGTACTCCAGACCGTCGCACACCCCGCCCTCGTAATTCTTTCCCTGGAAGACGAAGCCGTTCGGGATATCCATGTCCTGCGAGATCTTGAGGGCCATCTCCTTAAGCTCGTCCCAGGTTTTGGGGGGCGCGGAGTAGCCGGCCTGCTCGAGGAGATCGCTGCGGGAGTAGAGCAGTCCCGCGTCCTCGTACCACGGCACCCCGTAGATCGCGCCTTCGTAGATACTTGCCTGTATGGGAGCGGGCAGGAACTTGTTCTGCTCCGAGGCGGGGAAATTGTCGGAGAGGTCCTGGACCCAGCCCTGCGCGGCGAACTGGATCGGCCAGATGGTGTCGCCTCCTATGACGTCTATGTCGCCGCCTCCGGCCTGGAACTCGGTTCTCAGCTTGTCGAAATACTGTCCCGTGTCGGCGGGCATCTCGCGGATGGTGACTTGGAACTCACCCTTGTGCTGTTTGTTGAACTTGTTTATCAGCTTGGTATAAGTGTTGACCTCGTCGTCGGGACCCATGGAGAAGATGATGTTACCCGAGCCCGAACCCCCTCCGCCGCAGCCCGAGGCCCCGAGCAGCGCCGCACCTGCGAGCCCCGCACCGCTCATCTTTAGGAAGTCGCGCCGGTTCAACCTTCTCCCGGCGGGTACTCCAGATCTTTCTCTTCTCTCCGTCACGCGCAACCAGCCCTTTCTATGCCAACACGTTGCTCTCACTACTGACTCCGGCCGGATGCGGCCCGACGGTAACCCGGTGTGGTCCGCATCCGGCGCAGTCGTTCCAACTCCCTACAAGATCGCCTGTTCGGTCTCCAGATCGAAGATCCGTATCTTGCTCGGGTCGACCACCAGGCGCATCTCTTGACCCTCACGCGCCGCGCTCTCCGGCGCGACACGAGCGACCATCAAGTTGCCGCCGACGTCCTCGGCCGACCCTCCCATGGAGTCCTGCTCGGCGCCGCCCTCGTCGTCTTCGGTCATCTCACCGACGCTCGACAAGTGAACGGCCTGCTCCCTGGGCGGCTCGAAGTAGATGTACTTCTCGGAGCCCATGCTCTCTATGACCTGCGCCTCGACATCGACGGAGTTCGAGCCATCCGTCACCTCCAGAGCCTCGGCCGCCTCGGTCTGGGCATCCTCCATGTGCTCGGGACGGATGCCGAGCACGATCTCGCCGACGTGCTCCCCAAGGTCTTTACCCCTTCTCTCCTTGACCTCTCCCACTACCTCGCTGCTCAGAGGCATACGGGTACTGCCGAAGGTGACTGTATAGCCGCCGTTCTCTTTCTCCAGGCGCGCCCGGAGAAAATTCATCGCTGGTGAGCCTATAAAGCCCGCCACGAAGACGTTGTTCGGATGGTCGTACATTTGCTGCGGCGAGTCTATCTGCTGCACCTCACCGTCCTTGAGGACGACGATCCGGTCGGCCATCGTCATGGCCTCGGTCTGATCGTGGGTCACGTAGATGGTCGTGGTGCCGATCCTGTTGTGCAGCTTGGCGATCTCCGTTCTCATCTGCACCCTGAGCTTGGCGTCGAGGTTGGAGAGGGGCTCGTCCATGAGGAACGCCTTCGGCTCGCGGACTATGGCCCGACCGAGGGCCACCCGCTGCCTCTGGCCGCCCGAGAGCGCTTTGGGCTTTCTGTCCAGGAAACGTTCGATGGAGAGGATCCTGGCGGCCTCATCGACCCTGCGTGAGATCTCCGATTTGTCCATCTTGCGGAGCTTTAGTGCGAAGCCCATGTTCTCCCGCACGTTCATGTGCGGATAGAGGGCGTAGTTCTGGAAGACCATGGCTATGTCCCGTTGGCGCGGCGGAAGATCGTTGACGACCTGATCTCCTATAAAGACCTTGCCAGCGCTGATGTCCTCGAGGCCGGCGATCATACGCAGGGCCGTAGACTTCCCGCAACCGGAGGGCCCGACGAAGACGACGAACTCCCCGTCCGGGATATCAAGATTCATCTTGTCGACGGCGACCACGTCCTCGCCGAAGACTTTGGTTACCTCCTCCAACGTAACTTCAGCCATCCCGCTTCCTCCTTCCGTTCTCCCGAACGGGTCCGTCGTCCAGGATTCCCTCACTGTTTTCGGGCTCTTCCATCCCCGTATCTGGCACTATTCTACCTAATGCCGGCCCGCTCCGCGCAGGTGGTACCTCTCCTTGACCGCATGCAGGCGCTCGACGGACTTCTCGATCCGCGATCTCGGGATCTCCCCTGACTCGACGGCCTCCACCACGGCATCGTAAGCGTCGGCCTGCTGCTGCGGCGGACTGGAGACTATGAAGAGGTCAGCCCCGGCCCGGACGGCCCGGACCGCAGCCTCGGCCGGAGTACCAGAGCGTTTCGCTCCCGCCATCGCCAGATCGTCGGTGACGATCACCCCGTCGAAACCGAGATCCCTGCGTAACACGCCTACGGCATCTCTGGAGAGGCTTGCAGGTCTGTGGGGATCGATGGCCGGGTAGAGGAGATGCCCGACCATCACCATAGGCACCCCGGCCTCGACGGCGGCCTCGAATGGCGGCAGGTCGTAGGACCTGAGAGTCTTCGCGTCGTGCCTTATGATGGGCAGACTCGCGTGCGAGTCTGAGGTCGCCGGACCGTGGTTTGGGAAGTGCTTGGCCGCCGAGACCACACCGGCCTCTTCGAAGCCCTCGACGGCTGCTGCCCCCATCCCGGCCACCAGTTCGGGGTCCTCTCCGTAAGAACGGTTGCCGATCGCCGCCCCGAAGCCCGTGTCGACTACTGGCGCAAAGTTCGTGTTGATACCGCCCCGCAAGAGCTGGCGACCCATCGTGGCGGCGATGTCGTGTGCCTCGCTCGGGTCTCCACGGCTCCCGACCTCGGCCGCCGCCGGCTGCGACGTGACCCAGGGGGCTGAGGCGATGTCGCCCCCCTCCTGGTCGACGGCGACGAAGAGCGGCACCGCGGGTTCCTTCTGCATGGAGAGCCGCTGTAGAGAGCTGGTCAGAGACTCGACCTGCTCCTCACTTTTCATGTTGTAGCCGAAGAGGATCACACCGCCGATGTTCCGCTTTCGCACCATCTTCTCGATGTAGTAGTCGGGCTGCGTGCCGGCCACGCTGACGACGAACATCTGCCCCACCAAGTCCCCGACGCTCATCCTGGGCACCATAGATGCCTCTTTGTTCCCAAGATCTTCTGAAGGATCCTCTTTCTCGTTACGAACAGAGTGGCCTTCTCCAGAAGCGCCGCATCCTACGAGGAGATAGATAACCAGGGTCAGCAGGACCACCTTGCGAAGCACGTTCCGCACATCAAACGATCTGTGTGCCTGTCTCATACGTTATCCACTAGACCGTTTCCTCTTTGAGGAGCGGAGAGCTGTCTGCGCTGGATTCCCGCTTGCGCGGGAACGACGGGAGAAGGATCGAGAATTGGGACCAAGGAATTGGGAATCGTCCATAATGTAGCCCGTTTCCCAATTCACTATTCCAACGAACAATTGTTCCTTTGATCACGGTTCGGGCAGTTTATCGCTGAGAGCGGAAGAAGTCTCGGTTATGCTTTGTGGAGCGTGATCGAATTATTCTACGAAGCAGGCACCCTCGTCGCGACCGGGGCTTCCTCCGGGCTACCCGAACCTTTCGTCTGGGACGGAAGGACCCGCCAGTGGCGGGCCCCGGCAAGCGCCTACCGCGAGCTGGTTCTGAGCTTTCGGGACCGGGGCGTCCCGCATGAGGACCGGGCCTCGGCGTTCGAGAAGGCTCCGCTGGAGTCCCGCGTGGCCATGGAGCCCCGCCCCTACCAGAAGGAGGCCCTCGGCGCCTGGCGCAGGGATGGACTTCGCGGCGTGGTTGTCCTGCCGACCGGCGCCGGGAAGACGGCAGTGGCCGTAAGCGCGATGGAGCGCGTGGGGCGGAGCACGCTCGTCGTCGTTCCGACCCTCGCGCTGCTGAAGCAGTGGTACTCCGTCTTGCAGGATGCCTTCGGTGGCTCTGTCACGATCGGGCTGCTCGGCGGCGGCTACCACGAGATAACGCCCATAACGGTGACCACATACGACTCGGCCTACATCCACGCCGAGCGATACGGGGACCGCTTCGCGCTCGTCGTCTATGACGAGGTGCACCACTTGCCCGCCCCTAAGAACGCGATCATCGCGAAGATGCTCCTCGCGCCCTACGCCCTCGGCCTAACGGCCACGCCGGAGAGGCCCGACGGAGGGCACGAGATGCTCCCCGAGCTTGTGGGGCCGGTCGTCTACCGTAGGTCGCCCGAAGACCTTGCGGGGACCTATCTCGCCCCCTTCGAACTGGTGCGCATACCCATCGAGCTGACGGCTCAGGAACGCTTCGATTACGCCCAGGCCGAGGCCGTCTACAGGGACTTCCTGGAGAAGCATCGGCTGCCGATGCGCTCTCCCGAGGACTGGCAGCGCTTTATCATGGTCGCCTCCACGAGCCATTCGGGGGGGAGGGAGGCGCTTCTCGCGGCGCGGCAGCGGCGGGAGATCAGGGAGGGCGCGATGCGGAAGGGCGTAACCCTGGAGACGCTCCTCAGGAGACATTGGGATGACCGCGTCATAGTCTTCGCCAAGAGCGTCGATGAGGTCTACGCGCTCAGCAAGAGGTTCCTCATACCGGGCGTAACCTACGAGACGCCGGCCCGCGAACGCAAGGAGATCCTGGACCGCTTTCGGGAGGGGCGCTACAGGGCCGTTATAGCGTCCGACGTCCTGAACGAAGGTGTCGACGTTCCCGACGCCGGAGTCGCCGTCATACTCGCCGGCAGCGCCTCCCGTCGCGAATACGTCCAGCGTCTCGGCCGTATCCTCCGCCCCAGAGAAGGCAAGCGGGCGATACTCTACGAACTCGTCACGGCCCAGACCGGTGAAGAGTTTACGGCCCGCCGCCGCAAGGAGGCCTTCCTCTAGTGCTCCGCAGCGAGCACGTCATGGCCCGCCTGTACCGCGGCAGGCTCGTCCCGCACAGGCTCTCGCCGGACGATCGGCGCACCCTCGCCGTCGCCGAGGAACTCTGCGACCTATACGCCGCCCACTTAGGGCTACCGAGATCGAGCCTGGAGCGCGAGCTGACGGTTAGGGAGGAGGGTCTCGGTCCAGGCCTCGACTCCCGCAGGGGATTCAAGATCGTACGCGCCCTCTCGAAGCTTTTGGAGGAGCGGGCCGGCTGGACCGCGCCGACCGAGGCCGACCCTTACACGCTCCGCACCCGCGTCTTCGAGCTCGCGGCCGCCCTTCCCGAACCGCCGGCTGCGGAGGCGGGTCTTCTCGAACTCCCGACACGCGGGGACGTGCTCTCTCAGGTCGCCGCGGAGACCGGGGTCGAAGACCCGGCCGCCTCGATGTACGCAGACAGGCAGGGGGCCCAACTCCTCGGCGACTTCGACCGGCCCTCGCCGGGAGAGCTCGTTCGTCGCTACAACGTAGCCCAGGTACAGGGGGTGCTCTACTCGGCGAGGGAGATCGTCGTCGACCTTGGGCAAGGGGCCGACGCGAGGCTCGTGTTCCACTACGTCAAGCTTCTCGGTTTGATCTACGACCTCGAACCGCTCGCCCAAGGCCACCGACTCCACCTCGACGGTCCGCTCTCCATCTTCGGTGGCACCCGCAAGTACGGGCTGCGCCTGGCGAAGTTCCTTCCCGGCCTGCTGATGACGTCCCCCTGGGAACTCTCGGCAAACGTAGAGTGGAAGGGCAGGGACACGGTTCTGGAGCTGGACTCAGAGACGTCAGGTCTGGAGAGCCACTACCTGGGGCCTAAAGACGAGCGCGAGGCCGACGATGTCCGCGGTGCATTCGTCCGTGCCTGGGGAAGAGCGAAGGACACGGGCGACTGGGAACTCGAACGAGGAGGGGACGTGCTGCCCTTCCCCGAGCGGAAAGTGGCGCTCGTCCCAGACTTTACGCTGCGGCATACGGGCACCGGAGAGGTGGTCCAACTCGAGATCCTCGGATTCTGGTCCGAGCGCAACCTCATCGAGCGCGTAGCCCTGCTCAGGGATGCAGAGAAGCAAGGCCACCGGGTTCTCGTCGCCGCCTCGGAGAGGCTTGGCGCCTCGCAGGAGGCCCTATCGGGGGCGGTGGAAGGGGGCGTGGTGCCTTTCAAGGACCGGCTTCCGGCGAAGGCCGTACTCGCGGCGCTGCAGGGCCGAGAAGCGGCCCGGGAGTAGGGAGTGGGGAGGAACTGGAGATCCCTGATCGCGTTGACCGTCGCGTGCACTTTGGCCGCCACGATCTTCGGGTTCGGATCAGAGATCTTTTCGTGGAGAAGCGCCTACAAAGGACTTGGCCGCGAGGAGCTGATCCAGACCACCCGCCTGTTCGTCTACATCGCGCTCGGGGTCCTGCTCGCTTTCCGTGGCGGGTGGCCCGGGGTTCTTGCCGCCATCGTTATGGCCACGGCGGCCACGTCCGCTGAGTGGGCGCTCTATCCTTTCGCCTACGCGTGGGTGGCCGTCGACGATCCGGCAGGCTACGCCGAGAGGTTCGGTAGTGTCGGGCGTCCCTCTTACGCAGACTGGACAACCTTCGACATTCTCGGGGTCGGGATCTCCGCCGCCCTGGCGCAGGGTCTGCGGATGATGGCCCACGCCAACCCTAGGGGTGACTAGGCCGCACGATCTTAAACTCCTCGTCTCCGTCGTAGTCAAGCAGGTAGACCTCGCCCAGGGCGTTGAAATCGTAGCGCGAGCGGGGCATGACTCCATCCACTGAGTCCTCGACCTCGACATCGGTCACTAGCCTGCCTCTTCCCTTGCACCGCCTGCACTCCGTGGGGCGCCAGGAGGCGCCGTCGTCTCCCCGCCCTTCGCAGTTGGGACACTCCCTGAAGGACGTGTACCTGATCGTAATGGTTCTCATATCTCGGATATTACCAGTGAGGCGGTACGCGATTGGGCGGGTTTGCGATTGGGCGGGTTCGCGATTGGGCGGGTTTGAAACCCGCCCCTACATACAGGGGTTTACGTGGAACGAGGCCTTTTAGCGCCAGCTCTGCTGGTAGGAGATCTGCTCCTCTGTAAGGGTTTCGGGCTCTACGCCGAGTGCGGCCAGTTTGGCGCGGGCGACGAGGTCGTCTATCGCCTCGGGGATGGGTTGGATGCCGGGCGCCAAATCTGCTGCGTGGCTGGCGAGGTGGTGTGCGGCGAGCGCCTGCACCGCGAAGGTGAGGTCCATGATCTCGACGGGATGCCCGTCTGCGGCGGCGATGTTTACCAGCCGCCCGCGCGCCAGGACGTGCAGCCGCTTTCCGTCGGGGAGCTCGTATTCGGTGATGTTGCGCCGAACCTCTCGTGAGCCTACCGCCGTCTCGCGCAGGGCGGCGAGATCGAACTCGTGGTCGTAGTGTCCGGCGTTCGCGAGAAGCGCGCCATCCTTCATCCGTGCGAAGTGTTCAGTTCCCAGCACCTTGAGGTTGCCCGTGCCCGTCAGGAACACGTCCCCCACCCCGGCGGCCTGTAGCGAGTTCATGACCTCGTAGCCTTCGGAGTATGCCTCGAGTAGCTTCACGGGGTCGGGCTCGCACACGATGACTCGGGCGCCCATGCCGTCGGCGTACTTGGCGAGGCCGCGTCCCACCCAGCCGAAGCCCATCACCACGACCGCTTTGCCCGAGAGAAAGAGGTTGGTGTTCGAGAGCAGGGCGACGATCGAGGAGTGGCCCGTACCGTAGCGGTTGTCGAAGAGGTGCTTCATCTTGGCGTCGTTAACGGCCAGAACAGGGAAGGGGAGTACCTCCTCGGCGGTCATGGCTCTTAGCTTCAGGATACCTGTGGTGGTCTCCTCGGAGGCTCCCAGGACGTTGCCGACCAGGTCAGGGTGGTGTTCGATCAGACGTCCCACGAGCTCGGCGCCATCGTCCACGATCAGGTCAGGACCAGTCTCGAGCGTCTTGTGCAGGTAGCCTTCGAAATCTTCGTCGGAAGGATCGTGGGTGGCGAAGACCCTCACGCCCCGCTCGGCCAGGGCCGCGCAGACGTCGTCCTGGGTGGAGAGGGGATTGCTCCCGGAGACGGTGACCTCCGCCCCGGCTTCGGACAAGAGCAAGGCCAGGTAGGCCGTCTTCGCCTCCAGGTGGATGGTCATCGCGACCTTGCGGCCGCGCAGCGAACCATCGGCGAGTTGCTCGCCCGCGATCCTGTTCAAGACCGGCGCGTGCTGGGCGACCCAGTCGATCTTGCGGTGCCCCTCCGGGGCCAGGGAAGGGTCCTTCACGAGTGATTCACTGATCATGTTTCTCCTACTCTATGTGCCTATCTACCAGCCGGATTCAGCCTCATCCGCGTGGCGACCATTCTACAATCCGGGCAAAATGGATGCTCTCGTCCAGATCCCTACATTAGAATCTCACCATCGACGAGAAGCACAGATACAGGATCACAGCCGCCTGGGTGAGCTACGTGACCATCCAGGTGATCTGGCTGCTCTGCATCTTCGTCACGCCCCCTGCCTTGAAGCTCTATCCTTCGAAACTCTGGGCCTTGCCGTTTTGCCTGGTCACCGTCGCCAACGGGCTGCACATGATCTTCTTCCGCTACGAGTACAACGCCGTACTCAGGCGCGCGATGCGCATCCTGCCCTACGCCCAGTTCCTCACACCCCTGCGCGAAGATCCCAGGTACTTCCTGCCGCTCGGCACCGCCTACACGCTTTTCGGCGTGGCATCCATCGTGCTGCTCATGGCGGCGTGACAGCGGATTGAGGTCGACTTGACCCTTCCTCAATCCGCGCATGTCAGCTCTTTGTTTGCTTAAGTGCCAACTGGCCGATTACTCGCCGCGCGCAAGGTTCAAAATGCTTACTCACGGCGCTGTAGCACCTCCGCCAATGTGCCTGGGCGGTCGGTCATTATTACGTCGACGCCGAGGCCTAGCAGGCGGCGCATCTCGTCCGCCTCGTTTATGGTCCACGCGTCTACCCTCACGCCCCTGGCATGCGCCGCACGGATGAGGCGCGGGGTCACTACCGGTATGCCCCTGTGTCTGAGAGGAACCTGCAACGCGTCGTAGGCCGGACGAATGAGAAGCTCCAGACGGAGCCTGCTCGCAAAGTAGAAGACCCCGATCTCCCACCTCGAAGCCCCCGTGGAGACGTCGCCGCCGGAGACCTTACGGAAGCGCTTCACGACATCGTGGGGGGTCGAGACCACGAGGGCACGCCCCGAGGCGTTCGCCTCGCGCAAGACCCCGAAGACGGTCTCCTCGATACCAGGACTACCGGCCTTTATGTCGATATTGATCGCGACTCCTGGGAACTCTTCGAGGACCTCCCCGAGCGTCGGCACGCGAATGCCCCTGCCGCGGTAAGGACGGGCGGGTCCACCATCGGGGCTGAAGTTATGGCCGGCATCGAACCCACGAAGCTCATCGAGCGTCAGCTCCGAGACGGCGCCTGACCCGTTCGTAGTCCGGTCCACGGTCGCGTCGTGGATCACGACGATTTGCCGGTCGTGGGTCATGTGGACGTCCAGCTCGAGGCCGCCGGCCCCGGCCTCTATCGCGAGCCGGAATGCCTCGATGGAGTTCTCCGGGGCCAGGGTCGAGGCGCCCCTGTGTGCCAGGTTGACGGGCCATTCGCCCTGGACGGTCCTTTTCTTCCCCTTACGCAGTATCAGGGCGACACAGCAGGCCAATCCAGCAGTGGAGATCAAGACGAGTTGCCTTCTGCGCATGGGAAGAACTTAGCATAGTGGATAGGGGATGTGCGGCGTTGACCCCACTATATGTCTCTCGTATACTCAGCGGGCTACCCTGTCGGAGTGGCGGAATTGGTAGACGCGCTAGGTTGAGGGCCTAGTCCCCGATAAGGGGGTGGGGGTTCGAGTCCCCCCTCCGACACCAGGTTCGCCCGGGGTGCTCGTACCGGATGTAAATAGCCGGTTAACCTTGTAACCTCATGCACGCCGGGGGATACGTTGGGGTGTATAATTGCTTTGGACTCGCCTGTTCTCCCCATCCTCCCCGGGCGAGTCCTTCTTTTTGGCTGGTCAGCATGGCGACTGCGCCGCCGCCGGGCTGAAATGCTTTATCCCATGTAGTACAGGGTGACGTTGGTCAGTAGGAAGAGTCCTACGACGATCAGGGTTAGCCTGGTCAGGTTCTTCTCCATTATGGTGGTACCAGAGAATGTACCGCCCATTCCGCCGCCGAGCGAGGAGGAGAGTCCGCCTCCCTTTCCCGAGTGGAGGAGGATCAGGCCGACCAAAGCTACGCAGAATACGACTTGAAAGAAAGCGACGATGTAGTACAGCATGCTTCTACCTTACCACACGCCCTACTGCTCTGGAGGCGCAACGGCGTTCTGCGCGGCCCCTATAAGCTCGACGAAGGACTCGACCTCGAGGCTCGCTCCGCCTACCAGGGCGCCGTCGATGTCTTCCTGGGTCATGATCTCGGCCGCGTTCTCCGGCTTGACGGAGCCGCCGTAGAGGATCCGGACATTCTCTGCGAAATCGTCTCCTCCTTTCTCCCTCAAGAGGTCCCTGATCCTACCGATGGCGTCCTGCGCGTCCTCGGGGGTGGCCGTATCGCCGGTCCCAATGGCCCATATCGGCTCGTAGGCGAAGACGACGCTCTCGCCGCTGGCGTCTTGGAGCTCTTCGAATACCCGCTCGACCTGGCCCGAGACCTTCTCCCACATACCATCTGAGTCGCGCTCCTCCTTGGTCTCCCCCACGCACACGATGGGCAGGATGCCGGCCTCCACCGCGCGCTTCGTCTTCCTGGCGACCATCTCGTCGGTCTCGCCGAAGACTTCCCGCCGCTCGGAGTGGCCCACGATGACCGCGCCGGCCTCGACATCGAGGAGCATGGGGGCCGAGATCTCACCGGTATACGCCCCCGAGTCTTCGTAGTAGAAGTTCTGCGCGCCCGCGATGACCGCAGAGTCCCCGGCCATCCTGCCCACCTCGTGCAAACAGGTGTGCGGGGCGCAGACCACTACGTCTACATCTCCTTCTGCATCGGCGGCGCGCGGCAGGAGGGCCGCGGTGTACTCCTCGGCCTCCCTGACGGTCTTGTTCATCTTCCAGTTCGCGGCCATCATCGGACGTCGGGCCATGTCTCCTCCCCTATCTACTTGTCCGGCAGGACTGCTATGCCGGGCAGCTCCTTGCCTTCTACGTACTCCAGCGAAGCCCCGCCGCCGGTCGAGATGTGGCTCATCCGGTCTTCGAGCCCCAGCTTGTTGACGGCCGCGACAGAGTCTCCGCCGCCGACCACGCTCGTCGCCCCGCTCTCGGCGACGGCCCTGGCCACGCCCTCCGTGCCCTTCGCGAAGGCGTCGATCTCGAACACGCCCATCGGGCCGTTCCAGAAGATGGTGCTCGCACCCGAGATGTGTCCCTCGAAGAGCGCGACGGTCTCAGGACCGATGTCGAGGCCCATCTTGCCCGACGGGATGCCGTTCACAGCAACCGTCTCGGACTCGGCGCCTTCTTCCATAGCATCGGCCACGACTACGTCCACGGGCAGCACCAGCCTGTCGCCGGCCCCCTCCACGAGGCGTTTCGCCTCCTCCAGGTAATCGTCCTCCACGAGGGAGTCACCGACCTCGTAGCCAAGCGCCTGGAAGAACGTGAAGCCCATGGCTCCGCCGATGAGCAAAGTGTCCGCAGTCCCGAGCAGGCTCTCGATAACGCCGAGCTTGTCAGAGACCTTCGCCCCCCCGAGGATGGCGACGAAGGGACGCTCGGGGTCTTCGAGAACCTTATCCAGATAATCGATCTCCTCTTCCATCAAGAGACCAGCGGCCGCGGGCATCCTCTCCGGCACCCCCACGGTCGTGGCGTGCGCCCTGTGGGCCGCACCGAACGCGTCGTCTACGTAGACGTCGGCCAGGGCCGCGAGCTGGTCCGCGAACCCGGGATCGTTGCTGGTCTCGCCGGGATAGAACCGGGAGTTCTCGAGCAGCACTACGCCCCTTCCGTCCCAATCATCGAGGGCCTCCACCACCTCGGGGCCGACGGCGGCGTCGAGCTTCTCTACGGGTTCGCCAAGCAACTCCTGGAGCCTAGTGGCGACCGGGTCCATAGCATACTTCTGGTCAGGCTCGCCCTTGGGGCGGCCGAGGTGGGAGATCAAGACCGGACGGGCCCCCTCCTCGAGGAGATACCTGACCGTGGGCAGAGCCCTCCGTATACGCGTGTCGTCCGTGACCTCGCCATCCTTGACGGGCACGTTGAAATCCACGCGGACCAGCACCGTTTTGTCCCCCACATCGAGGTCTCTGACGCCTCGTTTCATGAGCCTCCCTTCGTCGCTAGGCTTCAGGTTTCAGGCTACAGGCTACAGGTTTTCTCGGCTTGGCGAAGCCATCTTCGCTGGCCTGCCGTCACCTGGATACGTCCTCCGCTGTAAGGCGCGGCCGGGCCGCAAAAACGCACCCCGGCCGCGCCGAGCACGGTATTACCTGATGCCTGAAGCCTCCGCTAAAGCCTTTCGCCTATATAAGCAGCCAGGTCACATGTCCTGTTCGAGTAGCCCCACTCGTTGTCGTACCAGCCGAGCACCTTGACGGTACCGCCGTTGGACATGGTGAGCTTCGAGTCGAAGATACACGAGGCGGCGTTGCCTACGATGTCGCTGGAGACCAGCGGGGCTTCCGAGTACTCGAGGATGCCCGAAAGCTCTCCTTCGGCGGCTGATTGGAAGGCGGCGTTCACGTCCTCGGCGGACGCTTCGCTGGAGATACGGGCCACGAAGTCCGTTATGGAGCCGTCGGCGACGGGGACGCGCATGGACATCCCGTCTACCTTGCCCTGGAGCTCGGGGTAGATCACACCCGCAGTCCGCGCCGCGCCTGTCGAAGTGGGAACGATGTTGTTGGGGGCCGAGCGGGCGCGCCTCGGGTCCTTGTGGGCCGCGTCGAGGAGGCTCTGGTCGTTGGTGTAAGCGTGCACGGTGGTCATGTAACCCGACTCGATGCCGAAGTTGTCCTGGATCACCTTCACCATCGGGATAATGCAGTTGGTCGTGCATGATGCGTTGGAGACGATCTCATGGGCCTCGGGGTCGTAGTCCTCGTGGTTCACCTTGTAGACGAAGGTGGCGTCGACACCCTTGCCAGGGGCCGAGATGATGACCTTCTTCGCCCCGCCTTCGATGTGGGCCGCGGCCCCGTCGCGGCTCGTGAAGACGCCTGTGGACTCGACTACGATGTCGGCGCCGACGTCGCCCCAGGGTATCTGGGCCGGGTCCCTCTCGGCGAAGGTCTTGATCTCATGGTCGCCCACGTGCAGGACGTTTCCGTCGAAGGAGACGTCCTCGGGCCAGATTCCGTGGGTCGAGTCGTGCTTGAAAAGGTTAGCGAGGCTATCGAAAGGCATCAGATCGTTCGCCGCGACGACCTCGATGTCGCCACGGTCCATCGCGGCCTTGGTGAACAGCATCCCGATCCGTCCGAAACCATTTACTCCTACTCTTACGGTCACTCTTCTCTCCATTCTCTAGTTTGCCATAGACTCGTATTCTGCCCGAAAAGCCGGAAGATTATGCAGCACGGTGCCTTCGGGAGCTTTCGGGTCGCCCAGGCTAGCGCCTTCGCTTGTAAGCCCGACGCCTGACGGTAGCGGTAGGCCCTCAGCTAGTCGTCTCGAAGTCTCCGCTACGGACATTAAACCTTAGCGCCACAGCGGAGAAACTCCGCGTCGGTAGGGGTCGTCAGTCTGCAAGAAATGCCACCTGTTCCGATCCGAAGCATCCTGTGAACTGCGCACGAACGGTGTTCTCGGAAGGTGCGCCAAGGGTTCATCGCACTATGGTAAGGAGGCGGCAATGTGAGATAGCACCTGGCACAAACCCGCATGGAGGCACCGACCCATTGCGGAAACACCTCCAAGGGGTATTGCGTAGGACTAGGAGGCAGTGTATGGTGCGTTTACAGCAAGCATGGGAATGCGCCTGCAGCCAACCCATCCCCGTGTGCTGCGATAAAGGCAAACCTGCTGTGAGGCGGGGGCGTAAAGCCTACTGGCCTCCAATCTGTGGGAGGTAGCCGGGCCGTCGAACAGCAGCGGGGCTACAAAGCTCCGCCCTCAGAAAGGGGTTAGGCATGTCCGTTGCAGGCATAGCAAAGGCCGCTGCTGGCGCAAAGGTACGTCGGGGCACGACGCCCACCACCAGGGTATTTCCCAGGATCAAATGGATGATGGTGGTAGCGTTGGCCCTGCTTGCCCTTGTTACCTTGGTCGTCGTGATCCCAGCCTCCCAAGCCCCCAACGCCGAGCGCATTTATTCGGTGGGAACTAAGGACTCTCAGTCCAAAACAGCGTCGTCGGTTTCCGAAGCTGGGGGAGCGCCCCAGATGAGCGATGAAGAGGCGCTCGAGGCCTACGGGAAGCTCCCGCTCTCCTTTGTGCCCAACGATGGATAGACCGACGAAGCGGTACGCTACTACGCCCAGGGTGCTGGCTATGGATTCTTCTTCACCAAAGGAGGGGCTGTGCTCTCCTTGGCCAACGCACAGGGGCGTGGCCACGCTCTAGGCCTCGATTTCCTAGGAGCCAACCCCAACGCCACGCTCACAGCTCAAGAGCGCCTTTCAGGGGAGGTCAACTATCTGCAAGGGGATGACCCAACCAAGTGGCAGCGAGGGCTTCCCACCCACGCAGGGCTGCTATACGGGGGTCTGTGGCCAGGGATCGACATGGCGGTGCGCGGTGAGGGGGGCCACCTCAAGTATGAGTTCCACGTTCAGCCTGGTTCTGCGGTTGAGGACATCAGGCTGGACTATCGCGGGGCCGAGGGGCTCAAGGTAGGGGCCGGGGGAGAGCTCTTGGTGGGGACCT
The DNA here is from genome assembly GCA_963849745.1 of uncultured Rubrobacteraceae bacterium. Classification (GTDB taxonomy): domain Bacteria; phylum Actinomycetota; class Rubrobacteria; order Rubrobacterales; family Rubrobacteraceae; genus Rubrobacter_D. The sequence goes on along the minus strand of CAWKIM010000011.1, from coordinate 158,662 downwards.
CACTGGGAACTCTCAAAGACGCAGCACCGGTTAGCTACCAGCGGATTGGGGGCGAGCGGGTACCGGTGGAGAGCCGCTACAAGCTGCTCAAGGGTGAAGGCCGCGGTGGCTACGGGTTTGCGGTTGGGGCATACGATCCACGCTACCCGCTTATCATCGACCCTGCGCTGGACTATTCCACCTTCCTTGGTGGAACGGATTCCGACTTTGGCGCCGGCATCGCGGTGCGAGGGGGCATGGCCTACGTGACGGGGGGTACTCGCTCCACCGACTATCCCGCCACCACCGGCGCCTTCGACACCGACTTAGACGGCGCCCAGGACGTCTTCGTGACGAAGCTGCCAACCAGTTGAGAGCCGCGCTCTGGGTATCGGGACGCGAGTAGCAACGAGGGAGGAAGGTCCCCATCGATGGGGATCTACCTCTTCTCGTCTGGGTACGCCCCACGGTGAGGATGGGCCGACATAGTGTAAGAGCGGCGGGCCATCGGCTTTCGAATGTTGGCGGTCGGTGAGCCTCGAACACTGCGGGTAGTTTGTTGGTCGATCCCTCTATCTACTCGGCGTTTGTGACGAGGCTTGCATCGAAAGAAGCTGACATACTGACAAGCGACGGCGTCAGCCGGAGCGTCCTGAAATGCTGACCAGCCGGCGCAGCCGGTGGTTCGCCGCGCTCTTGGAGAGATTTCCTAGGTGGGCGAGTTCGGCGAGCGAGGCGTCTGGGTACTCGAGCCGGAGTTCCAGCATCTCACGGAGCGCGGGTGACAGATGCTCAGGATCCAACACTTCCAAGGCCTTCTGCTGGTTGGCTGCGGCCGTCGCGGTGCGGCCGGCGTTGGCCGCGTCGAAGTTGGTGACGCGGTTCGCGTTGGCCTTGGCCTCACCCAGTACGGCCCTCGCCTCGTACTCGAGGACCGCTTCGTTGAGGCCCATCTGGGCGAGGACGGTCGTCACGCCGTCGGCGCTCTTGGTGTAGGCGACCCACCGTCCGCGCCGGCGCACGATCTTCAAGGGCGCGCGGGAGAAATCCGCGCAGCGGCGGATGAACTCTGCCTCGCGATGCACGAACTCCAGATGGTGGCCCCCGCGGCCGCCTGGCCGGTTCACGGAGCCGGCGCCCTGGAACGCGCCCCGCAGGTAGCCGGCCTGCTCCGCGGCGGCGCGCGCGGAGCGGGCGAACCTCAGCTCTTCCTTGGCCTGTATGGCCCCGTTGCCCGCCGTGCGCACCGCATAGCGGGTACGGCCAAAACGGTCGGGGTCGATCGGTGAGAGCTTCGATTCCATACCGAACTCCGAGCGCCACAGGCGGACCACGGAGCGGGCGACCGCTGCACTGGGAGTGCGTAGAGTAACGCCTTCCTCGTCCCAGACGCCTGAGGCGTCGACCAGGCCGGCTAGCTCGAAGCGGCCGACCCCTCGGGCACCCGAAGCCGCGCCGGCAGCGAGCTGGCGACGCACCTCAGAGGCGAACGAGGACAGTCTCGCCAACCTCCCCCGCCAACAGTGCAGGGTCGTGCCTGACACCCGCGCAGCTCTCCTTCGAGAGCAGGTCCGTCTCCCTTACTCTCATGCCCATCTCGCGCAGGACTTCCGTATCGACGGCGACCGGCGCCGCCTCTTCGGCCTCATAGCGGGCGAGGATGTCAGGAGAGAGGTCTCCAGAATGGACGAGCACGTCCGTGACCACTGATCCGACGTGCTCAGTTATCGCCCGCACGTGGTCCGAGACCGTAAAGTCGGACGTCTCCCCCTGTTGCGTCATCACGTTTGCGACGTAGAGAACGGGACCGGCGAAATCCGCCAGGGCCTCCCTCACACCGCCACCCAGCAGGGCAGGGATGGTGCTGGTAAACAGGCTTCCAGGAGCGAGCACGATGATGTCGGCGGCCTGTATGGCCCCGATCACTCCCTGGGGCGCAGAAACCCCTGTCGGCTCCACAGAGACCGCAGAGACCTGTTTTCCGACCTCGTGGACCACAGACTCTCCGCGCGTTACAGTCCCGTCGGCGTAACGGACGACGAGCGTCAGGCTCTCTGTGGCTGCCGGGAAGACTCGGCCTTTGATCCTCAAGAATCGGGCCGCCTGCTCGACCCCCTCGCAGAACCCCCCGGCCATATCCGAGAGCGCCGCGATAATAATGTTGCCCACGCTGTGGTCGTTCAGGTCCCCAGGCGCCTCGAAACGGTAGTTAAAGACCTCGGCCAGCCTGCGGCGTCCCGCGAGCGCCACGAGGCAGTTCCTCACGTCACCGGGTGGCGCAACACCAAGCTCCTGGCGCAACCGTCCGCTGGAGCCCCCATCGTCGGCGACCGTGACGACGGCCGTAAGGTCCTTGACTTTGTCCCTCATGCCTCTCAGCAGCACGGGAAGTCCTGTGCCGCCTCCGAACGCAACCACCTTCGTGTTCTCGACTCTATTCACGCAGACTGAGTATACCCATTACCTTGTGGCGTCTGGTCGGTGAAGCGCCCGCGATCGTGCGCCTCGGTGAAGTCGAGGATCGGACCCTTCGGCACTATGCGGGTCGGGTTGATGCTCTCGTGGCTGCCGTAGTAGTGCCTCTGGATGTGGTCCATGTTGATCGTCTCCGCGACGCCCGGGCTCTGGTGGAGGTCCTTAAGATAGCCCCACAGGTTCGGGTAGTCCACGATACGCCGCAGGTTGCACTTGAAATGACCGTGGTAGACGGGATCGAAGCGTACGAGCGTGGGAAAGAGGCACCAGTCAGCCTCCGTAATGCGGTCGCCACAAAGGTAGCGCCGGGAGGAGAGAACCTCCTCCCAGTGGTCCAGGGCATCGAATAGCTCCGTAACGGCCTCTTCGTACGCCTCCTGTGTGGTGGCGAAACCGGAGCGGTAGACGCCGTTGTTCACAGGCTCGTAGATGGCATCCATGGTCGCGTCGATCTCAACTCGCAGATCCTCAGGGAAGAAATATGCGTCTGTGGTAGCGAACTCCCCGAACTCGGTGTCGAGCATGCGGACTATCTCGCGCGACTCGTTGTTGACGATGGTCTCCGTCTCTTTATCCCAGAGAACGGGCGTGGTGACGCGTCCCGTGTAGTCAGAATCTGCCTTCGCGTAGACCTCCCTCAGGTAGTAGGCATCGTTTACCGTGTCGGGGATGACGCCTGGCTCATCGTGGAAGGCCCAGCTGTCCTCGCCCATAAAGGACCCGACGGCCGAGAGCCCGATGACCTCTTCCAGTCCTTTTAGCTTGCGCAAGATCGCCGTCCTGTGGGCCCAGGGGCACGCCCAAGCAACGTATAGATGATAGCGACCGGGTTCGGAAGGAAAGCCGCTTCTTCCGTCGGCCGAGATCCAATCCCGAAAACTAGTCTCGGACCTTACGAAGCGTCCGTCCATGTTCTTCCGTTGCCTCTCCGTTATCCACTCACCGTTTACGAGCATGCCGGGCATTTGGCCTCCGAACTGTAGGTTTCAGGTTACAGGCTTCAGGTTACAGGTCTTGTATTGTACGGAGCGTGATATTGCTCGCATGCGAAGAAACGTTGGTCCTGAACCACCCAACACCTGAAGCCTATTTCTCCTTGCCCTACCCCAGGCCTGCTTCCCTGGCACGGATTATGGCCTGGGCACGGTCGGACACCTGCAGCTTGGTGAAGATGTTGGAGACGTAGTTACCTACGGTCTTCGTGCTCAAGGACAGTTGCCTGGCAATTGAAGGGTTGGGGTGTCCTTGTGCGATGAGGTTTAGGATCTCGCGCTCGCGGTCGGTGAGCGTCGGGAAGGCCTGGGGTGGGGCGCCCCCTGGGGGCGAGGCCGCGAAGAAGGCCAGCACTCGGGTTGCGATCGCGGGGCTGAAGATGGCCTCGCCCCTGCCCACCGCCCGGATGGAGAGCACCATCTCCTCCTCGTCGGCGTCTTTGAGGACGTAACCACGCGCGCCAGCTCTCAAGGCCATGAATACCGAGTCATCATCCTCAAAGAGCGTTACCATCAGGATGCGGACGTTAGGGCTCTCTCGGAGGATCCGCCGCGTAGCCTCTATGCCGTTTACCTCAGGCATCTGCAGGTCCATCAAGACCACGTCGGGCTGCAGATCGGAGGCACGCCCGACGGCCTCCTCGCCCGTTTTGGCTTCGCCTACAACTTCGAACTCGGGCACCGATGAGAGCAAGGAGATCATGCCCTTCCTAAAGAGCGGGTGGTCTTCGGCGATGAGGATACGTAGGGTTTCCAATCTTCTCACTCCTTGGGCAACGGAAGACGGACCAGCACCTGGGTACCGCCCTTTGGGACAGGCTCGACGGTGCAGCTACCGCCCAGCTCAGACGCCCTTTCGTGCATCGAGGAAAGGCCAACACCCGCACTACGCCCAGCAGTGATGCCGACGCCGTCATCGACGATCTCCAGCGCCACATCCTCATTCACGGCGAGCCGCACGATGCAGTTCCGTGCCCGAGCATGACGCGCCACGTTGGTGAGCGCTTCCTGAGTGATGCGGTAGACGGCCACCTCAACGGCTGCCGGGAGGTCGGGAAGGTCATCGGGAGCCTCTACCAACACACTTAGCGGCTCGTCTTTCGAGCCGTAGCGCTCGGCAAGCTGGCGCACTGCCTCTACGAGCCCCAAATCGTCGAGGGCCGGGGGCCTGAGGTCGTATACGAGGCGCCGGATGTCAGCGATGGCGCCCCGGAGCTCGTCGCGCAGCTCTACCACCAGCTCGTCGGCAGCGTCAGGGTCGTGCGGGATCAGGCGCCGCAGAGCCCCGGCCTGGACATTCAATCCCGCTAGTTGTGCGCCCAGACCATCGTGCAGGTCACGTCTGAGACGCCGCCGCTCCTCCTCTCGCGCCGTGACCAGGCGCTCCCGCGAGCGCTGCAGGTCGGTTGTGAGGCGCACCGCGTACGCGGCGACCCCGGCCTGGCGGGAAAGACCATCCAGCAGGCGCCTATCGGCGGGACCGAACGTCTCGTTGGGAGCGCGCGGCCCGAGCAGCAGCTCTCCGACCGGCTCGCTCTGGTAGGTAAGCGGCAGGTGCAGCGGCTGCTCCACAGGCTTCCCTACGGACGCGGCGACCCTGGGAGCGGCGTCGTTTTCAATCAAAGCGATGGCGGCGTAGGGCAGCTTGAGCGCCTCCCTGACGGTCTCCACGATCGTGGGCAGCACGGTGTCGGGGGCGAGGCTGGCTTCCAGGCGCTCTCCCAAGCGCGAGACCACAGCGTAGGGATCGTCGCGCTCACCGTACATCAGGCGGTTTACGCCGCGCTGCAAGCGGTCGCGCAAGGGTGCGAACAGTACCGCAACGAGACCCGTGGCCAGCAGCGAGACGAAGAGATCGTTCTCCGTCCGAAACACCGCGCCGAGGTAGCCCACTACGAGGACGTAGAAGCCGACGACGCTCACGGTCAAGGTGCCGTAGACGAGGGTGCGGTTTATGAGTAGGTCTATCTCGTAGAGGCGGTACTTGATGACGGCGAAGCCTACGGCGATCGGGACTCCCGCGTAGCTAAGCATGAGCAAGTTCCGCTCAATCTCAACCCACAACGGCGGCGCATCGTTACCCACCAAGGATCCCGGTGCCAAGATGAGTTCGCCGACCAGGCCGCTCAGATACACCAAGCCTACGAGCGATGCGGCGAAGGCGAGCCACTTGATCTGCTGGCGTACCTCTCCCCCGGAACGACGATAGCGTAACACCAGACTGAGCGCCGAACCTAGGATGCACGCGGGAAGCAGCAATACGACGAATACGGCTACGATCGGTAACCAGGGGTATTCCTCCAACCCGAAAGGATTGCGCACTCCCGGATGACCCTCTAGAGGCCCGGGGACGAAGACGAACACGATGGGAATCAGGACCATCACCGCCCCGGAGAGCCACGCAAACGGGCGCCACCTCCTCGACGGAAGCCTCCCGTCCGGGAATAGTAGGATCATGTAGATACCCAGCAACCCCACGGGCAATACCCAGGTAACCTGGGTCAGGGCATCGAGCGTCACCGAGGCCGTTACCGTACCGGTAGTCGCAAGCTCGTAACCGTCGAACGCGCCTTCCAGGGCGAATGACATCCAGAACAGGCCTGCGACCAGGCAGATCCAGCCGATGGGGTTCTTGGGGCGCCGCGAAGCGATCAGGGCGCCTACCACAGGGAAGGCCAGGAAGGGCACGAAGATCACAAGATCTACGAGGGCGTCGCCGGTACTGAAAGCCTCCTGCACGGAGGGGCCGAGGACGTACAGAGTGACGCTGGCGATGAGCATGGCAACCGAGAGACCAGCCAGCGTCCAGGCCAGCCAAGCAGCGGCGCGGGTGCTCATCCTAGCGGCTCCTCGATCCTATTTCCGGAGAGAGCGAGACAAACATCCCGTACCGATCCCCAGACTCGAACCACAAGACGATTGCGCCGAGGAGGAACGCGAGCCGCGCGGCCAGGAGCCGGCAACCGCGTGTCCTTCGAAACCGGGAGGATATTGTAGGCCAAGTTCTCGCCTCCGTGCGACCGCGCGGATCCCTAATCCGCAGACGTTCAGGGATCCGCACTCAGGACATTTTCTCAGCAGACGAACTCTAGCGCTACTAGCCTCACACGTAAGCGCGACACGAGTTGGGCAGTGCCACCAGCATGATGATTAAGGCTGAGCCCACGACTGCAGTCGTCGCAAGGAACTGCAACAGGGCGGTCGGTGCCCCGCCGATACCCGGCGCCGCCGAGAGGATGCCCAGCACGCAAAGGCCGACAGTAAGCCACATGCTCCACCGCTTGAGCATCCACAGCCCGCTTGCGCCAACGAGGCCAGCCACGCCCCACCCGACGTTCAAGTAAATGATGAAGACCGGCACCCCCTCCGAGGGCAATAACGGGAAGATGAGGCTCGGCAAGCTCAGCAGTGCGAGCAAAATGGCAGCGAAGGCCACGGGTAGCGGTCGTTGAGTGGTCATAGCTATTCCTCCTTGAAGGTTGTGTGTACGGATACTGCGTCGTCCTACATGCCACCTCCTTTCCTCCCCACGCGGCTGGCCTCGACCCTCACCCTAATCGGGGTGCACGTTACCCGCGTCATCGTGCAGAACGGCAGAGCCCGCGTTACGGTTCACGTAACCCGCGTCGTCGTGGATGATCGCGGAACCAGCGCCCGCGTTGGGGTTGGCGTCCTCCGCACCGACACCGCTCCTCGCAAGGGGGGCTGACCATATCAGCAGCGCCACCATCGCCGTGATCACTACGAGAGCCACGAGAGCCTGCAACACGTTGAGCCGCTTGCGTCGAGGTATCGCGCTCCCTCCTTGTGCTGCGCCGTCTACATGCATTGCATCTCCACCTTTCTTTGTAGGGTCCTTCTTTGTGCGCTCACTCTAGCGGCGCCACTATCCCAGGAGGTAGGGGATGGTTTCCTGACCTGATCGGGCAATTTTTCCCAGGAAGTCGTCCCGAGTTTGAGCAATCGAGCAAAAGGTTCGAGTCGTCTTTAAAGACTATGGGTGATCGTTGGCATCTGATGCGTACTTCATACCAGGTCCGAATGAATGCCAACGGCACGACGGAGCCAGCCATTGCCCCCGTCCTTCTTCAACTCGTGGATTCCCGCTTGCGCGGGAATGACTCATGGGAGGGCCTTCCATGTGTGTCCGTCCGCAACCCCTAGGCGGTCCCCTTAAGACGGACTCGGTATCACTCTTGCTGGTGGACCGCTTCCCAGTTGAGGTGTGCCGGTTCTTACGAGCTTACTGCTGCAGACTCTTGGCAGAGGAGACTCGCCGGTCGGGTACGGGTGGCTATTTCTCCGCGTCTCTGTGCCTGATGTAGAGGTCTATTCCGGCGTCCTGCTGCCTGAGACGTTTGGCCAGCTCTTCGGTTATGGCTACGGAGCGGTGTCTGCCGCCGGTGCAACCTATGCCGACGGTGAAGTAGGTCTTGCCTTCTGCGGCGTAGCGGGGGATGAGGAAGGAGAAGAAGTCGCTGGTCTTCTCGAGGAATTCCTGGCAGTCTTCTGAGCCGAGGACCGCTTCTCGGACGGGTGCGTCGTGGCCCGTTAGCGGCCTGAGATCGGGGTCGTAGTGGGGGTTGGGGAGGAAGCGGACGTCGAGGAGTGTGTCTACGTCGAGGGGTGTGCCGTGCTTGAATCCGAAGGAGATGAGGCTGACGGTCATCCGGCTGGAGAAGGCTTCCGTGAGTCTCTTGAACCGTAAGCGGGTGTCGAGCGCGGAGTAGCCCGAGGTGTCGACGACGAGGTCGGCCATCTCCCGCAGGTTCACGAGATCTCGCCTCTCACGGCGTATGGCCTCGAGGACGTCGCCGTTACGGGCCCCGGGGTGTGGCCTGCGGCTCTCCTTGTAGCGCCTGACCAGCGTGGGGTCGTCGGAGTCGATGAACAGGATGCTGTGCTCCCAACCCTCCTCCTTCTCCACGGCCTCAAGACTACGCTCGAGTTCCTCACCGAAGTATCGGCGTCCGCGCATGTCGACCACGACGACCACCCCGTCAGGTCCGCCGTCGCCCTGAGCCGTAGTCTCCATGACGGCCGGGATCATGCGCGGCGGGAGGTTGTCTATGCAGAAGTACCCGGCGTCCTCGAAAGCCTGAAGGGCGTTGCTCTTGCCCGCGCCCGAAAGCCCCGTGATGATGACGATCCTGCGTTTGCCCGAGGCCTGGGAGTCGGTGGCCTGCTCACCCACGTCGCGTCGTCCGCCCCTCCTGGGATGCACAAGCCATCTCGGGAATCGAGATTAGCACCGCGAGTGGAAGGTTGCAATAGCGTATCAGGTTTCAGGTTATCGGTGTCATACGCAATGGGGTAGACCGGTTGTGGCTGGGGGCGCGGAGATCCTCCCGCAGTGGATTCCCGCTTTCGCGGGAATGACTGGAGAGGAAACGGGAATGACGGACGCCAATCGTAGGATTTGCGCTCGGGCAGGTTGCACACCATTCGAGCGACGTTGTCGGTGGGCGGCCTCGCAGCGCGATCTCATGCCTGTAGCCTGAAACCTGATGCCTACCGATGCACTTTCGCGTGGACTTCGCGGGCGACTCTTCCTGGGAGTCCTGGGACGGACTCCAGCTCTTCGAGCGAGGCGTTCAGGAATGCTTCCGGGGTGCCGAAGTGGGTTAGTATCTTCTTCTTGCGTTCGGGGCCGACGCCGGGGAGGTCGTCGAGGACCGAGGCGGTCATGGCCCTGCCGCGGAGCCTGGTGTGGTAGGCGTTGGCGAAGCGGTGGGCCTCGTCGCGGACGCGCTGGAGGAGGTGCAGTTCGGGGGAGTTGCGCTCCAGGACGACGGGCTCGGGCCGGCCCGGCTCGAAGATCTCCTCCTCGCGCTTGGCGAGCGAGCGCAGGGGGATGTCAGGCAGTTTGTCGCCGACCTTCATCTCTTCGAGGACGGGGATGACGGCGGAGAGCTGTCCCTTACCGCCGTCGAGCACGATCAGGTCGGGGGCAGGCGTAAATTTTTCATCGTCGGCCTCGAGACGCTGTAGCCGGCGGCGGATCACCTCGGCCATGCTGGCGAAGTCGTCGGCGCCTTCGACCTTCCTTATCTTGAAGCGCCGGTACTGGTTTTTCGCCGGGCGTCCTCCCTGGAACACGACCATGGAGGCCACGGAGTTGGTCCCCATGGTGTTCGAGATGTCGTAGCACTCGATCCGGACCGGCAGCTTGGGGAGCGCGAGCTCTTCGCGCAACCCATCGAGCGTGGAGGCGACCCTGTTGCGCCTGGCTTCATCCAGCATCCGCTCGTGCTCCAGCCCGAGTTCAGCGTTGCGCACGGCCATCTCCAGGATTCTGCGTTTGTCCCCCCGCCTGGGACGGCGTACCTCGACACTGGTTTCCCTCAAGCCCGAGAGGTGCTCTGCTAGCGTCTGCAGCTCGTCCTCGCGGTCGTCTGACTGGACGAGGACCTCGCGTGGAACGGCGGCCGTGCCGTAGTACTGGGGGACGAACTGGAGCGAGACGTCCTCGGCCCGCGACTCGCCGTAGTTGTCGAGGAGGAAAGAGTCGCGGTTTACGATCTGGCCTTCGCGCACGGCGAAGACCTGCACGCAGGCCGTCTCGCCCTCGGTGTAGGCGCCGAAGGCGTCGAACGAGTCCTCAGAAGCGATGGTCGCCCTCTGGCGGTCGCGAACGTGGGAGAGGGCGGAGATCTCGTCGCGCAGCTTCGCCGCCCGCTCGAAGTCCGTGTCCCTGGCGGCCTCGCGCATGGCGGCCTCACGCTCGCGGATCAAACCGTCCACCCGCCCCTCCAGAAAGGAGATGACGTCAGCGATGATGCCATCGTAGTCCTCCTTGGAGACCGCCCCGATGCACGGCGCCGCCGAACGCCCGATGTGGTAGTTGAGGCAAGGCACCCCGCTCCGGCGTCCGGGCTCGGGACCGCGACACTTGCGGAAGGGGAAGGTCTTGTTCAGTACGTCTAGCGTCGCGTGGACGCTGCCGGCGCTCGGGAAAGGTCCGAAGTAGCGGTGGCGCGGGTCGTGGGAGGAGCGGGTGGCGAAGACCCTGGGGTACTCGTCTCCGGTCGTCACCACGATGTAGGGGTAGCTCTTGTCGTCTTTGAGCGAGGCGTTGAAGCGCGGCCTGTGGCGCTTTATCAGGTTCGCTTCGAGGACGAGCGCCTCGGTCTCGCTCGTCGTGGAGATGAAGTCTATCTGCCTGACGCGTTCCCTGAGTTCGGCTATCTTCGGGCGACCGTCGCCGGAACGGGTGAAGTAATTGGCGACCCGGCTGCGAATGTTCTTCGCCTTGCCGACGTAGATAACCTTCTCATCCGCATCCTCGAAGATGTAGACACCAGGGGAGGTAGGAAGGTGTGATCTGTCGGGGAATCCGTTCTCAGACATCGAGAGAGATTATACCTCGATGGGTCTTGTTTCCCGGGTCAGCGAGGTTTGCGGCGGGGCTCGCGCCGTTGAATCGCGGCCCCTGGTGGGATCATGTCGTCCCCGCCAGCCCTGGCGTAGCCGGCTCCGCTCACATAGCCGCCGATGGCTGCTGACGCGGTGGAAATCACGGCCCCCGCGATACCGAGCGGGTCGAAGTCCGTAACCACGACGCCGAGCCCCGCGAGCACCGCTAGCGCCGCCCCGGCATAGGCGAGCCTGCGCCGCCGCTCGAAATCAGCGGCTTTGCTATAGAGGGCGAATATGACGAGGCCTGCCGCAAGGAGCGTCAGTGGAACGAGGGCGTAGAAGGCGAGGCTCCCTCCGAGGTCGGGGAAGGCCACCGTTCGGAACGCCTGGTCTCGCCGGTTCAGCCCGAGGGCGATAGCGAGCCAGGCCAGGCCGAAAAAGCCGCTGTAGCCGATCAGGGCTCCCACCCCGGCCCCGACGCGGGTCCCACGCTTGCGTGGCGTCCGGAAGGTACGGGCTCCGAGCAGCGCTGCGAGCACCATTCCGGGCAGGATCAGGAGTGTACCGAGGTACGCGAGCGCGGGGGGAAGATATCCGTAGAGCTCCCCACTACCGAGGTAACGGGACGGCAGCACGAGGAGGAAGTTGGCCGCGAGGAAGACCAGCATCCCCATGTACACCCAGGTAACGCATCCGAACGCCCGACGGTAACGCGGCCTGAGCCCAGTAGTGCGCTCCTCGGAGCCGTTACTCCCGGAGGACACGGTCTCCTGCGACCAGATCGGCGCCAAAGTGGGAGAGGAGCGTCGGGGCGACGTCCGTGATCCTGCGGGGCGCCGGCACGCCGCTCGCGAGCACGAACACGTTGGAGTCGCTGGCGTGTAAGGAGCCGTGGTCGCTGGCAGTATGATACCCACCGGAGATCTCACCGAACGTATACCCCGGTGTCGCCGAGAGCACCACATCCCCGCACCTCGGCGAGTGCAGGCAGCCCCACAGCCGCTCCAGCGCATCAGGGTATTCGCCGTAGTGCAAGTAGCCATCGGTGACGGCGATATCCAGGGCACGCGGGTCTCCTTCTAGCTCCCAGGACCGCCCGAACGGGTCACGCGCTCCCGAGCCCGGCGAAAAGCGGACTTCGTGCCCGAGCCGACGGACGACCGCCCACCCGTCTTCCAGCCAGGCCGCGAGATCCACGCCGCGACGCCCGACGAGTCTCTCTACGACCGATTCCAGCTCGACGTCCCCACGAAGATAAAGGAGCGCCGAACGTCCGTTCGGGACCACGACGACGGTGGTGCCGTTGCGGAAGCGGGCTTTCACCCCCGATGAGACCTTCTGGCCCTGGATCATCCGCAGGTCGACGTAGCGGCTCCTGGGGAGGAGTGGCGCGTGGCCGTGATCGGAGAGTGCGAGTACGGCGTAGTCCTCGAGCACACGGTCGACACCCCCACCGGCGGAAAAGAGCCTGGCCACGTACTCGTCGGCCGTGGCCAGCCATTGACGCTGCGCCGAGAGGCCGTGGTGGTGGGCTATCGAGTCGCCCTTGAAGAAGTAGACGAGGTTGAACGGTGCCGCACGCTCCTTGAGCAGCATGGCCCCTACCCTGGCCGCGTAGTCATCGTTGATGCCGACGGAGCGGAGGACGCCGCCGTTGGCCCTACGTCCGCTGAAGCCGGTATCGCGACTGTAGAACAGATCGCCCATGAAGTATTCCTTGGGGCCCTGCACGGAGGGTCCGAGGTAGCGTCCGCCCATCAGGTAACCCTCTATGGTCTTCATGCGGACCGGATGCGTGTGCGGCCCACGCCTGACAGGGAAGTTGACGCACGCGCCGTCGAAACCACGGTCGTGCAGGGCCTCGAAGAGGGTGGCCGCGTGCAGGTCGTCGCGGTTCATCCGCCAGACGTTGTTGTGGAAGACTCTTATGGGACCGCTCGCCATCACGGTCTCCGTCATTGCTCCGTAGACGACCACCCGCCGCTCGTACTCGTCGTACCAGGCGTGCCCGACGATTCCGCTCTTTGCGGGCGCCTCTCCCGTCGCGATCGCGGCCGTCGCCGCCGGGGTTATGCTGGGGAAGACCGAGACCGCGTCCCAGACCGCCTCTCCCCTCTGGGCAAGGACGCCCAGGTTCGGCGCGTCCCCGTCGCGGATGGCCGCCCGCAGCACGTCGGGCCTGATACCGTCGAGCACCAAGAGCAGCGCAGGCTTCGGGACATTGTTCTCAGCTGTTATCAAAGCTGATTAAGTTTATCCCTTTATGCCGCCTTCGGAGCTTTGAATTGGAAATTGAGAGTAAAGTACTAGGAATTGGTCCATAACGTGGCCCTTTCCCAATTCACAATTCGTTACTGGCCGGCTGCCGGTGGGGCGTTGGAAGGTGCATCCTGCTTTCCAGCCTTCGGCGCGGGGGATTCTCCTCCTGCATCCGGTGGAACGGATTCCTGGCCTGCATCCGGCGGGACGGATTCTTGTCCCGCACCCGGCGGGGCGGATTCCTGGCCCCTCGCTCCAGGCACGGCGCCCGGGTCGGGGGAGGCCGGTGACGCGGCGCCACCCGGATTCCTGCCGGCCCCTGGGTTCCCGAAGAGGGGTCGGCCATTGTCTCTCCCGAAGATGGGTTGGCCGTTGTCTCTCCTGAAGATAGGCCGTCCGTCTCCGGACGAGTTCCTCTCCTGGCGCACGCGGTCGACGAGGCCTTGCCTTTCAACCCCTCCGGTATTCATGCTACCACCGGAGATAGAAGAACCGGCACCAGTGCCGCCGTACCCGGCGGGGTGGATGCCCGGAACGGCTCCGGACGGACACTTTGCCCAGAGGCCGCAAGAGAGGCTGTTACCGATAACTTTCTCGGCTCCCCACAGGACGCCCATGCAGATCACGAACGCCACGGCGGCGGCCAGAAGCCCCTTTATGAGGATCGAACGCCGGCTGAATGCCGGCAGGTGCGAAAACCAGTCGAGAGCGGCCCGCATCCTGCCAATGAAGTTGTCTCTGAGGTCGGGACGTCCCGGCATGGTGCCGCCGTAACCTCCGGCTCTCTGTTGCCCGCGGTTCGAGCGCAGCTTCGTCGGCATCCCGCGGACGCGGCCCGAAACGGACTCCATGTAAGACTTGAGGATCGCCGACCCGCCGGTGATGATCATGGCCGTCAGGGCGGCGCCGAGTAGCGTGCCGGCGACGCCGAAGCGGGAGGTGACGATAGACGCCGCCGCCGCGGCGAGCCCCGCTGCCATGACCTGATTCGGGTTTACCATTGGATCTGCGCTCTTGTCACTCACGGACAGTGAATCTATCAGCCCGTCTGCGTCCTTTCAAAGGCCGCACGAGGGTATTTCGTGAAGGGTTTCTCAGGGCCGCTTCTATAGCGGCGGGAGTCATGGCAGGAGTAGAATCTCCACAGAGCGATCAACGGAGGGAGGAGAATGACGGAGCGGGACGACGCAAAGTTTACGGAGCTCTTCGAGGTGATAAAGGCCTACTCCAGCAGGGGCTACTACTACCAGGACAAGGCACTCCAGATCATCGCCGGAACCTACGTCTTTATGTTCGAGGACGAGGAGATGCCGGACGTACGTCCCATCGTGGACGACATCCTCGGGCAGTACGACTACGTGTTCACCACCCTGGAACGCGGCAACCTGGATCCCTTAAGCGTAGACGCCGTGGTGCGGGTCGCCCTCTACGAGGACGAGTACATGGAGTGGGGCATAAACCGCCTCGGACGCATCCTGGAGAGCCTACACCGCCGCTCGCGCGCCGACGAGAGCTACCTCGACTTCGTCGAAGACGCGGCGGTCGTGATCCGTGGCCTGGAGAACATCGTGGCCGGCTCGGCCCTCGAGGAGATCGTCGAGGCCGCCGAGGAAGTGAACGGAGCCTGACCAAGGACTCCTATCGGCCCACGGGCCAGCGGACCTCATCCTCCGCCGCGGAGCCGGATCTCCTCCTCCGTGAAGATCCTACCTGCGGCAAGCAGGGCGGTTCGCGAACCGCCCCTACGTGTGCAATCGGCGCTAGCCCGCGGCCACGACCTCGGGCATGAGGCCGCGCAGAAAGCGGCCCGTGTGCGACTCTTCCACGCTGGCGACATCTTCGGGGGTGCCTGTAGCGATGATCTCGCCGCCCGCGTCGCCGCCCTCGGGTCCGAGGTCGATGACGTGGTCTGCAGACCGGATCACATCGAGGTTGTGCTCGATGACGATGACGGTGTTCCCCGCGTCCACGAGCCTGTGCAAGATGGAGAGCAGCTTCTCCACGTCCGCGAAGTGAAGCCCTGTCGTGGGCTCGTCCAGGATGTAGACGGTCTTGCCCGTCGCTCGCTTGCCGAGCTCGCTCGCCAGCTTGACTCTCTGGGCTTCGCCACCTGAGAGCGTGGTCGCGGGTTGCCCCAGCCTGACGTAGCCGAGGCCGACGTCGCGTAAAGTGTCCATGCGGCGAGAGATCGCGGGGACGGGGGCGAAGAACTCGCAGGCCTCCTCGACGGTCATGTCGAGGACGTCCGAGATGGACTTGCCCTTGTAGGTGGCCCGCAGGGTCTCGTTGTTGTAGCGGCGTCCCTTGCAGACCTCGCACGGTACGTAGACGTCGGGAAGGAAGTGCATCTCTATCCGGATCTGGCCGTCCCCGCGGCACGCCTCGCACCGGCCACCCTTTACGTTGAAAGAGAACCGTCCAGGCTTGTAACCCCGGATCTTGGCCTCAGCGGTCGAGGCGAAGAGCTGCCTTATGTGGTCGAAGACCTTGGTGTAGGTCGCCGGGTTGGAGCGGGGCGTCCTCCCGATCGGGCTCTGGTCTATGTCTATGACCTTGTCGACGTCCTCGACGCCCCTGAGCCCCGCGTGCCTTCCGGGACGGTGCTTTCCGCGGCTGACGGCGTTGGCCAGGGCCTTGTAGAGTACCTCGTTGACCAGCGTGCTCTTCCCAGAGCCGGAGACGCCCGTGATACAGGTGAATACCCCGAGCGGGAACGCAACGTCAACGTCTTTCAGGTTGTGCTCCATCGCCCCGAGCAACTCTATAGAACCCGTCGGCTCCCTCCGTTCCTCGGGAGGCTCGATCCTCCGCCGCCTGGAGAGAAAATCGCCCGTTACGGAACGCTCCTCGGCCTCGATATCATCGACGCTGCCGGCAGCGATGATCTCACCCCCGTGCACTCCTGCGCCCGGGCCGACGTCGACGACGTAATCTGCGGAACGTATGGTCTCCTCGTCGTGCTCGACGACGATGAGCGTGTTCCCGAGGTCCCGCAGCTTCTCGAGCGTCGTCAAGAGCCGTCTGTTGTCACGCTGGTGCAGCCCGATGGAAGGCTCATCAAGCACGTACAGAACACCGACGAGACCGCTCCCTACCTGGGAAGCAAGCCTTATCCTCTGGGCTTCTCCCCCTGAGAGCGTCCCCGCGGAGCGGCTCAGGGTGAGGTATCCGAGCCCGACGTCGACGAGGAAGCCGAGGCGCTCCCTGATCTCCTTGACCACGCGCTCGCCGATGATCCACTCCCGCGTGGTGAACTCGACGCCGTCGAAAAAACCCTGCGCGTCCGTCACGGAGAGCTCTGTGAACTCGTAGACGTTCTTGCTGCCCACGGTCACGGCGAGGGCTTCTGGCCTGAGCCTGGCGCCCTTGCACTTGGGGCAAGGCACGTGGCTCATGAACTCTTCGATCTTCTCCCGCCTGTACTCCGAATCAGTCTCGACGTAGCGCCGCCCCAGGTTGCCGACGACGCCGTCGAAATGGGTCATGTATTGCCTGCGACGGTTGTAGCGGTTGCGGTACGAGACGTAGATGCGCTCGCCGTCGGTACCGAAGAGGATAAGGTGCCTGTGCTGCTCGGGCAGGTCGCGCCACGGGACGTTCAGGTCGATCCCATACTTCTCCGAGAGAGAGCCGAGCACGCTCCTGTGGTACTCGGTATGCGAGTTTGCCCAAGGCACGACGGCCCCCTCGTTCACGCTCAGATCCTCGTTAGGCACGACGAGCGCGGGGTCTATCTCCAGGCGGCTCCCCAGCCCGTCGCAGCGGTCGCAGGCCCCGTGAGGGCTATTGAACGAGAACGTACGCGGCTGTATCTCAGCGATCGAGGCGCCGCAGTTCGTGCACGTGAAGCTCTCCGAGAAGAGCATCGACTCGCCCGCGCCGCCTCTCTCCACAGTCTCGATCTGAACCAGGCCTTCGGCGAGATTCAGGGCCGTCTCGATCGAGTCCGTGAGGCGACGCTCTATGCCCTCCCGGATCACGAGCCTGTCTACGACTACCTCTATGTCGTGCTTGTAGTTCTTGTCCAACCCGAGGTCGACGGGCAGCTCGTGCAGCCCGCCGTCGACCCTTACGCGGGCGTAGCCGCTCTCGGCCAGATCCTTGAACATCCTCCCGTACTCGCCCTTACGTCCCCGCACCACGGGCGCCAGCACCATGAAGCGCGTCTTCTCGGGGAGGGTAAGCACCTTCTCGACCATCTGTTGCGGCGTCGAAGAGGCGACGGGGAAACCGCAGACGTGGCAGTGCGGCCTCCCTGCGCGGGCGTAGAGCAGACGCAGGTAGTCGTAGATCTCCGTCACCGTGGCGACCGTAGAGCGGGG
Organism: uncultured Rubrobacteraceae bacterium; assembly: GCA_963849745.1. Lineage (GTDB taxonomy): Bacteria > Actinomycetota > Rubrobacteria > Rubrobacterales > Rubrobacteraceae > Rubrobacter_D. The sequence continues at coordinate 141,276 of CAWKIM010000011.1, read as the reverse complement.
GTTGTTGGACGTGGTCTTCTGGTCGATAGAGACCGCAGGCGAGAGACCGTCGATGTGGTCGACGTCGGGCTTGTCCATCTGGCCGAGGAACTGCCTGGCGTAGGCGGAGAGGCTCTCCACATAGCGGCGTTGCCCCTCCGCGTAGATGGTGTCGAAGGCGAGAGAAGACTTGCCGCTACCGGAGAGCCCGGTCACCACCACCATCACGTCTCGCGGCATGGAGACCGTTATGTCCTTGAGGTTGTGTTCGCGCGCCCCCCGCACGACGATCTGGTCTTCCGCGATCTCTTCTCACCCCCCTTTTTCGGGACGCCTCGGGCAAGTATACGGCCCCCTGTTGGGAGGCCAAAGAAGCAGTTTGCTTTTGACCATATTCTAGCACCCCGGGGACCCATTTCCGTGGCCGGGTTTGCGATTTTCTGCCCCTAGGCCCAAAATAAGACGCGCCGGTTACACCCTGCTCGCGAACGGAGCCCGCAGTGATCCTGAAGGACTTTTCCCTGATCCTTCTACAAGAGTTGGACGCGGACTGTCCGCTGCCGGGTGATGCCACCAGGCGGGTGCGCGGCCTCGCCGTCGACGAGGCGGTCAAAGGTTGGATCTCAGACGGCGAGGTGGCGGTAACCGCCCGCGAGTCTCTGGACAAAGATTTCTTGCAAGAGGTCGCTTCCATCGGTTCACCTGCCGTCGTCTGGCGGCTGGAAGGCGAGGCGCCGGCGGAATCGGTCGGGCGGGCCGCCGAACTCGGGGTCGGTCTTTTCGTGATTGCCCCTGAGGTGCCCCTCCGGCGGCTCTTCGAGATCTTCTCCCAGGACGACGGGCTACTGCTGCTCTCGCACGGCGCGGGCCGAACGCTCCTGGAGAGTGCCGGCGGTGAGACCACGATCGAAGAGTTGGCTGGCAAGATCTCGGGGATGCTAGGACGTTCCGTGGTCGTGGAGGATCCCGTGGGGCGCCTGATCGCCAGCTCTGGGTACGCGGAAGAAGACCGGTTACGCTCGACGCTCGAGGAGCAGGGCCTCCGCGCCTCGAAGAGTTCGAGTGTCGACGAGACTCGTCGGGAGCGCCGCGACCGTTACGCCAGGCTACCTGATGGATACCTCTCCGTACCCATCGAGCGCTGGCGGGTCGCCGACGGCGAGCTGTTCTGGACCCCTATCGGCGCCGGCGCCCCGGCCGGGTACCTCTGGCTCGACCTGGAAGGCGGCAACCTGAGGCCCGAAGACGTTGTGCTTCTTTACTGGGCCAGGCGCGTCCTCGAAGCCGAACTGGGCAAGGAGCGCATACGCCTGGAGACTGAACTGGCTGCCAGGGGAGACTTCGTGGACGATCTCGTGAGTGGCCACTACGGCTCGGTCGAGCTCCTCCTGCAGAGAGCAAGATACCTCGGCGCCAACCTTGCGGAAGGGGCCCTGGTCATGGTCGTCGACATAGACGACTTCGCCCGCTACCTCGCACGTCGCAGGCCGAAGGAACCCGCCATCCAGGAGCTCAAGCGACGCCTGGCGGATGCAGTACGCTTGCAGACCCGCCAGCTCTTCTCGAACTTCCTCCTCGGCCCGCGCTCCGACAACGTCATCCTCTTCCTGGGATTTGCGGAAGGCGAAGGCCCCGAGGACTTGCCGGAGAAGGCGCAACTGCTGGCCAAAGGTATACAACGCTACGTCAAGGGTCTCCTACCCGACCTTACGGTCTCCGTCGGGATCGGAGGCTTCAAGCAGGACCCGTCTCAACTCCCCGACGCGTACTCCGAGGCCGGCGTAGCGCTGGAGATCGGGCACCGCATCCACGGTCCCTCCAGCGTCTCGACCTTCGGGAAGACGGGGACATACAAACTCCTCTTCAGGGTGCTCCAGGAGAACCCCGAGGAACTCGAAGCCTTCTACGGCGAGACCCTGGAGCCCGTAGTCCACTACGACTCCCGCTACGGGACCGAGCTGGTTCAGACCCTGATCACCTACCTCGGCAACGACGCTTCGACCGTCAGGACGGCGGGAGATCTCTTCGCCCACCGCCACACGATCCGCTACCGCCTCGACCGCGTCGGCGAGCTGACGGGCCTCGACGTGGACAAGAGCGAGGACCGCGAACGCCTCACCCTCGGCATAAAAGCCATGCAACTCCTCGGCCGCGTCCCAGAGAGACCGTCGAGCTTCTCGGATAGGTAGGGTTCTTAAAGGTTACAGGCATCAGGAAGGCATTGGGTAACGTGAGTTCAGCCCGCTTCCGGAAGTCGATGGGAGGTCGTTCGCTGCAGATAGACCGATCATCGCCGTACCATCGGGCGATGCGTGACACGCGCGGAGTCTGCCTTCTGGACCTCATACCTGAAACCTGATGCCTGTAGCCTGAAGCCTTTCTTGTACACGCTGCGTAACGATAGCGCTCACATCGCAACCTATCTTTATACATATGGCTAAAGATCCTTATGCGGCCGGAGCCTAGACTACATTCCGAGAGAACATACCCCGAAGATATGGAGGAAGCTTTTGCGGAGGCTCGCGTCACTATCGACCACTGTCTTGTTGTTGGTGCTTGCGCTACCCGGTCTGGCGTTCGCGCAGGAGGGTCCTTCGACGGCGGATCTCTCACTAGCGATGGACACTATGTGGGTGATCATTGCGGCGTGCCTGGTCTTCTTTATGCAGGCGGGATTCGCCATGCTGGAGGTCGGGTTCTCCCGGATGAAGAACGTGGGGAGCGTGGTCGCGAAGATCCTGGTAAACCTGGCCATCGCCGCGCTGTTGTTCTGGGCCTTCGGCTTCGCGCTGGCCTTCGGCTCGGGTAATGCGCTCGTGGGCACCGAGGGCTGGTTCCTCGCTGTGCCGGCCGGACAGGTCAACGACGTCTACGCCGGGCTCTCCTGGACGCAGGTTCCGCTCTCGGCCAAGTTCCTTTTCCAGGTCGCGTTCTGCGCAGTCTCACTGGCCATCGTGTGGGGCACGATGCTGGAGCGGACCAAGTTCGCGGTGTACGTGGTCTTCGCCATCGTCTTTGCGGGCTTGATCTACCCGATGGTGGGGCACTGGATCTGGGGCGGAGGCTGGCTTACCGAGCTCGGCATGCAGGACTTCGCGGGCTCGACGGTCGTCCACCTCTCGGGCGCGATGGCGGCGCTCGCCGGTACTCTGCTACTCGGTCCGCGCCTCGGCAAGTACGACGACGAAGGCCGCCCCGTGACCATCCCCGGCCACAACATGCCGCTCGCCGTCCTCGGCGTCCTGATACTCTGGATCGGCTGGTGGGGCTTCAACCCGGGATCGACTATGGCCGCCGTTCCCGACATCGCCGATATCGCCCTGACGACGAACCTCGCCGCGGCCGCCGGGGTCCTCGGAGCGATGGGCATGAGCTACCTCTACAGACGCAACGTGGACGTCGGAATGGGCGGCAACGGCGCCATAGCGGCCCTCGTCGCCATCACCGCGCCCTGCGCCTTCGTCGCCCCTTGGGCCTCGATCGTTATCGGCTGCGTGGCCGGCGTAATTATGTACGCCACCCTGGTCTACGTGGATAAGATCGGGGTCGACGACCCGCTCGGCGCCATTGCGGCGCACGGTATGGGGGGTATCTGGGGAACGCTCTCCTGCGGCCTATTCACCACCCCGGCACTAGCTGCTGTCGGCCAGCCCGGCTTGTTCTACGGCGGCGGCCTCTACCAGCTCGGTATCCAGGCCCTCGGTATCGTCGCGGCAGGGGGCTTCGTCTTCCTCGCCTCGCTGGCCGTCTTCGCGACACTCAAGGCCACCATCGGCATCAGGGTCAAGCCCGAGCAGGAGCTCGACGGGCTCGATATCCACGAGCACGGAGTCTTCGGCTACCCCGACCTGGTCGCAACCGATTACCAGAACGGGAACGGGAAGATCCACGATCCGCTGGAAGGCGTGCCGGAAGGTACGGCGTAGAACAGTAACGTGTTGGCACCGGCCGGGCTATCCCGGCCGGTGCCTTTTCACGCTCACCCAAAATCGGTAACGCCGTCTTGTATCCTGGTGCGAGAGGCGGACCGCAGGCGGCACGGAGGATGGCTTGGAATCAGCGCCCATAACGCAGGCCACGGGGCACAACAACACGATCGTCAGCGTCTACGAAGACAGGGTCGAGCTGAGGACGGGTTGGCAGTCCCAGAACGTCGAGCGCGTTGGCCTGCGCGACGTCGCCGTGATCGGCATAAAGGGCATCGTCAACGTCACCCTGACGATAGAGACGAATACGGGTCGTGTCTACCAGCTGAACCGCATGGCCCTTCCTGACGCGCGCAGGATCAAGAACACATTCGAACAACAGAAACGCAGGGCCGGCCTCTACGAGTAGCTTTTCAGCACGGCGCTTCGCGCCTTGTCAGCGCGCTCCGGCCTGCGGCCTCCGCTTTCAGCACTTCAGCAAGTCGTCCCGGTGCGCCACCACTAGCGCACCTCGCGTTCCATGGGGAGCAAGTGACGGATGCCGGTGGGGATCGTGCGTACTACGGCGTCCTCGATCCTGTCGCGGTTCTTGGCGTAGAGGATGCCGAGCGCGATGATCGCGAGTCCGGCCGTCGAGAGGACGAAGGGAAAGAGAATCGAATCCTCGAAGATCTCCCACGCCAGATGCCCTACGTACCCGAACACGCCCGCGGCGCCGAACACCACGAACACCCGACGCTGCAACAGCACGGAGAGCCCTATGAGGCCCGCGTTTATGAGGCCGTAGATGAACCAATCCAGCTCGCTTCCGCCTTCGAACATGGTAAGCCCGCCCCAGAAAGCGAACATGCCGAAGAGGTAGCCCCAGAACGCGTAGTCCTCCTCCGTGCGCCGATCCCCCAGGTACGCTCCTGCCAGCATGACGAGCCCGAAAACGAGCGAGACCACCTGGTAGCCCTGCGCCTCGTAGTAGGAACTGCCGTAGATGAGCGGCGTGAGATCCATGGACATGAACCACAACGCGAAGGCCACGGGGGCTGTGAGGAACTCTTCACCTCTTTCCTGGAGTGCCCATCACGTTCTTACGGTGTAAACTTACGTCGTAAGCATAGCGCTTATGCTGTAAGCTGTCAAGGTTGTACGCAGAAGGAGGTCATTGATGACGGTTGTAAAGCGGCGGCCTTTGAGCCGGCGGCGGATATTAGAGGCGGCGATACGGCTTGTGGATCGGGAGGGGTTGGAGGCCCTAAGTATGCGGAAGCTTGGGAGTGAGCTTGGGGTCGAGGCGATGTCGCTCTACAATCACGTCCCGAACAAGAGCGCTCTGTTGGATGGGATGGTCGAGGTTCTGCTTGGTGAGATGAAGATACCGCCTGAGGATGAAGGTTGGGAGAGGCGGGTCAGGGAGGCTTACCGGGCTTTCCGGCGGCTGGCGCTCGAGCACCCCAACGTCTTTCCCTTGTTCGTCGTACGTCCGCCGGACACGATGGACGGGATCTGGCTGGTCGAGGAGTTTCTCAAGACGCTAAGGGAGGCGGGCTTCGACCCCCAGACGGCGTTGTACGCCTTCCGCGCGCTCTCCGCCTACGCTTCCGGCTACGCGATGGCCGAGATCCGCGGTTTCGCGATGGAACCCGCCGGCGTCCGCGTCGGCGCCGCCACGCTCTCCGTAGATGATTTCCCACACATCCACGAGCTCGACGCGCCGCTGCGCGAAGTGGATCACGACGCGGAGTTCGAGTTCGGCCTCGATCTCATCCTCGCCGGCCTCAAGGAGAGGCTCTGACAACGAGCGCCGGTCGTACAGGAGCGCGCAGGTGAGGGGATTCGCAGGCCGCCGTCCCTTCGCCTTCTCCGTGCTCGTCACGCTGGCCTTGTTCGGGCTGGATCTCACCAGCAGGGCCGTTTTTGCGAGGGCGCCTGTAGGCAACATCGAGAAGCTGCCGCAGGATGCTTTCGAGCCGCCCGTGGGTCTGGGTTTGATCCTCTCCGACATGAGGAGCCCCGACACCCTGTTCTGGGCGTTGGCGACATTGCTCGCCCTCGGCCTGTTGGTGTGGACCGGCTGGTTGGGCGAGGCCGGCTTCAACCGGATGTCACAGTGGAGGAATCTGCGTCTACTGCTTTTTCCGTTGGTCGTCTGTGCGTTGACCCTCTCCGGCGGACTCTTCGGATCGGGGCCCGCGTCGCTGATCTCGGCGTTGCTGATCGCGCTCATCACCGCTTTCGGCGAGGAGATGATCTTCCGAGGCTTGTTGTGGCGGGCGCTCGCACCGGCAGGTCCTTTACGGGCCGTGATCCTGACCTCTTTGCTCTCCGGCCTGCTCGTCCTCGGAATGACCGCAACGGAGGGACCTTGGCCCGAAGCCGTCCGCCTTTCGGCGCTGGCCTTTTGCGGAGGGTTCACCTTCGGCGCGCTTCGCTGGCGCACCACCTCCATCTGGCCCGCGATCCTGGTACACACCGCCTTCGCCTTCGCCGTGAGCATCGCGACGCTGGGCGCCGTCACCTACCCCCTCATGATGCTCCTCAGCACCCTCGGCTTCGTCGCCTACGGGCTCTACCTCCTCCGCAACCCCCAGGTCAGGGCCAACGGAGGCCTGAAGAAACCTGCGCCATCGCGCGTGAGGTGAAGCGCGTCCGTCCTACGAAGCTACCTCTTGCAGTTGCTTTTCGAGGTCTTTGATCTCATCGCGGAGTTTGGCGGCGTACTCGAACTTGAGATCTTCTGCGGCTTCGAGCATCTCGGCTTCGAGGTCAGCGATGAGGGTGCGTAGCTCGTCGGGGTCGCGTGGGGCTTCTCGGCCGCTCTTCTTGCCTGCCTTGTAGAGCCCTTTGGCCTCGGCGGCGATAAGGATGTCGGAGACGCCTTTGGTGATGGTGCGCGGCTCGATGCCGTGTTGCTCGTTGTAGGAGTTCTGGATCTCACGCCTGCGCTCCGTCTCGCCTATGGCGACGCGCATCGCGGCGGTCTCCTTGTCTGCGTACATGATCACCCGCCCGTTGACGTTGCGCGCGGCCCTCCCGATGGTCTGTATGAGCGCCCGCTCACCGCGCAGGAAGCCTTCCTTGTCAGCGTCGAGGATGGCGACGAGGGTTACCTCCGGTAGGTCCAGGCCCTCGCGCAGGAGGTTGATACCGACGAGCACGTCGAACTCTCCCGTACGAAGGCCGCGGATGATCTGGATGCGGTCCAGCGTCTCTATATTGGAGTGCATGTAGCGCGCCTTGACGTTGTGCTCGAGCAGGTAGTCCGTGAGGTCCTCGGACATCTTTATGGTAAGGGTCGTGATGAGCACACGCTCGCCGTGCTCGACGCGCTTGGCGACCTCGTTGAGGAGGTCGTCGATCTGGTTCTTTGTGGGACGCACTTCGACATCGGGGTCGATGAGGCCGGTCGGCCGGATTATCTGCTCCACTATCTGCCCCGAGTTCTCGAGCTCGTAAGGCCCCGGCGTCGCCGAGACGAAGACCATCTGGTTTGTCTTGAGCAAGAACTCGTCCCACATCAGGGGCCTATTGTCCAGGGCGCTCGGCAGCCTGAAGCCGAACTCGACGAGCGTGGTCTTCCTGCTCCGGTCGCCGTTGAACATGCCCCTGACCTGGGGCAGGGTTATGTGCGACTCGTCGATGAACGTGACGTAGTCATCAGGGAAGTAGTCCAGAAGCGTGTACGGTGTCGAACCCGCCGGACGCCCGTCGAGGTGGCGGGAGTAGTTCTCGATGCCCGAGGTGTAGCCGAGCTCGCGCATCATCTCCAGGTCGTACTGGGTGCGTTGCTTGAGACGGTACGCCTCCAGGACCTTGCCCTCGCCTTCGAGCTCTCCTAGCCGTTCCTCCAGCTCCGCCTCGATGTTCTTGACGGCGGTCGCGAGCCTGTCTTCGCCCGTGACGAAGTGGGACGCGGGATAGACGGTCAGGATATCGTGCTCGCGCAAGATCTCCCCCGTAAGGGGGTCGGCCTCGGTCATGTTCTCGACCTCATCCCCGAAGAAGGAGATGCGGTAGATCGTATCCTGATAAGCGGGATGCACCTCCAGCACGTCCCCACGCACCCTGAAGTTGCCGCGGCCCAGCTGGAAGTCGTTCCTCGTGTACTGGATCCTGACGAGGTCCCTCAAAATGTCGTCCAGATCATAGAAACCGCCCCGCTCCAGAAGGACCATCTTCGAGCGGTATTCCTCGGGGCTACCGAGACCGTAGATGGCGGAGACGCTGGCCACCACGATCACGTCCCTGCGGGTGAACAGGGAGCTCGTCGCGGAGTGACGCAGCCTATCTATGTCCTCGTTGATCTGGGCGTCCTTCTCGATAAAGGTGTCCGTGCGCGGGACGTAAGCCTCGGGCTGGTAGTAGTCGTAGTAGCTGACGAAGTACTCGACGGCGTTGTTGGGGAAGAACTCGGCGAACTCGCTGGCGAGCTGCGCGGCGAGCGTCTTGTTGTGCGCGATGACGAGCGCCGGACTGCCAGCCTCCTCTATAACGCGGGCCATGGTGTGGGTCTTTCCGGATCCGGTAACGCCGAGCAAGGTCTGCGCCTTCATACCTGCGTCGAGCCCCGAGGCGAGCTGCTCTATGGCCCGCGGCTGGTCGCCGGTCGGCCGGTATTCGCTGTTTACTTGAAAGCTACTGCGAGTCTCGATGAGAAGCCCTCCCTATGCACAGATTACCGGACCGAGAGGGCGGTCTCTACCCGCCCGCGTCCACCATGAGATTATAAGGCAGGGACGAGGTTTTTCGCCCCGTTTTTGGTGACGAACCGGGACATTCTACTGGCCGCTCCCTGCCTTCTTCTCGACCTCTTTCTTGGCGTTCTGGACGCCTTTCTCGACATGTTTCCGAACCTTGCCGGCCTCTCTTTCCAGCATCGTCTGGCCCTTCTCCAACTCTTTATCGATCCGTTTCTGGCCCTCCTGGACTTGTTTGTCCACCTCCTGCTTGACCCGGTCCTCGACCGCCTGCCCGCAAGCAGCCGCACCGAACATCGGAACGAGTGCGACCACCAACAGCATAGCCAGCTTTCTTCTCATGTCTCTCCTCTCTGAAAACCCGACTCGGAGACGTCAGTCCCCGCTTCCGCGCAGGTTCTTGCCGTAGAGTTCCTGGTAGGTTCTCTGCGCCTCGAGGGCTCGGTTCACATACTGGCGGGTCTCTTTGAAGGGGATGTCCTCCGCGATGTCGAAACCTTCGTCCGAGACCCAGGCGTCCACGTTTCCTTCACCCGAGTTGTACGCGGCGAGCATAAGCCTCTCGTCGCCTTTGTAGCGGTCTTCGAGGTAACCGAGGAACCAGGTTCCCAATCTTATGTTGACCTCCGGGTCGCGGTAATCGCCCTCTATGCCGCTCTGGCGCTGGATGAAGCGCGCTGACTCCGGAAGTAGCTGCATGAGCCCGTAGGCTCCCCTGTGGGACTCGGCGTCTGGCTTGAAGCGGCTCTCCGTGTGGATCACCCCAGCCACGAACGCGGGATCGAGGTCGTTTTCTTCGCTGGCCTGACGGATGATCGATTCATACCGTAGGGGGTACATGATCCGCATCACGGCGTCGGGTAGCCTGATGGCGAAAGGCAGGATGGCGAGGATTCCAACGACCACCAGCAACACGAGGATCGCGCGCCGGCGGCGGGTCCGCGACCTGCCATACCTGCGTCTCTTACCGAAGGTCGTCGTAGGATCCTCTCCTCCGCGAGATCTTGCGTCCGAGTTCGTGCGCCTGCTCTCTAAGTCTATCCAGGTCTCCGTCGTTTTGTATAGTCAGGCCGGCCCGCCTGGCCTTCTCCTCTCCGGAGAGCTGTCGCGCCTCCACGGCCCGCAGCGCCGCCTCGTCCAAGCCCCGCTCCGCAGCCCACGCCAGGCGCCTCTCTTCAGGCACCGTCACGGCCACCGTGAAGTCGAAGTCCCCGCCCCGGCCCGTCTCGAACAGCAGCGGTATCTCCACGACGAAGAGCTCCGCCACGGAAGCCTCGATACGCCTGTCGGTCTCGCTACGCACCAGGGGATGCAGTATCTCCTCGAGGTCCCGCAGTGCCCCGGCGTCACCGAACACCTCGCGGCCGAGGGCTTTGCGGTCGATACCGTCCGGTCCTCCGACACCTTCCCCGAAGCGTCCGATGATCCTGGATATCGTCCGGCGGTCGTGCTTCAGGAGGTGGTGCACGATCTCATCGGCCGAGGCCGTCTCCGTGCCTGGCAGTTCACCCAAGAAACGGACCAGCGCGCTCTTGCCAGACGCGAAAGGGCCGGTGACGCCTACGGTCACCGGCCCTTCCACGGACCCTCTCTGCAGAGAGTCCTTGTCTATTTCTCCTCGAGGTCCAGATCGGCCAGCGCGTCGAAGGCGCCGGAGCGGAGGCCGCTCCCCTCGCTGCTACGGCGGTCCGGGGTGCCGCGCTGCTCGGGCTCGCGTCGCGGGCGCTCCTCGCGGCGGGGACGCTCCTCGCGGTCCTCGCGCTTCGGACGCAGGCTCAGGGAGAGCCTGCGACGGCGGGCGTCGACGTCGATGATGCGGGCGTCGACCTCATCGCCGCTGCGAACGATCTCGTCTGGCGTCTCCACGTGATGGTCGGCCAGCTCGGAGATGTGGATCAGCCCCTCCACCCCGTCGGCGACCTCAACGAAGGCCCCGAAGGAGACGAGCTTGGTAACCCTACCGTGGATCTGCTCCCCGACCGTGACCCGCTCGACGATCTCCTGCCAGGGGTCTTTCCTGGTCTGCTTGAGGCCGAGCGAGATGCGCTCGCGGTCGCGGTCGACTTCGAGGACCTTGACTTCGACCTCCTCGCCGACCTCGACGACCTCGCTCGGGTGGTCGACGTGCTGCCAGGAGAGTTCTGAGATGTGGATCAGGCCGTCGATGCCTTCGAGGTCGACGAAGGCCCCGAAATCCACGAGGTTGGAGACGGTGCCCCTGACGATCATGCCCTCCTCGAGCGAGGTCAGGATGCGCTCGCGCTCCTCCTTGCGCTCCTCCTCGAGTACGGCACGCCTGCTGAGGACCACGTTGTTGCGGCTCCGGTTCAACTCGATGACCTTGCACTCGAGCCTCTGGCCCAAGAACGAGTCGAGGTTCCTTACGCGCCTGATGTCGACGAGGCTGGCCGGCAGGAAGCCCCGCAGCCCGATGTCGAGGATCAGGCCTCCCTTGACCACCTCGATCACGGGCCCCTCGACGGTGCGCTGGTCGTTGTAGGCATCCTCGATGCGGTTCCAGGCCCGCTCGAAAGCGGCCCGCTTGGCCGAGAGGATGAGCCGCCCGTCGGCGTCCTCCTTCTGCATGACCAGGGCTTCGAGGCGCTGGCCGAGCTCGACGACGTCGTGGGGGTCTGCGCCCTTGCGGATGGTGAGCTCGTTGGAGGGAACGAGGCCCTCCGACTTGTAGCCGATGTCGACGAGTACCTCGTCCCTATCTATCCGGACGACCTCGCCCTCGACGATGTCCCCGTCCTTGAAATCTATGAGGACGCTCTCGTCGACGGGGACGACCTCCCCGTTCTCCTCCCGGAAGAAATCTTTCATGGTCAGTTCCCGGGACGGTTTCTGTGTGGTGTCAGTCATGAAACAGTTGCTTTCCTTTACATCGCTTGACGGGTGCAGATTATACAGCAATTGGTGAGCTATCAGCGGTCGGCCATCAACCGTCGGCTTTTTCCTTTCGGCCAACCGCCGACGGCTGATGGATGAATGCTACAAAGGGCTCACCCGTCCCCACAGATCGCCGGCCTTGGCCTCGACTTCGAGCGGCGGCTTGAGGTCGTAGGCCGCGACCATCCTGTCTACGGCGAGGCCGGCGACCTCACCGACCAGGTCCTCGTCGACGTCGAAGACGAGCTCGTCGTGGACCTGCATGATCATATCCGCCCCGAGAGGACCCAGCCTCGGCGCGAGGTCGACCATCGCCACCTTGATGATATCCGCGGCGGTTCCCTGGACGCGGGCGTTGAACGCGATCCGCTCCCCGAGCTTCCTCACGTTTTTGTTGGAGTTCCTCAGCTCGGGCACGTAACGCCGCCTCCCGAAGAGCGTCGTCGAATACCCCAACTCCTCGGCCTCTTCCAGGGTCTCCTGCATAAACTCGGTCACCCTCGGGTAGCGCTCGAAGTAGCGCTTGATGTACCGTTCGGCCTCGGCCGGGTGCACGTTCCCCAGCCTCGTCGCGAGCCCGAACCCCGAGATACCGTAGAGGATACCGAAGTTGACCATCTTCGCCCGGCGCCTGAGCTCCGGGGTCACGCTCTCCATGCGCACGTCGAAGACCTCCGAGGCGGTGCGCGTGTGTATGTCCTCGCCCTCCATGAACGACTCCACGAGCGCGGGCTCTTCGGTCATGTGGGCCAGGATCCTGAGCTCTATCTGGGAGTAATCGGCGACCACGAGCTTGCGGCCCGGCGAAGCGGTGAACGCGTCCCTGATACGCGCGCCTAGCTGCGTTCGGATGGGGATGTTCTGCAGGTTGGGCGAGTCACTAGAGAGACGGCCCGTGGCCGCCCGCGTCTGGTGCAAGGTGCTGTGTATGCGGCCTTCTTCGGTAATGAGCTTGAGGAGCCCTTCTATGTAGGTGCCCCTGAGCTTGGTCAGCTCGCGGTACTCGATTATGCGGTCGGCCACGGGATGTTCTATGGCGAGCTGCTGCAAGACCTTGGCGTCGGTGGAGTAGCCGGTCTTGGTCTTTCTGACGGGTGGAAAGCCCATCTCCTCGAAGAGGACCTCGCCGAGTTGCTTGGGCGATCCTATGTTGAAGGGATGGCCGACATCCTCGTAGATGTGTTGCTCCACGTCCGAGATACGGCCTTCCAGCTCCTCTCCGACCTTCTCGAGGGTGGTAGCGTCGACGGGCATGCCTGTCTCTTCTATCTCTTCGAGCACGCCGGCGAGCGGGAGCTCCACGTCGTAGTAGAGCCTGGCGAGCCCCATCGCCTCCAACTCCTCCTCGAGTCTCGGCGAGAGCGCGTAAACCAGCGCGGCCCTCCTCGCAGCCTCGCCGACCGTCCTGTCCTCATTGTTGACCTCGACCTCGGCCATCCCCCTCTCCGCGGCCAGGGTCTCCAGCTCGTAGCTCCCAAGCCCTGGTTTGACCAGGTACGCGGCGAGATAGGTGTCGAAGTCCGCCTCCCGCACCCCGAGCCTCTTGGAGTCATGCACCCTGACGGGAATGTCGGGCAGACCGTCGGCGACACGCACCTCGTCAGCGGAGACGGCGACGCACCAGCGCCCGCTCTCGTCCCCGAGCGGGGAGGCCGCCACGGGTTCGAAGGATAACTCGACGGGATCCTCGGAGACACTTACCTCCAGGCGTTCCAGTGGCGGGAGACTCTCACCTCCCGCGACGGGCAACTCGGTGAGGCGCGACTCGAGGGTGCGGAACTCGTAGCGCCTGGTGATATCCCGGATCTCGGGCGAGACGCCCTCGAAATGGAGCTTCTCGGGCTCGAACCTCACGGGCACGTCGAAACGCATCTTCGCGAGCTCCAGCGACATAAAAGCGCTCTCCCGGCCTTCTTCCAGCTTCTTGCGGGTGCCTTTCGCCGAGATATTCTCCAGGTTCTCATAGACGCCATCCAGGGAGCCGAACTCTTTCAGCAGGTTCGCCGCTCCCTTGGGACCTATACCCCGCACACCGGGGATGTTGTCCGAGGAATCTCCCGTTAGGGCCTTGTAGTCAGGGATCTGCTCCGGCGTCACGCCGTACTCCTCGAAGACCTCGTCCCTGCCGTACGTCTTGGTCTCCGAGACGCCGCGGGTGGTACGCAACACCTTGACCTTGCCGTCCACGAGCTGCATGGCGTCCTGATCGCCGGTAACTATGAACAGTTCCACGCCTTCGGGCACCTGGCGCGACATCGTGGCGAGGGCGTCGTCCGCCTCGAAGCCCTCGGCCCTGATGGCGGGGATGTTCATAGCTTCGAGGATCTCATCCATGTGGTCGAGCTGCACCCTGAGCTCCTCGGGCATCGCCGAGCGCTGCGCCTTGTACTCGGGGAAGACCTCGAGCCGGAACGCGGGCATCCCGCCGTCCCACACAACTCCTATGCCCACCTCCTCTTCGGAATCCAGGAGCTTAAGGAGCATGCTCGTGAACCCGTAGAGGGCGTTCGTGGGCAGGCCGCTCGATGTGCTTATGCTCTGCGGCAGCGCGTAGAACGCCCTGTAGAGGAGAGAGTAGCCGTCGATAAGATATACTCGCACTACCCAGATTATACCGGAGGGTCGCGCCGTTTCCCGCTTTGATCTGTAAACAGGTCAGAGACCTGTTTACAGGCATTTCAGCATTTCAGCTTTTTGGTCTCGCTCTCGGTCTGTGCGCGACTCGCGGTTGGTAGGTACTCTTGCGAGTCACTCTAGATGCGCTCGAAGATGAGCTTGTCTTCGACGTTCGACAACCAGTAACGTTCGAGCACATAGGAGAGGTACAGCTGCGCGCTAACGGCGGCGGCAGAGTGGTGCGAGGCGGCATCAGCGGCCCGTCTGGCCTGCTCCCTGGTCTCCCACAGGCAGAACGACAGGCACTCGCCCCGCTCGTTCGCGTGACCTTTGAAGTAGCGGAGGAGGCCGCCCGACGTCAGAGCCTCCTCGTAGGCCCGGTCGTCGTGCTCGCGCAACATCACGAGGTCGGCCTCCTGACGCCTGACGGAGCGGAACGCGACCAGGTAGAGTTGGTCGAATGGGCAGTCGGCGAGCGAGGAGACCCAGTCGAAGCCTTCCTGGATGGGTCGCGTCGCATAGTCTGGATGTAAAGGGGAGATTTGCTGGCAGGCCCTGTGCAGGCCAGGCCGGATATCTAGGGTCATGCATCACCTTTCCGGAGCTCTAGTCGCCACCTCCTTCTGAGTGGGACAGACTCCGGAACCTGCCCTGCCTCCCTACGACGGTTCCCCGCAGATCCCCCGGCTCCCTGCGGGCCGTGTGCCCGAAGCCGTAGCCGCTCCACGCGAGCCGCTTCAGCCGCGGCGACGGCGCGTAGCACGAGAGACTCATCACTGGCGATCCGACCCTATGAAAGCAAATAACATGGCCACAGTATACGGCAGCGCGGGCCACGGCATAATTGTCTTATGAAGACAGGAACTCAGATCTCGCCCAGGTACGCTTCTCGGACCTTCGGGTCCTGACGCAACTGGGCGGCCGGGGCTTCGTTTACGATGGTGCCGGTCTCGAGTACGTAGCCGCGGGTGGCTATCTCGAGCGCGACGTTGGCGTTCTGCTCGACGAGGAGTATGGTCGTTCCCTGCTGGTTGATCTCCTCGATCGTCTGGAAGATACGCTCGACGAGGACGGGGGCCAGGCCCATGGAGGGTTCGTCGAGTAGCAGGAGTTTCGGACGGCTCATGAGGGCGCGGCCGATCGCGAGCATCTGCTGTTCGCCGCCGGACATGGTGCCGGCCTCCTGCTTGATGCGTTCCTCGAGGCGCGGGAATAGTTCGAAGACACGGTCTATATCCTCCTGTGCGCCCGAGCGATCGTTCCTGTGATAGGCGCCCATCTCCAGGTTCTCGCGGACCGTCATGCGGTGGAAGATCTTGCGTCCCTCTGGGCTCTGGGAGATGCCCTTCAAGCTCATGTCGTGGGCGGGGACGTCCTGGATCTCCTCGCCGGCGAAGATGATTCGTCCTTGCCTCGGCGGCAGGATACCGTGGATGGAGCGCAGGGTGGTCGTCTTGCCCGCGCCGTTGGATCCGATGAGGGTGACGACCTCGCCCTCTTCGACCGTCAGCGAGATCCCACGGAGGGCCTGGATGTGTCCGTAGTAGCTGTGGACGTTGTCCAGTTCGAGAAGCGCCACGCTAGCCCGTTCTGGCCGTTCCAAGGTAGGCCTCTATCACCTTCGGGTCCTGGCGTACCTCGGCGGGCTCTCCCTCGGAGATCTTCTCCCCGTGATCGAGGACCGTCACCCTGTCGGAGATGCTCATGACGACCCGCATCTCGTGCTCGATCAAGAGCACGGCTATACCCCGCTCTTCCCGCAATCTCCCAATAAGTTCCGTCAGGCGCGCCGTCTCCTGCGGGTTCATCCCCGCCGTCGGCTCGTCCAGAAGAAGCAGCCTGGGTTCGGAGGCCAGGGCCCGGGCTATCTCCAGTCTCCGCTGGTCCCCGTACGACAGGTTCTTTGCGAATACCTCTCGTCCCTGGATGCCGGCGAAGTCTAGCAACTCCGCTGCCCGCCAGCGCGCCTCGCGCTCTTCGCGCCGCGTTCCCGGCGAGGCGAAGATGGCGCCGACGATGCTTCCCTTCAGCCGCGTGTGCATCCCGGCCAGAACGTTGTCCAGCGCGCTCATGGTACCGAAGAGCCGGATGTTCTGGAACGTGCGACCAATACCCATCTTGGCCCTGCGGTGGGCCCCGTAACGGGTAACGTCCCGGCCGAGAAAGCGAAAGCTTCCCGAGGAGACCTCGTAGAGCCCGCTCACCATGTTGAAGAACGTTGTCTTGCCGGCGCCGTTCGGGCCGATCAGGCTGACGATGGAGCGCTCCGGGATGCTGAAGTCCACCGAGTTGACCGCCACCAGACCGCCGAAGACCTTGGTAATGCCGCTGGCCTCCAGAATGTCGGCCGATTTTTCGTTCCCATCAGGCACGGGCCCGTCCCCCGGTGGCGTCGCCGCTCGACGGGTCACCCTCGTGCAGCTCTTCGGCCCGCTGACGGTTGGGTATTATCCCCTCCGGCCTCAGGAGCATCATCATCACCAGTATGATGCCGAAGATGAGAAAATTGTACTTTGCGATGTCTGCGCTCGAGAGCATTTCGTTCCCAACCGCATCGCCTATGGCGTGTACCCACTCGCTGATCTGGGGCAGGAGGTAGAAGTTGAGGCCTTGCAGGGCTACGGCGCCCAGGATCACGCCGTAGATGCTCCCCATGCCGCCCAGGATTACCATGGAAAGGATCAGGATGGAGATGTTGAACGAGAAGCTCGTCGGGAAGATGTTCTTTATGAACGCCCCGTAGTAGGCGCCTGCCAAGCCTCCGAACACAGCACCCATGGCGTAGGCCCAGAGCTTGGTCGTCACCGGGTTGATTCCCATCGCGGCGGCCGCCGTCTCGTCCTCGCGCACGGAGATCCAGGCGCGCCCCAGCTTAGAGTCCCTGAGACGTATGTTCACGTAGACCGTGATCAGGACCAGGACGACTATCGTGTAGTACCACGGGTTCAGATCCAGGGTCCCGAAGCGTTGCCAGGCGACCAGTGACTCCGGCAGGAACGGGAAGCCGGGCGAGTCTATGGCCTTGATGCCGATGGTGCCGTTGGTCAGATTGAACCCGGCCAGGTCATCCCCGTTCTGGAAGAACTTGGGGATGATCTCCCCGAACCCGAGGGTGACTATGGCCAGGTAGTCCCCGCGTAACCTGAGGGTCGGGGCGCCGATTATCATGCCACAAAGGCCGGTGAAGGCCCCCGCGATGATCAGGATCAACCAGAAGGAGATGTGTATGCCCGGGAGTTCTCCGCCGGTGATGGAGGTGGCCGTCGAACCGAACGAGATGCTGACCTGGCGGAAGTGGGATGAAGCGAGCCAGCCGACGACGTAGGCCCCGAGGGCGTAGAAGGCCACGAAGCCCAGGTCCAGGAGGCCCGCGAACCCGACCACGATGTTCAGGCCCAGGGCCAGCATCACGTAGACGGCGACGATAATCACCGGGTACATCAGGTTCACGTCCACTGTGGTCTCCAGGAAGACGTTGATGTACGGGAACAGGAACGCGACCACGATCAGGATCGCCGGTAGCACGAACTTTCTGAGCCGCGCCACCGCTACTCGCCCCCTCCCTGCACGGCGGAGCGGTCGCCAAGGAGCCCGCGGGGCCGGAAGACGAGCACCAGGATCAGGACAGAAAAGATCACGATCGGCGTCCAGCGGGCACCGATGTACTGGTCCGCCATCGCCCCGATGATCCCGATGAGGAGCCCCCCAACCACCGCGCCCGTCAGGTTTCCGATACCGCCGAGGACGGCCGCGGTGAACGCGTAGAGCCCCTGGGTGAAGCCCACGTTGAAGACGGTGATGCCGTTGAAGAGCCCGTACATAACGCCCGAGGCCCCGGCGAGGATTCCGCCGAGCAGGAACGTGATGGAGATGGTGCGGTTCACGTTGATACCGACCATCGCGGCCGCCTCCTTGTCCTGGGCGACGGCCCGCATCGCCTTACCCTGCCTGGTGCTCCCGATGAAGTAGGAGAGGGCGAGGAGCAGCGGCACGGTCACCAGGACCACGAAGAGATCCTTCCACCTGAAGATGATGATGTCGCCGGGCAGGATGTTGGCGTTGGAGATGAGTTCCGGAAACGGTACCTGGGCCGGGCCCTTCCATATCAGGCCCACGTTCTGCAGGATGAAGGACATCCCGATGGCGGTGATGAGAACCGCCAGCCGCGGGGCGTTTCGCAGGGGCTTGTACGCCACCCGCTCTATCCCGACGTTCAGAAGGCCGCAGGCCACCATCGCCACGAAGAGTGATACAAGGACACCGACGATCCTCAAGAACGTCCCTGATCCGCTCGTGATAGGGGAGAAAAGTTGGAGGCCGAAGATCGTACCCGAGAGGACGGTAAGGCCGACGAAGGAGCCGATCATGAAGTTGTCGCCGTGGGCGAAGTTGATCAGCTCGATGATCCCGTAGACCAGCGTGTAACCCAGGGCCACGAGCGACAGGATCGCGCCGTTGGTCAGCCCGATGAGAAGCTGGGACGTAAACTGCGCCGGTTCCTGCACCGCCTCCACCAGGAGCAGGACCAACAGTATCGCGGTGAGCACGACCGCGATACGCGACCCCCACGTCGAAGACTTGATGCCATCCATCAGGGCAGCGGAGCGGGTCTTGGTCGCCTCACCCGTGGTCATCTAGCGCCACCTCCGACACGGGGGACCGGACGAGATCCGGTCCCCCGCTTGATGGTTGTTACTGTCGCCCCGCTACATCTCGCCGGCATCGATGGTGCGCTGGTACTCGAACTGTCCGTTCTCGACCTGCTGGACGGAGAGCTCTGTCAGGGACGTATCGCCGTCCTCGTCGAAGCTCCACGTGCCGAGGACGCCATTGAAGTCCTCGGTGGCGAAGATCTGCTGGAGAACGGCCTCGCGCGTGACCTCACCCTCTTTGGACGCCCTCTCTATGGCGTCAAGCATTACGTTGGCCGCCTCGTAGGCGTAAGCGGTATAGGGCTGGATCGCGTCGTCGTGCTGGCTCTCGTAGTCCTGGACGAACTGCTGGCCCTTCGCGGTGAGCTCGCTCTCCGGCAGTCCACCGAAGGTGATATAGGCGCCCTCTGCGGCGTTTCCGGCCTGGGAGATGAACGTGTCGACGAAGATGCCGTCGGGCCCGATAAAGAGGACGTCGTCGTTGCTCATGCCTGCGCCGACCTTGTCTTTGATGAGCTGGCCGGCGTTGTTCTCGATGATGCCCCCGAAGTAGATGGCGTCCGGGTCAACCCGGGCGATCTTGTTCATCAGCGACCGGTAGTTGGCGGCCGAACCGTCTATGCCCTCTCGTCCTACGACCTGTATACCGAGTTCCTCCGCGCTCTTCTGGGTCTGGTCGGCGAGACCCTTGCCGTAGGTCTCCTTGTCGTCGAGGATGTATACGGACTCGACGCCTTCCTCTTCCATCAAGAGGGCGCCCGCCTGGCCCTGCTCGTCGTCGGCCACGATCACGCGGGTGTAGTTGCGCTCGCCCGTCGGGTAGTACTTCTCTGGCTCATCGGGCTCACCGCCGGACTTGGTCAGCCCGATGTAAGTGTTGGCCGGGCTGATCATGCCTAGCCCCGCCTCGTTCAAAATGGGTATCTCCACCGCGGCGCATCCGGAGTTGAACGGCCCGATCCAGCCGACGATCTCCTCGTCCTGGGCTGCCGTCTGGGCATTCTCGGCGCACTTGGCCTCGTCCCACTGCCCGGCCTGGGCCGTGGCATCATCGAGCGACTCGTACTCGATGGTCGCGCTGCCGGCCTTGCCGCCGCGCTCCTCGATAGCCATCTCTATGGCGTTGACCATCGTGGTGGTCTGGGCCCTGTTAGCGCCCTGAAGCGGCAAGTCGCTGACTATCTTGACCGTCTGACCTCCGCCACCACCGCCGCCATCGCCGCTACCACCCTGACCGCCACCTCCACCGCAACCGATAACGAGCAGTGCCGTGACCGCCGCCAATACCGCGAGACTTGCCCCTCGACGCACCTTCCTCAATGCTCCTCCTTGAGCCCGGATCATGACTAAACCCCACCAATGGCTTTTTAAAGCCATATGCGGCGGCTATTATGAGTAGCAATGCGACCTGTTGTCAAGGAAGCGCGTCACTAACGCCGAAGAACCTTACTGCATTGATATAATGAAACGGTCCCCTCGCCGGAGTGGCGGAATTGGTAGACGCGCCGGACTCAAAATCCGGTGGTGCGAAAGCACCGTGTCGGTTCGAGCCCGACCTCCGGTACTCAAGGATTCTCATGTGCGTCTCGAGCTACTCTTCGCGAACCTTTGATTGTTCGTAGTTGGGCGGGGTCAGTCGAAAAATAGCTCATTTGAGGGATACACCACACTACGGGTTTTGATATTATAGTATCAAAAGTACTCCAGTGGGGAGTGCCGAAGAAAGGACGCTGGGCGATGAAGAGGATCATGGTTGCTTTGGCGCTGATGGGGGCTGCGCTGGTTCTGGCGGCAGGGGTGGCTTGGGCGGCAACGGTCGACTGCAAGGTGGGAGTGTTCTGTGAGGGCACCGACGAGCCAGACGAGCTCATCGGCACCAACGATCGGGACGTGATGTCCGGACTGCAAGACGACGACCTGCTGGTTGGCTTTATGAGGGCCGACGAGATCTACGGTGACGACCCGGAATCCGGGGGGGATGACACCAGAACCGACGGCGACGATGAGCTCATTGGCTACCGCGGCCATGACAGTCTGTCCGGCTTCGGGGGCTCCGACTATCTCAGGGGCGGTCGCGGGGACGACCTCATAGACGCAACGGAAGAGAGTGATAACCCGGGCGAGGACACCGTGAGGGGCAGCCGCGGCCAAGACTCAATCGTTGCAGATGATGGTTTCAAAGACACCATCTTCTGCGGTCGCGGGGAGGACGAGGTCTTCTTCGACAAGGGGCTGGACGTTGTGGCGGACAACTGCGAGCTTCAGAATCCCCGATCCTGACGAGCCAGGCTGCCGAGGCGCATGAGGCCCTGGCATCGCTCTTGCACAGGGGGCGCATTGTAAAGGAAAGTAGCTTGATGGCGTCATGGTCTTGTAGCGGAAGCGTAAACAAGGGGAGCTGCTATTGACCCGGGTTCGTAAGAACCGGCGGAGGGGCGTTTAGTTTGCCCTCCTCACTCGACCAAGTCTTCGACCTAGAGAAATAGCTCACCAAGAGCTTGCCAACTAAGGAGGGGACCGAGGTATCGATACCTCGGTCCCCACTTACTCTTACCTAGGCACTTCCCAGGGTGTAGGGGGAATGACCCAGCAGCCTCTTACCCTGGAGTCAGGCAGCTCCCCCGTGCTTAGAAGGGGTTGGGGGCGCCATTCACCTTCTCGCAGTCTATGTCGTCGCCTTCGTCACCCCAGCAGACGTCGAATCCCTCACCACCAATGACAACGTCCTTGTTGTCCCCGTCGTCAACGGTGATCTTGTCGTCGTGGCGATTCCCGTCCACCGTGTCCTTATCCCCGCCGTATACGTTGGCGAAAATCTTATCGCCACCTTGGAGACCGGAGATCGTGTCGTCTTCGTCACTCTCGAGTAGTATCTCGCCTACACTGGTACCGGATATGTTGGCCGCGTATGCCGCAGCGGCGAATAGCGACAACATCACCGCCATTGCCACCAACATCAGCATTACTCTGCGCATCTTTCCCTCCTTGGCTTGATCGAGGAGCAAGATAGCGCCCGTACCCACCCCCCAGTTAGCAATACATCTATATCCTAAGCGCTACGCCTGACCCCCCCTTGATCGGGCGATGGGTAATTTCCACCGCTCTTCTATATCGGCTGCCGCATTATTACATGAAAACCAAGTACTACGCAACACTTCTGAAGAAAAATAAAAGATCTCTGAAGAAAGTTCTTTCTGATGCATGCGGGTCGAGCGAGGTTCCGGTACGTTTGCAGGATAGGGCTCGGGGTAGGCTCTATGGTGACTTCTTACGTGCTAGAGGTATGGCGGCACCGGCCTGGCACTATTTGTGGATCGGGGACCGGCTAACACGATCCTAGTCGTCCGTCAGGGGGATTAGATTATTACCGGACGAATCCCTGGAAGAATTTCGTGCTGATCTAGACTAGTCGATTAGAGATGTTTACAATCTGGTAAGTATTGTTGACTTGCGTTCACGGCATTTGCTTGCCATGAACGGGTAACGGTGGGGGCCTTGAAGAAGACTAGAAGCCGAGCACGTTCGAAACGCAGCCGGTTCAGGCGAGCACGGTATCGTCGTCGGCGGCTCCTGGCGGTACTAGTCCTGTCCTGTCTGTTCTTCGGTATCGGTACGCAAGCGGCCGTTTTATTGAAGGGTGACGAAGCGAGCTCCGCTGTTGCGCTTGAGACAACCGAATCCCCTGGTTACGTACCTGCCGCATTCGAGGGATTACTCGCGCAGGGAGATTCCGGCACGATCCCGGCGGGAGAGACCCGCGCCCCCAAGAGAACGAAGGATCTGGCAGCATCCGGCAGCCGGGAGCCGACCGACGAGGCCAAGGACCGGGACGCCCGCAAAGCGGCCCTCGAGGCTAGGAAAGAAGCCAGGCGAGAAGCGAAAAGGGAAGCGGCCAAAGAGGCCAGACAAGAAGCGGCCAGAGTAGCGGCAGCCAGGGAAGCCGAGCAGGCCTCGGACGAGCCGCTTGACGTGCTCGTCCTCGGCGTAGACCGGAGGCCCAGCTCGGCTGAGGGCGAGTCCACGCGCTCGGACACCATGATGCTCGTCCGGGTGATACCCGCTACGGGTGAGGTCAGGTTGCTCTCCGTACCTCGCGACCTGTACGTAGAGGTGAAGTCCGGGGAAAAGAACCGCATCAACACCGCCTACGCCTACGGCGGCGTAGAGAATGCCAGGGCTGTGATGCAGGATCTCACGGAAGTCGACATAGATAACTACGTGATCGTGGATTTCGAGGGCTTCGAGCAGGTCATAGACGCCATGGGCAAGGTCAGGGTAGACGTTGGGACGGGGGTTTTCCCCGCGAGTTGGAACATGGGCGAAGGCTTCGAGCGTCTCAACGGGCACAAGGCGCTCAAGTACGCCCGCTACCGGGGCACCCCGGGGGCGGACCTCGACCGGATAGATCACCAGCAGAAGTTGCTTGCGGCGCTGCGCCGCCAGGCGCTCCGTTGGGATACCGTCACCAGATTACCAGCGATCATCAAGGTCACGAACGACAATGTCAACACGGACTTGGGGATACTGCAGGTGATCCCACTCGCACGGGCACTCGTACTCAACGGCGAAGACAACCAGATGACTAGGGCCGAGTTGGAGGGTCACCCCAAGTCCCTGTCAGACGGTGAGCAGGTA
Organism: uncultured Rubrobacteraceae bacterium; assembly: GCA_963849745.1. Taxonomy (GTDB): domain Bacteria; phylum Actinomycetota; class Rubrobacteria; order Rubrobacterales; family Rubrobacteraceae; genus Rubrobacter_D. The sequence goes on along the minus strand of CAWKIM010000011.1, from coordinate 117,888 downwards.
TTGGAGCCCGACGGCGAGGCGAACGAGGCCATCCTGCAAGACTTCCGCCAATAGCCGCCTCTTCCGGGGTGCACCCCGGAAGAGCTCGGTCCCCGCTCGTCATCCCGACCCTCGGCCGGCGATGTAGGGAGGCAAGGCGTGGCCCATGATGTATTCGATGTGGTTCTCGCAGCGATAGCGGGGATGACAACCGCCGTCCCCTCTCCACATCGGGAGTGCAGCGTCACGCTCGACGCGAGGACCGGGTTGCGTAAGGGAGAGCACCGCAAGGGCCGTGCTGATCATTTGGTGCTCGTCGATGAACAAAGAGACGGCGCGCACGGCGCCCGCGAGCCAGGCTAGGTGCCCCCGCCTTTACACCTCGATTTCGCCAGAACAGGTTGGCTGCGGTGCTTCATGGTCTTAGCCCCGGAGCGCGGGCGTGTGCCAATGGTGGTTTACTGCCAGGTATGCCTTGGCCTCCAGCCCCTCGCCCGGCTGGTACACGAGCTTTACGTGGTGGAGTGTTCGTATGAACGTGCTCAGTGAGCGCCCGCCGAGCAGATGCGAGGCTCGGCGCAGCGCTGCCGGCCAGGGTATACCCTCCGCGTTCTCATCGACGTAGCCCGGGTATGACAGCAGCGCGTCGCGCTTGTCGGTCGTACACAAGCCATCCCGGACAAGAGAATCCAGGAAAACGCCCCACCTTGGCTCGGTCCTGGGTTGCTTGATCCCATCGAAGTAACACTCGAGCCCGATCTTGCGATGCACGGTTTCGCCGACGTCAATGTCCAGGCACACATAGTCCACCAGATGGGCTATCGGCTCGAGGACGCCAACGACGTCGGCTTCGCTGCCCGGCCAGCCTACTCCTGCCAGATATTCCACAATGCCCTCCACAGTGCGCAAGTTGATGCAAAGGCGGACCGCTTCGGCGCCGCGGGAGAGCATGAGGCCCACCTGGAAGACGTGTTCAACAGACGAAAGTGCGCGGAAGCAATCGGATAACGTCTCGAGCACCCGAGGGGCCAATTCGTTGCCGGAGAGAAGTCCTATCACCGTCTCGATTGTAGTTACATATTCATCTAGGTTCGGTTTGTAGGCCGCCCCACTAGCACCCTCCTGGCCACTCGGCTGTAGACCGAAGAAGACGCTCGGGATGGGGATAACCGCAGGCGCACCGTCGACGTCGAACTCCAACCAGACGTTGTCCACGGCGCGGTACAGCACAGAGGAGGGGTCCGCCCAGCGGACGGCGAAGTCGGCCACGCGACTCCATATGGGATCGCTCATCAATCGGGCAGGCAACGTGCTCGTAGGATGGAAACCGGCCAGGCTCTCACGCCCATAGGATGCCCCGGCGAGCACCGAGAAGTCAGCCCGTGGGGCCATCTCTGCCAGGCGGCACTCGAAGCCGAACATGTTGTATGCCAGGGTCGCTGGCAGCACGCGGGCTACGGAGGCTATGTCGCGGAAGGCGGAAGGCGAGATCAACTTCGGCGGGACGCTCGCTGCGACGGGCCTCAGGTACTCCTCGAACGAGTCCGTCTTCGACACCCTCTAGGCGATCTGGCGGGTGGCCAGCTCCCGGAACGGCCCCTCCCGCTCCATCAACTCCTCGTATGTTCCGCTCTGCACGATACGCCCGGCCTTCAGCACGTAGATCCTATCCGCGCTAATTATGGTGCTGAGCCTGTGGGCGATCACTATGCGGGTGGCCTTCAGATCCTGAAGGCTGGAGCTTACGATCGCTTGCGACCGGTTGTCCAGGGCGCTGGTCGCTTCGTCGAAGAGCACTATCCGCGGTCTGGACGCGATCGCCCGCGCTATCATCAACCTCTGGCGCTGGCCGCCGGAGATCGCGGAGCTGCCTTCGCCCAGGAAGGTAAACATCCCCATGGGCATCATCTCGATGTCCTCGTCGAGCCCGGCCATGCGCGCCGCTTCCCACGCCTGGTCCATCGTGAGCGCGGAGACGCCGGCGATGTTCCGGAAGATGGAGCCCGACATCAACCTGCCGTTCTGGAGCACCACCCCCATCTGGCGGCGCACCGCCTGGACATTGAGCTCGGCCAGGTTGTGGTGGTCGTAGTAGACGGAGCCGGCCTCGGGCTCCTCGAAGCCCAGCAGCTGCCTGAAGAGCGACGACTTGCCGGCGCCAGACGGGCCGACGATCGCGACGAACTCCCCGGGCTCGGCGCGCAACGAGACGTCGTTGAGCACGAGCGGGCCGTCTGGGTCGTAGCGGAAAGTGACGTTGTTGATCTCTACCCGGCCTCTCAGCACGCCGGGGTCGGGCTTCTCCGTATCCACCTCGGGCAGGGTGCGCAGAATAGGCTTCGCCCTCTCGTAGAAGGGAGCGGCCTGCAAGATGGTCGTGAACGCCGTCGTGATGCCCGCGGAGGCGAACAGGAACTGGGCGAAAGCCGTGTTGAACGCGACGAAGTCGCCCGTGCTCACACCTCCTCCCAACACGTAGGCTACGGTAGCGAAGATCACCAGATAGGTCACCACACCGAAGACGGAGTTGAAGACGACGAGGGCGTTTGCGGCCGACTGGGCCTTGGCGGCGTTGGCCTTCTGAATAGAGTACTGCCCGGACCAGACAGCGAAGGCACGCATCTCCGCCCCCGCCACCCGCAGCTTTGCGATGCCGGTCAGCAACTGCAAAACGAGGCTCGACACCTTCCCCAGCATCTCCGTCTCCCGGCGCTGATAGCGTAACTGCACGTAGCCGCCAGCGGCGGTGACCCCGATGATTATCACCGCCATCAGCACGGCTATCAGCCCCAGTTCCACGCTGTAGTAGATGATCACGGCCAAGCTGAAGACGGAGAACACGCCTGAAAGGAGCGATGATATGGTGGCACCGGTCACCATCTGGCGAATGGTGTTGATGCCCATCGCCCGTACCGCCAGGTCCCCGGCCGAGTAGTCTCGGAAGAAGGTAGCGGGCAAGCTCAGGAGACGGTCCCAGACGGCGGCCTGCAAGCCGGAGTCGAGCTTCGTCTCTATGCGCAGGACGGCGAACTGGCGGGCCACCTCGAACAGCATCGCGGAGATGGCCGCGACCACGAGACCAAGGGCGAGAGCGACCGCAAGGCCGCCCTCTGCCTGGGGGATGGCGATGTCGACTATCTGCTTGGTGACGATAGGCACGAGCGCCCCGAGAAGCCCGGCGGCCGCACCCATGAGGAGAACCCGCAGCAGGTCCCCACGCAGGTCCCGCAGGCTGTACTTCAACAGGTCCCACGCCCCCAGTGGCCGATCCGGAAAAGGAGCGTAGAAGGTAAAGCCGAACGGTGCCAGATCCGAGGCCGTCTCTCCGGTGAGGGTTTGTCTGGTCCCGTCTGAGGGATCGACGAGCGAATAAGCCGAGGTGCCTCTCTGGAGCAACGCTACCGGGCTCTCGTCTTCGCCACGAAATCCCAGCAGGGGGCCGCTTTCCTGACGCCACCAATCCCCCTTCAGGGCGACGCGTCGCATGCGGACCCGCGAGGCCCGCGAGATCTCGTCGAGCGGGTCGCCCGCCATGCCGCCAGAGTACGCGGGGCGGCGAAGTTCGACCCCCAGAGACCTGCCGACAATCTGGCAGGCGGCCAGCAGGGGATCGCCCGTCGCGATGTCCGGGCTTACGTCCCTCGACGTCTCCGTCTCGAGCACGGCGCTCAGCCGGTGCACGGCGTTCCTGGCTAGTTCCCGGTCGACTTCGTCCCTCAGGCGCTCTCGTTCCCGGCGCTCTTCGAACGAACGCCGCGTTTCCCAGGCGAGCGCCGACACTATCATGGCGTGGAAACCGTCCAGATCGGACCACGACTCGTTCTGGGCCACGTAGCTCTCCGTGTCCATGCCGAGCAGCGTGGTCCCGCCGCTCGACTCTAGCCACGCCGGGTCCGATAGCGGGAAGTAGCCGTCCCCGCTGATCGGTGGAAGATCCGGATCTCCGAGGAGGCGCGAACTCCCCTCCAGATGCCGGACCCAGACGGTACCCTCCTGCGCCCTGACCGTGTCGCGAGCATCCAACGCGATCTCCTGTCCTGGCGCCAGTGCCTTGGATTCTTGCGGAGGCAGGTGTTGCCCTGCTACCGCAACGCACATGTTTGCCACCCAGCCTTCCAGCAGGGCAATCACCTGATCGGCGTAGGCAGGATCCTTCGTCAGCTTCAGCTCCACGAGCCTCGGGCGCCTCAGCTCCAGCAGGACGGTGTCCGCCACGCCGACGGCCAGTATTCTGAACCCCTCGTTGGTATGGCCCAGGTCCATCCCGAAAAGGGCCTGGCCGGTCTCGATCCGGCACAGGTGGCGGCGTGGCCCCATGGTCTGACCTACGTCGGCCTGCGTCGAGAACACGTCCACCTTGCCGGAGCTCACCACCAGGACCGAATCCGGGTCGTCGAGCAAGATCGGTCTGTCCGAACCGACCTCGATTTGTCGTCCCTCCTGGGAGTGAAGCCGGAGCAGCCATTGCTGTTCCTGGGGCGTCGTCTCGTCGGATCGCATCAGGCGGACTCTTCTCTTTGGGTCTCCTGCTCCAGAGCACCGATCAGGCGTGAGTAGGGACCGTCCACGTCGCGCATCTGCTCGTGTGTCCCTCGCTGGACCACCTTGCCCCTGTCGAGCACGATGATCTCGTCGCAGTCGCGGATCGTGCTAAGCCGGTGCGCGATGATCAGGCAGGTGCAGCCTCGCCGCCTGAGGTTGTCGTCTATTTCGCTCTCCGTCGTGGGGTCTAGCGCGCTAGTCGCTTCGTCGAAGATCACGATCGTGGGATCGCCGACGAGCGCCCGGGCTATCTCCAGGCGCTGGCGCTGGCCGCCGCTGAAGTTACCCCCGTCCTCTTCGACCTCGCTCTCGTAGCCGCCCTTCCGCGCCGCCACGTCGTCGTGGATGCGGGCGTCCCTGGCGGCACGAACGAGACTCGACTGGGTGATGGTGTGGTCCCAAAGCGTGAGGTTTTCTTTCACCGTACCCTCGAACATGCTGATATCCTGGTCCACCATCGCCAGAGAGGAGGTGAGGAGGCCGTGGGGAACGTTCGCACGCAGCTGCCCATCGAAGAGTATCTCGCCTTTCCAGGGAGGATACAAGCCGGACACAAGCTTCGCGACCGTCGACTTGCCGCTGCCGCTAGCGCCCACCAGGGCTACGCGGCTTCCTGGCTCCAGGGTAAGGCTGAAGCCCTCGATCAGCGGCGCATCGAGTCGGCTGTAGCCGAAGGTAAGATCTCGAAGCTGGAGATATCCCGACAACTCAGCCGGCATATCCTGGGGTATCTCCTCCTCTGAGGCGATCTTCGCAGGCACCTGCGGGTCTGGCTCGTAGCGCAGCACGTCCTCTACGCGATTCAGGTCGCCCCGGCTCTCTTGGAGGGTGGTCCCGAGGGTGACCATCTGCCCGATGGGCGCCATGAAGCTCGTCATCAAGGACTGGAAGGCGACCAGCATGCCGATCGTGATGTCGCCTGACATGACCCGCAGGGCCCCCACGCCGAGGACGGCCGCGGTGGCCAGGGCCGTCAGCATCGCCGGGACGCCGGAGACGACCTGGGTCCTGGTGCCCAACTCCTGCTGCGCCTCCAACAACTTTGCCTCAAGGCCGGCCCAGCGGACGAAGAAATCGGACTCGCTACCCGTCGCCTTGAGCGACTCTATAGACTGCAGGCCGCCCATAGACACGCCCGTCAGTTTGCCCTGCTCCAGCAGCAACCTCTGGTTCGTGTCGATTCTCGTACGGGAGACGAAGCGCAAGGCCACGAGGTTCAGCGCGGCGAAGAAGACGCCGATCAGGGTGAGAATGATGTCGTACTGGAACATCACGACGACGTAGAAGAGGACGGTGATGACGTTCAGAGCCGTGGTCGCCACCTGTCCCGAGAGAAGCTGGGCGATCCGGTCGTTTACGGTTACCCTCGAGCCGACCTCGCCCGCGTAGCGCTGGTCGTAGAACTCGATGGGCAGGCGCAGCGTGTGCCAGAATAACGCACTCGACATGCTTATCGAGAGCTTGGTCTGCAGGCCGAGCAGGTAGTGTAGCTGGAGCCACGTCAGGGCGGCGCGCAAGAACGCCGTGAGCACCATGCCAATCAGGAGCGGGAGGATAATATCGCGCGAGCCCTGCACGAGGTACTGGTCGACGAAGATCTGGGAGAAGATAGGGATGACGATTCCTGGCACGACCAGCCCCAGGCTCGCCAGCACGACGAAAGCGAGGGCCCATTCGGAACCCCGCAGCCGCTTGCGCATGGCGGCGAGCAGACTGGGTCTTGACCCACCTTTGCGGAAATCCGGCTCGGGCTCGAACGTCAACACTACACCGGTGTAAGCCTGGTCGAACTCGTCGTAGGTAGCAACGCGGCGCCCGCTGGCCGGATCGCTCACGTAGACGCCACGTCTGCCGAACCCTTCGATCACGAGGAAGTGGCTGAAGTGCCAGAAGGCGATGAACGGCGGCTCGAGCGCCCGTAGCTCGTCGGGCTCCTTCTTGTAACCCCTGGCGGTCAGGCCGTACCCACGGGCGGCCTTGACGATGTTGCTGGCCTTGGACCCGTCCCGAGAAACGCCGCAGGCAGCACGCAACTCCTCCAACGGCACGACCCTGCCGTAGTAGCCGAGTATGATGCCGAGCGCGGCCGCCCCGCACTCGACAGCCTCCATCTGAAGGACGGTCGGTGTTCTTACGTGGCGGGCGGCCCTTTGTGTCGTGCGTCCGTCGCGTGGCCCTGGTGAGGTGGCCGGTTGCCGTTGGTGCGTCGGTCCTGTCACGCTTCTATCCCTCCGAGGAAGGTAAGACGAGGTCGATGGGGTGTTGCCTGCCTAGCACAAAGGTCGCCGTGCAGAGCGTCCCGCGGGTGATCCCGAAGGGCGGCCCCTGCGACGAGGACCATTTGAACCCGCTAGGCGTCGATTGGTCTCGGAGTAGCTTGACGTCCACCCTGTGCTGGTCGCCGCTCCCCGTGCTAAGCTCGTCGACCAGACTCTGGTTCTCTAAGAGCAGAAACATCTCGTCCTCGGTCACCGGGAACTTCGACACGGAGGTGACCTCCCCCTGGATGAACCCGAACTCTTCGGCCTTTACGGTCGAAGGCAGTACGTGAACCGGCATGCCCTTCTTGAGCTGCTTGCCCTGCTCGCCAGCAACGAAGACGAACGCCTGCAGCGGCTCGTTTCCTCTTTTGATCACGGCGACCTGCTGACCGCGTTCCAAGAACCTGCCTTCCTCGATCAGGATCTCGTCCACTCGTCCGTCGAACAGGCTGACCACGTCGGTCTCGGCGCCCTCGTTGGAGCGTACCCGTACGAGAACCTGTCCCTCCTGTACGTGGTCCCCGATCTCCACCCGGACGTCGGTTACGAGCCCCGAGGTTTGGGACACCGCTTGGCTGCGGGAGTCGCCGCCGAGCAGGACTCCCTTGTCGCCACTCACCTCGATCGGGACGCTGCCGAAAACACCCCAGACGACAGCCGCCGCGACGAGAACCAACAGCGCGATGAGGGCCAGCCAGCCTTTGGGATCGGTAACACGCATCAGCCGGTCAAGCTCGTCCGGAGACGACATCTTCTCCATCGCCTCTTCGCGAAACAGGGACTTTTGCATGATACCCTCCATCATCGTCCGACGCCCTCTTCGGCGTCGGACACCCCACGTCACCGCCGCCCATTGTACAGTGTGCGGTGGATCGTCTCCACATAGGTTTTCCCCGTGCTGCCCTATAACGCCTTCTCCGGGCTGCCATCGAGCACGCCTCGGTCGGCGTCGTTCCCGAAGCGGCCTACCTCCGGGCCCGGTTTGTCTAACTGTAGCGTGCTTCTTGCCCGGACGAGGGCGGTGTGAGATATTGGCCCCACGCCTTACGAGGCGCGACCTCGTAGGCCGGTTCGTGCGGAAACGATAGGGGAATGGTCTATGAGCGAAGCGACCGGTGGCAGTAGCCGTAGGGAGATAGAGCAGAGGCTGATCCAGCGGAACCTAGAGGATGACTCGTTCCGCCAGGCGCTGCTGGCGGACCCCAAGGCAGCCATCGAGCAGGAGGTTGGGACCGAGCTCTGGCAATCTCCCACCCACCGCTAACAAGGTCGTCGGCCACAGCCGTGGCCTGCGGTGGCACCTGGGAAATGTCCGATGGATAAACCCAACGTCGCTTCGCTGCGGGCGCGGCGCGAGGGCGTGAATCGCGGCCGTTGGTGGGGAGTGGGGGGAGTGCCGGCTTCACTGCCCACCCGGCGGTTCCACCTCATCGGGATTTGCCTGCCAAAGACCGGAACGACCTCGCTGGCGGACCTCTTCCAGCCGTTCCGCTGGGGCCACGAGTTCCTCTTCGCCGAGTCCGTCGAGCGTCTCATCGCCTGGAAGGCTGGCAGGCTCGGCCACGACGGTATGCGCTGCTGGCTGGCCTCGCGAGCCGAAGCCGGTGCACTGGAGCTGGACTCCGCCAGCTTCAATCACTATTTTATCGACATCCTGGTCGAACTCCACCCCGCCGCCCGCTTCGTGTACACCCGCCGTGATGCCGTCTCTTGGGCCGACTCCTTGCTGAACATGGCGTTGCGGTATGGCGGAGGCCATCCCGCCTACGACGAAGGCTGGCCCGAATGGCTTGTCGCGCTCGGCAGACTCATGGCTCCCAGCTTCGATCCTGGCCAGTTCGCCTCCCCCGAACATCTCCGCCTCGCGCTTCGCCCGCTCGCGGAGGAGCTGCTGGAGTTCTATGCGCGCGAGACGGCTCGTATCGAGGCCGCGCTTCCACCCGAACGGTCGCTGGTGATTCCCACCGATGGCCTTTCTACGCACCTCGATACCCTCGCGGCGTTCGCCGGGCTGCCGAGGTCAGCTTTGAACACGGCGGGATCCCACGCAAACCGCGGCCGCAGCAAGATCCCACTCGTGGCCGCGCTGCCGGACCTACCTCGTCTCCTGGAGCGTAACGGGTTGGGGGGAGCTTGAGGTTCACTCCCACAAGAGCACCGAAGGGAGCAGATCGGGACTGGCCATGCGCAGCAGCTCGTAGCCGATGCCGGCCGTGCCCTGGAAGAAGCTCGGGTTGTCCACGTGCTTGGGCAGCATCGGGTGCAAGACGAAGCCATCAGTGCGCTCCGCCCTGCAGACCACCCGCCAGGCGTGCTCTCGTGCTGCTTCCTCCAGTTCCGGGCGCGAGAGTCGCCGTCCCGATGCCAGCAGCACCTCGGCCCTGCCCATGTTGCCGCAGCAGGGATTATCCACGCCCTGCACACCGAACTCCAGCGTCGCCTGCAGGCTCAGCTCGATGTCCGTGTGCACCTGTTCGGTGTCCAGAACCGCTAGACCGCCAAGGCGCGCCAACCCGATGCCTGGGGCACCGCGGCACCACTGCCACTTGTAGACTGGCTCGCCTGGCCTCGCGAAGTCGACCCAGTTGCGGTCCTCCGGCGAGTACAGGGTGTCCTCGTATGCTATGGCCTCTTTCGCCGTCTCGAGGAGCCGCGCGTCACGCGTGTGCTCGTACAGCCTCAGCAGGGCATATACGATGCCCGCGGTGCCGTGCGAATAACCCGTGGTCCGCGGCCCTTCGCCAGCCACCCACGCGCGATGGCCGGTCTCGTTCTCCGTTCGCGTTTCGAGCAGGTGCTCGCCGCAGGCAATAGCCCGTTCCAGGATCTCCCTGTCGGGAACCGCTTCGTAGAGCGCTGTGAGACCCAGTATGGTGCCGGCCGCCCCCCCGATGACGTCCAGTTCCTGGTCCGAGGCGATCCGCTCTTCAGTGATGAGCAGGGCGATCCGGCGCGCCTCCTCGAGCAAATCCGGCTCGTCCAGGAGGCGGCTGACGCGGAGCAGGGAGTACGCGACCGAACCGAGGCCAGAGGCCCCGCCGATACCCATCGTCTCGGCGAGGCGGTCCGGGCGGCGGTCGAGCATGCTTTGCAGCGGGCTGACCGCGGCCAGCGCCAGCTCGCCGTAGCCGGACCCCGGGGCGAATCGCTCGGCGGCCGCGAGGAACACTGCGACGCCGCAAGTCCCGCCATAGAGATCGTAGTCCATGGGCTGCAGTTGGTAGCGCTCCGCCTGGACCAGGTACTGCGGCGCGATCCACGCCGCGCTACCGTCCTCGGCCCGGATGGCACGCGACCGGATCGCCTCCGCCACCTCGAGCGCCGAAGCGACGAACGCTTTGTCAGAAGGTGGTCCGACCGTACTGTCATCTTCCTCCGTGGACGTCGCCGGGCGCGAGGCGGTGGTCTCGCGTGCCAGGTGGGCGTACATCGAGCCTTCGATAAACGCTACCTGCTGTTCGAGGTCGTCGTCATCGAGCTCCTCGAGCACGCTCAGTACGAGGTCGAAGCTCGGCTCCTGAAAGCACCCTTCGATCTCCTCGCCGGGTGAGACTATCAAGGCGTCGCTGCTGGCCCGGGCGGTGAAGAACGGGATGTCACACTCTTCCATCGCCCGGCGCTCGGCCGCGAACACAGGCCAGAACAGCGGTATCTCGTCCGGCTGGTCCACCAGGTCACGGGGCGGCACCTGGGCGCGCCCGAGCTGCTCTAGTTGGATGCTCCGATCCGCCCCGTCGCGCAGGTAACGCCGGTTATGCACGTTGCGCAAGATTAGGCCATAGACCCTCGTGGCGCGAAATACGAAACGAACCTGTTCGTGGGCCAACTCGCGCAGCGGATCCGAGCCAAGAAGTGCGTCACGGTGGGCGAGCACGAACCGATACATGCGCCTGAAACCGTCCACCACCTTCGGGCTATGCTCCTGCAGGCTGAGCGGGGCGTCACCCAATCTGGGCACGTTCTCCCGCGCCGGGAGAATCACCGGGGCCGATTCCACCGCCATCCTGTCGGTGTTCACCCGTATCCACTTGCGCGCGCGAACCGCCAGCTCCTGCTCGGCCGCTTCGCCCAGCCCGCTTGCGTGGTATGCCGTCCGCCCATCCACGCTCAACTCCCAGCGGGGCAGTAGCCCAGTGCGCAGTACCGAGTGGCCTAGCTGCTCGAAGGCCTCAGTCTGCGCGTTTTCGTCCTCGGGTACTACTGCGCTGGCGCGGTGGTGCATCAACGTCTCCGTGTCGATCAGCACAGGGTACTCCCCGCTCGCGATAATGTTCTCGTAGTGGCAGTCCGTGCCCTCGAGCACGTAGAACAGACAGAGCAGCATGCCGGCCCGCTCGTAGTAGCGTTGGGCTTCGTCCTGGTCCCGGCACGGCAGATGCTCCACGAACTCCACCCAGCCGTGCGTGGAGCGATCGAGCACCTCGAGCACCTTGAACGGCAGCGGCGCGCCCCGCTCGTTGAGCCATGCCAGCAGCCGATGGTAGGCCGCCTCCGTCCCCATGTCCTTGGGCTTGTACACCAGCTTGCGGCCGGAGGCGAACGTCAACGCCACGACGCTGCGCGTGCCGCGGTGTGGATCCGACAACGATGGTTTGAGCTCGACGACGTTGCCAAGCTCCTCGCCGTCGTCGCCGAAGACGCGCTCGAGCTCGGGTATGTCGGCTTCTAACCATCCGAGGAACTCGGCGTTCGCCTCGACCCAGAGGTGCGAGATCTTGCCCAGCCGACGTGCCAGCACCGGAAACTGCAGGAACAAGCGCGCCAACCCTCCCTCCGCCAATCGACGGACGAACTGCCGGTACAGGGACCTTCCCTCGGGCTCTCGTGCCAGCGAAAACAAGCGATCCCAGGACGACTGTTCCTGCGCCCGCATAGTCTCGAACTCCGTAAGGAGGAGCTCGGCGGAAAGGGGTGACAGGCTCCGCAGCAGGTCGCGCTCCAGGGCAGCCCGCGCCGCTTCTGAAAGCATCCCCCCGAAAGCAGCCGTACGCTCGGCGAGCCTCTCGCGGGCCACGAGCACGAACGGCGCGAGGACATCCTCGAAGGGGAGGGGATCCTCGGCGTCAAGGAAGCCCATTTCGGCTGGCCATACGTCGCCCGCCTCCTCGCGTCGCTCAGGTGGGGCCAGGCGGAGTGCCTGCGCGAGGAGCTCCGACCACTCCGGCAGCGGTGCGCCGTCGCGGAGGCGCACAGGGCCGAGAGCGGGGCGAACCGTCTCCAGGTCCAGGCCGTCCCAGGCCAGCCGCCGCTCCAACCGGTCCCAGTCCCCCTTGCCCAAGGCCTGGCACCACGCCTCGAGCCGTTCGTCCACTAGGGTTTCATCCCCTTCAGCGGGGCTGAAGTCGCCGCTCAGGCGCTCGTCCACCGTGCTGGCACGCTCGACTATTTCCGTCAGGTCCTGCTCCGTCATACAATCGATCTGCTTCACTACCGCCCCCTTTCTAAGCTGCCAGGCCTGGAGCAAAAGCTCAGCGCAAGGGAGTATAATCGTGGACACACATGGTCGTCGGTTCTGCACGGGCCACGGCGCGAAGCTATACCCATGGCGATTCGCCCGTATAAGGTGGGAGGGCGAACCACTGCACGTATTCCGCGTGATTGCGGCACCTATATCGGGGGTGAGCCTCACTCCGCTGCTCCTTGATTGAGTCAGAATCGCGATCGGCGGGCGAGCATTCCGCAAGCAGAGCGAGTGTAGCCGCTGCCGTCGATATCGTTTTGTGGCCATCGAGATAGTAAGAAACCTCATATAATCCGCGGTCTACCTCTATTACCTGCCGTTGCTGCTCTCTCCGTGCTGCGATCCCCGCATGGCCGTCTTCTTGCTTTGCCGCCCGCGCGGAGTAAAAAGGAGTGCCCGGAGGGAAGGTGCCGTCAGGTTCCACGAAGTCGAGCAAGCGAAGTTGGGCTATGCGGAGGGTTCGTCCTCTTCGCCCGAGGGCAGCCATACTCAGGATCGCGAACGCGCTAGACGTAGGCACGTCGAAAAGCCCAAAGGAGTGGTCGTCGTTCATGCTGGCCAAAATCTCGGCCGCAAGTAGATCCCGCAACTCCTGCGCCGATTCATCCTTCTCTAGCGCACAGGCAAGCGCCCAATCGACCAAATATGGATTGGCGAAGTGCAGTCCGCTTCTGCTTTCGAAACGCGATGTCAGACACTCGATACTCGTTTTCGTAGCCAACTCGACATCGTTTCTCAAGGCTCGTATCAGGCACGTAGTCGCAACGTCGGGCTGGCTACGATACCCCTTGCTGCCCCCGACTACCCCCGGCTCTCCTTTATCTGCCCGGAGCCGAGTATAGTATCCTCCCCGCCCATCGGCGAACGCCTCGAGCGCCTCTACTCCTTGGGGATCACGGAACCCCTGGAGTACGAGCGCCGAAGCTATCGAGGACACTGGGCCTCCAACCTGGTGCGGCCAGAGCAACTCCTGCCGCCTGTGTTGCAGCAGCGCCAGTAATCTCTTGCGGACCTCGACATTGCTGAAGATGGAGGCCGCAGAGGTATGGTAGTCAAGCACTTTTAGCAAGAACCCGAGGGGAACCACGTCTCCTGAGGCAAACGGCTTTGCGGGCGGTGGCGGCTGGCAGGTCAACGCCAAGTCTCTATCATCCCCGGCTTCGCCCGCGAGCCGCACCAGCGCCTCTCGAGCCAGCTGTGCCACCCAAGCTACCCTACCCGCGGACGCTTTGATCAGGCCATGTTCCAACCGCCGGTCTATCGAACCGTGCCGCAGGAAGAACAGTCTACAATGGCTCGTGCGGGTAAAGCGTGCCAGCTCTGCGGAATGTATGTGGGTTGGCAAGTGGTTTCGGAATTGGGCTACGTAATACGGACCCTCTCGACTCCCCCCCAGGTATTCCACCCCAACCGCCTTGAGGAGCTCATAATGTTGCTCGGAAGGTTCCTCGGTAAAGACGGCCTTCGCATCGCCGTAGCCAGCCTCGGATCGCAGATGGAGCAAGACCGGAGGAAAGGGCGGCATTTCTCCGATCGCCAGGCAATCGGCTTCGTCTATGGGAAACAAGTCGAAGCGGCAAGAGAACCGCCGATACAAACACGCTTCCCTCTCACCTACGGAAAAGACCGTTTCCCTTATGGGATCGTTCAACTTCGACCCCTCCCGGGCCGCCGCCAACTTCCCCTGACTCGTCAGGATGATGTGGCTGTGATGGTCGAGATCCATGCTTTCCGGCAAGCCGAACATGCCCCTGACCGCCTCGTCGGCGACCAGTTGGCGCAACGTAGACAGATCGAAAAGCACCATCCAGTCCAGCGACTCGGGCAAACTGCGTATTATCTGGGAGGCTAGCACGGTCGAGCACTCCTGTTCTCCTCGGTGAGCACGCCGTCACCAAGTCTGCCACATCGCCCGTGACCCCACCACGAACGATGCGTTTCGGATCCCGTATCACAAGTCCTTCGCCGGCTTCTACAAGCCCCCGATCGCACGCCACGGGTCGTCAGGAAAGCAAGGGGAGTCGCCGCTAGCTACGGGCTCGTCCGCCTCCGGGTCCATACGGCGCAAGTCCGCAAAGCTGCGGCACGCCAGCCCCCTGCCCGGCGGTCCTCGCCGTGTCAACATCGTCCTCGAAGCGATGCCCCTCCTGGTCCGGCTAGCGAAAGGTGTGCCGAAGCGACGCTGAACGTTCACCAAGCGTTGGCGTACCCCTTGCCGGGAGGAGGGTCCGTACAATACTGGTCCTCGCGCCTTTCGGGACACGGACACTTAGGGCAGGTGAAAAGAGAAGGGACCTTGACAGAAGCGAGCAGTGGCGGCCTACGCGTCGAGTGGGAGCGGAGCCTGATCCAGAGAAGCCTGGAGGACGAGGTCTTCCGCCAAAGCCTCCTTGATGATCCCAAAGGGACCGTGGAGCAGGAGCTCGGGGGCAGGCTGCCCGAGGGCGTTGAGGTAAGGGCGGTGGAGGAGAGCGCACAGACCATCTATCTGGTGCTTCCCAGCGCCTCGCCGCTCGGAGAAGGTGGCGAGATCTCCGACCAGGAGCTAGAGGCGGTGGCCGGAGGGACTAGCGTGTCGTCGACCACCTGCGGTAATACCTGTTTTGGTAACACCTGCGGTCTTAATTGCGCGGTCGGTTAGACGAATTTCGAGAACTCCGTTTCCACGCACTCGGGTGAATAAGGCCAAGAAGGAGGGCCGAGGCTGCTAGAGCACTCGACCCTCCTCATGCTGCTCCTAGGCGCTGCTCTGGCGCATAATAGCCGACTATATGGGCATCCCTGTGCTGGAGTAGCTGGCCCTAGCGGGGCGCACCCTTGCGCGGAGCACACAACTGTGCTAGTTGTGATACCAATCCGTGATGGGAGCAGGCCTCAGCGACGAGGACGCTCCTCGGTGGTTGGGGACACAGCGAAAGGAGATCGGATAATGACCGAAGCATCAGCCGGTGGCGGCCGCCCCGAGATGGAGCGGATGCTGATCCAGAGAAGCCTAGAGGACGAGGGTTTTCGCCAAAGCCTCCTTGATGACCCCAGAGGGACCGTGGAGCAGGAGCTTGGGGGGCGGTTTCCTGAGAGCATCGAAGTAAGGGTGCTGGAGGAGAGCGCAGACACCATCTACCTGGTGCTTCCCTTCACCCAGGCGGTAGGCGAAGGCGGCGAGCTCTCCGACGAGGCGCTTGAGGCAGTGGCAGGCGGTGATTCCAAGGGCTCCGGGGCATGTACACTATGCTCATGGTAGTCTTTACATAAGAAATCCTTGCCGCATAGGGTCGGGGCTGCGCTGTACTTCCGAGGATTTCCCTTCCACGCACTCCGGTGAATAGGAGCAATAGTTAGATAAGGCGTCATGCTCGCAGGTTCGGGTCCGTCCCGGTTCTCTTCGGTGAGCTCAAGGCTCGGAAGGCCGCGTGATGAAGCTTGCAAACACCTTCTGCCCGCCGAATCGTTGCTGCAAGCAAATATAACCATATATTTACGAGGCAACGTATAGGAGTATGGCCATGACTAAGTCAGCGCGCAAAGACTCGCGCAGTCCCAAGAACAAAGATGGGCTCGACTCGCAGTCGACAAGCAAGGACGGAGCCACGACGAGCATGGCACAAAAGGAGGCTGGTCTAGCACAACCGGTAGAGTTGGACATAGCCGTTTCACACTTCATGGCCGACGCCTACGACATCTACGCCGACCTGCGGGCGAAGGGTCCGGTGTCCCGCCTTCGCTTCGCCGGCGGTGAGGAGAAGGCGGGCGATGGTGAGGAGAGCCGCGAGTTTTTCCTCAGGAACGAGACTTTCTTCGTCACCCACTACAATGAGGCGATCGCGACCCTGCTCGACGACCGCTTCTCGGCCGATCCCCGCTCGGGGATGTCGGAGGAGCAGCTGCAGCAGCAGCCCCCGATGCCGGAGGAGTTGCGTCCGCTCTCCCGGAGCATCCACTTACTCGACCCACCCAACCACACGCGGCTGCGCAAACTAGTCCAGCCAAGCTTCACCGGACGGGGCATGCAAGCGTTGCGGGGGAACATTCAGCAGATCGCGGACGACCTCCTTGACAAGGCCGAACGCGACGCCGCCGAGCGTGGCGAGGCGACGCCCGACCGGTGGATGGACCTGATCAAGACGTTCGCCTACCCATTTCCGATCACCGTCATCAGCGATATGCTCGGCATCCCGCGGGAAGATCGCGAAACGATCCGAGGATGGAAAGAGAACCTTCTGAGCGCCGACCGTCTCCGGGGCCGAGAGATGGACGAGGAGACTCGAGCGGGGCTACGGGAATTTATAGATTACCTCCAGGATCTCTTCGAGCGTAAGCGGCGGGCACCGACCGACGACATGATCAGCCGACTAGTCCACGCCGAGGAAGACGGGGACGTCCTCGACGGGGATGAGGTCCTCTCGACGGTCTTCCTCATGTTCCTCGCTGGGCACGTGACCACGGTAAACCTAATCGTAAACGGGGTCGTCGCGCTACTAACCCACCCAGACCAGCTAGCGAAACTCAAGGCGAATACCGAGCTGGCCAAGGGGGTGGTCGAGGAGACGTTGCGTTACTGGGGGCCGATCGACTTCATCGGGCGACGCATCGCCAAGGAGGACGTCGAGGTGGGCGGGACGGTGATCCCGAGTGGGGAACGGGCGACGGTCGGCCTGGCGGCTGCCAACCGGGATCCAGCGCGGTTCACAAACCCCGACGTCTTCGACATTACCCGTGCCGATGCCAACCGGCACGTCGCCTTTGGAAAGGGCATCCACGTCTGCCTCGGGGCGCCACTGGCACGGGTTGAGGGTCAGGTAGCGTTCGGCACGCTGTTTCGGCGGTTCCCGGAGCTGCGATTGGCAGTCCCCGCCGAGGAGTTGCGCTGGCGTGCCAGCTTCCTGCGCGGGTTCGCGCGCTTGCCAGTCCTTTTCTAGGCCGGGGGCTGGTCGCAGTTCTAATCATGTTGGTTGCAGCGTTGGTCAAGCTTGGAGGGTAACCGACGGGGCTCGACCCGCGCCCTTCGGAGCCACAATCCGAATTTCTCTAGCGGTGGTTTGTTGGAGTGGGATGTGTGGACGACAATGACTCCAGATGAGACTGCTCGATCCCCGAAAACACGCTCGAACCGAATCTTAGCTCAGGTTCGCCCGAGACATATCAAGGCCCTTCTCTTAGATCAACAAACTACCGCTAGAGCGGATTGCGATGACATTGACCCGTAGCACGCCACAGATGCGCATTTCCCCAGTGGGTCTTAGAGATGCTGCACAAGGCTTCCTAAGCTAAGATGTACCTAGTTCCTAGGGCATAGGAGGAAAGTCCATGTCTATCAAAGCCGGGGTAGGCATGAGTCGTCATCACAATCCGAGCATCGCGGGTCGCGAGGCCGCCGAGCAAGCACTGGAGAAGGTAGGCGTCGACAAGCCAGACTTCGTCCTCATGTTCGGCTCCAGCGGATAAGACCAGCGCTCCTTGTTGGGGGCGGTCCGTGAGTTTACCGGAGGTGCACCTCTTACAGGTTGTTCGGCGGCGGGTACGATAAACGGAGAAGACGCCGATGAATCGAACTTCTCTGTTGTGGTTACGGTGATCACTTCGGACGAGCTGCAGTGGCACAACGGATTAGCGACGGGGCTTAGTGCCGAACCACGCGCCGTTGGGCAGCAGGTTGCTCAAGAGCTGCTACCCTACCTTTCTTCCGACACTATTGGCCTGTTCGTCTTCCCGGACGGGCTCACGGAGAATTTCGACCACTTTTTCGCGGGATCGGAGGAGAATCTCCCAAACGACCAATTCCTCCCGCTCTGGGGTGGTGGCGCAGGCCACAGAGACTTCAATGCGGAGGCACCTACCTGTTCAGTACTGCGACGACGAGGTCGTCTCCGAGGGAGTCTCCTACGCGCTGCTCTCGGGCGAGGCGCAAACTGCCTGGGCTATAAGCCATAGCGTGATCCCAATAGGTGGAGAGCGCATAGTGACCCGCTCCGAAGGCAACGTCATCTACGAGATCGACGGTAAACCAGCCATAGAAGTACTCAAGGAGTATCTACCAGAGGATGCCCTAACCGACGAGCGCGACTGGCTGCGTTACGCTATATCGCTCGCGCTCACTTTCGAAGCTCCCAGCTACATGAAAGATGAGGAATACGTGGTTAGAGGCGTACCTCAACTGAACCTGACCGACGAATCGATCACCGTACAAACTGAAGTCGAGGAGGTGCGCCACGGCTCCAACTTGTCTGTTGGGACGTAGGCTTTCACGAAGTTGTAATGCCCTGCGGTTCAACGCTGTTGCAAGACGCTGTAAGCACTTCCAAGACGACTTGTTAGAGGTCGTGGTAGGCAATTGACACGCGAGGGTCGCATAGGCCTTCGTAGAATGACTTACTTATGCCTTATGTTACACTCCGAGAATTTCCCTTCCACGCACTCTGGTGAATAAGGGCAACAATACAAGGGCCGGACCTGCTTACGTTCCGGCCCTCGTCATGCTGATAGGCGCACCTCTGGCGAATAATAGCCGACCATATGGGCATCCCTCTCCTTGGAGTAGCTGGCCCTAGCGGGGCAGGGCCAGCCCTTGCGCGGAGCAGAGAACTATGCTAGCTGTGATACCAATCCGTGATGGGAGCGGGCCCAAGCGACGACCACGCTCCTAGGTGGTTGGGGACACAACGAAGGGAGAGAGGGCCATGAGCCAAGCATCAGCCGGTGGCCCCGGCAGCCGCGCCGAGTTTGAGCGCACTCTTGTACAGAGGAGCATGGAGGACGAGGACTTCAGGCAGAGGCTCCTTGATGACCCCAAGGGGACCCTGGAGCAGGAGCTGGGAAGTCCGCTATCTGAGGGCGTTGAGGTAAGGGTGGTGGAGGAGAGCGCAGATACTATCTACCTGGTGCTTCCCAGCGCATCTGCGGTAGGCGAAGGCAGCGAGATCTCCGACCGGGAGCTGGAGGGCGTCGCCGGCGGGGACTCGTTCTATTGTACCCAAACCTGTCCTCGACAGTGCTATTGACCACTAGATAACTTGACGTGCTGTAATCGGTCTGAAACCGGACTGTATCCGGTCTCCGAATCCAGCATTTTCGCGTCCTGAACAGGCGCAAGGCTAGCCATGTGCAACCGTCTCCGTGTGTTCCATTAGCACGCCCCTCCAGGCGTATCTTCACTATCCCTCCGACCGAAACGACTAAATGGTGGCGGTTGCTTGGTGTTGCTAAGGAGTTGCGAACTTCTATGAGAAGGCACTGTTTGTCAAGCCGACGACGTGGCGTCTGCCCTTTGGCTAACGCAACTGCTGCTCCGCCCTTCGCGCTATGCTTCTATCCGCTGTGAATACGCTATAGGTGGTTGCGGGCGGCGCCTCGGATCGGCCTGACCCATCTATCCGCGGGCCCTATGTGCCTTGACCTTGAGGATGGACCAAGTTCGCAATGGCGCAGTCACCTGATGCTAGATCCGAAGCGCGTTCAGGCAACAAGAAAGCCGTGGCCATCAGCCACTTTAGGGTCGCCCCGCCGCTTTTGCCAGTAGTCTTCACCTCCTGCGTAGCTTCGCTCTCTGTGCTCCCTCGTCTCTCTACCTAAGCTGCCTCCTCCTGATGCGTTTAGCGCCGATGGGTGTTGTAGAGAGGATCGTAGACCTCTCCGCTTATCCACAGGCGGTGAAAAAGCACCGCAAGCTTTCTCGCCACGGCCACCGCTGCTCGTTTCTTGGCGTTCTTACCTCCCCGAGAAGCTATCTTTTCTCCATGACGCCTTAGATCTGAGTCCGAGCCAAAGGGACCCAGGAAGTAGTGAGCGCTGCCTACAAGGAGTTTCCTCAACATTTCGTCGCCCTCCTTGGAGACACGCCTCTGAGGATCTCTGTCTCCCGACCGATCTGTGGCGGGCACGAGCCCCAGATAGGCACCTACGCTGCGGCTCTTTTCGAGGCGGTAGGGCTCCTCCAGGGTGAGCACGAAAGTTAGCGCGGTGAGCGGCCCGATCCCCTCGACCCGACGCAAGAGATCGGTTTCCGGATAGCGCTCCTTGGAGATCCTCTCCAGCTGCCTCTCGTAATCCCTGATGCGCTCCATAAGCGAGCCGATCTGCTCCAGGATGGGACCTAGGGCCGGCCGGAGTGCCTCAGGGATGTGCTCTGAGGCTCTCTTATGGAAGCTCCTGGCAGGGCACTTGGGCAAGCGAGCCCCGAAGGACTTGACCGCTCCTCGGACGTGGTTTACAAGCTGCGTGCGGCAACCGACTAGCGCCTGGCGGGAGCGGATTAAGGCCAGATGGGCCCGGGCATCTTCGCCCCGGTGCTTTAACAGGTAAAAGAGCTTCGGGCCGAGGCGTGCAAGGCGAGCCAGGTTTTCGGCGTCGATCTCGTCGGTTTTGCGTTTGTTAGCGTAGATGAGCCTCAGTTTGCGGGCATTGGCAACCAGGACCTCGTGGCCACACTCCCCGAGCACCCTGCTCGCCCAGGGCGTGTGGGTTCCAACCTCGATGGCTACGCGCAGCGAGGGCTCGGAAGCGAAGCGCCGCCTGAGGGCCTCAGGAGTGGTGTGCAGCCTACCCTCCTCGATCACCTCACCGCTTAGTGTGTCGATGAGGCACAGGTAGGAGTGCTTGTCGCCGAGATCCAATCCGGCTGTCACCTTCGGTTGCTCTTTGCTACCATCCATGTTGGGCCGATCCTCCTTCCTGGGCGTAAGAGCCCGTATAGTGTTTGCAGACCATAAGGTACTGCGTCGAGGGTCGGCCCTCTAATCTCATCTTCCGAGAATCGCGGTAAGGCGAAGTTCGCAGAATACCCCTTTTCTACGAGGTTGGGTGAATAAGCGCAACTCGACGGTGGTTCTCCAGAAGTCTTATACTGGGGCAACCGTGGGTAACATTGCCGAGCATCCATACGAAATTCACCATCACCATCTCCCTAAGGCCCGACACGATGACCCGGATGCCGAGGTCTTGGGACACTGGATACTCGCCGCGGCCATCCTCGGTTCCAGCATGGCCTTTATCAACGGAACCGTGACCAACGTTGCGCTGCCCTCTATCCAGAGCGATCTCGGAGCTCCTCTTGCGCAAGCGCAGTGGATAGTCCAGGTCTATGCGCTCCTGTTGGCGACCTTGCTCCTGGTGGGAGGCTCCTTGGGAGACCACTTCGGACACCGTCGCGTATTCGTTCTGGGATTTCGATATTCGCGTTGGGCAGCGTGGGGTGCGCGGTCGCGGCCTCCCCCGGCCAACTCATCGCCGCGCGGGTGGTTCAGGCCCTTGGTGCAGCCGGCCTGATACCCGGGTCGTTGGCCATCCTCAGCGCGGCCTTCGACGAGGGGGAGAGGCGCGACGCGGCGATCGGTACCTGGTCGTCATTCTCAGCCATAGCCGCGGTGTTGGGACAGGTTCTTGGCGGCTACCTGATCGACACCATTTCGTGGCGGGCCGCCTTTCTCGTCAACGTGCCGCTGGCCATAGTCGTGCTCCTCATAGTGTTTCGCTATGTTCCAGAGAGCCATGCCGAGGACACGCGCTCCCTGGACCTTCCTGGGGCGTTGCTGGTCACCGTGGGCCTAGGGGGTGTCGTATACGGCTTGATCGGGGCCTCCGATCAGAGCCTCGATCCGTTTGAAGGGGTTGCCATCGTTGTAGGAGCGGTGGCGCTCGTCGGCTTCGTGGCCGTCGAGCGGCACGCGCGCGAGCCTTTGATCCCCCTCCACCTTTTCGGCTCGCGTAACTTTAGCGGGGCCAACCTGATGACGTTCCTGCTGTATGCCGGGTTCGGGGGCGCGCTGTTCCTGGTGCCGATCTTCCTGATCCAGGTGCACGGCTACTCTGCTACCGCCGCTACGAGCGCGCTCGTGCCGTTTGCCGTGGTCACCTTCCTCATGGGACGCTGGGCCGGTGGGCTGGTGACCCGCTACGGTGAGAAGCTGCCACTGATGGTCGGTCCTGCCTTGGCCGCCGCGGGGTTCGTCCTCTTCGCCGTACCGGGCTTCGGAGGATCCTACTGGACGACCTACTTTCCCGCCGTGGTGGTGCTTGGCTTCGGTATGAGCCTGGTGTTTGCGCCGCTGTCGATCGCGATCCTGAACGCGGTCGAAGAAGAGCACTCCGGGCTTGGCTCTGGTGTAAACAGGGCGGTCCAACGAACGGCGAAAGTGCTCGGGCTAGCAGTGCTCGCATTCCTCGTGCTGGCTACGTTCGATAACAGCCTCGACGCCAGCGTGAACGGTCTCGATCTTACGCCCGCTCAGGAAGCGGCTGTGCGGGCCGAGAAGGCCGACCTTGGCGCGTCTCACATCATAGAGAAAGGCAAGAGGGGTGGGGGAGATGCCGCGATAGACTGGGCCGTGGACCATGCCTTCCTCAGTGCGTTCCGTTTCGCGATGTACGTCTCGGCGGGGATGGCGGCCACGAGCGCGATCGCGGCGGCCCTTGTGATTCGAGGGAAAGGGAAGAAAGGCAACGAGCCCGGAAGGTCCGCTCCTCACGAAGGTGGGTAGGAAACAAATCTGATGGACAGGTAAGCGAAAACCGCGCGTCCGCAGAGCGGCATCGACTTATTTGCGCTGTCGACCTGACTTCCTAGAACTGCGTCATGGCGAAGTTCGCAGAATCCCACTACGCACTCCGGTGAATAAGGGCAACAATGTAAGGGCCGGGAGCTGCTTACGTTCCGGCCCTCGTCATGCTGCTAGGCGCTGCTCCGGCGCATATCCGACCGTATGGGCAATCCTCTCCATGAGTACCTAGCTACCTGGTGCTTCCCAGCGCCTCGGCGGTAGGCGAAGGCGGCGAGATCTCCGATCGAGAGCTAGATGCGGTGCCCGGCGGTGGCACTTGGGGCGGTGACATAGGCGTTCCTCCACCTGCTATAGCTGCCAAGGGCCCTGCGGGGGCTAGTGCATGATCAGGAGACCTTCTGGGTGATGGATAGAGAAGCTTTATGAGCATTGACCAAAGGCCTCGTGGTTAGCTCGGCCGACTCGTAAGCCGCACTACAACTCATCGCCCAGCACCTATCTTGAAGGTGCACTAGGTACCGTAACGAGCGGGGCTTCGGGAGGAGCTTCGCCATTTTCGCCCGGATCCGACCTGGTATGCTTTCGTCAAGCGTGTTTGTACCGGAGGGCACCGGGATGATGACCAACCGACAACGCATTGACCTGCTCGCCTCTTACGGTGCCACCGGCTCCGAGATCGAGGAACTGCTGGCCTACGACCGTAACGCCTTCGATGAGCACCGTACCGACGCGCCGCCGGTTCTCCCGCTCCCCGCCGAGTCCCACGTAGCGGCCTGGGAGCGCTACGCCCTGGAGGCTGCCGAGACCGGCGCGTTCGCCGCGCTGCAGCGCCGCCTGGTCCAGCTGCGGTTCCCAATCCGGGAGCGCATCAGCCAAACGGAGGCTTACCGGGCGGCCACCCTGAGGGGAGCTCCTACGGGGGGAATGACCGAGGCATCCGGGCTTGTGCTCGCGCGGCCCGACGAGCTTCGACTCATCGTGCATCCGAGCCCGGCGGGGCAGATACCGGTCTTGATCCCCGGCGGTCGGACGGACTTCGTGGCCCTTGTGCGCGCCTTGACGATGAGAAACGAGCCAGGACCCGTGCCGGGATCTATGGGGGCCTGTATGGTCTCCGGCCTGAACAACTGGGATCGCATTCTGGAGCATCGGCGCCGATGGGAGGCCGAGAGCGGCGACCGCTCCGATACCGGGTGGCGTGAAGAGTTTCGGCGCCTAGTGCCACACAAGGAGCTCTACCAGGACCGGTTCCTGATCCTGAGCGATGGACCCTACAGTAACGTGTCAGCCGGCGAGATAGGCCTTCCCGAGCAGGAATGGCGGCGAACTTCTACGACCATCCGCCTCGAGCACGAGTGTACCCATTACTTCACGCTGCGGGTCTTCGGTTCTATGCGCAACAATCTCCTCGACGAGCTGATAGCGGACTACGCAGGCATCACGGCCGCCGGACGGTACCGGGCCGACTGGTTCTTGCGTTTCATGGGTCTCGAGGCCTTCCCGGCCTACCGGGAGGGTGGAAGGTTGCAAAATTACCGGGGCGAACCACCCCTGTCCGACGGCGCCTTTCGGGCCTTGCAGAGGCTCGTGAAGGACGCTGCAGAGAACCTTGGACGCCTGGATTTAGATCCCGCGTACCAGCGGGGACTAGATACGGAAGACCGGGCAGCAACGCTGCTTGCCCTGACCGGCTTCAGACTCGAAGAGTTGGCCGTCCCCGAGGCGCCCGGTCAGATCTTAAGGGCCGTTCGGCGTGAGAGTGAGAAGCTGCGGCGTTCGGAGTAGCTTTCCTCCTCGCCTAACAATCCCCGCTGTCGTGGGCGATGGAGTCCGTCCCTATCCCGTCCTGGCGAGCGGCCGCGGCGATTCCCTGTACCCTTAGCTACTCGCCGTGTGGTACCGTAATCTAGTTGCCACCCGTGCCGCTCATGCGGGGTAAGAGTCATCTTGTCGCGTTCTGGTCTTTACGGGCGTGTGCCAGTGGTGTTTTACCGCCAGGTACGCCTTGGCCTCCAGCCCCTCGCCTGGTTGGTACACGATCTTTACATGTTTGAGTGATCGGATGTACATGCTCAGCGAGCGTCCGCCAAATAGCTGCGAGGCCCGGCGCAGCGCTCTCGGCCAGGGTATACCCTCCGCGTTCTCATCGACGTAGCCCGGATACGCCAGCAGCGCGTCGCGCTTGTCGGCCGTACACAAGCCATCCCGGACAAGAGAATCCAGGAAAACGCCCCACCTTGGCTCGGTCCTGGGTTGCTTCTTCCCACCGAAGGAACACTCGAGCCCGATCTTGTGATGAACGGTTTCGCCGACGTCAATGTCCAGGCACACATAATCCACCAGACTGGGCTATCGGCTCGAGGACGCCAACGACGTCGGCTTCGCTGCCCGGCCAGCCCACCTTCGCGAGATACTCCACGATGCGCTCCACGGAGCGGAGCTTGATGCACAGGCGGACCGCTTCGGCGCCGCGGGAGAGCATGAGGCCCACCTGGAGGACGTGCTCAGCAGACGAAAGTGCGCGGAAGCAGTCGGACAACGTCTCGAGTTTCCGAGGCGCCAATTCGCTGCCGGAGAGAAGTCCTATCGCCTTCTCGGCGGTCGCTCGGTATCCGTCTACGACCCTTTCGTAGGCCACCCTACTAGCACCCTCCTGGCCACTCGGCTGTAGACCGAAGAAGACGCTCGGGATGGGGATAACCGCAGGCGCACCGTCGACGTCGAACTCCAACCAGACGTTGTCCACGGCGCGGTACAGCGCAGAGGAGGGGTCCGCCCAGCGGACGGCGAAGTCGGCCACGCGACTCCATACAGGATCGCTCATCAATCGGGCAGCCAACGTGCTCGTAGGATGGAAACCGGCCAGGCTCTCACGCCCACGGGATGGCGTGGCGACCACCGAGAAGTCAGCCCGTGGGGCCATCTCTGCCAGGCGGCACTCGAAGATGAACATGTTGTATGCCAGGGTCGCTGGCAGCACGCGGGCTACGGAGGCTATGTCGCGGAAGGCGGAAGGCGAGATCAACTTCGGCGGGACGCTCGCTGCGACGGGCCTCAGGTACTCCTCGAACGAGTCCGTCTTCGACACCCTCTAGGCGATCTGGCGGGTGGCCAGCTCCCGGAACGGCCCCTCCCGCTCCATCAACTCCTCGTATGTTCCGCTCTGCACGATACGCCCGGCCATGCGCGCCGCTTCCCAGGCCTGGTCCATCTTGAGCGCGGAGACGCCCGCGATGTTCTGGCGCCGTTCTGGAGCACCACCCCATCTGTCAGCGCACAGCCTGGATTGGACGCCGCTTGGCTGAGGGAGTCGCCGCCGAGCAGGACTCCCTTGTCGCCACCCACCTCGATCGGGACGCTGCCGAAAAAACCCCGGACGATCGTCGCCGCCACGAGGGCCAGCAGCGCGATGAGTGCCAACCAGCCCTTGGGATGAGTAATACGCATCAGCCGGTCAAGCTCGTCCGGGGGGAACATCTTGTCCATCGCCTCTTCGCGAAACAGGACTCTTGCATGACCCCTTGATCATCGTCCCACGCCCTCTTCGGCGCCTGACTTCCCACGTCACCGCCGTCCATTGTATATGATGGGGAGGATCGTCTGCACGAGGTTTTGCCCGATGCTGTGCTGCCTCGTAGCGTCCTCTCCGTACTGCCTTCGAGGACGCCGCTATCGATATCGTTTTCCGAAGCGGCTCCCCTCCATGGCCAGCACGCGGAGGATGTGCCGAAGCCACCCAATACGCTTGCAGAACAGTAGCGCACCGCTTGCCCGCACGAGGGTGGTATGAGATATTGGCCCCGCGCCTTGCGAGGCGCGAGGGTGTGGGGCGGTTCGGGCGGAAACGAAAGGAGAAAGGACCATGACCGAAGCGACCGGTGGCGGCGCCGAGACGGAGCGGAAGCTGATCCAGAGGAGCCTTGAGGACGAGGACTTTCGCCAGAGGCTCCTTGATGACCCCAGGGAGACCATAGAGCAGGAGCTTGGGACCCGGCTGCCAGAGGGCATGGAAGTAAGGGTGGTGGAGGAGAGCGCTCAGACCATCTACCTGGTGCTTCCCAGCGCCTCGCCTTTAGGCCAAGGCGGTGAGCTCTCAGATCAGGAGCTCGATGCCGTGGCCGGCGGAGATGCGGGGGACTGCTGGCCTACCGAATCCACAGCGGGTTGCCCTTAGCAGGCTCATCTTCTTCTGCACACACCGAGATCTGAAGCCACGGCTTCAGACCCTTCCCGGGCGCGCAACGTGTGCTGCTACTTCCTACCCGAAGCCGTTACCTGAGTACAGAGTCGCAGCCAGGGAAGGAGCATCAATGGCGGAGCAACACACCGAGCAGACGATCAGGATCCGTCAGGTTACCGACGCTCAAATCTCGTGGTCCGAACACGACCGTGGGAAGCCCGGAGCCTTCACGATACGACTCATCCTTGATAACGGGGCCGAAGAGTACGTCCTCAGGCCCACGGCGGAGGATGCCAGGGTACAGATAGAATTGTTCAAGCAGCCCGGAACGGTCTACTTCGACCTCGATCGGAAGGTCTTGATCTTCGGGAACTTGCCGCTCGGGAGTTAAAGAGGCAATTCAGCACGCTTCGGCCTGCGGCGTGCTGACCGGCTGAAATGCGCGTGGTGGGGAAGACCTCAGGCCTTCCCCACCACGTCACTAAAACTCGAAGATGATGCGGGACTTGCGGCGAGAAGAGCTGCGCCTGCGGAGCAGTAGCCAGAGGACGAGTCCCCCACCGAGCACCAGAAGGCCCGTACCCGAAGTCAGGAAAGTGATGGCTCCGCTGTGAATGTCCGCGGCGGCGGGGCGCTGTTGGATCTCCTCTGGGGTCGCCGTGCCCTCCATGATGTCCCTGAAGTTGCGAAGGTCCTGTTCCAGGTTCGCCTTCGGGCCTGAGGTCACCCTCGAGGCTGCCTCTCCGATCGCACCACCTGGCGTGTCCCAGTAGTTCATCTGAACTTCGATGCGAGTGCGATCCGGCGCCACCTCTTTGAAACGTACCTGACCCGAAGTCTGCACGTCACCGTTCTCGGAGTTCCAACCGATCGCCTCGTTGGGCTTGTTCTGGGTGGTCTTGGCGTCGAATTCAGCCCTGTACCCCAACGGCCCTTTGACGACCCAATGGGTCGTGTCAGGCCCCGTCGGGCGCACCTCGTCGATGTTCTTCATGAACTGCGGCAGGTTCTCCAGGGTCTTCCAATACTCGTAGACATCCTGTACTGGGGCGCCTACCTCAACACTTGATTCGATACGCTGCGGCATCTGTCCTCCTGTGCCGATTACAGTCATCCAAGCGGCCTTCTTACCCCTCTCGCCGATGGGTAAACCAGCCAGCCACTGACCTACGCAAGAACCGGGCCCCTTTTAAGGCGGGACCCGGCACTATGCTGCGTATAGAGCCTTTACGTTCTAAGCACTCTTCCTCTGGTCTTCATGCTTACCTTCGGCGAACTCCTCGACGATCTTGGCGCAGAACGCCTCCAGGTCGTCAGGGTTGCGGCTCGTGACGAGACCCTGGTCCGTGACGACCTCTTCGTCCACCCAGTTGCCGCCCGCGTTGCGGATGTCGGTCTGGAGGCTCGCGTATGAGGTCAGCGTCCTACCGTTGATCACATCGGCTTCGACGAGCGTCCACGGACCGTGGCAGATCACGCCTACAGGCTTGGCCTGCTCGAAGAAGGAACGTATGAAGCCTACGGCTTCGCGGGAATGACACTTAGGAGGAGTGTCGGTGTGCCCGCAGAGCCTGAACGTAGTCTCGGGGGACTCGGTACTGCTAGCGGGTCAAGACCTCGGGCCCGTCGGGACCTAGAACAAGAGTCTCTTCGGCCTTGGCGCCTACGAGCGAAGGGTTCCAGGCGAACGCCTGACCCTCTCTTATCTCCTGCTGGGTTTCTGGCGTCGCGATGATCTCCCGCGACGCATAGCCAGTCATCCCTCCCTGGTGGTGATCCCTCCATCCCTCGGGGAAGCCTGCCTCGGCGTAGAAACGGCGGCAATCCTCGAAGGCCTGGGCCAGGGTGCTTCCCTCGCGGGTCGCCTCCTCCCTCATCCGGCGCAGGACCTCCTCGCAGGCCTCCTGGCGCCTGGCCGTCCGCGGGTCTGGTTCCTGGAAGTAGATCATGCGCGTAAGGCTTACGAAGAGTCCGCCGCGCTCGGCGCAGACGACGAGCATAGCATGCTTTCCGAGGGGTCCCCCATGCGGGACAGGATGCCGGTGACGCGCGAGCCGCTCCTCAGAAGCCGCAAGGAGGACGGGCATGTACATGCCGCGCCTGAGGCACGCCGACGATAGCTCCGCCGCGGCCTCGAACTCGTCCGTTTCGGATGATACGAAGTCTGCGGTCTCGGACATTGCTTGGACTGTGTCTTCGCCCAGGCGCCGGTAGGTTTCGATCGCGTCCCCGTCGAGAACGTAGCGCAAGGGTGAGATCTCGGCTGAAAGGTCCGGGCCAGACGTGGAAGGAAAGTCCGTCCCCACGCTGGCACCACCGGTCAGATCCCGCAGGAGCGCGGCGGTCCCTTCGTGCCAGGGATGCTCGACCACCTCCATCTGGGGCGTCTGCTCCTCGCGCATCCTCTGTGCCTCGATGTTGTTCGTCAGGATGTAGGCGTCCTCCGTGGTGAGAAGGACGCTCGCCACGCCGACGGGGTCGCCGTGGTCTACCCTGTTGTCGGCGCCGCCCGTATACCAGGCGAAGTTTGCCGGAGTGCTCAGGAGGAGCGCTCCTACGCCGTGAGTTTCCATCAGCTCTCGCACGCTGCGATCTCTCGACCCCGAGCTCATCTACGTCCCTCCCACCGGTAGATCTCTGACTGTCATGCTGGAACCCGGTTCACACGTGACCGGGTAGATCGCCTCCGGTTGGAGGAGCGGAGTGCTCTCCGCGGTGGATTCCCGCTCCCCGCTTTCGCGGGGACAAGCTTCGCAGGCATGACGGTCTTGTGGAGAGCGAAGGGGTAAAACTCGCGCTCGCCCAGGAGGTCGTACACCGCAGAACTCACCATGCAGATGCCGTATCATTCCCCGATCCCGGTTGCAATTTCCGCCCCTGCCGCAGGGACGAACTCATAGAACGCGGGCTCCTCGAACCCATTCCTGGCGAAAGCCTGCTCGCAAGCTCTTGTCAACGCGGCGGTCTCGTCCTCGGGTACGAGGGCGATCGCGCAGCCGCCGAAGCCAGCGCCCGTGAGGCGCGCGCCCCTGGCACCGTTCTGTTCCGCTGTTTCTACGAAAGTGTCGAGCTCGGGGGTCGAGACCTCGTAGTCGTCGCGCAGAGAAGCGTGCGAGGCGTACATCAAGCGTCCGAACGCGTCGAAGTCCCTGTTACCTAGCGCCTCGACCGCCTCGAGAACGCGGGCGTTCTCGGAGATGACGTGCCTGGCGCGCATCAGCTCTGCTCCGGAGAGGAGATCCAGATCCCCTTCCATGGCGTCGCGCAGTTCCTCGATACCGAGTATCTTCGCTGCGCGCTCGCACGTCGCCCTCCTGTCGTTGTAGCCGGTGTCGGCGAGGCCGCGCTCGACGCGGGTGTCGCAGACGACCAGGGCAAGGCCCGCGGCCTGGAGGTCTAGAGGGACGCTCTGGGCATCCAAAGAACGGCAGTCGACGAGCAGGGACGCACCGACCTCGCAGAGCAGAGAGGCATACTGATCCATTATGCCGGTACCGACCCCCACGTAATCGTTCTCGGCCCGCTGGCAGATGATGGCGAGGTCGGTGCGTCCGACCCCAAGACCGAAGAACGCATCCAGGGCGAGAGCCGTGGCGGCCTCGATGGCCGCGGACGAAGAGAGTCCCGAGCCGAGCGGCACGTTCCCGGCGAAGGCCGCCCTGAACTCCCCGATCTCGTGTCCGGCCTCCCCCATCGCCCAGGCGACACCGCGAGGATAATCGGCCCAGGAAGAATCTTTGTCGTCTATCTGGCGCGTCTCGCCGAAGTCCGCGGAGTAGAGGCGGGTTTCAAACCCACCTCTACGGGCGGTTCCTAATGCGACGGCGATGCGGCGGTCGATGGCGCACGGGAGGACGAACCCGCCGTTGTAGTCGGTGTGCTCCCCTATCAGGTTCACGCGGCCCGGGGCGCTGGCTACGAGTTCGGGATCCTCGCCGAATTGTTCTTTGTATGCCCTGGCCGCTCTCTGTTCTATCTCCCGCAAGGCAGGCTCCTACTCGTAGCCGTTGGGATGTTTCTGCATCCAGGCCCAGGCGTCTGAGATAATGGTCTCCAGACCCGGCTTCTCGGGTCTCCAGCCGAGTTCGGCCTGGATCTTCTCGCTGGAGGCCACGAGCGTAGGCGGGTCTCCGGCCCGCCGCGGCGACTCGACGGCGTCTATGATCCTGCCCGTGACGCGGCGGGCGGCTGCGACTACCTCCCTGACCGAGAAGCCGGCCCCATTACCGAGGTTGTAGACGCCGTGCTTCCCCGGTTCGGCCGCCTCTAGCGCCAGCAGATGGGCGCGGCCGAGGTCTTCGACGTGGATGTAGTCGCGTACGGCCGTGCCATCGCGCGTGGGGTAGTCGGTGCCGAAGATCTTAACGGACGAGCCCTCCGCCGCGGCCCTGAGGACGAGGGGGATCAGGTGCGTCTCAGGATGGTGATCCTCCCCACACCGGCCACTCGCACCCGCCACGTTGAAGTAGCGGAGGCTCGTCGCAGCCAGCCCGCGAGCCCCGGACACGGCGCTGATAAGCCAGTCTACAGCGAGCTTGGAGCTTCCGTAAGGGTTGGTGGGCAGGGCCGGGGCCGACTCCTGTATGGGTACCTGCTCAGGCTCACCGTAGACGGCGGCCGTCGACGAAAAGACGAGCCGCCCTGTGCCCGCTTCGCGCATCGCCTCCAGAAGGTTGAGTGCCCCGCAGACGTTGTTGCGGTAGTAGATCTCGGGCTGCTCTACGGACTCGCCGACGAGGGAGAGAGCCGCGAAGTGAAGAACGCCGTCGAAGCCTTCGGAGAGCGTCTCGCGGGCGAATCCGGCGTCCATGAGGCTTCCCCGGAGAAGGCGAGTTCCTTCGGGGACAGCCCCATGGTGTCCCTTGGAGAGGTCGTCGAGCACGACCGTCTCGTGGCCCGCATCGACGAACTGGGAGGCGACGACGCTACCGATGTAGCCAGCCCCGCCTGTCACCAGGACCTTCACGGGCCTTCTATCTTCCCGCGCAAGGTCTCGGCGCTCACTTCAGGCAGTACGTCCATGATGAACGCGCCGGCCCCGGTCTCGCTGCCGGCGAGGTACTTCAGCTTGTCCGCGGTACGGTTCGGCGGGTAGAACTCGATGTGGAAATGGGCGATGCCCTCGTAAGCCCCGCCGTCAGTCGGCGCCTGGTGCATGACCATCATGTAAGGGAGCGAGAAACCGAAAAGGGAATCGTAGCCAACGAGCAGCCGCTTGAGCACGGCTGCCAGGTTGCGGCGTTCCGCGCTGTCGAGGTCCGCTATGGAGGGCGCGCAGCGCCGGGAATAGACGTGCGCCTCGAACGGGAAATGGGCGTAGAACGGGATGAACGCCGTGAAATGCTCGCCTTTGGTCAGTACCCTGCGGGCGTCCTCGTGCTCCTGGGAGAGCAGGTCACAGTGCAGACAACGGTTTTCGTTTTGCGACCGGTACTCGCGGGCTGCTTCCAACTCCTTCGCTGGGCGTGGTGGGATGAAGGGGTAGCCGTAGATCTGGCCGTGCGGGTGGTGCAGGGTCACCCCGATCGCTTCGCCCTTGTTCTCGAAGATGAAGGCGTAATCGACCTCTTCGTTGGCGCCGAGCTCTTTGTAGCGGTCGGCCCAGACCTCGATCAGGTTCCCTATGCGGCGCTCGCTCATGGTCGCGAGCGTCGCGCCGTGGTCGTCCGAGTAGAGGACTACCTCGCAGATTCCGCGCCCTGGGGCCGTCGGCGTCAAGTCGCTGCTCCCCTCGTCGGGATCAGAGGCGTTCGGCGCGAAGGAGGGGAATCTGTTCTCGAAGACGACTATGTCGTAGTGCTCTCTGGGCACCTCTGTCGGGAAGCCGCCGGGCTTCGTCGGGCACAGTGGGCAATACTCCGCCGGTGGCAGGAATGTACGATCTTGACGATGGGTGGCGTAGGCCACCCATTCGCGCAGCGTAGGGTCCCAGCGAAGCTGGTTCAATCCTCTTCGTCCTCGAAGGTGTAGAAGATAATGTAGCGGCCGTCTTCCTTCTGCTCGATCTCTTTCTCCAAGACCCCACTCCTCCGTCTTCACAGTCCATCGGATACGATACCATCACCCTGCTGCCTGCGGCCATCGTGAGGTTGCTCGAGACGGCGCCTGTCACACAGTCCAGGTCACCCGTCTCTGAGCCAGACGCGCATCGCACCCGGCTCGCGGTTGGCCCATGCGTAGTAGGGAACGGCGGTTACCGGGGTGGCATGAGTCTGCGCACCTCCCTCGCGAGGATGCACGGTGCGGTAGAGGCGGTCTTCCCACCCATCGTCCGGCGCGACTGACCGGGCCTCGGCCTGCAGGACGACTATGCCACCGAGCATTTCGGGATCGAAGCGGGCGGAGAAGCGTGCATCATCGAGGGCGAGGTCGCGCAGGTCGACACCGGGGTTGTCTGTTTGCTCGGCGCAGTAGAGCAGGGGTCCGCGCACGAGCGCAACGCGTCCAGTGTTCTCTGTGACGTAAGGGTGG
This sequence comes from uncultured Rubrobacteraceae bacterium, assembly GCA_963849745.1. Classification (GTDB taxonomy): domain Bacteria; phylum Actinomycetota; class Rubrobacteria; order Rubrobacterales; family Rubrobacteraceae; genus Rubrobacter_D. Next base: position 84,504 of record CAWKIM010000011.1, on the reverse strand, counting down.
CATTCGATGCGGCGGACCGGCATCGGGAGGTCCATGTTTATGGTGTCGCCAGGACTCCAGGCGCGGCGAAGATTCGCGTACGAGCCGGGGGTGATCTCCACGTCTACCGGCTCGCCGTTCACTTCTATTTGAGCGCCTTCCTCGCACCAGGCTGGGATGCGGAGCATGAGGGAGAACTCGCCTTCGGCTTCGACGTTGAACTCTACTCTTCCATCCCACGGGTAGCGCGTGCGCTGGCGGAGGTTGATGGTCCGGTTCCCCTCAAGCTCGACGGCCGCTGCACCCTCCGTGTAGAGGTGGACCCAGACGGCGCCTTCGGAAGTACTGTAGAAGTAGCCGGGCAATGAGGCCAGAAGGCGGGCCACGTTGGGTGGGCAGCAGGCGCAGCCGAACCAGGGCTGGCGGAGGTGGGTGCCATCGTCGGCGAGCGGGTTCTGGTAGAAGTAGTGCTGGCCGTCGAGCGAGAGGCCAGGGAGGACGGCGTTGTAGAAAGTGTGTTCGATCAGGTCGGCGTACCTGGCTTCGCCTCCGAACACGAGCATGCGCCAGTTCCACATCACGCTACCGATGGCGGCGCAGGTCTCCGTATAGGCTCGCTCGTTGGGAAGCTCGAAGTCCTTCCCGAACGCTTCGCCTTCGCAGCGCGAGCCGAGACCGCCGCTGACGTACATGCGGCGCGTGGTCATGTTCTGCCACAGGCGCTCCAAGGCTCGTAAGAGATCTGACTCTCCCGTTTCGGCGTACACGTCAGAGACGCCTGCGTACAGATAGAGGGCACGGACGGCATGCCCGACGACCTCGGTCTGGTCCCTTAGAGGTTCGTGGTCCTGGCTGTAGGACGGTTCGTGTTGCCCGTAGGGTCGGCCGAGCAGGCCGTGTCCGCGGGCGTCGATGAAGTACTGCGCTCCTTCGAGATACCGCCTCTCACCGGTGACCCGGAACAGCTCGACGAGGGCCATCTCGACCTCCTCGTGGCCGTCGACGGCGTGGCGCTTGTCCTCTTCCGGACCGAAAGTGTCGCAGATATGGTCGGCGAAGCGCGTGGCGACGTCGAGGAGGCGTTCGGATCCTGTGGCCCTGAAGTGGGCCACGGCCGCCTGGAAAAGGTGGCCGGCGCAGTACATCTCGTGCAGGTCGAAGTCGGTCCAGCGCTTGGTGGCTCTCTCGAACGTGAAGTACGTGTTCAGGTATCCGTCTGGCCTCTGGGCGTCCTCGACCTCGGTGATGGCGGTGTCAACCATACGCTCCAGCTCGGGGTCGGATCCTTCGGCGAGCGTCCAGGCTGCGGCCTCCAGCCACTTGTAGACGTCGGAGTCGTTGAAGTAGATCCCCTGGTACTCGCCGCCGACCTTCCCCGAGGCGCGGCGGAAGTTGTCCAGGCGGCCCGTATCTTCCAGGTGCCTGTACTGGGAAGGCAGGGTAACGTCGCGATTAATGCGCCGCCTCGGCTCCCAGAAATCGTCGGCGAGTTTGACGGCGTCGAGCGGCAGGGGGCGCAGACGGACGTGCGGGCTGCGCGAGGTGTCCACAACGGGTGGGCGTGGGGAAGAGTCGAGCATGTTCCCGCTCACCCGGCCACTCCGGCGCGCAGTACCGTGACCGAACATGCCGGGAAGGTGTGTTCGAAGGATCGGCCTCCCGTCTGCACGGAACGCTCGCTCACCCCGACCGCCTGACGGTCGAAGGAGTTGATCGCCTCCGGACCCTCGCCCGTAACCTCGTAAGCCGTCGCGCCATCCCTGAAAGTCGTCTCGGCGAGCTGGATGGTGGTCGCTATCTCGCGTTCGGGGTCGCGGTTGACGACGACGAGGGTCAGGTCGCGGCCGTCCGCATCGCAGGTCGCAGAGACATCTAGCAGGTCAAATGGTCCCAGATCGGCGACGCGGTGCGGCCAGGAGGAGGCTTCGGTGGACAGGTCGTGCTTCTCGCACTCTACGTAGGCGTCGAGCACGACCTCGTGCATGTGTTCGGCGCAGAGTTTTAGGGGATGGTAGATGGTCTGGAGGAACAGGCCGTCTACGTTCGTGAAGATCGGAGCTATCACGTTGACCATCTGGGCGAGGTTGGCGATCTTGACGGTCTCGCAGTGGCGGGCGAAGACGTTGAGGTAGGTGGCTACAGCAAGGGCGTCGGAGAGGTTGTAGCGCTCCTCGAGTTGCGTCTCCGCAGTACGTTCCCGGAACCACACGTTCCACTCGTCGTAGGCGACGTGGATGGGGTGATCCACGCGCCGTTCGTAGCGGGCGCGTTCGATCATGGCCCGTGTCGTGCGCAAGGCTCGATCCGCCTGGTGGGGGGCGAGGACGTTCGACCAGTAGTCGTCGCTGCCGGTGTAGATGTGTATGCTGTGGTAGTCGACGAAAGGCGCGAGTCCCTCGATCACCACCCTGTCCCAATCCGTCAGGCCGCTGAGACCGCAGCCGACGAGCTCTATGTTCGGGTCCGTCCACCTCATCACCTTGGCGAACTCACGGGCCTTTCTCACGTACTCTTCCGCCGAAAGGGCCCCGATCTGCCACTCCCCGTACATCTCGTTGCCCAGTCCCCAGTACCTGACGTTGTACGGATCCTCGTGGCCGTTCTCGCGCCTGAGGTTGGCCCAGTAAGTATCGCCGGTGCCGTTGCAGTACTCGACCCAGGCCTGCGCCTCGTCCATGGTGCCCGTGCCCATGTTGACGCAGATATAGGGCTCGGCCCCGAGCATGCGACAGTACTCGATGAACTCGTCCGTGCCAAAGCGGTTGGACTCCTCCGAGAACCATGCCAGCTCCGTCCTTCTAGGACGTTCCTCGCGCGGTCCAATACCGTCGGTCCAGTCGTAGCCGCTGACGAAGTTCCCACCTGGCCAGCGCAGGATCGGTATCCGCAAGTTTTTCGCGGCCTCGAGAACATCGCTCCGGTAGCCTCGTTCGTCGCTCAGGGGAGAGTTCTCGTCGAAGACGCCACCGTAGATGCAGCGGCCCAGGTGCTCGATGAAGCCTCCGAAGACTCGTCGGTCGAGCTTGCCGATCCTGCGGTCGAGATCCAGTTTGATCCTCGCCAATCCTACTCCTCCTTCAAAGATGGTTTGCCGGAAGCCTGTACTCCTGCGCCGCACGAACCACGGCACACCAGATGGACCGGCAGCAGCAGGCGTTTCGGCCTGTCCATCCGGCCCGCGATGATGTCGAGCAAGAGTCGCACGGCCGCCTCTCCCGTCTCGTAGAACGGCACGTGCACCGTCGTAAGGGGGGGTATCGCATGCTTCGCCATCGGGATGTCGTCACACCCGACTACCGCGCAGTCCTCGGGAGCAGAGAGACCGCGCCCGTACAGCGCGCTCATTACGCCGAGCGCCATAAGGTCGTTCTGGGCGTAGACGGCGGTGATATCCGGAGCCCGATCCAGCAACCGGAGCGTCGCCCTGTACGCCTCGTCCGCCATCCAGTTCCCACTCTCGATGAGGGCGGGATCGTAGGGAACTCGCGCCTCTTCGAGGGCGCGCTCGTACCCTTTCAGCCTCATAGCAGTGACCTGCCGGCCCTCCGACCCCACGACCGTCGCGATGCGCCGATGTCCCAGCCCGAGCAGATGTCGAGTGGCGAGCAAGGCTGTCTCTACGTGGTCGGAGCCTACGAGAGGCACGCCTCCGCCTGGTACACGATGGATGCTGACCGCCGGGACAGGCCCGCGCAGCAGTTCCCCGATCCTGGCGTTCCGCTCCATCTGGGGGGCCGCCGTGAGGATGCCATCAACGCGGCGCTCGACTAGCATGTCGAGGTAGCGTTCGGCATCGGTACCGTCCCTGTTGATGCTGCCGATCAAGACCCCGTGGCCCTGACGACGGGCCTCGCGCTCGGCGCCGACCACGAAACGCGCGAGCTCCGCGTCGCTCAGGTCGCTGGCCACGATGCCTATGGTGCAAGTGCTCCTGGTAACGAGGCTCCTGGCCAGGGCGTTGGGGACATATCCCAAAGTCTTCGCCGCGTCGAGGATGCGTTCCCTGGTCTGCGCGGAGACGGACCCCTTGCCGTTGAGGACCTTTCCGGCGGTCTGGAAACTGACCCCAGCTTTCGAGGCGACGTCGCGTAAGGATACGTGCATCAGGTGACGGCTCCTTTACGGCTAGCTCTTCAGGCCGGTGTTGGCGATGCCCTGGACGATCTGGCGCTGGAAGAACAGGAACACGACGATCAGCGGCAGACCCGCGAGCACGGCCGAAGCCATTATGTCAGCGTAGCGGACGCCGTAAGAGCTCTGCACCGTGGCGATGCCGACGGGGATCGTCATCATGTCCGTATTCGTCACGATGATGAAGGGCCAGAGGAAGTTGTTCCAAGAGATCACGAAGATGAAGATCCCCACGGCAGCGATGGCCGGCCTGGAGAGGGGCATCCAGATCTGCCAGTAGACCCTCAAGCGGCTCGCCCCGTCCACCCGGGCGGCATCCTCTAGCTCGTGCGGGATACCGTCGAAGAACTGCTTGAAGATAAAGACTGCGATGGGAGCGGCGATCTGGGGAAGGATGATCCCCCAGTAGGTATCCACCAGCCTCAAAGCGTCCATCTCCGTGAAGAGCGGCACGATCAGGATCTGTGGCGGGATTATGAGCCCGGCGATGATCACGAAGAAGAAGAACCTCCGTCCTCGGAAGGCTATCCGCGAGAAGCCGAAGGCGGCCAGGCTCGCGAGCAAGACGACCGCCACGGTGATGATCGAAGACGTCAGAAAGCTGTTGAAGTACCAGCGCAGCATGTTGCCGCCGGCAAGTATCTCCCCGAAAGACTCGAGGGTGAAGCCCGACGGCGGTATCCAGGTGACGGGCACGGTCGTCGTCTCGTTCTCGACCTTGAGCGCGGTATCTACGGCCCACGCCAGTGGTATGAGCCAGACGATCGCCGCGAGGAGAAGCACGGCGAAGGCGAGCCAGCCCATGATCCTATCGCGCATTCCCGTCCCGGCGACGTTAGAGCGCTCCGGGGCGCTTTGGGTTCCCGCTGCCATTAGAGATCCCCCCTTCTACGGTTGGCCACGGCGAACTGGGCGAGGCCGACCACGAGGACGAGCACGAAGAACACGTAAGACATGGCCGAAGCGAACCCGACCCTGTAGGACGTGAAGCCCTGCTCGTAGACGTACTGGATAATCGGCCGCGTAACCGTGTAGTTGAGGCCCCCCGAGGTGTTCATGATGTAGATCTGGTCGAACACATTCAGGGAGGAGAAGATTTGCAGCGTCACGATAAGTATCGTGGTCCGCGCGAGGAGCGGCACGGTGATCCAACGCACCTGCGAGAGTGGCCCCGCGCCGTCCACGGCCGAGGCGTCGTAGAGCTCCTGGGGTATCTCCTGCAACCCCGCCAGGTAGAGCACGAAGTTGAACCCGAGGGTCCACCACACCGTGGCTATCACCACGGAGATCATGGCGACGCCCTCGCCGGCGAGCCACGCGACCTCAGGCAGGCCAAGGGAGGTCAGGTAACTGTTGATGAGGCCGAACCCTGGCTGATACAGCCAGACCCAGATCAGGGCGACCACGGAGGAGGGCAGCACCCACGGCGCGAAGAACGAGAGTCGGAAGAACCACCGCGCGGGGATGGCCCTGTTGGCCAGCAGGGCGAGGATGAGCGCGAGGATCACCAGGGGCGGGGTGCTCAGCAACGTGAAAAGGACCGTGTGCCACAGCGAGAGCCAGAAATCGGGGTCGCCGAAGAGCTCTTTGTAGTTGGCGAGCCCCAAGAACTGGGCGTCCGTCCCCACGAGGCTCGCGTTGTAGAAGCTCATCCTCAGCCCGAGCAGAACGGGGAAGATCAAGAAAGCGACGTAGGCGATCAAGAATGGCGCCACGAAGAGGTAGCCTGCGAGGTCTGTTCTTCCTCTGCCCGTCTCTTTCTTGCCGGCCGCCTGCGCGGTCTCCGCTCGTACTGCCATACTCCCTACCTCCCCTTCTTTTCCCCGGCTCCTAGAGCGGTGAGGGCGTGTCGACGAGCTCCTGCATCGAGGCACGCATGTCGTCGACCGCCTGCTTGGGCTCGACGGCCCCCGCCATGGCCTGCTGCAACGGCACCGCGGCCTGCGTCTCCATGTCCGAACCCGAACCCGAGAACCACGCGTTGGGGTCCAGGATCACGTCGTCAGCCACCCCGGCATAATTGGACTGCGGCGTCAGATCCCTGTACTCCTGGCTCTCGAGTATGGGTAGATACGCCGGAATGTGCCCCCCCTCCGCCCAGATGAGGCTGTTCTTCATCATGGAGCTTATGAACGTGAGGGCTGCATCCATTCCCCTCGAGTCTTTGGCCACGCCTTTGGGGATGACGAAGGTGTGCCTGTCGGCCTGCACGGTGTTGTTGCCGAATATGCTCGGGAAGGGGACTATGCTGAAAGGCATCCCGGCGTCCGCGAACGTGGTGACCTCCCACTCCCCGTTCCAGTGGAATCCGGCGTTGCCGCTCTGAAACTGCGCTACCGCGGCGGCGTAGTCCTGGGTGGCCGGGGTCAACTCCTCGCCCACGGTAAGTTCGACCAGGTACTCTACGGCCTTCTCCGCCTTCTCCTGGTCGAGCACTACCTCTGAGGCATCCGGCGAGAGAATCTCACCGCCGAGCTGCCCATAGAGGGTGTAGAAAAGACGCCACGGCACCGCGCCGTCCAACGGAGCGAAGGCGACGCCCTGCTCCCCCGTGACCTCCTTCGCCTTCTTGAAGGCGTCTACGACCGCATCAGCGCCTTCGATCGGCTTGAGATCCCCGTTCTTCTCCAACAACCCGGCCTTCTTGGCGATGTCGGTGTTGTAGAACATCACCTGCGGGTGCGTGTCGAGGGGGACGGTGTAGATCTCACCCTGGTATTTGGCGCTCTCGAGTACCTCGGGCAAAAACTTGTCGGGACCGATGTCGTAGTCCGAGAGCATGCCGGGATCGAGGGGCTCCAGAAGACCCGCCGGCGCGTACGCACCTAGCCTGGTCTGGTGCATGACCGCGACCTCGGGCGGCCGCCCGCCGACCGTGGACATGGAGAGCTTGGTGTAGTAAGGCGCCCCCCACGTCAGCGTGGTCGACTCCAACTCCAGATTCGGGTTGGAGTCCACGAAGTTGCTCTCCATGTCGCTGAGCCTTGCGCCGTCGCCACCCCCGAAGAGGTTCCAGAAGTGGACCGTACTCTTCAAGGACCCGAACGGAGCCCCCGAACAAGAGGCCAGCGCCATGCCACCGAAGGCCGCCGCCGCACCGTACAAGAACCGCCGCCTGCTGACCCGGCGCGCGGGACCTCTCCCAGCGTCGACATACCACTCGGCCATACCCTTTCCCCTTTCGAGCGAACGCTCGCCTTACCTGTGGCGCATGGTAGCACCGGGCGATACGCCGGTCAACGGGGAGGCATCAGGTTACAGGCATCAGGCTACAGGCATCAGGTTTCGGCTGGATCGTGGTTATGGTCACGGCCTGGGGCGCGTCGTGATCTCGCGTATTCTGGCAAGATCAACTTTGGGCTCTCTATCGTAGGTGAGGAGGCCGTTGATCTCCTGCTCTACGTCCGTGAGCTGCGTATAGCAAAAGCCCTGTACCGGAGCACTGCGCAACAAGGCTTCTACGAGGGATTCGTAGCGTGCGAGGAACTCGTCCGCGTCGGCCACGGTACTGTAACCCCAGCCCTCCTCATCGCCGGAGAAGGCTATACCGCCGAACTCCGTGATAAGGATGGGTTCGTCCCTGTAGGAATAGCCTGGCACGTAGATGGGTTTGTCCGCGGGCTCTGCGGCGACGGCTGATTCGGGTGTTGCGTAGCTCTTCGCGAGGGCTGCGGCGTCGCGATAGTCGTGGATATTGCAGAGGTCGGTGATGGCGTGTTCCCAGCCGTCGTTGGAGACGACAGGTCTGGTCGGATCGAGGGAGCGCGTCAGGTGGTAGAAGGCGAGGAGGTGCTCGGTCTGCGAGTGGTCCGATGCGAGGTTCGGGACACCCCAGCTCTCGTTCATGGGGACCCAAGCGACGATGCAGGGGTGGTTGTAGTCGCGCATGAGGGCCTCTTGCCACTCGGCGGTCATACGCCGCACGTAATCCGGGCTGTACTGGTAGGCGTTGGCCATCTCGCCCCAGACCAGGAGGCCCAGTGTGTCGGCCCAGAACAGCCAGCGTGGGTCTTCGACCTTCTGGTGCTTGCGGGCGCCGTTGAAGCCCATCTCTCTGGCCAACTCTACGTCTTTGCGCAGAGCTTCATCCGTGGGGGCAGTCAGGATGCCTTCGGGGAAATAGCCCTGGTCGAGGACGAGCCGCTGGTAGAGGGGACGGTCGTTGAGGAGGACCTTGCCATCCTTGACCTCGATCTTGCGCATCCCGAAGTAGCTCTCAACGCGGTCGAGGGCCCGGCCACCCTGGTCCAACAACTCGAGGCGCAGGTCGTAGAGGTGGGGATGCTCGGGGCTCCAGAGGGTGGGGCCCGGCCGGTGGGCCAGGTGCGGCGTGTCAGGGGCTTCACCGCGCTGGAGGAGGGGCAGGCTGCGTTCGACGAGGGAGGAACGCACGCTGATGGTATCTTCGAGCACTTGCTCCCCATCGAGTTCCACCGTCGCGCGGAGGCTCATCCCCGGTTCGATACCTTCGATAGTGACTTTCACTCCGATGCTGGAAGAGTCCACGTCCGGGGTCATGCGGAGGGTGCCGATGCGGCGGCGGTTTACGGGCTCGAGCCAGACGGTCTGCCAGATCCCGGTCGTGCGGGTATAGAAGATGCCCTCGGACTCCTCTTTCCAGTACTGCTTGCCCCGCGGGATGGTCACGTCTCGACTTGGATCTTCGGCCCGTACTACCAGAATGTTGTCCCCGGCTTCGCCCGCTAGGGCGTGTGTCACGTCTGCGGAGAACGGCGTGTGTCCGCCCTCGTGGGAGGCTACCTGCGTGCCGTTCACCCAGACCGTCGCGCGGTAGTCCACGGCGCCGAAGTGGAGCAGGAGCCGCTCATCGCCCGAGGGCGCAGACTCGAAAGTGCGGGCGTACCAGACGACGTCGTGAAAAGTCGTCTCCCCGATGCCGGAGAGTTTCGATTGGTAGCAGTAGGGGACGGTGATCCTGCGATCGAACGGCGACTTTCCGGATTGCAGATCCTCGGGGGTGACGCTTTGCCAGCCGTTGGTGAGACCGGAGTCCGAATCATCGAAGGTGAAGCTCCACTCGCCGTTAAGGTTCGTCCAGTCCTTACGGCGGAACTGCGGACGCGGGTACTCGGGTCGTGGGATCGGGAACAAGGAACGGGCCTCCTTCTACTAGGGGTACGGGCCAGGCGTTCGACGGGGTGCAAACAGGAGATCGACTAGAGGGTGGCGCGTCTCACACGTCATCGGGTAAAGCGGTTCTGTTTGGAGGCGCCGAGCATCTGCAGCGGTGGATTCCCGCTTTCGCGGGAATGACGAGAGAGGGGTTGTGAGTGGGGAATCCGTATTACTCAAAGGGGCTCGTAGCGTTGCGGTTCAGGCCAGGCCAACTCGAATCCAAGGGCGTTAACCAGCAAGCGCTGGAAGTCCTCCAGGTTTTCCACATCTTCGCGTACCTGTCTCGGGACGAGATCTTTATCCAGGCAGTAGGCGGCGAGCGCTCCTGATGCCTCACCGATGTTCCATTCGACGGGGTGAAGCCTGTAGCAACCGTTGGTGATGTGGGTAGTTCCCAGGTTCTTGCAGGCCGGTAGTAGGTTCTTGACGCGCACCGGGATCAGGGCTCCGAGCGGGATCTGGAACGGCCAGCTGCTCACATCCACGTAGCCGCGTCCTGCGGTGCTGGGATGCAGGTCTATGCGGTAGGCGCCGATACCCACGCTGTCGTGGAAGGACTGCGCTCCCCTCACTCCGCCTCGCGCCTCGACGCCCACATGCTGCTCCAGCACCGTGAACTCGGCCCTGATGCGGCGACTCTCGCGTACGTAGACCTGCTTGGCGAGGCCGTCGCTTGTACCGACGATGTCGGGACGAAGACGCAGGCCACTGTACCCCTTGCCACCCCCGAGCCGGGGCGCCTCGGTCTGCATCCAGTACAGCATGGACAGGCTGAGCTGCCTCGCACGTCCCAGATGTTCGTGTCTCTCGGCTTCTCCAGCTCCTACGAGCGGGCCTAGCCAGTAGTCTATCTGTGGCCAGTTGACCAGGGTGATGTCGCTATCGAGCAGGTTCTCGGAGAAGTTCTCTCGGGCGAGTATGCGCCGGTAGTGCCATAGGTCGGAGCCGTCGCGCCCGGCGAAGAAGGGTTCATCGTGGAAGATCGCGCGTTGGCGGGGCTGCAGGGTATCGGGGTAGACGTCCGTCCAGGAGAGTAGCGGGCCGGGCCAGAAGCTCGCCCGGTAGTCGCGCCAGAAGTCGCAATCTTTGGGCTTGTCTATGGTGTGGTCCTCGCCGGGTATGTGGTCTAGGGGAAAGCACCAGCTCACCGCCTGCTGGTCCAAATGCTTCGGGTCTCCCGGCGACGCGTGGGGCTCTCCGGTCTCATCCTGGCTTTCGGCCCCGACCACATGCTCTACACCGGCCAGATCCAGCAGGTCTCCGAGCTCCGTAGCGTCGAGAACGTAGCTGGCTTGGACGGTCAGCAGATCGCCGGTGTCCTCATCGAGAAGGGTAACGGCCGTGATGAGATCCCCTTCGCTCTCGGCTGCGACGGGCCGGTGGCGGAGCAGCACCCGCAACCTGCGTCCGGAGCGGTAGGGGGCTAGCATCCCCTCTAGGACGGCGAGGGCCACGCGCGGTTCGTGGCAGATGCGACTCACCAGTCCGTTTCCGGGGTTGAGGTGTTCCCGGGCGCGGGCTTCGGCGGTGAGGGGATAGTTGCGTCTGTAGAAGTCCCTTATTCCGTTCCTCAGGCGGCGGTAGCTCGCCGTGCAGCCCATCGCCTCGATCCAGGGATGCTCGTCCGGCGGGACCGCCTGGGCGGTGAGCTGGCCGCCGATCCAATCCGTCTCCTCCGTGAGCACGACCCTCCGGCCGAGACGCAACGCCGCCAGGGCGCCGGCCACACCCCCCAACCCCCCACCGACGATCAGAACGTCAGCCTCGATCTCCAAATGCGGCTAACCTCCTCACACGCGTGCTGGTAGGGTAACGTCCAGGCTACCATCTGTGATGGACCTCTTCGCGGACGTGGCTGTCGTAGATCTCCCGTACGTGGTCCATGACCTCGTCGGAGAGCGGGGGCAACTCGGCCGCGGCCACATTATCCTCGACCTGCGCCGGGTTCTTGCCGCCAGGGATGGCGCAGGAGACGGCGGGGTGCATGAGGATCCAACGCAGCGCGAACTGCGCGAGGGTGTTTCCTTCGGGTACGAGCTCCTTCAACTCTTCGGCGGCGAGGAGGCCGGTCTCGAAGTCCACTCCGGAGAACGTCTCGCCCCTGTCGAAGGCCTGCCCCTCGCGGTTGAAGTTGCGGTGGTCGTCTTCGCCAAACTCGCGGTCGGCGCGCATCTTGCCCGAGAGGAGACCGCTGGCGAGGGGTACGCGGGCCAGGATGCCGACGTTACGTTCCTCGGTGAGCGGGAAGAACTCCTCGGCCGGCTTCTGGCGGAAGACGTTGAAGATGATCTGGACGGTCGCGACGCCGGGATAATCCAGGGCCATCCGCGCCTCCTCGACCTTCTCTACGCTCACGCCGTAGTTGCGCACTTTTCCTGCTCTCTGAAGCCGTTCCAGGGCCTCGAAGGTCGAGTCCTGACGGTAGACTTCCGTCGGCGGGCAGTGGAGTTGCAGCAGGTCCAGGGCTTCGACACCGAGGTTGTTCAGGCTACGATCGACGAAGGCCGAGAGGTTGTCGTAATCGTATCCATTCGGGGTGTGGGGATCGAGGCGTCGTCCTGCCTTGGTCGCGACCAGTATCTCATCGTTCGGGCGATCCTTCAGGAGCCTGGCGATGAGCTTCTCGCTGCGTCCGTCGCCGTAGACGTCCGCCGTGTCTAGGAAGTTCACGCCGAGGTCGACCGCCCGGTTCAGCGCGCTGAGGGCGTCGTCCTCACTGACGGTACCCCAGCCGTCGCCGAAGGCCCAGGTCCCGAGGCTGATCTCCGAGACGCGCATCCCCGTCTGTCCGAGGTCTCTGTATTCCAAAGGTTTTTCCTTTCCGGGTATTCTCTACTTCAGTCCATTGCGGCGGATGCCATCAGAGTACCAGCGGGCGCTCGACTTGGGGACGCGCCGCTGCAGCTTTTTTGCGGCACCCTCGACCTGGTTGGCGGCCGTCGCCGTGCCCCACATGAAGGTATCAGGGATGCGCATGGTTCTTTCCTTTCCACTCCGTATTACGCAGGCGACCGTGTTACGGTAACGAGCTTAGTCCTAATCTGGCGCCTGTACACGACGAGCCGACTAGTCGCCCGACGTTAGCCTCTCTTTCAGGACTGCGACTTCGAGAGGATCAAGGATCAGGTCCGAACTGTGCTCCTTTCCCGTGAGGAGATCCAGGCCGGGGTTCGGTAGACTGACCTCTACGGCCTCCTCGTTATGGTTGAGCAAGAAGAGGAAGGAAGCGGCTTCTGTCTTGCGGCGCACGGCGTCGACACCGGGTGGGACTTCGGCTGTCGGACGCACGCCGGCCTCTTCACATACCCTCCGAAGTAGCGACTTCGTGTAGCGTTCCTCCGGCCTTGTGCCGAGATAGTAGGCTGGCCCCCCACCGAACTCGTTGCGAGTTACGGCCGGAGTGCCCGCGTAGAAATCATCCGCATAGGAGGCCAGGGTTTCTGCACCTTCGGGGTGGATGAGGTCAGCCCACAGATCACACGATTCGCCGCCGGTAGTGTCCAGACTGTTCGTTTCTCCTGCTGCCATCGGAACGAAGTCTTCGATCTGGAGACCCAGCAGCTCCCTGAACGGGGCCGGATAGCCGCCGAGACGAATGTGATCGTGCGCGTCCACTATCCCCGAGAAGAACGACATCAGGAGCGTACCGCCGCCGGCGACGAACTGCCTTAGGTTCTCCGCCGAGTTGCCGGTGACTAGGTAGAGAGTGGGAGCGATCACAAGCCTGTAGGACGAGAGGTCGGAGCCAGGATGGGCGAAGTCTACGGGGACGTTCGCCTCGTAGAGCGGCTTGTAGAAAGAGTAGAGGCCTTCGAGCATTCTGACGGCGGTGGAGGGTTTGGAGTCGAGCTCGAGCGCCCACCAGCTCTCCCAATCTAGCAGGATCGCGGTTTCGGCCTCCCCGCGCGCCCCGAGGAGTTGGTCTAGTCTGCCAAGCTCCGAGCCGAGCCTGCTGACCTCGCGCCAACTCCTGGAGTTTTCCGTAGGCACGTGGGGGACCATCGCGCTGTGGTACTTCTCGGCCCCCGCCCTTGATTGGCGCCACTGGAAGAACATGATGCCCTCCGCGCCGCGGGCGACGGCGCCGTAGCTCCAGAGACGCATCTCACCGGGCTGCTTGGGGACGTTGCGCTCGCGCCAGTTCACGCGCACCGTGGTTTGCTCCATGAGGACCCATGAGGCTCCGTCTCCCAGGGAGCGCATCAGGTCGCGGTTCATGGCGGCGCGTATGTGGGCCTCGGGGTCGGAAGGGTCGGGGTAAGAGTCGTCCGATACCAGGTCCTCGCGCGGGGCCCACTTCCAGTAGTCCACGGGCTTGAAGAAACCCATGAAGTTCGTGGTTATGGGGACGTCCGGTGTCGCTTCCCGCAGTATCTCTTTCTCCATCTCGTAGAGCTCGAGCAGGGCGTCCGAGGAGAAGCGGCGGAAGTCCAGTTGATGGGTCGGGTTGGCGAAGGTGGGGGCGCTGCGTGGAGGTAGGATCTCACCCCAATCCCCGTAGCGCTGGCTCCAGAATGCCGTCCCCCACGCCTCGTTTAGGGCATCCAGGTCGCCGTAGCGCGTCCTCAACCAATCCCTGAAGTGCTCGGCCGAGGCGTCACAGTAGCACTCCGCGATGTGGCATCCGTACTCGTTGTTGATGTGCCACATCGCGAGCGCGGGATGGTCCTTGTAGCGGTCCGCGATGCGCCGGACGAGTTCGGAGGCCCTCTCCTTGTAGGCGGCGCTGCTCGGGCAGTAATGCTGGCGGGCGCCGGGATGGAGGACCACGCCGTTCTCTGTGACGGGCAGGCTCTCGGGGTGGAGGGCGGCGAGCCAGGGTGGTGGTGAGGCCGTCGCCGTGGCGAGGTTCACCATTACGCCGTTCTCGTGCAGCAGGGAGATGATGCGGTCGAGCCAGTCGAAGTCGTACTCGCCGGGGCGTGGTTCCAGCTTAGCCCAGGAGAAGATTCCCAAAGAGACCAGGTTCACTCCCGCCTCGCCCATGAGGCGCACGTCCTCGTCCCAGACCTTCTTGGGCCACTGCTCCGGGTTGTAGTCGCCACCGTAGATCATATGCGGGACCTTAGGCGTGATCATAGCCTTACCTCCTCTTTGTTGCGGACGCAGGCGAAGCCGGCTCCATTCTTCCCGATGACGACTATGCTTCAGTCCTTCAGGCTGCCGAAGGTCAGGCCGCCCTGCCAGTAACGTTGCAGGAACAAGAAAGACACGATTATGGGTATTACGGAGACAAGGGCTCCCGTTATGACAAGGGGAAAGAGCGGCTGCGCCCCGCCGCCCGCGGTCGCCAGCTGGTTCCACGAGACCAGGCCGACGCTCAGCGGATAGAGCTCCGGGGTGCTCAGGACCACGAGAGGAAGGAAGTAATTGTTCCAGGTCGCGACGAACGACAGGAGGAGGACGGTTACGAAGCCGGGCATCAGGACGCGCAGGGCGACGCTCCAGAAGATCCTGAGCTCCCCTGCCCCGTCCACGCGGGCTGCATTCAGCAGGTCGTCGGGGACCGACTGCTCGGCGTAGACGAACATAAGGTAGACGCCGAAAGGCGAGACTAGAGAGGGCAGGATCACGGCCAGCGGAGTGTCTATGAGCCCGATCTTGCTCAAGAGCAAATAGGTCGGGATCACAAGGGCGGTCTGCGGAACCATGATCGAACCTAGGATCACGGCGAAGACCGGTATGCGCCCAGGGAAGCGGTACTTGGCGAAGGCGTAACCCGCTATGGTCGAGATGAACGCAGCACCCACGGCGCTGCAGACGGAATAGTACGCGGTGTTCCAGAGCCAGTTCCAGAACACGCCGCCGTCCCTGGCGAAGGTGTCGCGCAGGTTCTCGGGCAGGTTGAAGGAAGCGAACCACAGCCCGAACGAAGAGAAAAGGTCTGTGTTGTCCTTTGTGGACGAGACGACCAGGTAGAAGACAGGGAGCAGCGAATAGACCAGGAAGACGGTAAGTAGGACCGTGGTTAGCACACGCGTGAACTGGCTCTCTCCTGGTCCGCCGCGCCTACCCGTGATCGGGGCCATCAGTCACCCACCTTCCTGCGGTTGGTCACCAACATGAAGACATAGGAGCACACTACCACTACTGCACCGAGGGCGAAGGAGACCGCGGCCGAATACTCATACTGCTGGTTGGTGAACGCCAGCGTGTAGGCGTAGAGGTTGGGCGTGAATGAGTCACTAATAGAGCCCGGTGCCTGCGACTGCAGGATCTGGGCCTCGTTGAAGAGCTGGAACGTGCCGATGATCGAGAAGACCGCCGTCAGGAACAAGGCTGGCAGGATAAGGGGTATCTTGATGTACCATGCCACCTGCCAACCCCTGGCCCCGTCCACGGCCCCTGCGTCCCTGAGCTCTCCGGGCACGGCTTGCAAAGCAGCGTAGAGGATGATCATGTTGTATCCGGTGAACTGCCAGGTCACGATGTTGGCGAGGGAGCCGAGCACGAGCGAGTCGGAGAGGAAGTTGGGGGCCTGAAAACCGAGCCTTTCGGCCAGCTGTGCGAAGGGCCCGAAGTCCTGGCCGTAGAGGTAGCCCCAGACAAGGGTGGCCACCACGCTCGGCACGGCGTATGGCAGGAAGAACCCGAGTCGGAAAGCGGAGCGGAACCACACCACGCCGCTGTCGAGGACCAGGGCGAGCAGGAGGGCGATACCGAGCATTATGGGCACCTGGAACACGCCGAACTTCAGCATCCTGAAGACTCCGCCCAGGAAGTCAGGGTCCCCGACCGCCCTGAGGTAGTTCTGGGCGCCAACGAAGACCGTGCCCCCGACGAGACGGTTCTCGAAGAGGCTGATCCCCAACGCGTACACAAGCGGGAGCACGAGGAACACGAGGAACAGTACCAGGAAAGGCAGGAGGAAAAGGTAAGGGATGACCACCCGCCGCAACCGTCTGTTGCGTGCCGCCCTGCCCGGCGGCTTCGCTTCGGGAGCGGTCGCCTCGGTCCGGTTTTCCTGCTCTACCGCCAACGCATACCTCCCCGCTTCCGAACGGACCTCAGCCGCCGGATCTCACGCTAGCTGACTTTGAAGCCCTGCTGCTTGGCGTAGCTGGTGACCTTCTCCTGGAGAGTCACTGGGACCTGGGAGAACTCGGTGTCTCCGGTCGCCGCAGCCCCGAACTGCTCTTCCATCTGGGCGTATACGTAGTCCTGGAACGGGCTCCACTCAAAGCCCCTGTCCACGTTGTTGGAGGCCTCGACGAAGACGGAGTTGACGGCCTGGCCGCCGTAGAAGTCGAATTTGCGGTTCTTGAAGTCTGGGCTGTCTAGCAGGTCGTTGAGCACGGGGAAGAGGAACTGCTTGGTCGTGTACAGCTCGGTCGGCTTGGGATCGTGGGTGAGCCACATGGCGAGTTGGGCCGCTTCTTCGGCGTTCTCGCTCTGCGTGGTGACGGCGAGCGTCGAGCCGCCCCAGTTGGACGATGCGTCGGCGCCTTCCTCCCACTGCGGAAGGGGCGAGGCCCGCCATTTGCCCTTGGACTCTCCGGCGACGCCTTCGAGGAACACAGGGCCCCATGCTGCGGTCGGCCAGGTCGCGTAGGTACCCTTGGCGAACGACCTGTACCAGTCGTTGGTGAAGCCTGGATCGGTCGCGACGACGCCGCGGTCGACCAGATCACCCCAGTATTCGGAGAACTTCATGATCGCCGGGTCGTCAAGGTTGATCGAGACCTTTGCCCCATCGACCTCGAAGGGACGCGCCCCTGCCTGCCACATGAGACCGGTGAGCCATCCTCCATCCGCCGGCGTGAAGTCTGCCAGGTAGATCTCCGAGTTGGCTTTGTGGAGCTTCTCAGCCTCCTGCGCGAACTGCTCCCAGGTGGTCGGGACCTCGATACCGTACTCATCGAAGATATCCTTGCGATACAGCATGGCCATGGGACCGCTGTCCCACGGCATCGCGTAGACCGCATCTCCCTCAGAGACCTGCGCCCACGTCCAAGGGGCGTAGTCGTTCTTGTAGTCATTCGCGCCGAACTCGGAGATATCGGCAAGACCATCGATCTGCCTGAAGGTAGGGATGTACTGGAACTCCATGTGCACCACGTCTGGGGCCCCAGAACCGGCCTTGAGCGCCGTCCGGAGCTTTTCGTACTCGACATCGCCTTGCCCGGCGTTCACCAGCTTGACCTTGATGTCCTTGTGGGCTTTTTCGAACATGTCTACCTGCTCCTGGAAATCCGGCAGCCACGCCCACAAGGTAAGCTCGGTAGGACCTCCAACCGATCCCCCTCCACAACCAGCGAGCCCTCCCATGGCGTATGCGCCGGCCAGCGCGCCCCCACCCATCTTGAGGAAGTCTCTCCGCGACAGACGCCCCACCCTGGACTCGCTACTCACGTCTCCTCCTTCCGAAGCCGTCTCGCATCCCCTGGCACATCGAACAACCAGCTACTGTGGAACCTCACCCCAGGGCCGTCCAAATACATGTCCCCTGCACGCATCCGGCCACAGACACGTCACGCACCTTACGCATTGTTGGACCAATCTCACCGCCTGTCAAGTAATGCCGAATCCGGGTGAACGCCAACGGCACGATGGAAAGCAACTTCGTCCATGCCTCTTCTGGATTCCCGCCTGCGCGGGAATGACGTGTGAGAGGGCCGCTCATATGTGCCCTCCCGTAGTCAGAACGCACTCCCGTAAAAACCTCATGGTAGGTCTCGGTACGGGTCAGGGCCTGCTAGCAGATACGTCCGCGTTTGCCGGCGGGACCGTGGCCGACGGGCGCCTCCCCGATCCAACGTTCGTCCGCGGGCTTTGAGGCGAGCTGGTAGCGCGAGTCGGAGGAGAGCCGGATCCTCTCGGAGCGGTTGTCCAGGCTCGCGTGGATGGTGTAGGTGCTGAACGTCAGCAGGTCTCCGGCACTGTACTCGGCCGTAAGCCATCTTCCCCCGAGCTGTTCGCGCAACTTTACGGGGTCTTCTGAGATGCTGCCGTCCCACCGCCACCCGTGCATAGTGGAATCTGTCTTCGCGTATTTCTCCTCGCCGTCCACATTCTCGCAGTACTCGTCCACGTCCCTCGTCAGGTACTCCTCGCGCAGGCTCCGGAGGCGGTGCGAGCCCTCGAGGATGATCAAGCCTCCCAGCCGGTTGTCGATGTCTCCCAGTGGAGTCCAGGCGGTATACAGGTCGTGCGTGCCACGTCCCATGAACACTATGTCCCCGTGTGGTTGTGTACCATAGCCCGGCGCTACCGCCCTCATCCAGGTGAAGTCGTAGTGGCGCACGGGACCGCCGAGGAACCGCTCGTAGAACGCCATCATGCACCCGCCGTACAGCAGGCGGTGCAACGGCTCGTTGTCGTGGGCGAGATCCGGCTTGAACTTGAGCCCCGAGTCGGGATGCGCCACGGCCTCGTCGGCGGAGCGGCCTGGGTCAGTGAGCCCCTCGGCGGCCAGCCTTTCGGTAACGCTCTCTCTTGCGCTGAGGACCAAGTTTCGGTCCAGGTAGCCAGGCAGGTAAAGGTACCCGTCCTCGGCCATCCTTTGCCTGAGAGCTCCTGCATCTTCGCTGACGTCCATCGAGCTCCGGAGCAAGCCGAAGCTCTCATCAGACGTGTCGAGCTCGAGACCCTGCGAGGTCAATTCCGGGAGTGTGGGGTTTCTCACTACTACCACCTCGGGTTTGTCATGTTGTCTTTGTACATTTCTAGACGCGTCCCGCTCCTGCGCCCGAAGTCCTGACGCCCTCGGGCATGGCTTCGCCGTGGGCCTCTATCAGTTCGTCAACCATCGCTGCTATCTCGTCGAGAGAGAGCACGCTCGGAGCATGACGGTCGAGCATGGCGGCATGGTAGACGTGATCCCGCCTTCCCTCCAGAGCCGCCCTCACTGTGAGGTTCTGGACAGCGGTGTGCGGGGTGCAGGTATCGGCGCACTGCGGAGGGAGGTCTCCCACGTGGCAGGGACGCAGACCGGTGTCGTCGACCAGGATCGGCACCTCGACGCAGCAACCTGCGGGGAGGTTCGTAATGAGGTCGGTGTTCTCTACGTTGCCGTAGATAGCCCGCGCCTCGCCGGTGACGAGCGAGTGCATGATGAGCGAGCCGTACTCGACGCTGCGCCCCAGAGTGAAGTCCTCTCCGGCGAGCAGTCTGCGACGGGTCTCGGCGTACTGGACGAGGTTATCTTCGCTGCGCCTTATGTACTCGTCTACAGGCACATCATAGAGTTCGATGAGCTCGTCGTCCTTGAGGAAGTAGGGTACGTACTCGGCGTTGTGCTCGCTCGACTCGGTGACGAAGAACCCGAAGCGGCGCATCAGCTCGAAACGCACCTTGTCTTTGGCGTACACTTCAGGGTCCTCCATCGCTTCCAAGAGCCGCGGATAGGCGTCTTCTCTATCCACTTCGAGTCGCGTCATCCAGGCGATGTGGTTGATGCCGGCGCACTCGAAGAGCAGATCCTCATGCTCGACGCCGATGTACGAGGCTATCTCGCGCGCGGTGTAAGGGACGCTGTGGCAGAGCCCGACGCTCTTTGTCTTGGGGCTTGCGGTGTAGAGCGCCTCCATCAAGATGCCCATGGGGTTCGTGTAGTTCAGGAGGAGCGCTTTCGGGCAAAGTTCGACCATCTCGTCTGCCAGGTCGAGCACGAAGGGGATGGTGCGCAAGCCCCTGAAGATGCCGCCGATTCCCATCGAGTCGGCGATCGTCTGCTTGAGGCCGTACTTCTTGGGGATCTCGAAGTCCAGCAGGGTGGCCTCGTGCATCCCGATCTGGACCATGTTAACGACGAAGTCGGCCGCTTCGAGCGCCCGCCGCCGGTCGAGATGTTCCTCGACTTTGGCACCGGCACCGAGTTGATCCGAGGTCCAGCGGGCCATCATACCAGCGGTCTCCAGACGCTCTGGGTCTATGTCGTGCAGGGCGATGGTGATTCCGTGCAACTCCGGGAAGCCCAGGATGTCCGTCAGGAGGTTCTTGGTAAAGACGACGCTCCCCGCGCCGATAAAGGCTACCTTCAAGGCTGGATCCTTTCTTCGAGAGAGACATGGAATTGCGGCAGCCACGCAGCCTGCGCCCCAAGCATCTCATCTACCATAGAGCGGATCTGGGACAGCGTACAGACGGCCGCCGTCAGGGGGTCGAGCATGACCGCGTGATGCACAGCCTCCACCTCGCCCGAAAGGGCAGCTTCGACGGTCAACTCCTGCACGTTGATGTTGGTGCGGTTGAGGGCCGCGAGCTGCACAGGGTAGTGTTCGATCGCCGTCGGCTGGACGCCGTTCGCGTCGACCAGGCAAGGAACCTCCACGCAGCAACCATACGGCAGACTATCTATGAGCCCGCGGTTGGGCACGTTGCCGTTGATCTTGACCGGCTCGTCTATCTCCATCGCCTCGATGATGTACGAACCGTACTCGTGGGTGCGCTCTGTGGGAAGGGATTCGTGGCCGTCCGGCGGCTCCTCCTGGCGACTCAGACAGTGGCGCAGGTACCCTCCGGTCCGGCCGAAGTCGAACCAGTGGTCGGCTTCGTCCACAAAGCGTGGCACGAGATCCTCCTCGACCATCCGAGCGCTCTTGCGAAAGTAAGGCGCGTATTCGCTGGCGTGGCCGCTCGACTCGGTAACGAAGTACCCGAAATGCTCCATGAGCTCGACGCGCACGGGCTCCTTTCCACGTACATCATCCCGCCGGATCGCGTCCCTGATCTCGGGGTACAAGTCATCCCTACCGCGCCGGAACTCCAGGAAGAACGCCTGGTGGTTGATTCCGGCGCACAGGAAATTGACCTCATCGTAGGGCGCCCCGATCCAAGAAGCGAGCATCTGGCTCGTCCCCTGGACGCTGTGGCAGAGGCCGACGTGCGGGCGTCCAGTACCCACATCCACCGCCCAACAATTGGCCGCCATCGGGTTTACGTAGTTCAGCAGCAGGGCGTCGGGGGCAAGTTCGTCCATCTCATCGCACAGGTCGAGCAAGACCGGGATGGTCCTCAAGGCGCGGAAGACGCCGCCTGGTCCGAGCGTATCGCCCACGCACTGCTCGACGCCGTAGCGCTGTGGGATCTCAATGTCGAGGACGTAAGCGTCGAGTCCGCCTTGCTGGAACGTGGTCACCACGTAGTCGGCGCCCCTTATGGCCTCCTGACGGTCGGTAGTGGCCTCAACCCTCGCGTCGAGTCCGCGGCTGTCTACTAGATTCTGGACGAGATCGCGGGAGGTGTTTAGCCTGCCCGCGTCGATGTCCATCAGGGAGATTGTGCTGTCTTGCAGAGCAGAGGCGAGCAGGATGTCCGAGCACAGGTTACGCGTGAAGACGGCGCTCCCGGCGCCGATGAGGGTTATTTTTGGCACTGGCGCGTCCTTTTCCTCTACGACCGTATCTGACAGACGTTACATGTACCAGGTACCACGATCAAGGCCTGGGAGGCTATCAGTGGACGCCTACGTCCTCGGTGCCGCAGGGACCCCCGCCGGTGCTCTCCTCGATCCGAACCTCCTCGCCGTCCATCGTCAGGATCGGTCGGTACCAGTGGGAGATTCGCTCCGAAGAACGGCCAATGTAGTGGCAGATAAAGGAGCGCCGGAAGCGGTCCTCGCTACTATTCGGCTGCGAGCCGTGTACGAGCTGCCCGTTGAAGAAGAGAACGTCTCCCGGCTGCATGACGACTGGTACGGCTTCGAGACCTTCTGGCACGGGCACGTAGTCGCGGGTGAAGGAGACGTCGGTATCCGCCTCCTCGGGGCAGAACAGCTCCATATCGTGGGTGCCGGGGACGACCTCGAGCCCGCCGTTCTCCTGGTCTGCGGCGTCGAGGGCCACCCAGGCGGCGATACAGGTGCCCGGCTCGACTTTGAGGTAGAAATTATCCTGGTGAAGCGCCTGGCCCTTCGCCCCCGCCGGCTTGAAGTACAGCATGCTCTGCGCAGCGAGCGGCTCATCGCCGAAAAGGCCTGTTAGCACTGCCTCCAACCGATCATCGAGCAAGTAGCGCAAGGCCAACTCGTTGACCCTGTGCGGATGCATCATTCGCGGGTAGAGCTTGAGTATGTCGCCATCAGCCTCCTCAGGATCCGCAGGCTCGAAGCAGCCTGGGATCGGCCCTCCAGCGTGCATCTCCATGAAGTTGTCTACAAGGTCGCTCACCTCTTCGGGCTCGAAGAGTCCCTCCACCAAAAGGTAGCCGTCCTCCTGGAAGGTCCGGATCTGCTCCGGCGTAAGTTGCTGTGTGGACTCCAATATGCAACCCTCCAAACCTTTCCGCCTATTCCATACGAGATGCTAGCCGACGAGTCCGACCCAGGGAATAGTCTCGATGGCTGAAAAGTTGTACTATCCTGCTATGAGCCTGCAAGAGGTCACTTCTCCGCCGCCGGGCGTACTCGTCACGGGCCACTTCCGCGAGGGGTTCGGGTACAGGGTGCGCAGGCCCAATGGTTCGGGGAACTGGCTGCTCACGTTCACGCTTGATGGAACGGGACTGTACCGAGGGTCCGGTCCCGACCTTTTCGTCAGAACCGGCGACGTCGTGCTGCTCGGTCCTGACGTCCTGCACGATTACTCCGTGCCTGAGGGGGGGGTTTGGGAGTTTCTGTGGGCGCACTTCGAGCCAAGGCTGGAGTGGATCGAGTGGTGGAACCCACTGGTCGGCGGCGAGGGACCCGGGCTGTCGCATCTTGGGACCTCTGGAGCCAGGGAGCGGGCACGGCGGGCCTTCCTGAGGCTGCGGGCGGACGCCCTTGCCACAGGCGACCTCTCTCGCGAGCTGGCGCTCAACGGGCTGGAGGAGGTGTTGCTGCTCGCGGTACAGGAAGGGGCGGGTGGGCGTCCAGTCGACCCGAGGGTGCGGAAGGTCCTGGATCTCATCTCCTCAGACCTCGCCGCCGAACATGATGTGCCTGGCCTCGCGAGGGAGGTCGCGCTCTCGCCATCGCGGTTATCTCACCTCTTCAAGGAGGAGGTCGGCGAACCAGTAATGGGGGCGCTGATACGGCTCCGGCTGAACCAGGCAGCCAGGCTCCTGGAACATACGGTCGACGACGTAGGCGCCATCGCCAGAGAGGTCGGCTTCGGCTCCCCCTACTACTTCAGCCGGCAGTTCCGGCGGCACTTCGGCATGAGTCCGCGCCAGTACAGGGCGACTGCAGGGCATGTTAGTTCGGGCTCTAATGCCTGATCCGGCAGTTCGTTTCTGGTTGGAGGCGAGTAGCTCCCGGCGTGGTGGATTCCCGCTTTCGCGGGAATGACGCATGGGAGAGCCTAAGCGTGCCCGCAGATCCGGAATCGGTCCCGTTCGAACGAGCTCGGCATCATTTCTCTACGCGGACGGACTTCTCTCCATTTTCCCACCGGATCACAAGCTCGAGGGGGACTGTAGAGCGCGCTTCTATTTGCGGCTCTTCTCCGCCTGAGACACGGGCCGCGCAGGCAAGGTCGAGCGCGCTGCCCCTGCCGAACGGGTAGCCGCGGACGCCGTGGCTTTCGAGGAGGCGTACGTCCCAGAGGAGCCGGCCATTGGGGGCGTCGGCGCGTAATCCCATCACGTACTCGAAGAGGCCGGCCACTGGCGCAAGGCCGCTCCAGCCTACGAAGTCGTCTTTGGCGCGGTTGCCCTGGACCGCCCACTCTGGGGCGTAGTTCTCCCAGAGGGTGCCTGTGTCTTTGTAGACCGTTACGACGTTGTCGAGGTCTTCGCGGGCAATTTTGTGCGCCAGGTCGTTATAGCCGGCCCGGTCGAGTCCACGTAGGACCATGTAGTTCGTGGGCGGCCATACGCCGCCGAGCCAGTAACCGCCACCCGGGTCGTACTCCGCGTGGTCGGCGGAGAGCGAGGGCACGCGATGGGGTCGCCCGAACCTCTTCGGGTCTTCGAGGTGGCCGACGAACGAGGAGATCCTCTCCTGCGGCACAACGCCCGCCAGGAGGGCCCAGAAGGCGCCAACGGTCTGCACGTCCGAAAGCGTTCCGTCCGCTAGCTCGTCGTGGTAGAAGGCAGTCTCCTCGTTCCACAGGCGCTGGTTGACCGTAAGGGAGAGCCTTTCACGCTCTTCGCGCAGGTCCGCTACCTCCCCGGAGCGACCGAGGGCGTCTGCCATCCTCAAGAGCAGGTCCGCTGAGAGGATCTGTTGGAGGCACGCGTCGATCCAGACGGCGTGCCCGTGGTAGGTGAGGCGCTCGGGCCACCCGTTCTCGCCGGCCGGTCTCTGCGGGAAGCGCGGCTGGTTATCCATTCCGGAGCCGAGGCCGGACGTCCAGTAGGTGCCGTCGCGCCAGGTGCGGTGACGCCTGAGCCACCGATGGTAGGAGACGAGAACAGGGAAGACCCGTCCCAGGCGGTCGCTGTCGGCCGTGTCGCCGTAGTGCTCCCACTCCGTCCACGGCATTACGTTGGGCCCCGTGCTCGCCGCGTCGAATCGCTCGAAGCGGTCTTTGCCGTCGAAAGTACCGATCTCCCGGCAAATGAACCCGTCGGGGTGCTGGCCGGCGTAGAGATTATCCAGGGTGCGCTGGAAGTCGAAGGCGCGGCGGCCGTAGCGGGCGAAGAGCAGGATGAACGCCGAGTCCCACATGAACAGGCAGTCGTTGAAGGCCGTATCGATGAAGCTGGCGACGAAGCCACTCTCCGGCTCGGGACGGCGCAGGTTGGCGAACGCCAGCTCCCACGCCCCGCGGTAGCACTCTGTGGCCAGTTCGTGGCCCTCCCAGAAAGGTTGGGGCAGCGAGTTCCACACGTCCTCGAACGAGGGTGGTGGAACGGCTTCAGGTGACATTCGCAGGAAGGTGTTCTCCTCGACCAGCGGCTCCCTGAGATGCGTGTCGATGTAGCCGTCGCTGGTTGGCAAGGTAGGCTCTAGATCTCCGGGACGGGCAGCGTTGCCTCTATTGCTTCAAGCCTGTCGTAGCTATGCCCTCGATGATCTGGCGTTGTCCGATGGCGTAGACGATGAGTACGGGTACTATAGAGATCGCCGAGCCTGCCATGAGCAGGGCGAAATCCGTGGCGTACTGGCCGCGGAAGAAGTTTATGGCCAGCGGTACCGTATAGTTGTCGATGTTGTTCAGGAAGACCAGCGGCCTGAAGAAGTTGTTCCACTGGAACAGGAAAGTAAAGATGCCGAAGGCCGCCAGGGCCGGCCTTATGAGCGGGAGGATGATCCGCCAGTAGATCGTCCAGCGGTTCGCCCCGTCCACGATGGCCGCCTCCTCCAGGTCTATGGGGAGGCTCTTTATGAACTGCCTGAGCAGGAAGACGCCGAAAGCGTTGAACAGTGCGTAGGGGATTATGAGAGAGAGGAGCGTATCGATCAGGCCAACGCTCTCGATAATTATGTAGAGAGGGATGATCGTGACCTGCTCGGGGACCATAAGCGTCGCCAGAAACAGGATAAAGAGCGTATGTCTGAAAGGAAACTCTATCCTGGCGAAGGCGTAGGCGGCCATCGAGCACGTGAGCAGGTTCACCACGACGACCGTCACGGTAACGATGGCGCTATTGATGTAGCCTGTGGCGAAGGGCACCGAGGTCCACGCGTTCACGTAATTCTGGAACACGAAGGGATTGGGGATCCAGTTCGGCGGCACCTGGTAGATCTGCCCCAGGTCCTTGAGGGACGCGAGTAACATCCAGGCGAAGGGCATGAACATGACGAGCGCCCCTATCGTCACGGCCACGTAGAGCAGGACCGACGCCACGAGCCTGCCTGCGCGACTGGTCGACTCTACCGGCTGTGATACATCTTTCGTTGTCGCCACGCTTGCCACGATGCTGCCTCCTTTCCCGTTAGAGATCTACTCGTAGTGGACCCATCGCCTTTGCACCCTGAACTGCATCAGGGTGAGGGCCAGGATGATCGCGAACAGTATCACGGCGACCGCAGCGCTCCTGCCATAGACGAAGTCGACGAAGGCCAGGTCCCTGAGATAGTAGACCATGGTGACCGCCGAATCGGCCGGACCGCCCTCGGCCGTCAATATGAAGGCCTGGTCGAAGACCTGGAACGAGTCGATGATGGCGATGATGAAGACGAAGAACAAGGTCGGCGAAAGCAGCGGAAGCGCTATGTACCAGAACCTCTGGAACCTGTTGGCCCCGTCGATCTTGGCCGCCTCGAGATAGGTCGCAGGGATGCCCTGCAGCCCGGCCAGGAAGATGACTATGTAGAACCCCATACGAAGCCAGATGCTCATGATCGCGATAGAAGGCATGACCCACTTGGGGTCGAGTAGCCACTGCGGTCCCTTGATGCCGAACCAGTTCTGCAGGTAGGAGTTGATGAGCCCGAAGTCGGGATTGTAGACCCAGAGCCAGACGACGCCTGCCGCCACCGCACTCGTGACCACGGGCGCGAAGTAGATCACCCGGAAGAAGTTCTTGAGGCGTAGCTTGTTGAGTGCCAGGGCGGCCATCAGGGCCAGCACCACACTTGTCGGCACCACCATCACCGTGTAGTAGACGGTGTTGCTCAAGGCGTTCCTGAATTCAGAGCTGGAGAGCTCGGTAGTGTAGTTCGTCAGGCCGACGAACGTTGGCGCGCCTAGCCCGTCCCATTCCAGCAGGCTGAGGACGAACACGTAGACCAGGGGGAAAAGCACGAAAGCCAGGACCCCGAAGAGCTGCGGGAAGATAAAGAAATACCCCCACTTGATGTCGCTCTTACGCCTCTGGCTTAGCTTCGACCCCGACGCCTTGACCACGCTGCTCACTTGCGCTCCCTTTCTCGGAATGGGCCGCGACTACCGCTACTCGGTCGACTCCTTCTTGATCCCCTCGTTCGCCATCTTGGCGATCTCGTCGAGCGTCCCCTGCACGTCCCCGTCGCCGCTGGGCAGCCAGAGTCGCTCCTCCAACACGGCCTGCATGTCCTCGACGAGGCCTGGTACGGAGAGCTCGGCGTACCCCACGAGCCCCGAGTTGCGGATGTCGAGGAAGTATTCTGCTCCCTCCAGGGTGGTGTCTTTAGTGACTACGTCGTCGGCGCCTTCCAGCACCGACGGCACGGCGTTGCCCGCCTCCTCCAGCCTGAATTTCTGCCCGGCGGCGGAGGTGAAGTTAGTAATGAACGTGAACGTGTCCTTCACGCTCGCGGTCTTCTTGTTCATAACCATGTACGCCGTGGCCACCCATCCGGGCTCCATCTTGGCGTCTGTGTTGGTGGGGAAAGGCACCACGTCGTACTTGAGGCTTGGGTTCTCCTTGTAGACAGGAAGCACCCACCGGCCCGCCTCCATAAAGGCCGTGCGGCTCGAGTTAAACTGGGCGTCGGCGGCCTGCCCCGTCGGCAGGGTCCCTGCGTAGGTGAAAGCGCCCGACCTGATGTTGTCGTACATCCACTGGAAGGCCTCGACCGATTTGGCGTCCTCGTTGACGACGCAGAGGTCGCCTTCGTACGGCGACCCGCCGTTTTGCCTGCACCATGAGTAGAAGTAGTTGTTGCCTGACTCGAACATGAACCCGTTGATGTCGCCCTGCGAGGTGACCTGATTGCACATCTGCAGGAAGACGTCCCACTTCCACTCGCCGTTCTCGTAGAGGTCCATGGGATCGTCGCTGATGTTCGCGTCCTGGAGGACACCTTTGTTGTACCAGATGAGGGTGGGGTTACAGTCGACGGTAATACCGTAGATGTCGCCTTCACTCGTCCTCGCCGGCCCCCACAACCCGGCGGCGAATGCGTCTGGCTTCTCCTCGCTGTTCGAGCCAGTCATGAGGTTGTTGAGTTTGCTTATGGTCCCGTTTTTTATGAACTGGGCGACGAATATGTCGCCGGCGTAGAACGCGTCCGGCGCGTCTCCACCGTTGAGCTGGGTTAGGATCTTGGGGTGGTAATCGTCGAAGTTGGGAGTCGGCGTGTAGGTGACCTGGATGTTGGGATACTCCTCCATAAAATGGTCGGTGTACTCGTTGAAGCGCGCGGCCTCGCCGCTGTTGGCCCACGAAGCCCAGTCGACCTGTCCGGTAGAGGAGCCACCACCCCTCCCGCACCCGTAGATACCGAGCAGCCCGACGCCAGCCATCCCGGCACCACTCAACTTCAGGAAATCCCGCCGCGTAAGCCGGTCAACGCTTTTCATTCCGTATTTGCCCTTTCCCCTGGGTTGTGTTGGAACTTTTCAATCCTACATGGTCACTCATAGCGGGTCAACGCGGCACAATCAGCATGTCAGCACGCTCAGGCTTCGCCTTCGCTCGTCAGCATGTCAGCTCCTTGTTTTCGCTCCTTGCCGAGTACGCGATTCGTAGGAGGTCGATACCTCTGCGAGGATCGCTCTAGAACGGCCCGCATCCAGCATCCTCGTACTCTGGGCGTTCCAGGATCGCATCCACCCCGAATCTTGGACCGATTGTTTCCGGGTGACGCTGCTGATATGGTTGCAAGAGGATGCTTACTGACCTCGAGTTCGGTCTTCGAGCAACGATACTCTTGTAAAGGAGTGAGGCGTGGTTACGAGCACGACGAGATCCGTTTCGGTCGATGAGTACAAGACCTTCAGGCAGCAGGGGTTCCTGGTAGTCCGCGGTCTTCTGGGTCCCGATGAAGTGGAAGAATTGCGCGAGCACACGGAACTCCTGATGCAGGGACGGTTGCCAGAGCAGGTGGGGACGATGTCCGAGAGGGACACGGACTCCGACTCGGGCACTACGGGACAGGCGCTGGAGGCGCCACCTGAACATCTCTCGCCTGAAGAGAAAGCCCAGTACTTCCTGCGGGTACACATGCTGCACCGCAAGCTGGAATTGCACGAGCGGTATCTGCTCCATCCCGGGGTGCTCGACGTGCTGGAAGCCCTGATCGGGCCCGACGTGCTGGCGCTCCAGACGATGCTGTTCCTCAAGCCGCCGGGCAAGCCGGGGCAGGGCTGGCACCAGGACTCCTACTACATCCCGACCCACCCTGACACGCTTTGCGGGGCCTGGTTCGCCATAGACGACGCGGACGAGTTGAACGGTGCGATGTGGATGGCCGCGGGAAGCCAGCACGAGCCCGTCTACCCGCCCAAGGAAGGCTACGGTCATGGCGACGGACAGCTCGAAGGAATAGAGCACATCAGCGGGGCGAGCGACCCCGATGACGAGAGCAACGATCTCAGCAGGATCGCCGACCGCTATCCACAGCTACTCGCGCCACTGGAGGCCGGAGACGTGGTCTTCTTCGGCGGGCACGTGCTTCACCGCAGCAATCCGAACTTCACCACCGACCGAATGCGGCGCGCCTTCGTTGGCCACTACTGCAACGCCCGATCGTTCACCCAGTGGGGCGCGAACCACGACGATAATGACCCCCACACCGCCCCAAGCGTCGACCCCGAGACAAAGATGACGAACGGGTCTCACATCCTCGCCCGCGGGGACACGCATCTCCCCTTCGCAAACCCGAACTTCGGCACCCCGTGCGCGGCCCTTCTGCCTGCCGAGGAGCGGCGTAAGGAGAGCGAGTACGCCGCCGCCATGATGGCCGATATGGACAGCGACGACATGGGGGCCAGGCCCGCAGACCCCGAAGCGGACCACGATGATGGCGAAGATTGAGTAAGGGCCTTGGGGTTCTGAGAGATAATGGGATGATGCGGCAAGTACCATGAAGACTGGCATCAGGTGACGAACATAACGGATACGAGGGTCTACAGGTGGTTGGAGACGGGCACTGACTTCTTCCTGCTCAACCTGATGTGGCTCGTGGCTTGCCTGCCTGTGGTGACGATCTTCCCCTCCACCGCCGCCATGTTCGGTGTGGTGCGGGACTGGGTGCGCAAGAAGGAAGGCAGCCTGACGCATACGTTCATCGCGCGTTTTCGGGAGAACTTCGGGCAGAGCCTCCTGGTGGGAACGATCTGGGCTGTGTTCGGAATAGCTCTCTTCCTCGACTTCCTGGTGGCCAGCCAGCTCTCCTACTGGGCCAAGATCGTGCTGAAGTCGGTACTCGTGCTCGTATCCACCGTGTACGCTATCGGTACTGTGTATCTGTTCCCCGTGATGGTCCACTACGACACCGACTGGAAGACGGTGATAAAGAACTCTCTGCTGATATCTGTAGGTAGGCTGCCGACCACCCTGGCGTGCCTGGTGTTCCTGGTAGTGATGGTCGGGCTCACCGTGGTCGTGCCCTTCCTGGTGGTCATCACGGGAAGCATCACAGCCTACGTCCTCTACAGGCTGTGCGACAGGGTGTTCAGGCAGATAGACGCGGCCCACGGAGACGCGTAGCAAGGGCAGGATAAGCCCCTGCCGGAACCCACCTGTTCCAACGGACGCGGTACTAGCCCTTGTGAGTACCGAAGTAAGCAGCGAGAAAGGCCGCACAGGCGAGGAGAAAGAACACCCCGCCTAGCAGGCCGATTATGTCTCCGTTCCGCAGGCTCGACACTATAAAGAACAGTGCGGAGATGGTGAAGAGGATCCATCCCCAGAACTCGTATCTACGGCCTTTCTGTGGGCTGTCTTTGGACACGTGCGCCTCTTGCCCCCACTGTGCTCCGCGTGCTGCCGAATAATCTTACCCGCCGGCCAGCTCTCGCATGGATTGCAGGCTGATCCTTACGTCTTCGAGCGCATCCCTCGGGTTGTCCTGCTCGGCGACGTACCACTGTACCCCGGCCGCTTCGGCCGCTCTTAGTAGCGTTTTCCACGGCATGGTCCCTTCCCCTACCGGGAGGTCGGAGCGTTGCTCGCCTGGGGCCATGTCCTTCAGGTGGACGAGCGGGATGCGGTCTCCGAGGTCGTAGAGGAGCGACTCCGGGTCCGCGCCACCGTAGCGGACCCAGTAGAGATCCAACTCGAAGTACACGAGCTCGGGGTCCGTCTCTTTGACGAGGATGTCCCACATCGTGGTCCCGCCCAGGGGCGCGAACTCGAAGTCGTGGTTGTGGTAGGAGAAGGTGACGCCCTCCTTGCGGCACGACTCCCCCCACCGGTTGAGGCTTCCGGCCAGACTGGCTACCTCGGACTCATCCCCCCGTTGCTCCGGCGGGGCTATGGGGAGGATGGCGTGGGCGCAGTCGAGGATGTGCATGTCCGTGATGACCGCTTCGGGGTCCGTCTCCCAGGAGTCGTAGGGGACGTGGGCGCCGGAGGCGCGGAGGCCGAGGTCGTCGAGGATGTTGCTGAGGTCTTCGGCGGAGAGACCGCCGAAACCCGCGAACTCGACGGCCGGGTACCCGATCTCCGAGATCCTGCGCAGCGTGGCCGGCATGTCGCGTGAGGTCTCTTCGCGGACGGTATAGAGCTGGAGTGAGATCTGGTCCTGCCTCATGCCCCACCCCCGAAGATTCCCTCGGGAGATCTTGCTGGAAGCGGTTCCGGTCGCTCGAACGTGCTGCCCACGGCGACGTGCTCGCCCCGCTCTGATGAGTCCAGGAAAGCGTGGATCACTTCGAGGACGTGCATGCCGAGCTCGCCGCTGGCCCTGGGCTGTCTGCCCGAGCGAATGGCCTGGGCCATGTCGGCGAGGCCTATCCCCCTGCTGTTCCCCGTGTAAGCATGGGTCAGGGGCACATCCCTCCAGGTGCCCGCGTCCGAGCGCCAGAGGCGTACGGGACCGTCGGCGAAGTTGGGGTCGGGGAGGCTCAGGGTGCCCTCGGTGCCGTAGAGGTCGATCCTGGCCTGAGACTCAGCCCAGACGTCGAAGGTGGTGACAAGCGTCCCCACGGCGCCGCTCTCGAAGTCCATCACGCCGGCTATGTGGGTCGGGGTGTTCACCGTGATGGTGGTCCCCGAGAGGGGTTCGCTGGTGATCATTCGCTCCGGGAAAGTGATGCGCGCCGACCCGGCGACCCTCCGTACGGGCCCCATCAGGGTCGTAAGCGCGGTGAGGTAGTAGGGCCCCATGTCGAACATCGGGCCGGCGCCAGGCTGAAAGTAGAAATCAGGGTTAGGGTGCCAGTCCTCGGGGCCGTGGCTGAGCATGAACGCCGACACGGCGACAGGCTCTCCGATGATCCCCTCGTCCATGATCTTGCGGCAGGTCTGCAGTCCGCCGCCGAGGAAGGTGTCAGGAGCACAGCCGATCCTGAGTCCTCTCTCGGCGGCCACATCCAGCATCCTCCGCCCGTCCTCCAGACTGACAGCGAGCGGCTTCTCGGCGTATACGTGCTTGCCGGCCTCCAGGGCCGCCAGCGAGACCTCGGCGTGGGCGACAGGGACCGTCAGGTTGAGGACGATCTCGACCTCTTCGTCGGCCAGCAGCTCCTCCGGGCTACAAGCCTTGGGTACACCATACGCTTGCGCCTGGGCTTCGGCCCGCTCCAGCACGAGATCCGAACAGGCAACGATCTCGACGTCGTCGAATATGGCACCGTTCTCCAGATAGATGCCGCTGATCTTGCCGCACCCGATTACTCCGATTCTTACCGCCGCATCTTCGCTAATGGTAACGTCCTCCGTTTTGTAGGTTTCAGGCTTCAGGTTACAGGTATTTCCTGATGCCTGAAACCTGTAGCCTGATGCCCTTCTTACCTGCTCGCCCAGAGCATGCCGCGTTCGACTATCTCTCTGGCCTCCGGCACGTCGAAATCTTTCGCTACGTGGCCCAGGGAGCAGTAGAATACGCGCCCTTCGCCCCACTGTCGCTTCCAGACGACGGGTACTGTGTTGCCCTCGATCCAGGGTACGTGATCTCCAGAGAAGGTGGTGGTTGCGAGGACCTCGTTGGAGGGGTCGACGTGCATGTAGTACTGCTCGGAGTGCATGCTGAAGTCTTCCAGGCCTGAGGTTATGGGGTCTTCGTGGTCTATGATGTTGACCCTGTAGTCGATGATCTTGCCGGGATGGGCCACCCACTGGCCACCGACCATGAATTGGTAATTGATGCTGTGGCGGAACGAGTCGGCCATGCCACCGTGCCACCCGGCGAGCCCGACACCGCTCTCTACGGCACCGCGCAGGCCCTCCTCCTGCTGGTCCGTGATCTCCCCCATCGTCCAGATCGGGATTACGAGGGCGAGGGATCTCATCTTCTCCCTATCGAGGTAGGAGTCGAGGGTGGTCGAGATCTCTACTTCGTATCCTTTCTCTTCCAGGATAGGGGCGAAGACGGCGGCGCACTTCTCGGGTTCGTGGCCCTCCCAGCCGCCGCAGACGAAGAGCGCGGACTTCATACGACTTCCTCGCGGGTGATCTCCTCCATGGAGACCTCGCGGTTTTCGACGGCCGAGGCGTAGCAGGCGTCTATGATGCGGGCCCGGTTCAGGCCGTCTTCCCCGTACTGGCCCTGCCAGGCGCCTTTCCAGATGGTCTCGATGAAACGCCTGACGACGGCGTAGTGGCCTTCGCGGGGTTCGATCTCGGGGACTACGACGGCGGGCACCCCGGCCACGTCGGTGTAGATACGTACTGTATCGCTGGTACCGTAGTTCCTCACCTTCATCTCCGCCCCACCGTCGGTGCCGTACAGGGTGACGCCGAAGTCGTCGCTCGACTCGCGGTAGGCGGCCCAGCCAGCCTCCAGGTTCAGCGTCGCCCCGCCGGAGAATCGGATAAAGGCGGTCGCCAGGTCCTCGACCTCGTACGGTTTGTCGCCCTGCATGAGCCCAAAGTCGCCCCTGCCGCCCCGACCGCGCGGGCCAAGCTCGGCGTAGGTTGCGCAACTTACGGTCCTGACCTCTGGCTCGCCCATAAGGAAGATGGCCATGTCCACCATGTGCACGCCGAGGTCTATGAGCGGTCCACCCCCGGCGAGCTCTTTGCTGGTGAACCATCCGCCCATGCCGGGGATGCCGTTGCGGCGCATCCAGGTAGCCTTGGCGTGGTAGATCCTGCCGAGGTTTCCCTCGTCGACGTGACGCTTGAGCGCCTGGACGTCGCCCCGCTCGCGCTGGGTGAAGGCGATGTGCACCGCGCGGTCCGCCTCCCTGGCCGCGCTTACTATCCGCTCCGCCTCGGCGCCGTTGCGCGACAGCGGCTTCTCGCAGAGCACGTGCCTGCCGCCTTCGAGGGCTGCTATGGCGATGGGGGCGTGCAGGTGATTCGGCGCCCCGATGCTAACGATGTCGAGGTCGTCGCGGGCGACGAGTTCCTCCCAGCTCTTGTACAGGTCGGGCACGCCGTAGCGCCCGCCGAGCTCGGCCAGCAGGTCCTCTTCGAGCCCGGCGAGCGCCACGGGCTCCACGCCGGGCACCCTCACGAAGTTCTTCAGGTGCTGCTCGCCCGCGTAACCGAGGCCGACGACCCCGGCGCGCAGGGGTTCTGCGGAAGATCTCTCAGCTTGCAATCGGCTCTCCTCTTGTGGGTCTAGTTCGTCGACCCTAGTCTATCGGTTCTGAGTGCCCGTATACAGGCGTCGCTCCCGGCGTCGGCGCGGCCCAGCGGACGGCGTTCTGGATGACGCGCTGGACATCGTGGTTGTGGTAGGAGGGGTTCTCCTCGTGGCCCGGGCGGAAGTAGAAGATCCTACCCCGTCCCCTCCTGTAACACAGGCCGCTCCTGAAGACCTCGCCACCCCCGAACCAACTCACGAAGACGAGCTCGTCTGGCTGCGGCACGTCGAAGGGTTCGCCGTACATCTCCTCTTCGAGCTCTATGTACTCCCCGAGTCCTTCCGCTATGGGATGCCCCGGCGCCACGACCCAGAGTCTCTCGGTGTCGTCGTGTCGCCACTTGAGGTCGCAGGTGGTGCCCATCAGCTTCTTGAAGATCTTCGAGAAGTGTCCTGAGTGGAGCACGATCAGACCCATGCCGCCGAGCACCCGCTGGTGTACCTTCTCAACCGTTTCGTCAGAGACCTCATCGTGGGCCATGTGACCCCACCAGAGAAGCACGTCCGTCGCGTCCAGCACCTCATCGGATAGCCCGTGCTCGGGCTCGTCGAGGGTAGCAGTGCCGACCTCGAAGCCGGCCTCGGTGAGTGCTGCGGCGAGGATGGCGTGCATGCCTTCTGGGTAGATCTTCGCGACCTGCTCGTCGCTCTTTTCGTGCCTGTACTCGTTCCAGATGGTTACGCGCGGCTCTGCAGCCAAGTCTAGATCCCTTCCGTCTCTGGTCTTCTCCATTCGCCACTCGCGGCGCTGCGTTCGACGGCGTCGAGCACGGCCTGGCACCGGTAGCCGTCTTCGAATGTCGGGGCCGGGCTCTTCCCCGCCTTTATTCCGTCCATCAGGTCCTTCATAGTGTGGATGAAGGTGTGCTCGTAGCCGAGGATATGCCCAGGCGGCCACCAGGCACCCGCGTACGGGTGGTCGGGCTCCGTCACGTTTACAGTCCTGAAGCCCTGGACATCAGGGTCGTCATCGGCAAAGAACACTTCGAGTTCGTTCATGCGCTCCAGGTCGAAGGCGACGCTTCCTTTGGAGCCGTTGACTTCGAAGGAATTCTGGTTTCTGCGGCCGGCCGCGAAACGCGTAGCCTCGAAGGTCCCTATGGCGCCATTCTCGAAGCGGGCCAGGAAGGCCGCGGCGTCGTCTACGGTTACCTCTCCCATCTCGGTGCCGCCGCTCGCCGAGAGCCCCCCTCCCGCGCTAGCCTCCTCCAGGGGCCGCTCCTCTACGAACGTCTCCATCATGCCCGTTACCTCGGAGATGGGCCCGACCACGAAGTGGGCCAGGTCGACGATGTGCGCCCCTATGTCGCCGAGGGCGCCCGAGCCGGAGACCTCTTTCTGGAGGCGCCAGATCAAGGGGAAAGTAGGGTCCATGATGAAGTCTTGTAAGTACGTGGCCCTCCAGTGCCTTACCTCCCCTAGCCGCCCTTCCTCGACGAGCTTCCGCGCAAGCTGTACCGCGGGGGCACGCCTGTAGTTGAAGCAGACCATGTTGATGGTCCCTGCATTGCGGGCCGCGGTAAGCATCTCGCGGGCCTCGGGAAGGGTGTTGGCCAGCGGTTTCTCGCACAGGACATGTTTGCCCGCTTCGAGGGCCGCAAGCACGATCTCGCGGTGGGTGTTGCCCGGTGTTACGACGTCCACGAGACCTATGTCATCGCGCGCAATGAGCTTGCGGTAGTCGGTCTCGTAGGAGTCCCAGCCCAGGGTGTCCGCAGCCTCCCTCACGCCGGCCTCGTCGCGGCCGCAGATTGCGGCCATCCTGGGAGAAGGGTTGATGTCGAAGAAGCTGGCTACCTGGCGGTAGGCGTTGGAGTGGGCGCGGCCCATGAACTTGTAGCCGACGAGCCCGACCCCGATCTCTCCCCGCTCCATCTCTACTCCTCCCTCGCGAAGGCCGCGTCGAAGGCCTGCGTCGACGGCTCGAAATCCGTGCGCCTGGCGAAGGCCAGCGCGTCCCTGGCCCCGTACTCGCGGTCCATCCCCGAGTCCTCCCACTCGATGCTGAGGGGACCCTCGTAGCCGATACGGTTCAGTGCCCTGATGCAGTCTTCCAGGTTCACGTCGCCGTGGCCGGGGGAGACGAAATCCCAGCCGCGCTCGGGGCTGCCGAAGTCCAGGTGGCCCCCAAGTATGCTCCTGCGTCCGTTCAAGCGCTTGCGGCTGTCCTTTATGTGGAAGTGGTAGATCCTCTCCGCGAACTCCTCGATGAACGCGGAGGAGTCCAGGAACTGGTGGGCGAAGTGGCTCGGGTCGAAGTTGATACCGAACCCCTCGCGGTTGTCGATGGCGTCGAGGGCCTTGCGGGTGGTCACGAAGTCGTAGGCGATCTCCGTGGGGTGCACCTCGAGGCCCCACCTGACGCCTTCCTCGTCGAAGACGTCGATGATCGGGTCCCACCGCTCGGCGAAGTCCTCGTAGCCGCGCTCTATCTCCGCGAAGTCGTTGGGCGGGAAAGAGTAGAGCAGGTGCCAGATGCTCGACCCGGTAAAGCCGTTGACCTGCTTTACCCCAAAGCGGGCCGCAGCCCTGGCCGTGTCCATGACCTTCCGGGCAGCCCGCCGGCGCACGCCCTCCGGGTCGCCGTCACCCCACACGTCGGGAGGCAGCGTCGCCCCGTGGCGGGCGTCTATGGGGTCACAGACCGCCTGGCCGACCAGGTGGGTGCTTATGGCCCAGCAGTTCAGGCCGTTGCTGCGCAGTATCTCCCAGCGTCCCTCGATGTAGCCGCTCTCCGAGAGCGCCCGGTCTACGTCGAAGTGGTCCCCCCAGCAGGCGAGCTCGAGACCGTCGAAACCCCACTCCCCACACTTTCTGGCGAGCTCTTCCAGCGTCAGGTCAGCCCACTGTCCCGTAAAGAGTGTTACCGGTCTGGCCATGTTCCAACCTCCTCTTCCTCTTTCTACCTCGCCGCGGACCAGCCCCTACAGCTTAGCGCCCCTCGCGGCCAGAAGCGCGGCCACGTCGACGGGCTCGCCGCTCTCGATGGAACCTACGCAACCGAGCATGGCGGCCAGGCTCTTCACGTTGTCGGCGGCAGGGGTCTCCGGCGGTTCGCCGCCCTCGATCGCCGCGCGCAGCGCCTGCAGCGTCGCCTCCCTCTCCACGAACTCGAGGCCGCGCTGCTCGACGAGACGCGGCTCCCGGCCCCACCTTTCGAAGACCACCTCGCCGGTCCCGCGGTCCTCTTTGCTGCCGCTCCAGAGTAGCCGTCCAGCCTCACCGACGATCTCCCAGTCGCCGTTCCAGGAAGTCTCGGATTCGTAAGTCGCCCAGTCGCCCTGGTAGACGAGGGGCACGCCGCCTTCCAGGTCCAACAGCGCGGCTACCGCCGGATCGTGAACGAACTCGCTGTCGGGGACGCGCCAGCTACGGGCGTATACTCCGTGCAAGTCGCGTCCGGTCGCCGCCCTTAGGAGGTCGAAGTGGTGGATGGACATGTCGAGGACGTAAGGGTGACGCATGGAGTACCTGAAATCGTCGGGGGCGAAGAGCGTCCGCGTGTCGCGCCGGCAGGATACCTTGATCGACGCTAGCTCTCCCAACTCGCCTTCCATTACGAGCCGCTGCATCGCGCGGAACGGCGCGTTGTAACGGTAGTTCTGGCTGACCATAAGGATGCGCTCTGCCCTGTCCGCGGTCTCGACCAGGTCGAAGGCGTCCTGGAGGGTGGTAGCGAGAGGCTTCTCGCACAGGACGTGCCTGCCCGCCTCGAGTGCGGCCTTCGCCACCACGTGGTGCGTTCCCGGCGGCGAGGCCACGAGCACCGCGTCGCACTCGACGGCACCGAGCGCCTCCTCCAGTACTGCGTAGCCAGGGGTGGGTTCTGCATAACGGTTGGCCTCGGGGTCTGGGTCGACGACGGCGACGAGCTCGACGCCGGGGGCTCCCGCCACCAGCCCGGACCAGCTACGGCCCCAGATACCGAGTCCAGCTTGGACTACGCGGACGATCTTTGCTCCTCAGGTGGCGCGCCGGCATCCCCGTTCTCGAGCCAGGCGATCTCTCCCGGGGTCAGCGCTACGCCGCCGGCCTCGACGTTGGCCCTGAACTCCTCACCCGTGTTGCAGCCGACGAGGGCAAATACCTCCAGCGGCTGATCCAAGGCATAGGCGAGGGCTACCTGCGGCACGGTCAGGCCCTTCTCCCTGGCGAGAACGCCGGCGCGGTCGAGGCGCCCGAAGTTCTCCTCGTAGCAGTAGGTCTCGACACAGATCCTGTCGAGGGTTGCGTCGAAAGTGTCCAGGTTATCGCGGGCAAAGCGGCCTGAGAAGAAACCGCCCGCGAGGGTGGACCAGGTAAACAGCGGCATCCCGGTCTCCTCGTACCAACGGCGGCCCTCCTCATCCCCGCTGATGCTCACGCAGTCGGGCCAGGGCTCCTCGATCTGCACGGCGAGGCTGAGGTTGGGGCTGCTCGCGACCATGGGCGTGAGGCCGTTCTCGGTGGCGTAGTCGTTCGCTTCGCGCAGGCGCTCGGGTGTCCAGTTCGAGCCGCCGAATGCGTGGATCCTGCCCTCCTCTTTGTGCTCGTTGAGGACCTCGACTATGGGGCCGACGGGGACGGAAGGGTCGTCGCGGTGGAGGAGGTAGAGGTCTATGTAGTCCGACCCGATGCGGACCAGGGAGTCGTAGAGGTCGCCCGTGATATCGAAGGGGGTCACCCGCTTGCGGTCTTCGTTGTGGTGGGCGCCCTTGCCGATTATTACGACCTCTTCGCGCAGGCCGCGATCCCTTATCCAACGGCCGAGAGTCCGCTCGCAGTCCCCCCCGCCGTACTGGTGGGCGGTATCGAACGTGGTGCCACCCTGGGCGAAGACCTCATCGAGCAGCGCGAAGCTCCGCTCTTCCTGCCCTTCCTCTTCGGATCCAATCATCACAGTGCCCTGCACGATCCGCGCCACCGGCTTCTCTACACCAGGCACCCTTCCGTAGTTCAACTCGCAACCTCCTCGCCAGGGTACCTCAGCCCCCACGCGGCCCTTATGCCGTCCATCGTCCTCAAAACGGAGATGGTCTCATCCAGCGGCATGACGTCGCTCTCTGTTTTGCCCGCCTGCAGGCAGCGCATGACCTCGGCGGCCTCGTAGTTGAATCCGTTGCCAGAGACCGGAGCCTGGACGGTCTCATCCTCCGTACCCGGTCTTGAGATAGTCATCGACTTGGGGCGCCACCAGGGGGCGTGGATCCTTACGTAGCCTTCTGTGCCCATTATGGTCGCCTCCTGGGGCGTCGTCGTCCTGACGCCGATGGACAGGTTGGCGAGTCTTCCACCTTCGTGTTCGAGGATGATGGAAGCCTGTTCATCGACGCCCGTCTCCCCGAGATGCGGTAGGCCCACAAACCCCGAAGGCCGGCCAAGGACCATGGAGGCGAACGAGACGCAGTAGACCCCGACGTCGAGCAGGGCTCCCCCGCCCAGTCTCTGGTCGAAGAGCCGGGATGAGGGGTCGAGATCCGCCCTGAATCCGAAGTCAACGTTCAGCATCCGCACCTCGCCTACGGCCCCTTCGGAGACCAGCCGCCGCACCCTTTCCATCAAGGGGAAGAACCTGGTCCACATGCCCTCCATGATGAAGAGTCCTCTTTCCCTGGCGAGCTCGACCACCCGCTCGGCTTCGGCGGCGTTCACGCAGAAGGGCTTCTCGCAGAGCACGGCCTTCCCGGCCTGGAGGCACAGCGTGGCGTTCTCCGCGTGGAATGGGTGGGGCGTCGCGATGTAGACGATGTCGACGTCCGGGTCTGAGGCGAGGGCATCGTAGCTCGCGTGGCGGCGCGGGATGCTCCTATTTTCGGCGAACTTCGCCGCCGAGGCTTCCGAGCGCGAGCCGACGGCGAACACCTCGGCCTCGGGCAGGGAGCGCAGGCCCTGCACGAACTGCTTCGCGATGGCGCCCGTCCCGAGTATCCCCCACCGGACCTTTTTCACGATCTCTGCCGCCTTCCCTTCCCGCCTCACACGGCCAGATTCACAAGCCGCGATGCTACACACTAAGGTGCGCACAATCAAACCGCGGAGGTCGCACGGGCGTTACGAAGTACATCGAATGGGTATACGTCTACCTTGCACGGGTGTACGTCTACCTCGAAGGAGTGAAACGTGGAGTACAGGAACCTCGGAAGAACGGGCGTGAAGGTCAGCGAGCTCTGCCTCGGGTGCATGATGTTCGGGGGAAGGACGAACTTAGAGGACTCGGCAGACATCATCGACCGCGCCATCGACGGGGGCGTCAACTTCCTCGACACGGCGAACGTCTACAGCACCGGCGCTAGCGAGGAGGCCGTCGGCAAGGCGCTAAAGCGCAACGGCAAGCGCGAGACCATCGTGCTCGCGACCAAGGTGCACGGGACGATGGACGAAGAAGATCCGAACGCCGCGGGCAACCACAGGCGGCACATTATCGAGCAGTGCGAGGCCTCGCTGAGACGTCTCCAGGTCGAGCACATAGACCTCTACCAGATCCACCGCCCCGACTCGCAGATCCCCATCGACGAGACGCTGCGGGCGCTGGACGACCTGATCCGTGCCGGCAAGGTGCGCTACGTTGGCACGTCCACCTACGCCTCCTGGCAACTCGTCGAAGCGTTGTGGGCCGCGAAGGAGCTCGGGCTGAACCGCTTTGTGAGCGAGCAGCCCCCCTACCACCTCCTCGACCGGCGCATCGAGCGCGAGCTGGTTCCTTTCTCCCAGACTTACGGGGTAGCCCTGATCCCCTGGTCCCCGCTCGCCGGCGGGTTCCTTACTGGAAAGTACAGCCGCGACGAGGGCCAGTCACCCGAGGATAGCCGTTACGGCCTGCAACCAAGGCGCATGGGCCGCAACCACTTTACAGACGAGTCATTCGATGTCCTCGAAGCGGTCCAGACCATAGCAAATGAGAAGAATTGCACCCCAGGACAGGTCGCCCTGGCCTGGTGCAAAGACAAGCCTGGCGTTACAAGCCCCATTATAGGGCCGCGCACGATGGAGCAACTAGAAGACAACCTGGGCGCCGTCGAAGTCTCCCTCGACGAGAACGACCACGAGCGTCTCGACGCCGTTGCGCCTCTGGGAAGGGCCACCGTCCCCTACTACGAGGCAGACTTCGGCCCGCACCGCTTCCGCTGGTGATAGCGGATTGGGGAAGGGTCTGAGACCCTTCCCCAATCCGCGCTGGGCAGCCAGTCAGCAAACAAGAAGCTGACGAGTTGAAATGTTCTATTGCTGCTGGCGCCGGGCGGCGCGGCGGCGGGGTGAGGCGAGGGTCATCCCCAGGATGACGCATCCTGAAACGACCATGACCAGACCCCACCACAGGTTCACGTTAAAGCCGAGGTCGCCCTCGCTCGGAGCGGCAGGGGAGAGTAGCCCGACCAGGACCATCGTGACGCCGTAGATAAGGATGAGGGCTGCGATATAGAAGCCTATCGCCATGGAGTGGTTCGTGCCTGAGTGCTCCGGGACCCTCTCCTCTTCCAAATAGTCGTGGTGTTCTTCTGTCTGGTGTTCTTCCGTCATGCTCTCCTCCTACCAGAAGTAGATGTTCAGGGCAATGGTAATGGCGAGCACGGTGACCGCGAGGACCCACGGTTTCTTGTAGAAGGCCTCCTCCACGCCCTCCTTCTGCTCGGTCAGGCCCCACACGAGGCCGCGCAGTTCGGAGTCCGGCTTGGGTTGGGTGACCAGAGAGACCGCGATCGTTACGACGAGGGTCACGATCCACGCGAAAAACGCTCGCCCCATGGACGCCCCCAGGCCATCGTCCAGCGTAATGAGGTACGTGATGAGGCCGTAACCCGTTCCGGCAACGAGTCCGGTGAACCCACCCCAGCCCGTCGTGCGCCTCCAGAACATGCCTAGGAGGAACGTCCCGAACAATGGGGCCAGGAACATGCCATGCAGCACCTGGACGTAATTTATGATGGTAGTGAAGCTGAGAGCCAGGTAGGCAGTTGCGATGCTCAGGAGCACACCAGCAACAGTGGCGATGCGACCCACATTGAGATAATGGCGGTCGGGGGCGTCCCGGTTGATGTACGGTTTGTAGAGGTCGTAGGTACAGACGGTATTAAAGGCCGTAATGTTGCCGGCCATCCCGCTCATGAAGGCCGCGAGCAGCGCCGTCAGACCAAACCCGAGCATCCCGGTGGGGAAGTAGTAGGCCATCGCATAGGGGACGGCATTGTTGGCCTCGGCCGCTGTGGCGATCTTCGGGCCAAGGACGGACAAGGCGATCAGTCCGGGGAGGATCGCGAGTACCCCGTACAAGAGCTTCGGGAACGCCGCGATGAGCGGGGTCCTCTGGGCTGCTGCTAAATCCTCGGCCGCCAGAGCCCTCTGCACCACGAGGAAGTCCGTGCACCAGTAGCCGAAGCTCTGCACCAGACCGAGCCCGAACACGATGTAGAACCACTGCACCTCAAATGGGTTGTCCGTCGAGCCTGTGTTGGCCCAGGCGTGGAAGAACTGCGGATCGCCTATGGACTCCTTCAAGCCGGAGAGGCCGCCAACGTCTATAAGGCCGAAGATCACGAGCGGCACCAAACCTAACGTGATCAGGAAGAACTGCAAGACCTCGTTGTAGATCGAAGAGGAGAGGCCACCCAAGGTCACGTACGCGAGTACTATTGCCGCCGAGAGGAAGATGCTCGCCGTGAGCGACCAGCCGAGGAGCAGCTGGAAGACGAGCGCCATCGCGAACATGTTTATGCCTGAGAGCAGGATCATGAAGATGGCGAACAGGATGGAGTTGAACCCGCGCGTCGCCTCGTTGTAGCGGAGCCTCAAGAAGCCAGGGACGGAGTGGACGCGACTAGCGTAGTAGAAGGGGATCATGAACAGGGCCACGAAGACCATCGCCGGGATCGCGCCGATCCAGTAGTAGTGGGCCTGCATGATCCCGTACGTCGCAGCCCCCGCGCCCATCCCCATGATCTCCAGCGCCCCCAGGTTCGCACCAAGGAAGGCGAGGCCCGTGATCCAGCTCGGCAGAGACCTCCCGGAGAGGAAGTAGTCCTCGGAGGTCTGCATCTTCGTCCTGAGCACGGCCCCGATGCCGAGCACGAACACGAAGTACACCCCGATAATGAAGTAATCGATCCAAGTTTCGTTGACCGTAACCATAGACTGTAATAGCGCCAGATTTCCCACCGTAATCTTCTCCCTTCTTGCCGCGGTTACACGACCACGATTCCCCTAGCGGCCAAATCTTGTCAAAGTCCGGTTAGCGTACCGCCCCGCAGATCACGCAAACCGTTCTCGGTAGGGTCAATGCCGAAGATCAGGTAATTCAGCCACGGACTTTCAACGGATGCCCTCAACTGCGCCAGGGCCACTCTAGTCATGGGGTCCTCCTCCCTAAGCACCTGCCCAATGTAAGAATAATCACACCGCAAACCAGCGTCAACCGCAGTACGGATCCCGCCGCAATTGGTGCCGGAGGGAGACTTTTCCGGGCTGCGGCAGAGTCGGGGAGGCTGCAAAGAGTCGCCGTTCTTGTTGAGGCAGCCGGTTACAGGCATCAGGCAATAGCAGACCTGATGCCTGATGCCTAGATCGGCATGGAGATAAACGGCGAGGAGTAGTCGGGGGCGCGGGAGAGGACCTGTTCGGCCTCCTCGCGCGACATCTTCTGTCCACCGGTCTCGAGGATCATGGGTACGATAGTGACGTCGCCGGCCATCGCCAGCCCCGTGACCTCCTCGTGGGAGAGCACCCAGGAGACGGCGGCGTCTATGTACTCCTGCTGGTCGAAGGGTTCGTACCAGGTGGTGTACCTGTGCCCGTCCGCGCCGCCCTCGGGCCAGTTACGGCGCGAGATGGTCTTGATGATCATGAGCCCGGCGTCCTGGCGCCGCACCTCTTCCACGAGCGCCTCGTAATCGGCGCGGTAGCCCTCGTCCGTGGAGAGGATGTAGTTCCAGGGCGTAAGGACCGTCTCGAACGGATAACGCCGCAGGGCTTCGAGGTGGGTCGACGGGGCCCCGTCGCCGTGGCCCGTGATG
The DNA here is from genome assembly GCA_963849745.1 of uncultured Rubrobacteraceae bacterium. Classification (GTDB taxonomy): domain Bacteria; phylum Actinomycetota; class Rubrobacteria; order Rubrobacterales; family Rubrobacteraceae; genus Rubrobacter_D. Next base: position 40,065 of record CAWKIM010000011.1, on the reverse strand, counting down.
CCGATGGCCCCGACGAGGCCCTCATCCTTCGCCTCGATGGCGGCTTCGAGGGAGCCGCCGGGGCCCGTGGCACGGTCGAGGTCTTCGATGTCGCCCACGGAGTGGAGTTGAAGGAGGTCGACGTTGTCCACGCGAAGGCGTCCGAGGGAGTCCTCGATCTGGCGCTTGGCCGCGTCTTTCTCGCGCAATCCGGTCTTGGTGGAGAGGAAGATGCGGTCCCTGATCTCGGGCATCCAGCGCCCGTATTGTAGCTCTGAGTCCCCATAGTCCGCCGCCGTGTCGAAGTGGTCTACGCCGGCGTCGAGCGCCTGCTGAATGGCCGTGTCCGAGTCCTCCTCGGTGGCCTCCGCGAGCGCGGCCCCGCCGAAGATGAGCACGGAGTTCTCGCTGCCAAGACGTCCCAAACGACGGTGTTCCATGCCTGGCCCCTTTCCTCGCTTACCTTACCCTCTTGCCCATTCCACTCTCAGCGTAACCACCTCGAAGGGCCGCACCTCGAAACGCACGGTACCTTCATGAACCTCAACGGTCCCTTCAGCTTCTTCGAGGAGATTGACGCGCTCCACCTTCTCGATGGGGCGACCTAAGCGTAACGTACACCCCCCGCGGGCGCCGTGGGGTTCGTAGAGGCGCAGGATCGCAGAGTCCCCTTCCTCCGCCAACTTGAGGCTACCGAGCGCGAGCTCCAGTCCATCGGCCTCGACGAGAGAGAATCCCTGCGGCAGAGTATCTTTCTGCGCCATCACCGGGAAAAGTGGCGCGTTGAGGGCGAAGGCTTCGCGCGCGACTCCCGCCGAAGTCCAATCGCCCGGGTGGGGGAAGAGGGAGTAGGTAAAGCGGTGCTCGCCCTCGTCGGCGAACGGGTCGGGGTAGAGCGGGCTGCGCAGGAGACTGATGCCTACTACGTTCCCCTTCGCGCTGTGGCCGTACTTGCCGTCGTTGAGGAGCGCCACGCCGTAGCCCGGCTCGGAGAGATCACAGAAGCGGTGGGCCGAGACCTCGAAACGGGTGGCGTCCCAAGGCGTGTTGTGATGCGTCGGCCGCCGCAGAGCCCCGAACATAGTCTCGCTGGTAGTCTCGTGGGAGCGTACGGCGAGCGGGAAGAGCGTCCTGAGGAGGACCCTCCTCTCGCGCCAGTCGACATAAGACTCTACGTCCAGCCGTCGCGAGCCGGAGAGGAGCCTGTAGGTCTGAGCGATGGTCGAGCCTCGCCACCTTCGGACCACGCGCACGGAGGTCCTGAGCGGCCCGTTCTCGACTACCTCGATGCTCTCTACGGGGAAGATCTCCTCACCCTCTTGCTCGTATCCCTCGTCCACGTCCCACGCCTCCCAGTTGCGGGGCTTGTCCGTGTAGGCCCAGAGCTGGTTGGCCCGTCCGTCGAGAACCTCACGGCCTACCTCCCTGTCGTAGACGCCGTGTAGCGTGCCGTCCTCCCCTACCTCCACGCGCAAGAGTCTGTTGTCCATAATGGCGCCCCCGCCAGCGACCTCGGCACCGACGTACTGGGTCTCGCGCTGGGCCGGCGCGGACTCGTGCGTGGCCGTCAGCGTACTCCAGCCGAGTCCCGGCACGCTGAGTTCCGGGGCGTGCACGAGCAGCTCATTGCCCTCCGTCACCTGGGTGGGCAGCGGCCTGCCATCCGCATCGGCGACGCCTTCAGGCCTGTTCTCGGCACCGAGCAGTACCGAGAGGGGACGTGGATTCAGTGAGACGTTGGCTACGAGGAGCGCCGGCTCTGTTTGCGGCGGGGGGCTCAGGGCGCTGTCGCGCAGCTTTCGCGCTGTTCTGACGACGTCCGCGAGCTCCTTGTGGGTTACCTCGTAGACCTCTCCTATGGAGGTCCCAGGGAGTATGTCGTGGAACTGGTTGAGGAGGAGTGTCTTCCAGGATGCTTCGAGCTCCTCGCGCGGGTACTCACCGCCGTGGAGCGCGGCCAGCGTGGCTAGAGCTTCGGCCTCGAGCAGACGGTGCTCGGCCTCGCGGTTGAGCTTCTTGACCCTGGCCTGGGTGGTCAGTGTGCCCCTGTGCAACTCGAGGTAGAGCTCGCCGGTCCACCTCGGGAGCCCTTGTTTCGGGAGACTATCGAAGAACTCGTCGACGTGGGCCATGCGGAGGCGCGGCATCGCGGGGAAGCTCTTCATGCGGGCGTAGTTTTCGAGCATCTGCTCGCTCGGGCCGCCACCGCCGTCGCCCCACCCGAAGGAGAACAGGCTCTCGGGGTGGTGGCGCTTGCCCTCGAAGTTGCGCCACGTTCCGTAGATGTCGTGGGGTGTAATGTTGCCGTTGTAGTCCTGGCCGGGGTTTTCGAAGTCGTGGGCGATCACCGTACTCCCGTCTATGCCCTCCCACTCGTAGAGGTCGTAAGGGAACTCGTTGGTCTCGCTCCAGTTCAGCTTGTAGGTAAAAAATCCCTCCATACGCGCGCCCTTGAGCAGTTGCGGCAGCGCCGGAGAGAATCCGAAGGCGTCGGGGAGCCAGGCCACCCGCGAGCGGTGGCCGAACTTCTCCTGGAAGTACCTCTGGCCGTAGAGCATCTGGCGCACCATGGATTCGCCGGATGGGATCTGGCAGTCCGCCTCAACCCAAGAGCCTCCCACGGGCTCCCAGCGTCCCTCCTCGACCCGTCTCATTACCCTCTCGAAGATCTCCGGCGATTCGGTCTCTACCCACCTGTAGAGTTGGGCCGAGGACTGATTGAAGACGAAATCGTCGTAGCGGTCCATGAGCGAGAGGACGCTCGCGAAGGTCCTGCGCCCTTTACGAATAGTCTCTGAGACGGGCCACAGCCAGGCCAGGTCGAGGTGCGCGTGGCCCGTCAGGGCGATGCGCCCGACCGGCGGATACTCGGCTTTCAACTCCTTCAGGCTGGCGGCGACCGTCGCTCGCGCCTCGCGCACGGCACTCCGCGTCTCTTCGGAGAGGGGCTCGACGTCTCTGGGCGCGGGCGGCAGGCTCCACGGCCCACCGTCGGTCGACTCGGCGTAGGCCTCCAGGTAGCGGGTAAGCGCGACCTCTCTCCCCGAGGGCCACAAAGAGAACAGGCCGGCGAAGGCGGTATCGACTACGTCGAGGAGGTGGGGGACGACTTCGTGGTCCCCTAGCTGCTCGCAGACCTCGACTATGAGCCCGAGGTCACGCTCGAGCGCGCGAACTTCCGTCTCTGGCACTACGAGAGAGGACCGCCTCAGCTGTGGTTCGGCGACGTTGGAGCCGAACATCCCCCTAGGTACGACCTCCGCTTCGATCCCGACCTTCTCCCCACCCGCGGCCTTCTGCGTCACTGGAAAGCTGCGGTGGAAAGAGTTGAGGCCCCCGCTGAACCCCGTCGAGAGGCTGACGAAACCCTCGCCGCCGAGCCATAGCTCCAGCTCGACGGGAGAGCCGGCCCAGCCTTCGGGTATCTTCGCCTCGGCCGAGAAGCTCGCCGGCAGCGCCTCCTCGGGCCAGAAGTCCCCCAGCCCGATCTCCTTCTCCTTGCCGTCGGCCGCGAAGAGCCACTCCTCGATGCGGCTCTCTCGCGCGTTGCGCCACAGCTTCAGCTCCTCGACGCGGACCTTGTGACGGTCCAGCCGGTGTCTCTCGCGGGTGTTCATCCATCTCCCTCTACTCGGACGCGGCAGCAGACACAGATATTAGCCGCTTTGCAGTTCTCGCACCGGCCCAAAAGCCTGGGCAATTACATGATCCGGTAGAGCACTTCTCGTTAAACGCGCAGAGATCCTGCAGCAGTGGATTCCCGCTTTCGCGGGAATGACGGTCCGCGGATCCCGTATCAGGACACGGCGCCGCTCTACTGTCGGTTCTGATGTGGCAGAGACGGAGCCTCGACCTATATACTCTGTAGGGGAGAGACGAAAGGAGAATTCTTTGAGCGAGAAGGTCTACCGCAGCGAGCTTACACCGGTCAGCTTCCTCAGGCGCAGCGCCTACATGTTCCCCGAGAAGACGGCCGTCGTCTACGGCGAGAGGCGCTACTCCTACGGCGAGCTCGAGGAGCGGGTCGACCGCCTGGCCTCGCGGCTGCGGGACGCCCGTCTGCAGAAGGGTGACCGCGTCGCTTTCCTCTGCCCCAACACGCCGCCCATGCTGGAGGGTCACTTCGCCGTGCCCGCCGCGGGACTTGTGCTCGTGGCCATCAACACCCGTCTCGGCAAGGACGAGGTCTCCTACATCGTCGAGCACTCGGGGGCGAAGATGGTCTTTGTGGACGCCGAGCTGGAGGAGCTGCTCGCCGACGTCGACGGCGTCGAGACCGTGCGTATCGACGACACCGCGGAGCAGGGAGACCCGTACGAGGATTACCTGGCCGAAGGCTCGCCCGAGTCAGCACCCGACGTGTTAGAAGACGAGGAAGAGACAATCTCTATCAACTACACCTCGGGGACGACGGGTCGTCCCAAGGGCGTGATGTACACGCACCGGGGAGCATACTTGAGCGCGCTCGGAAACGCGATCGAGATCGGGATGGGCTACGAGACCAGGTACCTGTGGACCCTCCCCATGTTCCACTGCAACGGGTGGACGTATCCGTGGGCGGTGACCGCCGTTTCCGGGACGCACGTGTGCCTCAGGAAGGTGGAACCCGCGAGGATCTGGGAACTGTTCGAGAGCGAGGGGATCACGCACTATTGCGCGGCCCCGACCGTCCAGATCGGCATAGTCAACGAGGAAGCTTCGCACGAACTGGAGAGTCTCGTAACCGCGGCCATCGCCGGCGCCCCGCCTCCCCCCACCCTGCTCAGTGGCCTCATCGACCTGAACATCCGTCCGATGCACATCTACGGCCTCACCGAGACCTACGGCCCGATGACCACGAGCGGGGTCCATCCCGAATGGGAGGAGCTGGAGATGGACGAGCGCGCCCGTCTTATGGCCAGGCAGGGTCAGGGATACGCGACCGCCGACCTCGTGCGAGTGGTTGACGAGAACATGAACAACGTAGAGCGCGACGGGGAGACGATGGGCGAGATCGTGATGCACGGCAACATGGTCGCCAAAGGCTACTTCGAGAACGAGGAGGCGACCGAGGAGGCCTTCGAAGGTGGCTGGTATCACTCCGGCGATGTCGCAGTCTGGCACCCGGACGGGTACATAGAGATCAGGGACCGTGACAAGGACATCATCATCTCCGGCGGCGAGAACATCTCGACCATCGAGGTTGAGCAGGCCGTGGCGCGCCACCCGGCCGTCATGGAGGCCGCGGTCGTCGCCATCCCGGACGAGAAGTGGGGCGAGCGTCCCAAGGCGTTCGTCGTGCTCAAACAGGGGCAGGAGGCGACCGAAGAGGAGATCATAGATTTCTGCAAAGAGCACATCGCCCGTTTCAAGGCCCCCGAGGCCGTCGAGTTCACCGAGCTCCCCAAGACCTCGACGGGTAAAGTCCAGAAGTTCGTCCTGCGCGACAAAGAATGGGAGGGCCGTGAAAAGCAGGTGAACTAGAAGACCTGTAAGCGGATGGAAATCATCCTTCACCTGGCAATCCTGACTTGTGCGGCCTGCATTGCGGTGGGGCTGCTGGTACCGGCGTTGCGGCCGTTGGCGGTCTCCGGCAGCGCGGCGCTTCTGTTTCTGGTGTGCTTGTTCGCGTGGTGGGCGCTGATCTACCGTGGCGTCGGGCCCCCGCTACCTCGCGGTCCCCTTGGCTTCATCCTGCTCATCATTCCGCCGCTGCTGCCCGCCGCAGCCCTCGTCTACCTCCTCAAGCGGCGGGGAGGTGCTGCATAGTGGCTGGATGGAAGACAACCTCACTCGGTCAATCCACTCTCCGCCAGCAGATACCCGACACCAGGCCTGATGCCTGTAACCTGATACCTGAAGCCTATAAGTAGGAGGCGTTATGATCGAAGCCGAGAAGATCTACGAGCATATTCTGTTCGAGCAGGATGGCGCGGTCGCGTACGTGACGATGAACCGGCCGAAGAAGCGGAACGCGCTCTCGCTCGAGCACATGCGGGAGTTGATCTCCTGCTTCGAGGAGATCGGGGAGAGCGGGGAGGCCTCGGTCGTCATCTTGCGCGGCGAGGGTCCAGCTTTCTGCGCAGGCCACGACCTCTCGGAGATGGTCGGAAAGGACCCCGGGTTCTACCGCCACCTCTTCGACGTCTGCTGCGAACTCATGGAGACGATCCAGAAGATCCCACAGCCTGTGATCGCGCAGGTCCACAGCGTCGCCACTGCCGCGGGCTGCCAGCTGGCCGCAACCTGCGACCTCGTGATGGCTTCCGAGGAGGCAAGATTCGCCACACCCGGAGTCAAGATCGGGCTGTTCTGCTCCACCCCGATGGTCGCTTTGAGCCGGGCCGTCGGCCAGAAAAAATCCATGGAGATGCTCCTCACGGGCGAGTTTATCTCTGCCGAAGAAGCCCTTGCGGAAGGGCTCGTCAACCGGGTGGTTTCTGCTGGGGACCTCGAGGCCGAGACGCTCGCTCTGGCCGAGAAGATAGCGGAGGCCAGCCCTCTGGTCGTGGGGATCGGCAAGCAGGCATTCTACCGCCAGCTAGGATTGCCCACGGAGCAGGCATACGCCTACACCAAAGAGGTCATGTCCTTCAACGCCTCGTTCGCCGACGCCCAGGAAGGAATGTGCGCCTTTTTGGAGAAGCGCCGTCCGGAGTGGAAGGGGCGTTGATAAAGGCTTCAGGCATCAGGATGAGAAGTGCGATGACTGACACGATCACGCGTCCGGTAGAGAAGGAAGAGCAGAAGACGGAGAAACTGCCTCCGTACAATGTGGTGTTACTCGATGATAACGATCACAGCTACGAGTATGTGATCCTGATGCTGAAGCGTATCTTCGGGCATCCCGTGGAGAAGGGTTATGAGATGGCGCAGGAGGTCGACGCCACGGGGCGGGTCGTCGTGGCTACCACCAACCTGGAGCAGGCCGAACTCAAGCGGGATCAGATCCAGGCCTTCGGTCCCGACCCGCTGATCCCACGCTGCAAAGGCTCCATGTCCGCGGCTGTAGAGCCGGCATCCGGCTGACGCGCCTGCCTACGCCTGGTCCCAGTAAGTGACGGCTTCGTTCTTGCGTTTGACGAAGCGCACGTTGCCGTCCTGGGAGATGACGACGGCTATGACGTCGCCAAGCGCATTGCAGAGCCGGTATGCGGAGCGGTGGCGGGTCCCCACGTCTCCTACCGACTCTTTGACGACGGTGTTTGCCTCGACATCCAGGGCTCTGGCGACCGCCTTTATCCCGGGTAGCCGACCGGAGATCTCACCACCGAAGCCGAGCATTTCGAAGCGCTGGGTCATCACGACGGCGCCGTCCACGGCGGTGAGGCCGGCGATCAGGTGCGCCACCTCGAAGATGGCTTCGTCGAGCCCGGTCAACTCCCTGTCGCTGCTCGCCTCGTAGTCGTCCCAGCCGACGGGGTCCCTTGCAGGCGTGCCGGCGTAGGAGCGGGCCAGGGCGTTCATCACATCGACTATGAGGGTGCGGAAGCGGCGGCGCGGCTCCGCGTCGACAAACTTGTACTTGAGGGAAACGTAGCGGTCTTCGATGATGTCATCGGCCAAATGCGGCGGGACGATGACGAGGGTTCCTCCGTGGTGGGAGTCCCTTACGGCGGAGATGATGCGTTTTATGGTGTGTTGGCCGATCACGCGGGTGATGTCGTTATCGAGGCGGGCCCAGACCTCGCCCTTCTTCCGCGCCTGGTCGCGGAGTCCGGCGTGGATCTCCGCGAGCTCGCTCCTTACCGGTGCGAACGTGTCGGGGAGCCAGCGCGAGTCGAATACGTCCATCGAAGTGTCAGAGAGCCTGCCTTCTTCGATTTTGCAGAGTCCCTTCAAACCTACGTCGACGGCAATGCGCCCGGGGCCGAATGCCCGCAGGACCAGGGCAGGCGGCAGGGGCGGCGGGATATCCCTACCACCCTGTCCCCCCCTCAACCACCTCGGTCCCGTGTGGACGAGGCCCCAGATCCTCAACCCCTCTTCCTCGTCGAAACAGACCCCGATGAGCGAGCGGTAGTAGTCGGCTGCGGGTGAGAGTCGCCTTATCTCCTGGACGTCGAACCGTCTGGGCCTCGGAAACTCGAGCCTGTGCGTCCCGTCGGGTGGTCCTTCACGCGGCGGCAGCAGGTCGGGATCGCAGAGGATCACCCTGAACGTAACGGCGCGCTCCTCCTCACGCAATAGGCTGGCCTGGTAGCAGGTCGAGATCAGGGTCTCCAGCGTATCCTGGCCTGGCAGCATGCCGGCTCTACCCTCATCCCACCGCTCGCGGACGAAGCGGGCGAGGTCTGCCGGGTAGGCATCCTGGGTACTCCTCAGCGTGTCTTCCACAGGGCTCATTCTATTCTCCGGCCGGGGCGAGGCGTAGTACGCGGTCGTCCTGCTCGCTGACCGGGTTACCGTAGGTGTCGTAGTTGGAGGTCGAGACCCACAGAGACGCGTCTGGGGCCTGTACGACATCCCGTACACGGCCGACTTCCCCGTCGAGAAGCTTTTCCCTGTCCACGACCTCGCCGCTATTGTTCAACTCCAGGCGCCAGAGCCTCTCTCCGCGGAGGGCGGCCACGAACAGGTCGCCTTCCCACTGCGGGATGTCACCCTGGACCATGATCTCGGCCCCGCTCGGGGAGGCCTCCGAGGTCGGCCAGACGGTGATGGGATCGACGTAGCCTTGATCCTCGCCGCCCCGGCCCTCGACCGCGGGCCAGCCGTAGTTCTCGCCGGCTTCGATCCTGTTGACTTCATCCCAGGTGCTCGCGCCGAACTCGCTCGCGTAGAGTTGCCCCTCCGAGTCCCACGCGAGCCCCTCCACGTTGCGGTGGCCGTAGGAATAGACTGGGTTGCCGGGGAACGGGTTGTCCGGTGGAACGGAACCATCGGGCTCTACTCTCAGGATCTTGCCTCCCAGGGAGTTCCGGTCCTGGGAGTTCCCTGACTCTCCTGCGTCGCCCGTGCTCACGTAGAGCAGGCCGTCGGGGCCGAACCTGATCCTACCCCCATCGTGATAGGTGTTGACGGGTATCCCCGTCAGTATGGGCTCCGGCCTCTCGCCCATGCGGAACCTTACGACGCGGTTATCTACCCTGGTCGTGTAGTAGGCGTAGATGTAGCGGTCATCCTCGTAGTCGGGGGAGACGGCGACGCCGAGGAGCCCGCCCTCGCCCGAGCCACGCTCTGGAAGCGTCTGGATCTCCTGAACCTCACCTGAGGGGCTCACCCGAAGAAGCTTTCCCGAGTCGCGCTCGGTAACGAGCGCGTCGCCACCTGGCAGAAACGCGAACGACCAGGGTACCTCCAGGTCCGTGGCGAGGGTGCTAACCTCGACCCTCTCCACGGAAGCCCCACCTTGGTTCGAGCCTTTCTTCTCTTTCCCTGCTTGACCGGTGGTGATCGGCTCTATATCGTTGCCGCTGTTTCCGCTCTCTTCAGCGGAGCGCTCGCACGCCGCGCACATGACAACGAGCAGGACGGCCAGCAGCACAGCCTTGCCAAACGAGCCGTCCCACCTGGCAGATCCTTGCATGTCCAAGTCCTCTCTACTGCTACATGGACGGAGATTATATTCCGCCCGGTCTGGTAACCGCTCTTTGGCTAGAGAGCGCATACTCGGTCCTTCTGGAAATCTAGCGGTTACTACAGCGCTCCCTACAGCCTTCCTCCATGCTCTAGAATCGTGGGCGCTGACCATATTCTGGCGGCTCGGAGGCGGATTAGAGGTGAGAGAGAACACCGAAGAGAGAACAGGATCGGGACGCTTGACACGCGATCCGATAGACCAGACGTGGTCGAGCGTACGGAGATCCTACTCCGCGATGGATTCCCGCTTTCGCGGGAATGACAGGGGAGAAGGCAGGGATGACGGTGATGCTGGCAGCGACAGGATAGTTGCGCTCGTGCAGCAGGTCGTACGCTGCGGAATTGGTCCCGGAGATACCGTATGAGGTCGTATCTGGATGGGTTGCGTCCCGTGCTCGTCTTGGTCTTTTTGGCCGGATACGTTTGGCAGACGTTCGCGCCTGGCTCATTCGGGACTGACCTCTTTCTGGGGTTAGGAACGGTGTTGTTCGTGATCTCCGTGCCGTGGTCGAGCACCTTCCACAAGGCTTTCGTCCTGGCCGCCTTGGCCGCCTTAGGCACGGTGATCTTTACTGGACGGTTCGACTTCGGGGCCTTTCTACAGGGCATGCCTACATACTTCGGGATCGTGGCTGTGTTGCTCGTCCTCAGCATCGCGGGGTACCCCATCCAGGCTGCCCGCTACGAGGTCCAGATCCGGGCCCTGATGGCGTCGCTGACCCGCCGGGGGGTGAGCATCAAGGCGACGGCCGGGATCCTCGGTCATGTCCTCGGTGCTGTTCTCGACGTGGGAGCGTTCGTCCTCATAGATGTGATCTCGGGCCGCTCCGCACCTAAAGAGCGCCTGGAAGCCTTGAAGTGGGCCGGGCGCACCTTCTCCTTCGCACCACTCTGGACCAACCTTAACGTCCTGACAGCGACGACCATCGTGCTGACCGGCGTCTCCTACCCGACGCTCCTCGCGGTTATGCTGCCTTTCGTGCTCATCGGCCTCGGTGGGACGTTGCTTTTCGCCCAGAGGGCGGGGGGCGAGGTCGAAGAGATCCCTCAGGCGCCGCTGGACCGGGGCGCTGCCGCCGTCCTCCTCTACCCCGTCGTGCTCGTCGCCGCCGTCGCGCTGGTCAACCTGGCGTTTCCCAAGCTTCCGCTTACGGCGGCCATCGCGATTACGGTCGCGACCATCGTAGTGCTGATCGCGGTGCTCGCGGCGGTGCTCACCCGCAGTGCGTCGCCCCTGGCGCGCCTCGCACAAGAGACGCGAGGCTCGCTCACGGCCTCGCACTCCGAGTTCGCCCTCTTCGGTGCTGCCGGCATCCTCGTGCTCTCCCTGAAAGCCCTCGGTGCTCTAGCACCGCTAGGCGCAATGCTCTCGGCCCTGCCTACGGTCCTTGTCGCCCCCGCGCTCGCGCTCATCATGGCCGTGGGTTTCGTCGTGGGCATTCACGTCATACCGATGGTATTGTTGCTCAACACAGCGTTTCCGCTCGACGGCGGACCGGCTCCGGCGCTGTGGGCGGCGGCCCTCCTGCTCGGCGCCCAGTCCACGCTACTTCTCACCCCGGTTTCCAGCGCCGTCACCATGCTCTCGCGGCTGACCGGGCTGCACCCGCTGGAGATCGGACCCAGGCGCAACCTCGGATTCTGCCTCATTCTCGGCCTGGCCTCGATCCTCTACCTGGGACTTCTGACCTTGCTCCTATAGAGAGTCCGGGGCCGGAAACCCAGGGTCATGCGGCCCGGCGCTTCGACCCTCCTTGTAATTTTCTCTGCGTAAGCTCCAGTGCCTTACCTCACCGCTATCCGGGCCATCCACCGCTCCCATAAAGTCCATCCCGACCTTCTCCAACACCCTCACCGAGACGGAAGTTGCCCGTAGCTGTTGTTGTATACCTTGCCCTTCTTGGGATGCGTGAACTTCATGGCCGACCACGTGGCGTCCACGCTCAGGGTCTTGCTCTCGACGAGCCCGTGGTCGTAGCCGATCTCTATGACCTTCGGCAGCGCGAGGTCGGTTCCCAGCTTCTTGTTCTTCGGCCAGGAGACCCAGAGCATACCCGTGGGCTTGAGGTGGGCCTTGAGCTTCGGAAACGTGTCCTCGAGCTGTGCCCGGGTCCTCGCAAAAAGGTGGATGTGGTCGAACTCTCCGGCCAGCTCCGAAGCGACGTCGAGCCTCGGCGGATCGATGGCTTCCACCGCCGTTTCGGGAGCATTGACGAAGATCGCACGAACCCCTTCTTTGATGCCCATCTTGTCCGACACGGTACTTGTCACAAGACCTCCTCACGTAGGAGCGCGTACCAGTCTCGGCAGATGAGCATTCGATTACGCCTTTCCGTCCGGGCCCAGGACCTCCCAGTAGTGCGGATTGTACATGATGCCCAGGACGTTCCCGAAGGGGTAGACCACCGAGGCGGTGATGAATCCCTAGCCGTCCCACTCCGTGACGGGCCGGTGCGATTCGGCATCCATCGACACCGGCCTGTCCAGGGCCGATGGCGCGTCATCGAAAATGCGCGGGATCTACGCAGCCCGGAAGACTACGGTTTCGCTCTCTATCCGCTCCGCCCGGCCTTCTAGGACGAGGTGATCCAGGTGCGCCAGGGTCTCGGCGAGCGCGAAGCACCGCTGATGCTCTGTCAGGGTGCCGCGGAACACGATCCGCGAGACTTCATACGCGGTCTTGGGACGGGCTGAGATCTCATGACGCATCGTCTCCAGCCGCTCCTCGTGGTGGTAGATCAACTCCCCTATCCGACCGTCGAGGTCGTGAAAGACGGGTCCGTGTCCAGGGAGCACGAGGTCTGCGCCGAGGGCGCGCATTCCCTCCAGAGACTTCAGGTAACGGGCGAGCGGGTGCGGTTCTGACTCGGGCCAGAGCCCGATGTTCGGGGTGATCCCGAGCAGCAGATGGTCCGCGGCGAATAGGATGCCGCGCGTCTCGTCGTGCAGCACGATCTGGTTGTCCGCGTGCCCCGGAACGTGGATGACACGCACTGCTCCCTCCCCCACCGCCAACTTCTCACCGGGACGGATCGGAACCATCTCCTCCGGCAAAGGCAGGGGGTAACGCACTACGGCGGCGGTAGAGCCTGCGGCCACCTGCGGCATCCCGTGCCGGATCAGGTACTCGACGAACGGTCCGACTTCCGAGGACCCCCAGAGTTTGCGGGCGAAGGGGATCTCACGCTCCATCATGCAGACCGGCGCCCCGGTCTTCTCCCCCAGCCACCTCGCCGCCCCGATGTGGTCGGGATGGAAGTGCGTCACTATGATCCGTTCCACGTCCCGTCCGAGATCGCAGCCGACAGCGGCTGCCCCACTCTTCCACGCCGCGCGGGCCGGCGGGTAGTCGTAGCCTGCGTCCAAGAGGGTCCACCCAATATCACCCCGAAAGAGGTACGCGGAGACGAAGCGCAGCGGGAACGGCACGGGCAGCTTGAGTTGCCAGGTGTGCTCCGCCACCGGGGCGGCTTCGCCGATGGGTTGCGTGGCGAGCCCGGAGGGGACGACGGTCACTCTATCGCCCCGAAGAACTCCAGGATCTCCCGGTTGGCGAGATCGGGCCGTTCGTAGTGGGCGAAGTGGCCGGCTTCTCTCATCGGGGCGAAGTCGAGGTCGGAGAAGTAGTCTCCGAGCAGGTCGGCCCACTCGACTTTCAGTACGCTGTCGTGCTCACCCCACCGGATGCGCGTGGGCGTCTCGATCTTCGGCGACTCAGGCGGGCCGTTGCGGATGAGATCCAACCTCGACTCGTTGGTGCTTATGTACCAGTCGAACCCACCCTGCAGATTGCCCGGTTTCATGAAGTTGTCCACCCAGAGGCCGAGGTCTTCGTCGAAGAGACCCGGTTCGCGGGACCAATGGTCGAGGAAGTGGCGGATGTATGCCTCGCAAGTCCTCCGATTCTCGCCCACCAGGGAGGCGGCCCACGGCTGCTGGTTGAAGGTTTGGTACCAGATCTCGTTTATGCTGTCCGCATCAGCCCATCGCCTCCCGATCCCCGGATACGGACAGTCGAAGAAGAACAGCCCACTCAGACGCTCGGGGTACTTACGGGCGAAACCCTGGGCCACGTAGGCACCCACATCATGGCTGACCACCCCGAACCTCCCGAAGCCCAAAGCGTCCACGAGGGTACGCAGATCCTCCACGAAGTCGCCGAGCAATCTCTTGGGAGGGTCGGGCAGGCCTGGTTTGTCAGTGTCACCGAAGCCCCTGAGATCGGGGGCGACCACATCGAACTCTGCGGCGAGGACTGGGATGTTCTTGCGCCACGTATACCAGAACTCTGGCCAGCCGTGTAGCAGCACCAGAGGGGAACCGTTCCCATGGCGGACGTAGTGAACACCTATCCCGTTCACCTCCAGACGCTGGTGGTGCCATGCTGGTCCGTTCATCGTGCCTCCTCTAGGAAGACAGGCCGAAGTGCTGACAGGCCGTCCAGCTCAATTCTGCAGGTTCTCGAAGATGCCTGCGGCGCCCATGCCGCCGCCGATACACATGGTGACGAGGCCGTACTTCGAGCCGCGTCGCTTCATCTCGTGGATGAGCTGGACCGTGAGCTTGGTGCCTGTTGCACCCATCGGGTGGCCGAGCGCGATCGCTCCGCCGTTGACGTTGGTCCTCTCCAGGTCCATTCCGACCTCGCGGATAACGGCCAGAGCCTGGGCCGCGAACGCCTCGTTGAACTCGATTAGGTCGATGTCGTCCATGGTGAGCCCGGTCTGCTCCAACACCTTGGGGATGGCCACCGTCGGCCCTATGCCCATGACCTCGGGCCTGACGCCCCCCACGGCGAAACCGACGAAGCGGACGAGCGGCGTTAGCCCGCGCCTCTCGGCCTCTTCTCTATCCATCACCACGACCGCTGCCGCGCCGTCGCTCCTCTGCGAAGAGTTGCCCGCCGTGACGGTGCCGTCCTGCTGGAAGGCAGGCTTGAGGTTGGCGAGCTTTTCGGCCGAGGTGTCGCGCGGGCCCTCGTCACGCCCGAAAGACGTCTCCATGTGCTGTGGTTCACCGGCATCGTCCACCCAGTCGAAATCTACGTCGAGGGGCACGATCTCCTCGTCGAACACACCGCCTTCAACGGCCTCCTTCGCCAACGTATGGCTGCGCAGGGCGAACTCGTCCTGATCTTCGCGGCTCACGTCGAACTCGCGGGCTACCTGCTCCGCGGTCAGGCCCATGCCCATGTATGCCGCGGGGTTGATCTCCATGAGCCTCGGGTTCGGCGAGAAGTTGGGCATCTCTGTGGTCGAAGACATGTGCTCCGTCCCCCCCGCCACAATAGTCGTCGCGTTGCCGACCATGATCCGCTCGGAGGCCATCGCAATAGTCTGTAGTCCCGAGGAACAGAACCGGTTGACCGTCTGCGCGGGAACCGTGTCCGGCATCCCAGCTAGAAGCGAGGACAACCTCGCGACGTTGTACCCTTGCGTCCCCTCGGGCATCGCACACCCGATTATGACGTCTTCCACGCCTTCTCTCTCGAGTCCTTCCGCACGCCTCACCGCCTCGCCGATAGCAGCGGCGGCCATGTCGTCGGGACGGCTCGCCCGCAAAGTGCCCTTCGGCGCGCGTCCCACAGCGGTCCTCGCTCCCGAAACTATTACGGCTTCTTTCATGGTCGCTCCCTTCGGTCGCTTAGGCATCAGGTTTCAGGCTACAGGTTTAGTGTGCTCGGACCGCATCCGCCATTCATCGGGCGCGTACCGTCTTCCGGCAGCGCATCGTCGTCTCAGCCGAGTGTCGCTTCCCGAGACTTACCTGATGCCTGAAGCCTAATTCCTTACCGGCTTTCCTGTTTTCAGCAGTGCTTCGATGCGTTCGTGGGTTTTCTCGTTTTTCAGGAGGTCCAGGAACGCCTGTTTCTCCAACTTCAAGAGGTACTCTTCGGGAACCCATTGGGGGAGTGAGAGGTTGCCGCCTGTGAGGATTCGGGCGACGTGGGCGGCGATGACGCCATCGTAGTCGCTCGCGTAATGGCCCCATTGCATGGTCTTTATGCCCATCTCCAGGGCGGCGCGGGCGGTGCGACCTGAGGCGTAGACGTTGTTGGCGTGCTCGGGCGGCGTGTAGCCGTCGGCCAGGTCCAGGGCTTCGCGTTTGGCTGCGGAGATTAGGTGGTCTGCGTTCATTACTATGCGGTCGTTTTCGGTGAGGAAGCCCATTTCTTTCGCTTCGAGGGCGCTGGTCGCGGTCTTGGCGAGGGCTATCTGCTCGAAAGCCTTCTGGAGGAAGGGTAGTGGTGGGGTATCCGGGGCGGTGTGGAGCGGCGGGGAGACGAGGCGACGCGCCATCTCTTTGGTGCCTCCTCCGGCAGGGATCAGGCCTACACCGACTTCGACTAGGCCCATGTAGGTCTCGCCGGCGGCGACGATGCGGTCTGAGTGGAGGCACACTTCGAGTCCCCCACCGAGGGTCTGGCCGTGGGGGGCTGCAACGACGGGTTTGGGGGCGAAGCGGAAGGCCATCAGGAGGTCCTGCAAGGTCCCGACGCTCTTCTCGATCTGATCGAGGTCCCCGTTCTGGACGGCGTTGGCCATCTCGCCGAGGTTGGCCCCCACGGAGAAGTTGCGGCCCTCGTTGCCGATGACGAGCCCGACCACGTCATCTCGCTCTAGCTCCTCGAGCGCGCGGTTGCCCATCTCGACAATCTGGGCATCGATGGAGTTGCCTTTGGAGTGGAACTCCAGACAAAGGACCCCGTCGCCGAGGTCGAGCAGGCTCGCCGAGTCGTTGCTGGCGAGCTCTTTGCCTTCGTCCCTGAGCCGGTCGAGCGAGATGTACATCGGGTCTTCGCGGACGGGCTCGTACTCTTTATCGACCGGGCTGAACTGGAGATGGGTGCCGTTCTCGGTCTTGTAGAAAGTGTCGTTGCCCGCCTCGAGCATCTCCTTTACCCAGGAGGCGACCTCGATGTTAATGGACTCCATCTTCTCGACGGTCTCGCTCACACCGAGCAGGTCCCACGTCCTGAAAGGACCCGCCTGGTGGGCGAAGCCCCACTCCATGGCGTGGTCAACGTCCTCCAGGGTGTCGGAGATCTCCGGTACGCGGCGCGAGGTGTACGCCATGTAAGGAAGCAGGGTATCCCTTAGGTAGCGGGCGTGCCTGTCCTCGTCGGCCTTCGCTATCAGGAACCGCAGCCTGGACGCCAGGTCTCCCTGTTCCTGCGCCTCTTTCGCTACTGGGATCTCAGGGTTTTCCGCAGGATGGTGCTCGAAGGTTTCGAGATCCAGGACGTCGAAGACGGTCTTGCCGTCGCGCTTGTCCCGCTTGTAGAAACCGGCGCCGGACTTGTTGCCGAGCAGGTCCTTCTCCTGCATCTCCTCGAGCTTCTGCGGCGGCTTGAGCTCCTCGCGCGACTCATCCTCGGGGACGGCCTCGTAGAGGTTCTCGGCCACGCCCACGGCGATGTCCAACCCGACCTGGTCGTTGAGCCTGAAGGTCGCCGTCTTCGGGTGGCCGATGAGCGGTCCTGTTACGGCGTCGACCTCTTCGATCCCGTAGCCGTTCTCGAAAGCGTAGCGCGCGGATTGCATCCCTGCGAAGGTCCCGATCCGATTACCTATGAAGTTCGGGGTGTCCTTGGCGATGACGCCGCCCTTGCCGAGCACCCGCTCCCCGAAGTTTCGGACGGACTCGACTATGTCTGGGTCCGTATCCTCTGTAGGTATGATCTCCATTAGCTTCAAGTAGCGCGGCGGGTTGAAGAAGTGGGTGCCCACGAAACGCCTCTTGAACTCCTCGGATCGTCCTTCGGAGATGCTGTGTAGAGGTATGCCCGAGGTATTGGTCGAGATGATTGCATCCTCTTTCGCCGTCCCTTCGACGCGCTGCATGAGCTCTCTCTTGGGTTCGAGCTTCTCGACTATGGCCTCGACGATCCAATCCGCCTCGCCGACGCGCCCGAAGTGCTCTTCGAAGTTCCCGATCCTAATCCTGTCGGCCACGTTATCGCTCATGAGCGCCGCGGGCCTGGCGTTTTGCATCCTCTCGAAGCCGGCCTCTACGACACCGTTCTTGTCGTCGTCATCCGGGGCTATATCGAGCAGGTCCACCTCCAGGCCCGCGTTGGCGCAGTGGGCGGCGATGGCGGCGCCCATCGTGCCGGCCCCGAGTACGGCTACCTTCCTGATCCTGTGCGACATCAGGCCTCCCGTTCCTATCCGTAGAGCTCTCTGTGCAAAGACTCGATAGCTTCTCTTACCCTCAAGAGGTGGACCTCGAATCTGCCCTTGATCTCGGCGTACTTCTCCTCCCCACCCGGCGTTATCTTGTAGAAGCGCCGGCTCCTGGTGTCGGGCCGCTCCCACTCCCCCTCTACATACCCCTTCTCCTCCAGCCGCCTGAGCAGGGGGTAGATCGTGTTCGGCGAGACGCTCATGGTCCCCGCACAGATCTCACGTATACGCGCCATAATGGCGTTCCCGTAAGCGGGCTCCTCCCTCACGATGTGCAAGATCAATAGCGGAAACACATCCCGCGTCTTGACCTCGCTCAGGAAGATGTCCTTGGGCGTCGTCCTCTCCATAGACCGCCCCGCCGCACTGTCCATCGCTCTCTACCCCTAACCGAGAAACTTGTCAAAATTGATAATAACACGGATAATAAGTTTGCGAAGAGGTCTGGGTCTCGATAGAGTTGGGATTCGGAGAGTTCAAGCGAAGGAGGAGTTGGAGTGATCGCCGACGTCACCCGGTCATTGGGAACCGACTACTACCTGCTCGACGAGCTGTTCACGGAGGAGGAGCGTGAGATCCGGGACAGGGTTCGGGCTTTCGCTGACGCCGAGGTCATCCCGATAATCAACGAGTACTGGGAGAAGGCCGAGTTCCCGTTCGAGCTCGTACCCAAGGTCGCTGCCCTGAACATAGCGGGAGGATCTATAGAGGAGTACGGGTGTCCTGGCATGAGCCAGGTCGCCGCCGGGCTCGTCGCTATCGAGATGGCGCGCGGGGACGGGAGCCTGAATACTTTCTTCGGGGTCCATTCCGGGCTGGCGATGGGAACCGTGGCGATCTGTGGTTCCGAGGAGCAGAAAGGAAGGTGGCTCCCCGGCATGGCTAAGATGGAGAAGATCGGGGCCTGGGGCCTGACGGAGCCCGACCACGGTTCCGACTCCGTGATGCTGGAGACCACGGCCCGCCGCGACGGGGACTCTTGGGTCCTAAACGGCGAGAAACGTTGGATCGGCAACGCCACGTTCGCGGATCTCGTCATCATCTGGGCGCGCGACGTGGAGGACGAGCAGGTCAAAGCCTTCGTGCTCGAGAAAGACGAGAACGGCGAGCACCACCCAGGCTACTCAACGGAACTCATAAAGGGCAAGATGGGCAAACGCGCCGTCTGGCAGCCGGACATACATTTAGAGGAAGTCCGCGTCCCCGACGAGAACCGTCTCGAAGGCGCCAACTCCTTCAAGGACACGAACAAGGTGTTGACTGCCACGCGCAGCGGCGTCGCGTGGGAGGCCATAGGGCACGCCGTTGCGGCTTACGAGGCGGCGCTGCAGTATGCCCAGGAGCGGGTACAGTTCGGCAAGCCGATAGCCGGCTTCCAGCTCATTCAGAACAAGCTCTCCGGCATGCTAGCGGAGATCACCAACATGCAGCTCATGTGCTTTCGCCTCGCCCAGCTTCAGGAGCAGGGCAAGATGACCGGTCCGATGGCCTCTCTGGCCAAGATGAACAACGCGCGCAAGGCAAAGCAGGTCTGCGCCGACGCCAGGGACATCATGGGCGGCAACGGGGTGTTGCTGGAGTACCACGTAGCGAGGCACCTCTCCGACATGGAGATCGTCTATACGTACGAAGGTACCGACACGATCCAGTCGCTTATAGTGGGCCGAGACGTGACCGGAATTTCGGCGTTTGTGTAAGGAAGCATGTCAGCACGCTCCGGCCTTCGGCCTCCGCTTGTCAGCATTTCAGCTTGTCAGCTAAAGACATCTTGTGAAGATCCGTTACCCCAAACAACCGATTGGGCATAATGAGCGAATGGCTTACGCGAAAACACAGGGCGGGCATCCGTACCAAGCTGACTAGCTGACAAGCCGCGAAGCGGCGTGCTGAGAGCTGCCGCAGGCAGCGTGCTGACATGCTAAGCGACCGAAGGGAGCGACATGAAAGCCATTCGTCTGCACGAACTCGAAGGGCCCGACGAGCTCGTCTATGAGGAGGTGCCGGAGCCGGAGCCGGGGCCTGGTGAGAGTATCGTCCGGCTGCGTGCGGCGGCGCTGAACCGCCGGGATCTTTTCGCCACCCAGGGGCAGTATCCTGGGGTCACGCCTGACATTCTTCCGATGATTCCGGGCTCTGATGGGTCAGGCGAGGTTGTTGCGCGCGGAGATGGCGCAGAGGGGCCTGACGAGGGGACCGAGGTGGTCATCAACCCTGCCCTGTACTGGGGTGACGACCCGCGGGTGCCTGGCAAGGAGTATCGGATTCTCGGTATCCCGGACGACGGGACTTTCGCCCAGTTCATCAAGGTGCCGGCGGATCACGTCTTCCCCAAGCCCTCGCATCTTTCGTACGAGGAGGCCGCCGCGCTGCCGCTGGCCGCGCTGACGGCCTACAGGGCGCTATTGACGCGCGGCGGTGTCGCCGAGGGTGAGACCGTCCTCGTGCCGGGCGTCGGCGGCGGGGTGGCGACGTTTCTGGTGCAGATGGCCAGCGCCCTTGGTGCCCGCGTGTTCGTCACCTCAGGGAGCGACGAGAAAATCGGGGAGTCGAAGGAGCTCGGGGCCGAGGGGGGCGTAAACTACAACTCGGAGAACTGGAGCAGAGAGCTCAAGAGCATGGCCGGTGGCGTCGATCTCTCGATCGACCACGTGGGCGGCGATGCTTTCAATGCCCTCGTCTCTCTCGCCAAACCGGGCGGCAGGATCGTCGTCTACGGGGCGACGGCCGGTCCGACGCCGAAGGCGATGACGATCCGCATAGCGCTCAAGAACCTCGACGTTCTGGGGACGGCGATGGGCACCGCCGAGGAGTTCGGCGCTATGCTCGACCTCTACGCCGAGCACGGCCTGCGTCCAAAGATAAACGAGACCTTCGCGCTCGAGGAGACCTCCTCGGCCCTCCATCTTATGCAAGAGGGTAGCGGGATGGGCAAGATAGTCCTCGATATACCCGCATAGATCTTACGTGACGAGCAGAGGAGCCAGATCGTGACGGAGCTTAGGATCGTCTCCGAACCCAGGGGCGACGCGGGGGACGCCACCTGCGTGCGCGAAGGTCTGGCGCTCTTCAACGTGGCGGTTACCGGGAACTCCTACTACAGCCCGCTCGCCATCTTCCTCAAGGACGAGCGGGGCGCGGTGCTCGGCGGGGCCCTTGGTCACGTCTGGGGAGGCTGGCTCGACCTCGACGGCCTGTGGGTAGCTGAGCCTTTCCGCGGGCAGGGGTACGGAGCGAAACTACTCAGGGCCGCAGAAGACGAAGCCAGGATGCAGGGATGCCACGGAGTCTTTCTGACTACGTTCAGTTTTCAGGCAAAGCCGTTCTACGAGAAGTTCGGCTACGAAGTCGTCGCAGACATCCCGGATTACCCGAAGGGCCACAGCCACCACGTTCTGAAGAAAACGTTGTGAATAGGGCGGTTCGTTGCAAGGGCGGTTCGTGAATCGCCCGCGCGGTGTCGTGGTGTCGGCATCCGCCAGGTATTGGCATCAGTTTCCGGAAGAGACGCCCGAAACCTCGAATTCGTAGGTATCGCCGTGGCTCAGGTGCACGTGGTCGCCGGCGTGGAGGAAGTTGGGATCCGTAGGGATGGTAAACCCGGCGTAGCTCTCGGAGATCTCCTTCTACGCGGCTCGCTCATCAGAGAGACCGAGACGCCAGAGAGCCACTTCGTCGGAGGAGATGTCGTCCCCCATGAAAGTGTATATACTGCCCCCGTTAGCCAATCGGGGCGGGAGAGGAATTGTCTCTTGGCACCCTGCCCCTATGTAGTAGAGGGGGATCTCCTCATGAGACGACGGGTACTACTGATTGTGGCGACCTTGGGGTTAGGCGTGCTGCTGCTAGGCGGGGTGGCGTTGGCCGATACCGTAGAAGGCACCTCAGGGCCCGACGACCTCATAGGCACGGATAAAGATGACGTAATCCGCGGCAGCGGGGGCGCAGACTACCTCTCCGGACTAGCAGGCCCCGACTTGCTCTACGCTGGCGCTGGCAACGACACGGTGGTTGGCAGGGATGGGAACGACCGGTTATACGGCAATGACGGCTCTGACAAGCTCTTCGGTAACCAGAGCAACGACACGATCGACAGCGCCGGAGACGAGTCGGTGGATATCGTGAAGTGCGGGCTTGGCAAGGCCGACACGGCCTACGTCGATAAGATCGACCGCGTCGAGGATAACTGCGAGAACGTCTTCTTGCTCGTCCGCGTCGGGAGCGCCTAGGGGAACAGGGGAGACGCAGGCCCCGAGGGATACTTAGTCCAATGGCGTGGTGTTTGAGTGTATGGCACGAATGGACGGGAAGTTTCGCTCGGCGCTCTGGATACTCGGGACCGTGCTACGGTGAGGAGGTAGCGCTCGCAGTAGTTCTGGCAGGGGCGCTCTGATCGGTGGGCATCGTGCTCTGGGGGACGGTCGCGGGCCTGGTCATCTCGGGTAACGTTACCTCTTCGGGTCCTGTGCGCTCTGGTCTTTCAATGGTCGTCGAAGGCTCGGCAGGCGGCGGGGTTCGCGTCTTGGCAGAGTAGCCGAAATATAGGAAGACGTTTACGACCACCACAACGAAAAGCACACCAAGCACGGCGGCCGGCATGTTGAGGATGTCGAATAACCTACCCGTTCTCATCCACCTCCTGCTGTGTGACTCCTATTGCGTTAGCCGGTTGTCCCTCTGGCCCCGTCAGTCCTCCCGGGCACCCCTTATCTTCGGGGCGCGCTTCGTAGTCTCTACCGATTACACAGGCGCACCACTAAAGCAGCGAGTGGCGGTGACGTCAAGCGAGCCGGCAGAGAGTATTGTAGAAGGCACTTTGCAAGGCCTGGGTGGATGGACGCGGGTTTATGGGGGTTAGTTGCTGGTCGTGAAGGACCACGCCTTTTGCTGTGAGCCTGCGGTGGAACTCTGGTCCAGGGAGTTGCCCGCCAGGTCCTTTGCTCCAGTAGTGATTACCGCCTTGTAGGTGACCCCGCGCCGTAGGGGCTCACTCGGGTCGAGCGTGGCCGTGAGGGGATCGATGTCCGCGTCGTAGCTGACCGAAGCGGGGACCTTCGTTGTGGTGGTGCCCTCTATGAGGAGAAGCTTGAAGGTATTGCCGTTTATGGAGGCGTCCATCATCTTCTCCAAGAAGGTCGCCGTGACGTCGATTGCGGGGGCAACTTCGGTTTAATTGGCGCTGGGGATGGTGCTTACGACCCTGGGCGGCTGCGTGTCCGAGGGTGTAGCGGGAGAGCAGCTTCCGGGCCCGGAGTCGGCCGTCCTGCCGTCCACGGTGCCGTCCACGGCGACGAACTCCCAATCATAGCCGGTCGGGTGCAGCGTGAGCTTCAAGACTCCGAAGGAGTTTGCATTGCGCACCTGGCTGTTGGCCACGGTGGTCTTGAAGGTGTTCAAAGAGTAACCGCCGGTACCGATTACGAACTCGCGGATGCCATTCGCAGAGTCCGCCGTCCCGCTGGGCGTCTGCGGGGCGAAGCGCTCGTAGTTGTGGAGGTGGCCGTTTAGAACCACGTCCGCCCTAGCCGCATAGAGGGCCTGCCAGGTCGGCTTCATCTTGGAATTGCCCCCGCTCGAGGATCCCGAGCTGAAGAGCGGGTGGTGGAAGTAGGCGAGGGTACAGGTTCTAGGGTTGGCGGCCAGGTCTCGCTCGAGCCACTCCACCATGGGAGAGGTGGCACCGCAGCCGCCTACCTTCTCGCACATCGAGTTCAAGGCGACCATATGCCACTGGCCCAAATCGAAAGAGTAGTAGCCCTCGGTGGAATTCCCGGCCTTGGCACCGAAGTAGTCGAAGTAGCCGGACGCGTTCTGCAGAGTATAGTACTCGTGGTTGCCTACGGTGGGCCGCGTTATCGCCTTGTGACGCCCCCAGTTGGGGTGGTAGCAGTTCGTAAACTCCGAGGCGGTGCCTAACTCGTAGGCGTTGTCTCCGGTGGTGTAGACCGTTGTTGTCGCGGGTGCGCCCGCGACGATGTGGTCGAGGAGCTTTGCGGTAGCCTCGTCAGCCGTGCGGTTGCAGCTGGCTATATCCCCTGACCCTACGAAGACCGGATCTGTACTATCCTGAGCGCTTATGCTCTCTTCCGAGCCCAGAAATCCTGCTGAGAGGAGCATTGCCAGTCCCATGCCAACCAGAACCCAGACCCCGAGCTTCACGCTCTTCATGGACACCCCTCCTATGCTAAGCCCCACGCGGGCGTAAGAAAGATAACTATACCAGCATCCGATTGCAACGCGTAGCTCATGAGTTGCCCAAGACTATTCTGGGAGGGCCTGCTTCCAGGTAGTATGGCTACGAACATCGCTGCGCCAGCCACCGCCCGGACTGCAAGACGGCTATC
Organism: uncultured Rubrobacteraceae bacterium; assembly: GCA_963849745.1. Classification (GTDB taxonomy): domain Bacteria; phylum Actinomycetota; class Rubrobacteria; order Rubrobacterales; family Rubrobacteraceae; genus Rubrobacter_D. The sequence goes on along the minus strand of CAWKIM010000011.1, from coordinate 15,998 downwards.
GGGAACCCATCTTCCGTGCGCATCCGGCCCAAGATCGAATCACTGCCGAGCATTCCGGTTTCGTGCTCCTGGTGTACACTCGTCGCAGCGGGGCCTAGGACGCACGTTGCGTAGGCTAGCCGAAGCCCTCGGGGTAAGCACAGCGGAGTTGGTCGGCCGAAAGGCGGGGAGGTGATCTAGAAGCTGTTGGAAGCAGGAGTCACAAAGCATCGCTTCACCGTCGAGGAGTTCCGCAAGATGGGCGAGGCGGGCATCTTCGCCGAGGACGACCGGATGGAGCTGGTAGAGGGGGAGATAGTCGAGATGACGCCCATCGGGTGGCGGCACGTGGAGTCGGTTAACGCCCTCACCGGTGTGCTGGCGGACTTGCGGGGGATCGGCCGCTTTGTGGTAAGCGTGCAGAACCCTCTCGTCCTCGGCGAGCACGGCGAGCACTACCCGGACCTTGTTCTCTACCGGGAGGGGGTTCGTGGCCGGGTGCCTGAGGCGAGGGACGCTCTGGTCGTGGTCGAGGTGGCCGACACCAGCGTCTCTTACGACCGGAACGTCAAGTTGCCCCTCTACGCCCGCTCAGGGGTGCCGGAGGCCTGGCTGGTGGACCTCCGCGCAGGTGTCGTCGAGGTTCACTCGAGCCCGCACGAGGGCGGCTACGGCGCGGTCCGGACGTACGCGCGCGGCGAGGTGGTGCGCTCGGCGACCCTTGCCGAGGTCGTCGCGTTCAGGGCGGACGAGGTGCTGCCGGGGTAGCGAGTGGATCCCAGCACGACTTGGCAGCCGCCGGCGACGGCACGCTCATTCCGTCGGCGCAAAGTTTCCAGCGGCGGCTCTGGCGACCTCCTTGGCTTCACCCGGGGTACGCGATGATGGATAAGAAGGCACCGCCGTCTCGCAACCTCTGACGATGAGTTTGTCTCCGGCTAAGGGAGACTTTAGAGCCCCAGCCTTTGGTGAGAGCACACAGAGAGTTCGAGCAGCACCGTTTACTGGCTAACGTCGGAGCGTCCAGGTACGGCTGGCCGGGGTAGCGTCGGTGTTGCGCGCAGTGTCTGTAGCCCTCACCTGGAAGATGTGGGTGCCGTTGGCCAAACCGGTGTACCTTTTGGGCGAGGAGCAGGCGCTGAAGGGGGCACTGTCGAGCTTGCACTCGAAGGTGCTGCCTGCCTCAGAGGAGGAGAAGGTGAACGACGCGTCCTTCTGCTTCACGGTCCCCGAGGGTCCGGAGTCGATGGTGGTCTCCGGCGGCGTGGTGTCCTGTGGCGGTGCGGCCGCCGTGCTAAAGGACCAGCTCTTGTCCTGGGCAAGCAGGTTGCCCGCCAGGTCCTTGGCGCCACCGGCCCCGCCCTTGATGGTGGCGGTGTAGGTGGTGCTGTAATCCAGGTTAGCACTCGGGGTCAGCGTTGCCTTGTTGGACGTCGAGTCGTAAGCCACTGTGCCCGACACCGCATCCGGATTCGTGTCCGCGTCCGGGCCGTCCGGCTTGGTCAGCGTGAAGGCGGCGCCGTTTATCGTGGAGGAGTCCATCGCCTCGGAGAAGGTAGCCTCGACTTTGGTTGCAATCGCCACGTCCGTCGCACCAGCCACTGGCGCAACATTGGTGACCGCTGGCGCCGTGGTGTCCATCCCACCGGTGGGTTTCGCATAAGTTACGTCCAGCTGAGGTCGTAGGCTGCTCGTGGTCGACTCACGAGTAGAGAGATCGAACCCGTCCGTATTGCTCGTGTTCGTAATAATGATCCCATTGTTGCCTTGGGGGTTGTCCAACCAGCTCTGCACCAGGGCGGGTGAGAGGGTAAAGGTCTGCTTACCCGTCGTCGAGGGCCTTATGGTGCCAGCCGCTTGCGCGTCCCTATCGAGCGAACCGCTTGCTCCAGCGATCTGCCAAGGCTGACCGGCAGCGTAGAGCGTCCAGGTAGCAGCCGACTCCACCCACGGTTGCTTAAGCCCATAGGCTTGGTAGGTTTGGGTGCTAGAGTTTGTAACGTTTAGCGTGACCGATGCCGAGTTGATCTTCGAACCCGCTGGTATTGTAGAGACGCTCCACTTGAGAAGGGCCGATTTGTCCCTACCGCTCCCAGTCGGCTCATCTCCGTCCGCCCCTACGGGGGTAGTGGCACCATAGTTGGTCGTGGGAGCGTTCTCAAGGATACTCGTATCGGCGATGCTCGTCGGGATGGATTGCGTAACGGCGGGTGTGTAGGTGGCCGTGTAGGCATTCGCGGAGTCGGGGGCGACTATGTCGTGGCTCTGCGCCTCGCCATCCGACCACGAGGCGAAATTGTAGGTGGTTCCCGCCAGCGTCTGCGGCGAGGGAGCACTGACTGAGTTCTTCGAGCCGACGATAGCCGTGTGAGAGAAGGGCGTGGTCGATTCAGTGCCACCCACCGTCAGCTTTAGGCCCGCGGGGTCGGACCGCAAGCTCAGCTCTACGGTTTGAGGGTCCAGCCGCACGCTCTTGGTGTCTGTCGAGCCGCCCGAATCGGTGGCGGTAAGCCGGAGCTCCAGGTACGAAGGGTACTCGTGGTCCGGCGCGGTGAATGTGCCGCTCGCTACGCCGGGGAAATCTTCCCACACATGCTCGTGGCAGGAGTCGGCAGTCGGGCAGTGGTGCCCTATCCACTTCCAGGACAGCGCCGAGGCCGGCAACGCTCCGTCCTCCCCATCGCTCGCCTTGCCGGAGAAGGAGATCCCCTCGCCGACCTTCCAGGTGGCGCTCGGAAGCGGCGTGTCGATGGTAGCGGTGGGCGGGCTGTTGCCAGCGGTTATCGTGAGTGGCACATCGAGGGTATCAGACGCCCCGCGGGCGTCGGTCACCTGGAGCCTTGCGGCGTAAGTCCCCGCGGTGGAGTAGGTGTAAGTTGGCTGAGGCGCGGTGGAGTCATCGTAGGAGCCGTCGCCGTCGAGGTCCCAAGCGTAGGTGAGCGAGTCGCCGTCAGGATCGCTAGAGCCGGTGCCATCGAAGTTCACCGACAGGGGAGTCGGACCGCTGGTCGGGTTCGCCGTCGCGCGCGCCACGGGGGGTTGGTTCCCACCCGAGTACTGGATGCGCCGGATCGTCCCTACGCCGATGTCGACGTAGAAGAGGTCCCCGTTGGGGCCGATTTCTAGGTCGACCGGACTCGCCGCGCCCGCCACGAATGTCTTGAGGTTCGCTCGGTCCGGCAATCCATTGGCGCCCTTCTGCATCGCCCAGATGCAGCTTCGGGAGTAGTCGCCGAAGAAGAGAGCATCATCGTACTCATCTGGGTAGGAGCCAGTCGTATAGAACGCTAAACCAGAAATCGTGGCGCCTGTTTCACAGCCGACGGTTGTTTCTCCGGCGACCAGCTCCTGCCCACGGGCGTAGGCGTAGTACGGCTCGGTGACGGCATTCGCCTCCGCGTACAAATTCTCGCAGATGTTCAGGTTAGCATTGTCGAAGGCGGCGAAGCGCCCAGTACCTTCGTAGCACGGCCAGCCGAAATTCTCAACGACCGAGTCTGTTGGGTTGCTGACGCGGTTGATCTCCTCCGTTGAACCACCGCCGACATTCCCTGCCCAGATCTCGTTGGTGCTTGGGCGGATTGTGAAACGGAACGGGTTGCGTTGACCATAAGCGACGATCCGGCGAGCGTTGAGGTCAGCGTCGCCGATGAGCGGGTTGTCCGGCAGCGCGGTGCCCGTCGCGGGGTTTACGCGCAGGATCGCACCGTCGAGGTTGACCGGGTCTCCGCCGGTCCGTAGATCTTGCGAACGGAGCGCCCCTCCTTCGGCCGTGGGAGGAGTCTGCGTGCCGCCGATCCCGGTGGGCGGATCCCCGCACGGGTTCTTCGGAGTAGGACTTCCGCTGCTACCGCCGCCCTGGCCATAGTCGGTAAAGGTCCAGCTGGCACCCTCGCCCCCGCTGACGTAGAGTGCCCCGTCGGCCCCGAAGGCCAGGTCTCCGACAGAGTGGGAGGGGTACTGCTGGCACCAGCCCTCGATCAAGACCTGTTCCGCGCCGGTCATCGTATTCGTAGTGACGTCGGCCTGCAGGCGCGATAGACGACCGCTGACCACGCAGCCATCCTTGGTCCCTCCCGGAGGGTCTGGGCAAGTGTCGCCCCAGCGCGGCGCCGTACCGCCGATCGGCGCATCATGAGTGTACGACACGTACACGTAGGGGTTGGTCGGGAAGTCTGGGTCGACTGCCAGCCCGAGCAGGCCGCGATCCGTATAGTTTTGAACTTTGGGGCGCAGGTCGGCGAAAGTGGTGGGCGTGGTGTCCGAGAGGTTATCGAAGACCTTGATCAGGCCACTCTTTTCAGCCACGAAGATCCGTCCGTCCTTTGAGAACTCTACGTTGGTGGGAGCGATCAGGCCGCTGAAGACGATTGATTCTTGAAACCCCGAGGGCAGCGTGGCCGCAGCGTTTGACTTGAGGGGACTCAGCAAGGCGAGGAGGACCGTAGCCAGGACCACCGCGCCAAACAGCGCCCACATCCTGAACAGTTGGGGGGTCCTTCCTACTACCTCTCTGGCCGACATCGCTGTCCCTATCCTAATTGCCTACGTCTGGTGTAGCACCCGCTGCCCAAGTGACCCTTCACAGGGCCATCACCGCCATAATCAGAGCGGGTGGGACTCCTCAGCCCCCCTCGTTGCACAACGCCATTACGGTAGCAAACATCGGGTACTAGATGCCTCCCACGAAAGGACTGTCCTAGTGTAGTTTCGCCCCGGACCGATCGGCTAGAAGCCGCCTGGCCGTAGGTCCCGATCGATAGGTAATTTGAAGAAGCCAGGGAAGGCCCGACAATATCCTTCTAGGCAGCCGATCTCAGCCAGGGGTACTCGTGGGTGTTGGACCGGGGCTATGCGAACTTCCAGAGAACTCCAAGAACTCGTTGGTGTGGGCGCAGGTCTCCGCCATCGGATCCGCATGCTCTTCGAGTTTGACCCTGACTTCGGCGACGTGCCAGAATGGATGTATTTCTCGGCGAGTGCAGACGGCAGGAGGTACGTTCTTGAGTGGAGGATTCATCTCTCGCGGCTTTCGAGGCCGGCGCAGGCGGACTGAGGGAGACGTCCGGATCCCGCCCGGCCAGTACCTTGTGGAGGGCTTCCCCGTCCTCTCTGCGGGCCCGACGCCTCGCACACCTCTGGAGGAGTGGGACTTCACGATCGAGGGCGAGGTCGACGGGCCGAGGACCTGGACGTGGGAGGAGTTCCGGGCTTTGCCTTCGGAGGAGATCACCAGGGACATCCACTGCGTCACCAAGTGGTCGAAGCTGGGGACGACCTGGGAAGGCGTCTCGGTGGACACATTGCTGGAAGAGGTGGATACGGCGGCGGAGTATGTGGTCGCGTTCTGCGACGGCGGCTACACGACGAACCTACCTCTCGAAGAGGTCACGGGGGGCAAGGTCTGGATCGCCCACACCTACGAGGGAGATCCGCTCTCGCCGGAGCACGGCGGCCCGGCCCGCCTGCTCGTCCCGCACCTCTACTTCTGGAAGAGCGCCAAGTGGGTAAGGGGCCTCAGGCTCTTGGCCTTGGACGAGCCTGGCTTCTGGGAGTCCCTCGGCTACCACAACTATGGCGACCCGTGGCGCGAGCAGCGCTACTGGGGAGACTGAGATGGCCGACGCCCCGCGCAAGCTCGCCTGGCGTATCGGCGAAGTAGTCGAGACCAGTCCCGACACGCCGCGGACGAAGAGTCTGTTCCTGGAAGTGCCGGACTGGGAGGGGCACCGTGCGGGCCAGCACGTCGATGTCAGGCTCACCGCCGAGGACGGCTACCAGGCCCAGCGCAGCTACTCGATAGCCTCCGCGCCGGAAGATGGCAGGGTCGAGCTCCTCGTGGAGCGGCTGGACGATGGTGAGGTTTCGCCCTATCTAACCGATGAGCTGAGGGCCGGTGACGGGTTGGAGTTGCGGGGTCCGATCGGTGGCTGGTTCGCCTGGGAGGCGAGGGAGGGAGGTCCATTACTCCTCGTCGCCGGAGGATCGGGCATAGCCCCGCTCATGGCGATGATCCGTCACCGCCGCAAAGTGGGCAACGACACCCCAGCCCGCCTGCTCTTCTCCTCGCGCTCTTATGAGGATGTCATCTTCCGCGAAGAACTCGAGCGGCTCGCGGCCGAGGACGAGACGCTTGAGATAACCCACACACTCACCCGCTCGGCGCCGCCCGGCTGGAAGGGCTACGACCGCAGGATCGACGAAGAGATGCTCGGGGAGGTCGCTTTCTCTCCGGGAGAGAGGCCTCTGGCCTTCGTGTGCGGTCCTACCCCGCTGGTCGAGGCCGTCGCGACGACGCTCGTCGGACTGGGCCACGAGCCAGTACGCGTCAAGACCGAGCGCTTCGGACCGACTGGAGGATAGTCATGGACGAAAACAGGCTCGACGGCAACGCTGCGGCAGGCATACTGGCCGAGATCTTCACCTTGGAGATCACCACGGCCAGGGCCGCCTGCGTCCGCTGTGGCGCGGCGGGAGAGATCGGCGGCCAGATGGCTTACGTGAGCGAGATCGGCACCGTTGTGCGCTGCGCCGCGTGCGACAACGCCCTGATCCGCGTCGCCCGCCAGGACGATGGACGGCAACGTTACTGGTTGGACCTCAAGGGGATAGAGTACCTGCAGCTCGAATAGCACGTCAGCGTGTTGGGCAAGGTTTCTGGTATCAGGTTTCGCGGGGTTAGTCTTTGTTGCAGAGAAAACCTACTCTGCCGTCTCATGGCTCAGCTGTTGCGAAATGCGCTGTGCAAGATCCGGTAGATCGGTCCTGGGAGGCGTAGCTGCCGGCGTCCTGGATTCCCGCTTGCGCGGGAATGACTTATGGGAGGGGCTCCCAGCGTGCCCGAAGAGCTCGAACGCGGTCTGCTTCATGTGGACGCGGTATTACTCGGCGTGTAGGTCTTTGAGGAAGTAGGCTGGGTCGGCGGTGGCCATGGATAGCCACTCTGCGTCCGCAGCGTTCCGCTTCCGGCCAGGCACCGCCACCTCTTCGAGAGTTGTGGGGTCAGGACCGAGCTGTTGTATATCACCATCCGCACTGCGGCCCTGTACCTGTGGGTCGTCGGGCATGGTTTCCCCCTTTGCTAGTGGGAGCCGGGGGTGCCGGCCCCCTTTTACCTGAAGCCTATTTCACGAACTGTTCGTTCTCGGTGGAGCCGGGAAGACCTGTGACGGGGCTCTCCGGGCTGTCGAACTGGGCTTCTTCTGTGGAGCCGCTTAGGGCGGTGGTCGAGGCGGCGCCGCCGGCGACGATCTGGGCGACCTCGTCGAAGTAGCCCGCACCGACCTCGCGCTGGTGCTTGGTGGCGGTGTAGCCGTGCTCCTCTGCGGCGAACTCCGCCTGCTGCAGTTCGGAGTAGGCGTCCATGCCCCGTTCTTTGTAGTTGCGTGCGAGGTCGAACATCGAGTAGTTCAGGGCGTGGAAGCCGGCCAGGGTGACGAACTGGAAGCGGTAACCCATGCCCCCGATCTCCTCCTGGAAACGCGAGATCTCCTTCTCGGAGAGCTTCTTCTTCCAGTTGAAGGAGGGCGAGCAGTTGTACGCGAGCAGCTTGCCTGGGTACTTCTCGTGGATGGCCTTGGCGAAGCGCTGCGCCTGCTCGAGGTTCGGCTCTGAGGTCTCGCACCACACCACGTCAGCGTACGGCGCGTAGGAGAGGCCGCGGGATATCGCCTGATCCAAGCCCGCATTGACTCCGTAGAAGCCCTCCATGGTCCGCTCACCCGTCAGGAAGTCATGATCAGATGAGTCCACATCACTGGTGATGAGGCTTGCCGCGTCGGCGTCGGTCCTCGCGATGATGACGGTGGGGACGCCCATGACGTCGGCCGCGAGCCTGGCGGAGACGAGGTTCCTTACGGCCTGCGATGTCGGAATCAGGACCTTGCCGCCCATGTGCCCGCACTTCTTCTCGGAAGCGAGCTGGTCCTCGAAATGAACGCCAGCGGCGCCGGCTTCGATCATGGCCTTCATCAGCTCGAAGACGTTGAGCGCACCACCGAACCCGGCCTCGGCATCGGCGACTATAGGGGCGAACCAATGGACCCCGTTCTTGCCCTCTGCGTAGTGGATCTGGTCGGCCCGCTGCAGAGCCTGATTGATCCTCCTGACGACGTGCGGCACGCTGTTGGCAGGGTACAGGCTCTGATCCGGATACATGTGCCCAGCCAAATTGGCATCAGCGGCCACCTGCCACCCGGAGAGGTAGATCGCCTCCAGCCCAGCCTTGACCTGCTGCACGGCCTGATTGCCCGTCAAAGCCCCGAGTGAGCGCACGAAAGGCCGCTCGTGCATCAGCCTCCACAGCCGCTCAGCGCCCATCCGCGCCAGGGTGTGCTCGATCCTGATCGAACCCCGCAGCCGCGCCACGTCATCAGCCGTGTACGGACGCTCGATCCCCTCCCAACGCTCTCCCTCCCACTCTCTGGCGATCCGGCTCGTCCCGTTCTTCTCGCGCTCCACTTCTCTCTCCTTCACTCCTCGATATCGTGTATACACTGCATTATGCACTTATATGCTCACATATGTGCTAAGAGGGCGCGAAGAGCGCCCTCTTTTGCGTTGTGGGGTGTTGGTACGTGGCCCACGCTCCGTGGCAGGAGGACGTGGGCCGGTCGCCCTCCAGTCTCTCCGGCCCTGGTCCTCGGGGTTTGCGTGATGGTTGGGATAGGTGCTCCTCTCTAGTCCAGGTACTTGTAGCCTGGGAGGGTCAGGAACTCTACGAACTCGTCGTCGGTCGAGATACGGGCGAAGAGATCTGAGGCCTTACCGAACTCGTCCTGTTCCCAGCGTTCCGGGCCGACGACGTCGGTTTTGATCTTCTCCAGTTCCTCGTCGAGGGTTTCGCTGAAGAGGTCTTCCGTCACTTCGGTGCCGTCTTCGAGGATGCCTCTCTGGTGGTGGATCCACTGCCACACCTGGGCGCGGCTGATCTCCGCGGTCGCCGAGTCCTCCATGAGGTTGAAGACGGGGACGGCGCCGCGACCTGCGAGCCAGGCCGCGATGTACTGCACGCCTACGGAGATGTTGTTGCGGAAGCCGTCCATGGTGATGTTGCCCTCGGGTTTCTCCAGAAGGTCTTCTGCGGAGGGACTCACGTCGGGTATCTTGTCGAGCTGGTTGGGCTGCGGCATGTACTCGTCGAAGGCCTCTTTGGCGAGAGAGACCATCCCGGGGTGGGCGACCCAGGTTCCGTCGTGGCCGTCCTTCGCCTCGCGCTCCTTGTCCTCTCGCACCTTGTTGTTGGCGAACTCGGTCCATTCGGGATCGTCGCTGCGTGGGATCTGGGCCGCCATCCCCCCCATCGCGTGCGCGCCGCGCTGATGGCAGGTCTTGATGGTGAGCAGCGAGTAAGCGCGCATGAACGGGACCGTCATCGTCACCGAGTTGCGGTCGGGGAGGAGCATGTCCTGTTCGCGGAACTTCTTGATGTAGGAGAAGATGTAGTCCCACCGACCGCAGTTGAGACCCGCGGAGTGCTCGCGAAGCTCGTAGAGGATCTCATGCATCTCGAACGTGGCGAGTATCGTCTCGATCAGGACCGTAGCCTTGATGGTGCCCCTGGGTATGCCTAGCTCGTCCTGGGCCGTCTCGAAGACGTCGTTCCAAAGCCTCGCCTCGAGGTGGCTCTCCATCTTCGGCAGGTAGAAGTAAGGGCCCGAGCCGTTTTCCAGCAGCGTCTGTGCGTTGTGGAAGAAGTACAGGCCGAAGTCGAAGAGACCACCGGGAACCTGTTCCCCGTCGACGAGCATGTGCTTCTCGAAGAGATGCCACCCTCGCGGCCTCGCCAGGATGACCGCAACGTCTTCGTTCAGCTCGTAGTGCTTGCCCGTCTTCGGGTCGTCGAAGGCGATGGTGCCCTCGATCGCCTCTTTCATGTTGAGCTGGCTCTCCAGCATGTTGTGCCAGGTCGGACAGTTGGCGTCTTCGAAGTCTGCCATCCAGCAGCTCGCCCCGGAGTTCAGGGCGTTGATCGTCATCTTCCGGTCGGGTGGCCCCGTCAGCTCCACGCGCCGGTCCTGAAGATCGTCGGGGATGGGTGCTATCTTCCAGTCGCCCTCCCTGACCTCCCGCGTCTCCGGCAGGAAGTCGGGCATCTCGCCGGCGCTGATCCTCTCCTGCCTCTCGGCCCGCCTGGCAAGGAGCTCTACCACCCTCCCCCTGTACTCCCGCGAGAGCTTCGCCACGAAAGCGACCGCCTCGGGCGTGAGTATTCCGACGAACTCGTCAGGGACCTCGGCCGTAAGCTCGATTCCCTCGGCGTAGATGCGCGTCCTATCCGTCATAACCTCCGGCTCCTCTCTACAGCTTCCAGGGAGAGGCTACTCTAGCAAGCCTCGCCCCAAAGCGCTCAGAACCGAAGGCCTGCTCAGGCCGCAGACCTGGCCTCCCTACGGACCTCACGGACGACCCTGTGCACGTAGACGATGCAAGAGGTCGGCACGCAACGCCACCTGTAGAGGACCCGGTACTCGTCGAAACCTATCCTCACCCGCGACCCGATGGCCGGCGCACCCTCCTCGTAGCGGCGCTCCAGAATCTCCTCCGTCTGCGGGTCCCTGTACTGTACCGGGATCATAGAACTCTCCTCTCAACCTCGCCGTCGTGAAAGCAAGATACCAATCCCCCCGGTATTATTCCAATTGTTTGCATGTATCGCAGATATAGGTAGACTCTATACCTGCGAGCAGGAATAGAGTCAGCACGCCGCCGATGGCGGCTTGTCAGCTAGTCAGCACGCTGCCTACGGCAGCTTGTCAGCCGGTCAGCAAGAACCAATATGTTGACTAGCTGAAATGCTGACAAGCGCCTGACAGGGCGCGTGCTGAAATGCTGAAGTGCTAACACGACCGGAGGGAGGCGAAGTGCTTTTTCGACAATTGGAGTGTTTTCTGGCGGTAGCGCGGCTGGGGAACTTGAGTCGGGCTGCTGAGGAGATGTACCTTACGCAGCCGACTTTGACGGCGCGCCTAAAGGCGCTCGAGGAGGAGCTTGGGGACCAGCTTTTTGTAAGGACGAGTCGTGGGATGCGGCTCACGGAGGCTGGCAGGGAGTTCTCAGATTATGCGGAGAGGATCGTAGGCAGCTTCGAGGAGGGCAAGCGGCGGTTGGAGGAACTCAGGGGGGCATCGGGGGGGCGGCTCAGGATCGGGGCTTCCCCCGGTGTCGGGACGTACGCGTTACCCGGGCTACTGGAGAGGTTCGCGGCGGAGCACCCGAGGGTTTCGATCTCTGTCAGGACGGGGCATTCCGAGGCGATCCTGGAGATGACGCTCAAGGAGGAGGTGCAGCTCGGTCTGACGCGGGCGATGCGCCACCCCGAGATCGAGAGCCTGCCGCTCTACGAGGACGAGTTGGTGCTAATCGTGGATCCAGGGCACCGGTTCACCAGGAGGGGGACTGCGGGTTTGACCGAGATCGGTGAGGAGCAGCTCATCTTCTTCGACCACGACTCGAGCTACTTCGAGCAGACGCACGCCCTGCTCAGGAACGCTGGCATTAGGGAGCTCAGGACTATGGAGGTCGACAACATCGAGGCCGCCAAGCGGATGGTCGAGCACAGGTTGGGGGTCGCGTTTCTGCCCCGCACGGCCGTGGTCAGGTCCGTCTCGGCCGGCAACCTAGTGCTCATATCCGTAGAGGAGAATCCGGAGATGAGCCGTTCGATCGTCGCCCTCAAGCGCCGTGATGTCCCGGCGACCGGCCCCGTTGCCGCCTTCCTGGATGTCGCTGACACGATGGGCGAAAAGCGGGATGGCGCCCCGCTCTCACCCACCCTGGCTACCGAGTTCGAGAACTTGCAGCTGATAGACCTGTTCACCTGAGGGGTGCAAAGCGGTCTTTGAACGCTTTGCACGCATTTCAGCACGCTCCAGCCTTCGGCTGTCGCTTGTCAGCTCTTTGTCTTCGCTACTCGCTCGTAGACATCGGTGTTCAGGGCGGTTCGCGAACCGTGATCCGGGCGGGTTTGAAACCCGCCCCTACAGGTTGCCGTCTGGATTGTTACACGCATGTTTATGCCCAACCCTTGTTGCCCAGGGGTTCGGTTTGCATCGCGGTCCGTTTGGTGTTGCGGAGCACGAATGCGTGTACGTGTGGATCGTATACTCTAGGGGATACAGAGGGAGACTATTTACAGAGGGGCGACGAGTGGACCCGAAGACGATCGTTGTGATGGAGGGTGACCAGACGGGCCAGGAGCTGCTCGAAGAAGCCTTACGGGTGCTCGACCCTGCGGTGACCGGGCTCGAGTTGGATTTCGTGCGCTACGACCTGTCGCTGGAGAACCGACGGGCCACGGACAATGAGGTCGTGCACCAGGCAGCCGCGGCGATGAAAGAGACCGGATTCGGCATCAAGGCGGCGACCGTAACGCCGGAGGAACCGGGAGACGTGGGCTCGCCCAATGCGATCCTGAGAACGGGGATAGACGGGACCGTTATCGTGCGCACGGGGAGGCGCATCCCTGGTGTCAACCCGACGAGCGGCGTGCACGCCCCGATCTCCGTGGTCCGTATGGCCGTCGATGACGCTTACGGGGCGAAGGAGTGGCGCGAGGGCGAGGGTCTCGACGAGGTCGCCTACAGGACCGAGAAGATCTCGCGCCGGGTATGCCGCGGCGTATCGGAGTTCGCCTTTATCCAGGCGCGCAAGATGCGGGCCAAGGTCTTCGGCGGCCCGAAGTTTACCGTCTCCCCCGTCTACGAGGGGATGCTCAAAGAGGAGATGGACCGCGCTGCACAGAACAGCCGCGACGTCCGCTACGACCCCCAGCTCATAGACGCCACCTACGCACTGCTGTTGACCACTTACGGCGAGCCGCTCGTCATCCCCACGCTCAACCGCGACGGCGACTGCATCTCGGATCTCGTGATGCAGATGTTCGGCTCCATAGCGGGAGCCGAGTCGCTCCTGATCTCGCTCGACGAGGAGGAGAACCCCGAGACGGTCATGGCGGAGGCTCCGCACGGCACGGCTCCTTCGCTAGAGGGCAAGAACGTAGCCAACCCGATGGCCATGATCCTGGCGGGAGCCGCGCTGCTCACCTTCCTCCATGAAGAGGACGCGAGCCGGGTCTCGCGCGCCATCTACGAGGCGACCTTCGAGACCGTCCTAGACGGCGTGAAGACCGCCGACCTCGGTGGTTCGGCGGGCACGACCGAGTTCACCGATGAGATCATACGCCACATCAGGACCAAGTTGGAGGTGTGGAGTGCTCTGGCGTAAGATCGTAAGGGGTTGGTGTGAAATCCGCCCGTACGGGAGCACGCTCGCATGAGCGTCTCCAGGGTCCTCGGTCTCGGCGCCATCTCGGGCCTGCGCTCGCTCTCCGGCCCGGCCTTCGTGTGCCGCGCCGCGAGCCATGGTCATCTGGACCTCGAAAGTACCCCCCTTGCTTTCCTGGGCTCGCCGCGCCTCTCCAAGGTGCTCATCCTCATGGAGCTCGGGGAGCTCGTCGGGGACAAGTTGCCCGCCACACCGAGCCGCACCTCCCCACCTCCCCTGCTCGGGCGAGCTGCCTCGGGAGCCCTGGTGGGGGCAGTAGTCTTCGTCTCGGAAAGCCGTCGCGCTACGATTGGGGCGGCACTGGGTTCTACCGCGGCCATCGTCGCTGCCTTCGCAGGAGAACGGCTCCGCGCGCTGGCAGTCGAGAAGTCCGGACTCCCCGACCCCGTCGTCGCGCTCGCGGAGGACGCCGCTGTCTTGGTCGTCGGTCTCCGCTCGCTGAAGAACATCCGTTAGCACAGGCCCATGGCCGAAGAAAGGGACAGGCTCAGGACGACTTTCGATGAGGCGGCTTCGCTCTACGACGAGGTTCGTCCTGGCTATCCCGAAGACCTCTTCGACGACATCGTCTCGCTCTCCCGAATACCGGCGGGAGGAAGGATACTCGAGATCGGTTGCGGCACGGGACAGGCCACGGTGCCATTAGCCCACCGCGGCTACCGCATCCAGTGCATCGAGCTCGGCGAGAATATGGCCGCGGTCGCCCGCCGCAATCTGAAACGGTATCCGAATGCGGAAGTGCGTACCGGAGCCTTCGAAGAGTCCTTTTTGCAGGAAGGAGCTTTCGATCTGGCGGTTTCGGCGACAGCCTTCCACTGGCTAGATCCTGCCGTGGCCTATCCCAAGGCCGCCAGGGCGCTCAGAGACGGAGGGTCGCTCGCCCTCTTCTGGAACGTTCACGTCCACAGCGACGCGAGCGAAGGATTCTTCGAGGCTGCACAAAGAATTTACGAGCGCGAGGCGAGAGAGATCTGGGATCACAAATATGAAGGACCTCCCAGGTCCGACGAGGTCCCGGATAGGACAGGCGAGATCGAGAGTTCTGGCCCCTTCGAGGCGGTGACCCGCCGCAACTATCGCTGGGACGAGATGTACGACGCTGAAGGCTACCTGCGCGTTCTGAACACTTACTCTGGGCACAGGAGTCTAAACGATGACACACGCGAGCGCCTCTTCTGTGGCATCGCCGACCTTATCGACAATCGTTTCGACGGCCGCATCGTCAAGGGCTACCTGACCACCCTGTACGTGGCCCACAGAAGGTAGAGAGCATCCCGCTTCAGGTCCGCCATGAATATGCCGACAATCAGGAAGTGCCCGGTAAGAGCGAAAGGCTCGCAGCTGGAGCAACCAGCCGTCGCAGCATCCGGTTGGAAGGCTACGATTACTCGCATTCGGCTGCGTACTTCGTCACTGTATGCGCTACACGACGCGGGCTCTTGTTCGGTTGGATCTCAGACGGCAGTGTGGTCGAGAACGCGAACACGAGCATCGTGCGCGATTGTTGGTTGGACTTACCAAACCATTATCCGCACGTCTCATTAGACGCGTTCGTGGTGATGCCGGATCATATACACGGGATCATTGTTTTGCGCGACACCCAAAGGGTTGGCGATGTGCGAAAGGATAACGTGCGGGCGGGTTTGGAAGCGCGGGCGGGTTTGAGGGCGCGGGCGGGTTTGAAACCCGCCCCTACGGGTGGGGATGCGGTTGTGGACGTTGGGGTACGACACGGGTTGCCTGAGATCGTGCGGGCATTGAAGACGTATTCGGCGCGACGCATCAATGCGGCGCGTGGCACACCAGGCTCGTCAGTCTGGCAGCGTGGTTATTACGAGCGCATCTTGAGAAACGAACGCGAGCTAGCCCTTACCCGAGAATACATTGCCTCCAACCCACGCAACTGGCGAACAGATCGAGAACACAACAAAACACACCGCTAACGCCACCCGTAGGGGCGGGTTTCAAACCCGCCCGCGCCCTCAAACCCGCCCCCTCACACGCCGAACCGGTCCAGCGTGTTCCGCACCGAATCGAGATATCCACCGCCGAAGTAATAGGTGTGGACCAGGAGCGGGTAGAGGTTGTAGAGGTCACGGCGCACCTCAAAAAAGCCGTCGCGTATCGGCCGGATCTCCTGGTAACGATCGAGGAAGGGACGGCCGAAAGAGTCGAACAGGGAGACGAACGCCAGCTCGATCTCGGGGTCGGCGAAGTAGATGGCGGGATCCAGGAAAGCGGTGATGCGCTCGCCTTTCGCTAGCACGTTCGCGCTCCAGACGTCGCCGTGGATGAGAGCCGGAGGGTTCGGCTCCCCGATGAGCTCGTCTAGCCGTCCCGCGAGTAGCTCCACTCGGCGCAGATCTTCCGCCGATAGACGTCCCGCTCTATGGGCGACGTTCGCCAGGTGGATCAACCGATGCTCCCGGAAGAAGTCCACCCAGATCTCAGTCCACGGGTTCGGCTGGTCGAGGCTCCCGATCAGGGTGTTCCGCTCGTGGCCGTAGGCATCTGCCGTGATACCGTGCAACGCTGCGAGAAGCTCCGCGGCGTGGTGCTCGGCCTCTTTCGAGAAGTGGCTGCTACCCTCGACGAATTCCATCAGGAGTAGGGTCTCGGAGCCGTGGTAGACCTCGGGGACGGGGAGATCGCTCTTCTCCCGCAAATAGCGGAGCATGTAGGCCTCGCGATCCAGGTGCGACGCGCCCTCTGCATCCACCTTGGCGACGAGCGGG
>CAWKIM010000010.1:0-197576 GCA_963849745.1 uncultured Rubrobacteraceae bacterium | reverse complement strand
AGGCTGCATAGCAAACCGCATCGGTTAGTCGTTCCACATATGCTCGTGGGACTTTTATCGTGTCGATCTGTGCAGGCGACCCGTAAAAAGTCTGCTCCTCCTGGGCCCACAACTCTTTGCGCACCAACGCGAGAGCATCGGCGAAGGTCGGATGAGCCTTCTGGTACCAGCCCGCCTGGCGCCGAAAGACGCCCGATGCCTGCCTCATCCGGCCATGCGCAAACAAGGTGACCACAGAGAACAGTCCCAACAGCGCAGGTGTGGTTCTTCGGATTGCTAACTCCGACCACTGTCTCTGTGTCTCGAATCCCAGATGCCTACGCACCTCCTGGAAGGTCACTTCCAACTGCCAGCGCATCACAAACCACGAGAGGATCTTCTTAGGATCGGCTCTAAGGTCGGTACACAGCAGTGCCTGGGTCTTGAACTTTCCTTCAGGATCACGGACCAGAACCCAACGGATGGGTACGGCGAACAAGCCCGTGGAGTACCACACGGCCGTCTGGGAAGCGATCTCGACCGTACGATCCCCGCTCCCGTACCAGTTGGCGATCGTCGTAGGCTTCCAAACGGTGTTTGGGTCTTGGGCCACCTCAGAAAGGTTGGGCAACCGCTCGCCCTTTATGCGCGGCCTCCCTATCTGTCCGGGACGACGTGGAGGAGCAGGCTTGTAGAGGGCGGCATCTAGCCTGAGACGGGTGATGAAGGTCACCGGCTTGCTCAAAGAGATCGGCAACGAGAAAGCAGCTTAAGAGAGGCGTAGGCGCGGTCGGCGACGGCCACTATCTCACGCTGTGGGTACCAGCGCCTTAGCACCAAGAGCATCTGCCAGGCCCACTCGGTTATCTTCTTGTGGCGTCTGCCCCGCTCGGCAGCATAACGCTCGGAAGGAGCAAGGGCAGAAAGGAAGGGCAAAGCCCAAACCCTTGAAGCCCAGGGGATCTCCACCAAAAACATTACGCATACCCATCTTAGGCCGCTGCTCTTCACGAAGGTATCGTGGGTGGAACGGACCGGGTCCCGGTAAACGCCCCTGGCTGAGATCTTCCTCCCGTAGCGCCGTTGCAGTGTCTCATCGATGCCCACCACCAGAGGACCTCCTTCTGGCACGAATGCCTCAACGAGCAAGCCCAACAGGAGGCGACTCACCTCCAGACTCGACCAGCGAGCGCGGCTGAGCACCCGGTGGTAACGATGGAAGCGCTTCTCGTGGTCCAAGCCCATCGCGCGCAGGGCAGAACTAACGGTCCTTCTACCCGGAGCGAGGATCGCTCCCACCACCAGCAACTGGGCATGCCTAAAGACACGCCTTGAGAACAGTGGCGCGAACGCCGACAAAACCCGTATCATCCCAGTAGGTAGGGTACGCATCTCGATCACCTCTCTTTGGGCGGACTGGTGACGAGCGTACCCTACCCCTTGCGCTCCCAAATGGCTAAAGCCGAGCGCATTGAAACTGTCTGAAAAGGGGTTCGAGTAGGCCTTCGAGCGCGGATTTGGGCGGTTTTCGGCACCGAGAACCGCCCATCAGGACCCTCGTGAGGCCCAGGTTCGGGCACCTCCAGGACTTTCAGACAGTTTCTTGACGGCGTCCTCGGCTCCTCTTTGTCAAGCAGCGTTGCGCGACGGCGCCTGCGAGTCCGCCATGAGGCTCTTGAAGACGGCATCGGTGATGCGCCTCTTGAGGCACCGCAACGCCTCCTTGCGAGATTTGCCCTCCGCGATCTTCTTGCGGTAATAGACTCCGCCTCTAGCGTCCGACCTGGCCTGGCAGGTGGCGACCATGTGCAGGGCGTAGTTGAGCTTGCGGTTGCCTGCCAACGAGAGCCTGTGGCGCACCACCTCCCCGCTTGAGGCCTCAAGCGGCGCTGTGCCGGAGTAAGAGGCGAAGTGCGCCTTGGTCGGGAAGCGTCTCACGTCGCCGACCGTCCCGATGATCCTGGCGGCCAGGATGGGTCCTATGCCGAAGATCTCTATGTGAGGGTGGTGCCGGAAGCTTCCACCTTGGCTTCGATGCGCCCGTTTAGGTCGGCGATCTTCCTGTCCAGCGTCCGGACGTCGCGCAGCACCTCCGAAGCCAACCGTCGGCGGAGGCGGGCCGAGGTGCCCTTGGGCCGTATGCCGCGCAGGATGCGCGCTGCCCTCTCGGCCGAGAGCGTACGGGCCACCCCACCGGGGAGGAGGTCCCGCAGGAGCGCGTGGAGGCTGCCTTGAGCGCCCTGGTACGCTCGGCTACCAGGTCCTCGCGCCTCTCGGAGAGCAGGCGCAGCGCCTCAGACGCGGCCTCGGGATCTACCGCAGCCAAACGCTCGTTGCGCGAGGCGGCCAGCGCGGTGGCAAGGGCATCGAGCCCGTCGTTCTTGCGGGCGTTGCCAGCGAAGCTAGAGAGCACTCGCACCCGCGCTGAGAGCTTGGGCGGCACGTCCACCACCGACTCTCCGGCCGCCGCCAGCCTCACCGCCAGGTGACGACCGAGGCCACCGGCGTTCTCCACTGCCCAACGACGCTCGGGGAACCGCTTAGCCCAGCGTTCGAGTGACCTCAAGCCGGAGCGGTCCTGCGGGAAGCTGGCACGCTCGAGGAGCTCGCCCGTGGCTTCCTCAACCGCAGCGACGGCTAACGACGCCTTGTGGGGATCGACCCCTATTAGCACTTTCATGCGTGCGCACCTCCGTTTCGGTCGGACCTCCGCCACCATCGTCGCGCGCGAAGGACATTCCGACTTCGTGCCGCACACATACCTCTTTTGAGTCACTTCGCACGCCACGTTCTCTACGGCGGGACGCAAGCCGAGAACAAGCCAGCCCACCTTACGGGCGACAGGAAGTTCGCGAGCGATCCCTGTATAACCGGTACCCTAGAAGCTTAGCGGCTGCAGACCACCAAGCTCCCGACTAGAGTTAAACAAGTCGGAAGTTCGTACCGCACCGGCAGTAGCAGCTAGAATACCGCTGAGTTAGATCCACGAAGGGAGAGATCCTCTGTGCTACTCACCATAGTTTATGGCGTACTCGTGGTCGGTGGGACTTGCCTCCTCGCGCTCGCCGGGCTGGAGTTGGTGCAGCGCCTCGTTCCCGTCTCCTCGCGCCAACGACACAATGACGTGGCAGGCTTCATCTACGCGGCCTTGGGCGTGATCTATGCCGTGCTCATTGCGCTCGTAGTTATCGCCGTGTGGGAGGAATACGACGCGGCCAGTGTAACGGTCGAGCAGGAAGCCAACGCCCTGGCCGAGATCTTCTGGCTGGGCAATCGCCTCCCCGAGCAAGAAGGTTCTCACATCCAGGAACTCGCCCGATCGTATGCCCAGGATGTGATCGACGAGGAGTGGCCCCTGATGGAGCAGGGGCAAGCACCCTTGATGTCCCAGGTGGAAGAGACTCCTGCAGGGTGGACCCTTATCGACGAGATCCGAGCAAGCCTTCAAGATTTCCAGCCACAAACGCCGGCCGACGAGCAGCTCTACGCAGAAGGATTGGACCAGGTCCAGAGACTGGCCGACGCAAGGAGAATGCGTCTGGTCGCAGCCGAGGAAGGTATCCCCGGAGTGCTCTGGTCCGTTCTGATCTTCGGGGGAATTGCGGCGGTAGGCTTCACCTACCTCTTCGGTCTAGAGAACACGTGGGCCCACAGGCTTATGGTACTGACCCTGGCAGCTGTTATAGGGCTTGTGCTATTCACCATAGGAGCGATGGAGCACCCCTTCTCAGGCGGTGCCCGTATAGGCACAGGAGCCTTCGATCTGATACTGGAGAGATTCGAGACCAGCGAGCTCAGCGAACTCCATTAAGCTCTGTTTCATCCTCTATTCACCAACCTCGTAGAAGGTCGGTTCCTTAGAACTTCGCCTGTTTGGCCTTCTCGGGAGTTCGCCCTGCTCGCCCCGCGAGAACCTACCCCAAATGGATGTTAGAGAAAGATACGCCATTTGGGGGATGCCCCTAGTACCTGATTCTTGCTAGTGTGACTGTGTCATTAGATACGAGGAGAGGTGCGATGCTCTCCTCACGGAAGGAGGAGTTCCATGCAGCGAGAACCGACGAACGCCACGACCTCCGCCGGCGCCGTCTATGTGCAGACCAACGCAGCGCCCAACGAGGTGATCGCGTTCCGCCGGGCGGACGATGGATCGCTCGATCGCATCGGCAGCGTGGCAACGGGCGGTGACGGAGACGGCACGCCCCACCTCCAGTCACAGGGGTCCGTCACCTTGACGGGCGACGGCCAGTACCTGTTGGTGACGAACGCCGCCAGCGATGACCTGAGCGTCTTCTCGGTGGCCGCAGACGGCTCGATCGAGCTCCGCGAACGCGTGCACACGGGCTCCACTCCGAGGAGCGTCGCCGAGCGCGATGGCCTCGTGGTAGTGCTCAACACCGGGGAGCCGGGCCTGGCGTCGTTCCGATTGCAAGCCGACGGCATCGCACGGGTGGAAGGCGGAGATCAGGCGCTCGATCCGAGCCACGCCGACCCTGCGCAGGTCGCCTTCAGCCCGGACGGGACGTTGGTCCTGATCACCGAGCGTGCCACCGACTCGATCGTGACATACGAGGTAACAGCAGACGGCACCTTCGGGGCATCCAGCGAGATCGCTTCAGAGGGCCCGACCCCGTACGGCTTTGCGTTCACCTCGGGCGGCACACTCATCGTGACCGAAGCCTTTGGCGCCGAGAAGGGTGCGGCGGCTGCGTCGTCGTACGCGATCGAGGACGGGTCGCTCGTGGCGCGCACCTCCTCGGTGGGCAACGGCCGCAGCGAGATCTGCTGGGCGGTCGTCACCCCCGACGACCGGTTCGCCTTCACGACGAACTTCGCCGACGGCGCCGTCTCGCGCTACGCGATCGCCTCCGACGGTTCTTTGTCGCTGGAGGATGCCACGGCAGGCATCTCGGTCGAGGGCATGCCAGGGCTGCGCGACGAGGACATCACTAGCGACGGGCGGTTCCTTTACGCGATCGACGCCGATGGTGGTCGCATCTACGGCTGGTCGGTCGACGCCGAGGGCCCGCTCGAGCCAGTAGGGTCTTGGGACGAGTTGCCGGCGACAGTGGCTGGGCTCGCGGCGAGATGACGCTGGAGTGAGATGCGACTCGATCCGCTCTACAGGGTCACCTTCACGACGCCCGAAGCCTGGAGCGTGGAGGTCGCCTCAGACGCCGGCATCGAAGGACGCGGTTTCCTGCTGGCCGAGGGGCGCTCCGCCGGGCGCCTCTTGGCCCGCTACCGCGCGGCCAACTTCCCTAGGAAGCGGTCCGATGGTGCGCTCGTGCCCGAGTTCCGAGGGGTGCTAGAAACCGACGACGGTGCGGTGATCCTGTTCGAGTGGCAGGGGCTCGCGGTGCTGGGCGGCTCTGGCATGCGACACCTGCTCGGCAGCCTCGTGCATACGACAGACGACCCCCGCTACCGATGGCTAAACGACTGCGTCTGCGCGGTTGAGGGCGAGGTCCGCCCTCGTACCGACGGATCTGGATTCGACGTTGTGTTGGAGATCTCGGAGATGGTTTGGGAAGGGCTGGCATGAGCGAGGAGCGTTTAACTTACCTATCTGCGTATCGAGCGAGCCGACCGCTTGCTAGTCGCGGATCTGGTTTTGCATCGTTGCCCTTCTGGCCGGCGTTCACTGCAGTACCTGGAAGCGTCATCGTAGAGACGTGCAGCGCGAACGAGCGGTGCGCTATCACAAGTTTTGGGGCAGCCTTCCGTAGAGCTTGGTGAGCGGTGTGGCGCTTATGCCGTGAACCACCAAGGAGGCGCAGATGACGAGACTGCCGACAGTCCACGCTGCCTCGATGCCTGTCTCCCTATAAGAGAAGGCGGCGTAGTAGAGTGCCGCAGCCCCTATGGGACCGAACCATCCCAGGAAAAGGACGTCCTTGCCCTTCGAGCGCAGCGAGCCGAGCAGAGGTCTCAGGGCCAGCACCGCGGGCAGCCGCCTTAGCACAAGCACCGCCGCCACGAGCAGGAGGCCGCCCCATCCCAGCTCCAGCCAACCCTCCCACGGCAGCGCCATCCCGAGCACCACGAAGATGGGCAGATCGAAGAAGCGGGAGATCGCTTCCTGTATCTCCTCCTGGCTCTCCTTGGCGTCGCTGGAGCCCGCAAAGTTGAACACGAGGCCTGCGACGAAGGCCGCCAGGACCCCGTTGAGGTGTAAGAGCTCGGTGACGCCGAGCACGGTCAAAGAGAGGGCGAGGCTCACGGTCAGAAGCGAGGTGCGCTCCATGGTCTCTTTCCTCTCCGCCCACCTCAGGGTCTTGCCTGCTGCGTAGCCCATGAGCGCCGCCACCACCGCGCCGCCCACGATCTCCACCAAGACCGTGTGGGTAAGCCAGTGGCCGAGCACCTCCCCCGGTGGTTCGGTGAGCACCAGCACGGGCAGCACCACGAAGGGTAGGGCGAGCCCGTCGTTGAAGCCGGACTCGGCCGAGATAGCGCACCTCAGAGACGAGGGCAGATTTCGCTCCGCTACCCCGCCTGCGACTATCGAGCTCGCGACCACAGGATCGGTGGGAGTGATGATGGCCCCTATGAGCACCGCCACCCAGAAAGGCAAACCCAGGATCAGGTACACCAAGAGCCCCGAGACTATCCACATCAGCGGCATCAAGATCCCCAGAAGGACGACGAGAAGTCGCCAGTTGCCACTCGCGTAGCCCACGGGCAGACGCAGGGCCACACCAACAAGGGCGATGCCGAGCGTAACGAGGGCCGCCTGCTCGAGGATCAGTGTCTCGTTGCCTAACGCGGCCAAGTCGAGCAACCCTAGGGCGGCCGGCCCGATCAGTACCCCCGCGAGCAGGGCGATCAGGGGCTCCGAGATGGGGGTGCGCTCCTTGATGAGCCCGCCGACCACACCTAGCAACAGGAGTAACCCTCCCACAGCCGCCAAGGACACGTAGAGCTCCCGCAAGATGATCCCTCTCGCCGACGCCATCGTCTACCGAATATCCTACGCGATGGAGGCGCCACACACCCGGTCGCGTGAGCAACGAACCTGCAGGCGTCCGGGGACGACTACACTGCGAAGCACTTGTCGAAGAATGCCGTGAGACATATACTGAGCACGTACTCAAATTTATGAGCAATTGCTCAACAGGAGGTTTATCCTGATGGCGGAGCCACGTAGGGACGGGGTGCGCGATCTGGTCGTCCGTGCCCGACGGGAGCAGATCGTCGACGCGGCCACGCGGGTCTTCGCGGAGAAGGGGTTCCGCCGCGCTACGACGAGGGAGGTGGCGCGGGCGGCACGTGTATCGGAGGGGACCATCTACAACTACTTCGAGGACAAGGACGCCCTCTTGCTGGCGATCCTCGACAGGTTGAACGAGACGGAGCGGCGGGCGGTGGACTTCGAGGAGGGGATGGCCATGGATTTCCCGGCATTCCTCGAGCAATACGTGCGTCGGCGCATGTCTTTGATCTGGGAGAATCGGGAGGTCTTTCGGATCGTCCTTTCGGAGATTCTTGTGAACGCCGATTTGCGGGAACGCTACCTTCAGCACGTGGTTGATCCGACCATGAGTATTGCCGAGGAGAACTTCCGGTCCAGGATGGAACAGGAGGAGATGCGTAAGACGGAAGCGTCCCTGGCGATGCGGTCCGTGGCCGGGGCCGTGCTGGGGGTCCTGATCCTAGGTCTTCTGGGCGACGAGGAGATAAATTCACGGTGGGACGAGGTGCCTGACGTCCTCGCCGGGCTGCTGATCCACGGCCTCGGCGCAGCCGAGGGGGATCGGCGTGGATAGGAGGGTGAAAGGAGCCGGCCCGGACGGGATCGTCGCGCCCGATCTCGCCAGCCCGGCCTTCAAAGCCAACCCCTATCCGTTCTACGCCCGCCTGCGGGCCGAGGCCCCCGTTTGGAGCGCGACTCTTCGCGACAGGCGGACGGCGTGGTTGGTTACCCGCTATGAGGACGTGGCAGGGGTGTTAAAAGATGACACGTTCGCCAAGGACAAGCTGAATGCTATGGATCCTGAGCAGCGGGCGAAGACACCGTGGGTCCCGAGATTCCTCAAGCCGCTCGAACGCAACATGCTCGACCTGGACGACCCGGACCACCTGCGGCTGCGTGCCCTCGTTTCCAAGGCGTTCACCCCCCGCCTCATCGAACGGCTACGGGGGCAGATCGAGGCGCTCTGCGAAGAACTCCTCGATGCCATGGATCGCGAATGGAAACGCAAGGGCAGGACAGACCTGGTTGCCGGCTATGCGCTGCCCCTGCCAGCTACCGTCATCGCCGAGTTCCTGGGAGTACCCGCGGAAGACCATGCCAGGTTCCACCGGTGGTCGAACAGGTTGGTCTCGGTCTCCTCAGGTCGCGACATGTTGCGGGCTCTGCCTGCGGCTTTGGCGTTTGTGCGCTACCTCCGCAAGCTTGTGGAGAAGCGCCGCGCTGACCCCGAGGACGATCTCATCACGGCGCTGATCCGGGCGGAGGAGGCGGGCGACAAGCTGAGCGAGGACGAACTCCTGGCCATGGCGTTCCTGCTTCTGGTAGCCGGCCACGAAACCACCGTCAACCTGATCGCCAGCGGCACGCTCGCCCTCCTCGAGCATACAGAGCAGGCGGAGAGGCTCAGGCGTGACCCTACGCTGGTGAAGCCGGCGGTCGAGGAACTCTTGCGCTACACCAGCCCCGTGGAGATGGCGACCGAGCGCTACGCCCGCGAGGACGCGGAGATCGGGGGCAGGAGGATACCGCGCGGCGGATTGGTTCTGGCGGTGCTCGGCTCGGCCAACCGTGACGAGCGGCATTTCGAGGACCCTGACGTCCTCGACATCGCGCGCGATCCGAACAGGCACCTTGCCTTCGGACGTGGCGGCGTGCACCACTGCCTGGGAGCGCCGCTCGCTCGGATGGAGGGACAGATCGCCTTGACCGCTCTCCTGCGGCGCTTCCCTGGTGCGCGCCTGGCGTTGGCACCCGAAAGCCTGCACTGGCGGCGCGGATTGTTTCTGCGCGGGCTCGAGAAGCTGCCGCTGGTCCTCTAGGGCACGAGATATCGGCGCCCAGGATGCCTCCACTGACGGTACAAATATGTGGGACGCAAGATCTGTAGAAGTTGATGCAGGGGCTTGGCAACCCGTATCGCACAAACCTGCAGTGTCCCGGAAAGCACGAGCAACCCGAGTAGGAAAGCGATCGCGGTCAGGCTGAAGTGGACAGGCAGCCCGTCTCTTACTCGCGCACCACGAACACAGGGCAGTGGGCGTGCCTGATCACCGACTCCGATACATCGCCCATCAGCGCCCTCCTTACAGCGCCGAGACCTCTGCTACCTATCACGATCCTCCCTGCACCTAGCTCCTCGCTCAGCCTCACGATCTCCTTGTCTGGCTCTCCCGTCCTCAGGTGAGGCTCGGCAACCTTGCCTCCGGACTCCCCGACCTGCTTGGCCTGCTCCTCAAGGAACGAACGGGCCTCCCCCTCGGCTTGCTCGAGAACCGAGCGCATGACTTCCCTGGAGTAGAGGTGATGTCCCCTGAGCTCCCTGGGAGAGGGAAGCACGTGGACGATGTGCACCTCAGAGCCGGTGTCCTTGGAGAGCTCGGCGGCGGCCTCTGCGGCCTGGCGTGCCTCCTTCGGAGCCGTCGGTGGCCAGCAGGATCTTCGTCGGAAATATGCTCATCTCTTCGCTCCTCCTTGACGGCTTTCCCTACTTGGTCTTTCGCATAAATCGGCACAAATATCAAAGTGCTCGAGGTGCTCCCATCTCTAGGAAAGCAACCCGAGCAGATAGGCTAGTGTGGTCAGCACGCAGAAGATCACAAGCGCGAAGAGGATGCGCAGCCAGAACCCTTTAAGCACTCCGGCTGCGCCTCCTCCTCAAGCGTCAGCCTCCCTCCCCAGCTAGATTCCCACTCCCGATGGCCCCTGGGTCACCAGCAGGTAGGTAACGTACAGCGACGGGAAGACGTAGAACACAGCGACGAAGACCATGATCGGCGATCGCCAGCCCTTGAGCCTGGCCCACTCCGGCAGGTACCGTCGGTTGATGAAGTTGAGCAGCGTCGAGTAGGCGGCCATCACGAAAAAGCCTCCCGCTGCGGACAGTATCAGCAATACGATCGGCTCGATGCCCGTCCATATGAGTACCGTGCCACCGATGGCCATGATCCACACGACCGTGGCGTAGATCTTGCTCTCGCTCCAGAACTCGCTGTCCTAAGGACGGTCACCTTGAGTGAGTCGCCAGTGATGCGGCCTACGTAATCCATGATGCCTATGTTGGTCGACAAGAGCATCACGAAGCCTGCGATGAGGAAGAACTCCTCGAACCAGGGCGCAATTTTCTCACCCATGGCGACGCCCCAATCCTCGACGAACGCCAGGTCCGTCCCGATGTTCTCCTGGACGCCTATGCTCGAGAAGACCAGCACGCACAGGGAGACGAGCAATAATGCTCCGCATGCACCAGAAGGTTAAGAGGTGCTCCTGGTTCGCGACCTTCCACCACCCCTTGAAACGACGACGGTTCTCCTCGGTGTCCGGCGGCACGTACCCGAGGCCTGGCGCGGCTACCTCCTCGCCGGTTATCGGCGAGACGATGTTGGGGATGTGGATGCCCATGCCCATACCCTTGTCCCTGACGTAGTTGCTCTGGCAGAGGTTGTTGGCGCCGCCGGCCCCCGCGAAGGATATTGCCGCCAAGATGGAGATAGCCCCGAGCTCCTGCCAGTACGTGGGGAGATTGGCGACCCCCTGGGGAGCCTCGGTGACGACTCCTGTCCAGGCCGACAGATCGGTGGCTATGAATATTGCTAGTACGATGAATGACCAAGATGATGATTACCAGCACAGCCTGGACCTTCTCGAGGAGTTGGTAGACAACAGGAGAGAGGGTCACCGACAAGGCGATGGAGAAAAGGAATATCGTGGCGACGATGGGAAGGCGCCCTCGCCGAGACCGAAGATGAATGTGAACATCTCGGCCGCGCTCGACGCCCAGCCCGGGATGGTGTTCGGCAGGATCGCCCCGAGGGCGAAGATCACAGACCAGCCCATCCACATGCGGCTAAAGCCCGTGACGGCGGTCTCGCCAGTTACCAACGTGTAGCGCTCTATCTCCATGTTCAAGAAGAACTGCACGCTTATCCCGAGAACGGAGAGCCACACGAGACCTAATCCAACCTGAGTGGTGATATAGGGCCACAGTATCAATTCGCCGGAGCCGAGCGCCGTGGCAAGTATAATGACGCTCGCCCCCAAGTAGGTGCGGAGGCCCTGGGGATCAGGCAGATCCCGGTACTTTACCTGCGGTAGGTACTTGCTCGGTAGCTCGGTAGCGAATTCCTCTCGTGGTTCTGTTGTTTCGGCCATGCCGATAGCCTCCTTATTGATCCCCAGATTTTCCGTCTTGTCCCCAGATCGCATGTTATTAAAGCGACTAACTCATGTCAACACGGAGCCACCCCTACTTCCTGGCTAGCGCGGATGGTGGATGTTACCCCTTCACTTAAACTGCCTGAACCCTAACTAACTCGACTTTGGGCCTCGCCTCACCTACAGCGGGTTTCAGTGAACATGACCCATCTCGCATGATGCACATTTGCGGTCTCGACGAGGGGTTTGTCTGATTGGCTGAAGTAACGTCGCCCTGCGGGCAGGCCAGTATCGATGCAACCCGCTGTAGGTGAGCGCGGAAGACAAGCCTCGGCGCCTGATCAGTTGTTGCGTTCCCAGATCTTCGTCCTGCACCAGATAATCACCAACCCAACGTCGCTCGCCTAAGGCCCAGGCAGAAGCGTAAGCACGGCGCGGCCGGGATGCTCCCATGTACTTCGGCCGCGCCGACGTTGCGAGCATAGGAGACGACCGCCGCTAAATGACGAGCGAAGAGGAAGAGCTCGGGCTCCTAGAACAGGTTAGGGATCAAGGAGGGCTCCCGAGCTCGCAGCATGCTGCAACGCCAAGTTTAGCGCATGTGACGTCCAGGTACAATGCTCGCCCCACTCTCTTCGCCCGAACAGGTTCCTTGTTTTATACACCTGAGTTGCACAGATGGAATGAGCTCAGTTTGTCTGAGAACGCCCGGCCCGTGGACCGGCAGGTCCATGTCGGTGATAGTAAGCTTTGTCGAAGCAGGAACGAAGGGAGTCAAGGGTGGATGAGCTAACCACAACGTCTGGTGATGGCCCGGCGCTGCCTGGAATGCGCGGGGTAGACCACATCGGTATTACCGTGCCCGACTTAGAGCAGGCAACCGCGTTCTTCGTCGATGTGCTCGGTTGCGAGCTGCTCTACGAGCGTGAACCTCCAGGGGATGATTCCCCGCGCGAAAGGCTCGGCGTGCCTGCGGGCAGCCGCATCCAGGCCGTCAGCTTTTTGCGCTGCGCCAACGGCGCGAACATCGAGCTCTTCGAGTTCTACTCACCCGACCAGCGAGAGGAGTTCCCGAGACCGAGCGACGTCGGGATACAGCACCTGGCAGTCTATGTCGACGACCTGGACGCCGCGGTCGAACACCTGCGCCGCCACGGAGTGAACCTCATGTCAGGCCCCAATCCGCTGCCGGGACCGGAGGCCGGGGAGGGCAACCGGTTCATCTACGCGCGGACACCGTGGGGCCTGACCGTCGAACTCATCAGCTACCCGGCGTCCATGGCCTACGAGCAACACAACGACTCTCGCCGTTGGAGGCCCATGCCGACCGATCGATAGACTCGCAGGTGGCTCCATTCAACGGGTGCGTGGAGAAGCTGTTTGGGAGAACGAAACGAGTTCGGAATCTGGGCTTCGACGACCTCCAAGAGAAGGCGAAGGTACCTTCCTTCAGGAAGAGGAGGGAGCGGAACAGGTAAACGATCGGGTTGCCCTCCGTCCATCCAAAGTGGCAGTGCGTGCGGTAGCCCCAACAGTCGATAATGCGAGGATCGGCGACGGACATCTATCCGGTCGTCCATTCTCTTACTCGCGCACCACGAACACGGGGCAGTGGGCGTGCCTGATCACCGACTCCGAAACACCGCCCATCAGCGCCCTCCTTACGGTGCCCAGTCCTCTGCTTCCGATCACGATCGTCCCTACTTCCAGCTCCTCGCTCAGCCGCACGATCTCCCTGTCTGGCTTGCCCGTCTCGAGGTGCGTCTCGGCAACTTTCCCACCGGACGCCTCGACCTCCTTGGCCTGCTCCTCGAGCAACTTACGAGCCTCCCCTTCGGCTTGCTCGAGGACCGACTGCATGACCTCCGCAGAGTAGACGTGATGTCCCCTGAGCTCCGTGAGAGACGGGAGCACGTAGGCCACGTGTACCTCCGAGCCGGAGTTCTTGGAGAGCTCGGCGGCCGCCTGTGCGGCCAGACGTGCCTCTTCGGAACCGTCGGTGGCCAGGAGTATCTTCGTCGGAAATATGCTCATCTCTTCATGCCTCCTTAGTGGATTTCCCTACGAGAGCAACCCCAGCAGATAGGCGATCGTGATCAGGACGCAGAAGATCACCATGGCCAGCAGGGTGGTTATCCTGAGCCGCTTGAACACCCCGGTTACTCCCTCTTACCCGCCCATTCTCCCGGGCCCGCTACAGTTGTCCCGTCAGGGCGGCGTTGACGTACCAGTAGACCAGGTACATCGAGAGCACCGCGAAGACGGCGAACGTTATGGCAACGACGATCAGCCTGGCGCCTTTGATCTTGATGGGTTCGGGCAGGATTCGGCGGTTGAGCCAGATGAGCATCCCCGAGTAGAGGAACATCACCACCCCGCCTCCTGAGGATGCGATGACCAGCAAGAAGAGCGGCTCGATGCCAGACCATATGATCGCTGAGCCACCGATGCACATGATCCACGCGGCCACGAAGTAGAGCTTGCTCTCGCTCCAGAACTCACTCCTGGCCAGGTAGCCGGTCTTGAGCGAGTCGGCGGTGAGCCTGGAGACGTAGTCAACGATGCCTACGTTGGTCGAGAGCAGGACAGCGAAGGCGGCTATGTAGAAGAAGTACTCGAACCAGACGCCTATTTCTTCGCCAAGCACTATCGCCTCTTCCTTTATAAAGTCGATGCTCCCTGGATCTCCGTAGGTTCCTTCGCCAAGGACCGAGGCGACCAGCACGGAGAGGCCGATGAGCGTACCCAACCCTATGACGACGAAGGTCAGGAGCTGCTCCCTGTTGGCGACCTTCCACCAGCCGTCCCAGCGGCGCAGGTTCTCCTCGTTCACCTCGAACGAGTACCCGGTGGACGGCCTGGCCTCCTCTTCCCCGGTGATCGGGGAGACTATGCGGGGGATATGGACTCCCATGCCCATGCCCTTGTCCCTGATGTAGTTGCTCTGGGTGAGATTGTTGGCGCCGCCGGCGCCGGCGAAGGCTATGGCCCCCAGGATAGTCGCGATACCGATCTCGTTTACGTACCTGGGGAAGTTGGCGATGCCCTCTGGAGCCTCGGTGACGATCCCCGTCCAGGCTGACAGATTGGTGGCTATGATTATCGCCAGCACCAGAAAGGCAACGATGATGATGACGAGCACCATCTCGACCCTCTCGATGGTGTTGTAGACGACCGGGGAGACGGTTATAGCGAGGCCGATGGAGAGGAGGACTATCGTGACGATCCAGGGAATCGTGCTCTCACCCCAGCCGGTGAGGAAGGTCAGCGACGTGGCTGCGCTCGCCGCCCATCCGGGGAATGCGTTCGGCAAGATAGCGCCGAGCGCGAATACTATCCCCCAGGGTTTCCAGAAGCGGCTGAAGCCTGTCACGGCAGTCTCGCCGGTCGCCAGGGTGTAGCGTTCGATCTCCATGTTGAGGAAGTACTGCGACAGGAAACCCAGGGTTGCCAGCCACAGCAGCCCTACCCCCGCCTGAGTGGTGATGTAGGGCCAGATCAGCAGCTCGCCGGAACCGAGCGCCGTGGCCAGCAGGATCACGCTCGCCCCTATGATCTTGCTTAGCGGCAGAGGTTCCGGAAGCTCCCTGACTGCTAGAGGAGGTAGGTTCTTGGTCGGCTCGTTCCAGCCATCGGCCGACGCCTTGCTGCTCACGGTCTCGGTCACGCCTAAATCCTCCTCTAGCCTCAGATTAACTTCCCAGGTTCCCTAGCTGCATGTTATTCAAGTGCTTACCCCGTGTCAACGCGGCAACGAAGTCTCACCCTCCACATCCACTGGTCCTACTGACGCCACATTCGCCTAGCCAACCTGCACCCTAACCAACTCGACCTTGGCCTTCGCATCCCCCAGGTAAGCTCGGAAAACAAGGCCCGGCAGCCTGGCAGTTTTTGTGTTGTCGAATCGTCGTCCTCGGGGCGATCCTGCCCAACCTCTTCCCCGGGTGGGTGACCAGCTCGGCCACGGCGATAACCTACACGTTTGGCATCAACGAGGATCTTTACCGTTACATCGCCGTCGGGCTGCTCGTTACCATAGGTCTTATAGTCACGCTCTCGCCGGTTATCTACCAGTCCATCGAAAAGATCGAGATGGTGCTGGTTAGCGTCATCCTGATCTTCTTGTTATTCGCCATCTTTATAGCCACCGAGGGATCGGTGTGGACGGGCGTGATCACGAAAGCACCCCAGGGCATCTTGGACTTCCCCGGGACCTTGAGCACGGTCGGGGCCGCCACACTGTTAGGTGCGATAGCCTTTGCGGGGGCGGGTGGCGCCAACAACCTGGTGCAGAGCAACTACGTCAGGGACAAGGGCCTGGGGATGGGAGCACGCATCCCCAACATCGTCTCGCCCATAACCGGGGTAGAGGAGGCCGCTCCAGGTCTCGGATACACATTCCCGACCAACGAGGAGAACATGCGCCGCTGGAAGAGGTGGTGGAAGATCTGCAACCAGGAGCAGTTCTTCCTCTTCTACGTCATCGGCCTGTTGTCGCTCATAGCTCTGTCTGTTCTGGCCTACTCGACCCTCGGCATCCAGAAGGACGTCACCGGAGACTTGACGTTTATCAAGGACGAGGGCAACGTGCTCGGTGAGGTCATAGCGCCCTGGTTCGCCACGTTCTTCTTCGCTGCGGCTTCGATCAAGCTGTTCTCGACCAACCTGGGCATCCTGGACTGGGTGAGCCGGCTCACGGCCGACTCCTTGAAGGTTAGCTTCTTGGGCGAGTCGCGGTTCTGGTCGGAGAGCAAGATCTACCTGACCGTGGTGTGGACGATGATCACCATCGGTTCTGTCATCATCCTGACCGGCATAGAACCGGTGGTCTTGCTGATCATCGCGGCTTCGGGCGGAGGGTTCGTAATGGCCCTCTACTCGACGATGCTCATAGTGCTCAACCGGAGGGCACTGCCGGATCAGATCAGGCTCAAAGGCTATCGGCTGCCGATAATCGCAGTAACGGCGTTGCTGTTCATCAGCCTCTCGCTGTTCCTGCTCTTCAAGATAATCACCGACCCGACTTCGCTGGCCTAAAGCTAATGGCGCAGAGGCCCGAAGGGAGCTGAAGGTGGACGAGCCAGCCACAACGTCTGGTGATGGCCCGGCACTGCCTGGACTGCGCGGGGTAGACCACATCGGTATTACCGTGCCCGACTTAGAGCAGGCAACCGCGTTCTTCGTCGATGTGCTCGGTTGCGAGCTGCTCTACGAGCGTGAACCTCCAGGGGATGATTCCCCGCGCGAAAGGCTCGGCGTGCCTGCGGGCAGCCGCATCCAGGCCGTCAGCTTTTTGCGCTGCGCCAACGGCGCGAACATCGAGCTCTTCGAGTTCTACTCACCCGACCAGCGAGAGGAGTTCCCGAGACCGAGCGACGTCGGGATACAGCACCTGGCAGTCTATGTCGACGATCTAGACGCCGCGGCCGAACACCTGCGCCGTCACGGAGTGAACCTCATGTCAGGCCCCAATCCGTTGCCGGGACCGGAGGCCGGGGAGGGCAACCGGTTCATCTACGCGCGGACGCCGTGGGGCCTGACCGTCGAACTCATCAGCTACCCGGCGTCCATGGCCTACGAGCAACACAACGACTCTCGCCGCTGGAGGCCCATGCCGACCGATCAGTAGACGCGCACTCTAGACTCTAGTCGTTCCTGGACCTTCGCGGTGTCGCAGGATGTCTTCTATTTCCTTTGCAGCGGCTGAGATCACAGGCCTTATGCGGGCCAGCTTCTCCTGGTCCACTCTTCCCTCGCGCATCTGCTGGCCGAAGAGCTTACCGAGGTCCATGAGGTCGTGCCTGATCTCATGGATCTCGGACGCAACCCCGGGATCCCAGCTTCCTCCGAACCTGCCCCAGATATCTTCTACAGAGCGCCGGTTCTCATCCAGGAACTTTCGTCCTTCGTCCGTGATGGCGTAGACTTTCTTGCCGTCCCGCTGGGTGGCGCTCACATACTCCATGTCTTCGAGCAGTTGCAGTGTGGGGTAAACGGAGCCTGGACTCGGAGAGTAGAACCCGCAGGACCTCTCCTCCAGCCTCCGTATGATCTCGTAGCCGTGGGAGGGCTCGTCCTCGAGCAGGTCCAGGATCACGTACTTCAAGTCCCCCTTCTCGAACATCCGCCCCCGCCGCGGACCGTGGCCGAACCCAGGCCTGTGCCACCCCCCGAAGAACCCCTTCATCGCCTTTGGACCGAACATGTTCTCTACCTCCTTCGGTAAACGTGTGCTAAGACCCGTCCGTCAACTCGCGCCTGTCGCGCTCCCAGAGCGCATACCCCAACCTTCCCTCGCGCGCCCTCACCTCCACGTGACCGCTGTTGGCAAGATCTGAGAGCATCCGATTCGCCTCGGCAACCGATAGCGAAGTCTCCAGCGCCGCCAGCGCGGGCGAGATCTCCCCATGCCGCGCAAGCGCCTCCAAAAGCTCCCGCTCCTTGCTCTCTTCCGTCGCCGTCCCACCCTTCCGCGCACGGGCCTCCGAGAACCCCGACAAGCCCCGCGCGGCGGCCACGAACGCCGGCGCCACCAAGAAGGGAACGACCCAGATCAGTAGGAAAAGTAGTGGGAAGAAATGGAAAGCGGGACCGGCCACGAAGAGCAGAAACAACGCTCCTATCACCAAGCCAATCATAAACCTCCCCGGAAACGGCCTCCAGTAAGGTGCCATCGTCCGTCTCCCACCCGCGTAGCCCATCATTCCCCGACCGTACATCTCGCCTCCTTCGTCCCGACGACCCGCCATGGCTTTGCAGTATATCACGATATATCTTGATAGAACTTTGTATACTACGCGCTCAGAAAACCTCGACACTACTAAGTTTGTCGAAAATTGAACAGGGAGTGTGAGTAGCCTTCGAAAAGGGGCTTGTGGACTCCCGCATTTGTCTGTGTTAGTATCAATTCAAAGAAGGCGATGATTACCGTCTCCGAATTTGCCTTTGGTTTCTCTCCTGGGTTGACGTGCCCGAAAAGGCGATGTATCATGCGTGCCTGCGGCCGTTCTCAACGATTCAATTATGGAGGAGAGCTAACTTGGTGAGCCCTGTCGTGCGCCGGAAACGGCACCCTTACGCCCGTTTGCAGCAGACCGATTTCCAGTTGCCCAATCTCGTCGAGATCCAACTCAATTCGTTCCAGAAGTTTTTAGACCAGGGTATTCGCAAGACCTTTACCGAGATCTCTCCCATTGAGGACTACACTGGTTCTTACGCGGTGGAGTTCGGGGAGCACCGTTTCGAAGACCCCCCTGTCTCCGTCGAGGAGTGCATGTCCAAGGACAAGACCTTCGCCGCTCCGCTTTTCGTCAGGGTCCGCTTTATCGTCAAGGAGACCGGAGAGGTCCGCGAGCAGGACGTCTTCATGGGTGACTTCCCGCTGATGACCGACTCTGGCACCTTCGTCATAAACGGCACAGAGCGGGTCGTAGTCACACAGCTTGTGCGCTCCCCAGGCGCCTACATCATGGAGCCCAAGGACCCCACAAAGCAGGTTCTGACGGCGAGCCTGATGCCAGCGCGCGGGTCGTGGCTTGAGTTTGAGGTTGAGGCCAAGGGCTACGTCTCGGTGCGCATAGACCGCAAGAGGAAGCTGCCAGTGAGCGTGCTTTTAAAGGCGCTTGGGATGGGCGGACCACAGGAGATCCTAAGCAGGTTCGACGACTCGTGGCTGGTTAGCAACACCCTGGAGCGCGACGACACCCCCTCAAGGGAGGAGGCGCTTTTGGAGGTCTTCCGCAGGCAGCGTCCTGGGGAGCCTGTAAACGTCGAGAACGCCCAGAACCTGGTTGATGGGCTGTTCTTCGACCCTAAGAGGTACGACCTCTCAGAGGTGGGGCGCTACAAGGTCGACAAGAAGCTAAGGCTTGAGGTTCCACTGCAGACTCACACGCTGACCATTGAGGACATAGAAGCCCTCCTGGGTCGGCTGATAGAGACCGCAGAGGAGGTTGCAGAGGGGGAGGAGTTTGGGAGGGTCAACTACGAGCGTATCCGCCACAAGCTCGACGAGTACGAGCACTTCGGCAACAGGCGCCTGAGGACAGTAGGGGAGCTGGTACAGGAGGCGTTCCGGATCGGGATGTACCGGATGGAGCGGGTGGTTAGGGAGCGGATGACGACCCAGGAGGAGGAATCTATAACTCCCCAGAGCGTTGTTAACGTCAAGCCAGTTAGCAGCGCGATAAGGGAGTTCTTCGGCTCCTCGCAGCTCTCCCAGTTCATGCAGCAGACCAACTCCCTCGACAGCCTGGAGCACCGTAGGCGGCTGAGCGCGATGGGCGCGGGTGGCCTGAGCAGGGAGCGGGCGCCGATAGAGGTGCGCGACGTGCACCCCACCCACTACGGGAGGATGTGCCCCATAGAGACGCCCGAGGGACCGAACATCGGCCTCATCGGCTACCTTTCGACGTTCGCGGCCGTGGACGACTACGGCTTCGTGCAGACGCCGTATAGGAAGGTGTTGGACGGGAAGTTGACCGACGAGATCGAGTACCTCTCCGCCGACGAGGAGGAGGAGTTCACGATCGCCCAGGCTAACACGCCCATAGATCCCAAGAGCGGCAAGATCTCCGATGATGCCCAGATCCTGGCCCGCAGGAAGGGCGGAGACGTCGCCACGGTCTCGCCGAGCGAGGTCGACTACGTGGACGTGGCCCCGTTGCAGACGGTCTCGGTGGCTACGTCCCTGATCCCGTTCCTCGAGCACGACGATGCGGTGCGCGCACAGATGGGCTCCGGTATGCAAAAGCAGGCGGTGCCCCTGCTCCGCAGTGAGGCTCCCTACGTGGGGACCGGCATGGAGTTCAGGGCCGCCGTGGACGCCGGCGACGTGCTCCTGGCGCGCCACCCAGGCACCGTCGAGCGCGTCGTCTCAGACAGGATAACCGTCAGGCGTGAAGAAGGTGAGCTGGACGAGTACTTCTTGAGGAAGTTCGCCCGATCCAACCAGGGCACCTGCGTCAACCAGCGCCCCCTTCTCAAGGAGGGCGATCAGGTCCACGCTGGTACCGTCATGGCCGACGGTTCCTCTACCGATGAGGGCGAGCTGGCTTTGGGCAAGAACCTGCTCGTGGCCTTCATGCCCTGGGAGGGGTTCAACTTCGAGGACGCCATAATCATCTCCGAGCGTATCGTCAAGGACGACACCCTCTCCTCCATTCACATTGAGGAGTACGAGGTGCAGGCTCGTGACACCAAGCTTGGCCCCGAGGAGATAACCCGAGACATCCCAAACGCCTCAGACGACGTACTGATGAACCTCGACGTCGACGGCATCATCCGCATCGGGGCCGAGGTCGGCTCTGGGGACGTTTTGGTTGGCAAGGTCACCCCCAAGGGAGAGTCCGAGCCAACCCCAGAGGAGAAGCTCCTCAGGGCCATCTTCGGCGAGAAGGCCCGCGAGGTTAAGGACTCATCTCTTAAGGTCCCCCACGGGGAGGGCGGCGTCGTCATAGACGTCAAGCGCTTTTCTAGGGACGCAGGCGACGAGCTGCAGCCAGGGGTAAACGAGATGGTCAGGGTCTTCGTTGCCAAGAAGCGCAAGATCGCCGAGGGCGACAAGCTTGCAGGGCGCCACGGCAACAAGGGAGTGATCTCCAAGATAGTGCCAGAGGAGGACATGCCCTTCATGGAGGACGGCACTCCTGTGGATGTGATCCTCTCCCCCTTGGGCGTACCAAGCAGGATGAACATCGGGCAGATCCTAGAGACCCACCTGGGGTGGGCAGCGAGCCAGGGCCTGGGGGAGGAAGGGGGTGAGCCGGTCTTCGTCTCGACACCCGTGTTCTCAGGAGCCGAGGTAGAGGACGTAAACGAGGCCATAGAGGCCGTGCGCAACAACAAAGGCGGCGGCGGCGCAGAGGTGGGCATGGGGCGCGGAGGGAAGGTGACCCTCTACGACGGCAGGACGGGAGAGCCCTTCGACGGGAGGATCACCGTAGGCTACATGTACATCCTGAAGCTCTTGCACCTGGTGGACGACAAGATCCACGCCAGGAGCACGGGACCCTACTCGCTTGTGACCCAGCAACCCTTGGGAGGCAAGGCTCAGTTTGGGGGACAGCGCTTTGGGGAGATGGAGGTGTGGGCACTAGAGGCCTACGGAGCGGCGCACACCTTGCAGGAGCTGCTTACGATAAAGAGCGATGACAGGGTAGGTAGGGTGAAGAGCTACGAGTCTATAGTTAAGGGGGAGAACATCCCCGAGCCCGGGGTACCGGCGAGCTTCAAGGTGCTGCTCAAAGAGATGCAGTCCCTTGGGCTCTCAGTCAAGCCGGTCTACAACGCAGAGGCTGCGGCCGAGGATCAGGACAGAAGGGATTGGGACGAGGCGGCGCGGGCATTGGGGATAAACCTCAGCCGCGACGAACCGACGGGCGACCTGGAGGACTCACCGGGAACCTTCGGAAGGGGAGGGATGTAGGCGTTCTTCAGGTCGGCCCCCGGGCCATCGGAGGGCAAGATCACGAAGTGCCGGCGGCTTCTCCCGGTCCGCTGCTTGCTCCGGTGATGGCGACCAACCCGTCCTCGATGCCTCGGGTCATAGCGTTCCCATGACCAAGGTTTCCGAGGAGATCAGGCTGTTCGGTGGTCCGTGTCAGGTTCTCTTGAAGAGGGTTTTGCCGAGTGCGAGGTTCCTTTCGGCCGTCGAGAAATACAGCAGGGCCAGAAGCCCCGCATTCTTCCCTGCCGGGGAGGGGGTGCTGGCTATGGCCGTAGGCATGATCTCGATCAGGTTCTGATCGCAGCGGTTATCGAAGTCGCCAAGGAGACCGTAGCACCGATCATGCTCCCGGCAGACGAGGTCTACGGCGTCTATGGGCGGCGTCTTGAAGGTCGGATCGCCGTGGCCGACTCCGCAGTAATTGCCGTAGACCGGAAAGCTCAATGGCCGGGGCGTATTCTGATCGTCAGGCGGCCCGCTCTCGGCCATGTGCACTCCCTCCGAAGGAAGAGAATGTCCGGCTTCTCTCTTAGTCAGCCCTTATCTTGCGATCCATCTGCTCGAGGAGCGTATTGCGCTTCTTGTTGCGTTCCTCGT
Organism: uncultured Rubrobacteraceae bacterium; assembly: GCA_963849745.1. GTDB lineage: Bacteria > Actinomycetota > Rubrobacteria > Rubrobacterales > Rubrobacteraceae > Rubrobacter_D. The sequence continues at coordinate 175,206 of CAWKIM010000010.1, read as the reverse complement.
AATCACGCACTAGCCGGAGTTCCTCGACGGAAAGATCACCGAGGCGTCCCGAGATCTCCTCCACGTTCATCTCGTCGTAGCCGGCTATCGGGAAAACGGCCGCCTCCGCCGCCTGCCCGGCTCCCTCAGCCGTGGCGCCCAGGGTGCGACCCGTGGTGTCGGTCACGGCCCCTAGCAAGCCTGCCGCGCTCCGTCCGCTCGCCATCGCACCCTCCTGGACGCTCCCCACGACCTGCTCGGTACCGGATTGGTAGCGGGAGAAGGCGTCGTCGAGGAACTCCGCGTAGGCCTCGACAGACTCCCGCGTAAACTTCTGTCCGGCTTCCCGCTGCCTACCTGCCTGCTCGGAGAGCTGTTGGGCGCCAGAGCGGCCTGCCTCGGCCTGCTCCTTGAGATTGGTGGTCACGAGATCCGAGAATTCCTGGGCGTAGCGCTTCTGGCGCTCCCCCGACTCTGCGGCCTGATCGTAGACAAGCCTGTATGAGTCGGCGAGGGTCTCGGCGAAGCGGGCGGCCGCCTCGTTTAGGTCGCGTGCCTTTCCTTGGTCCGTCATACTCCTCCTTGTTCGCCTGTGTTCTTTGAGGTTTTCTACCCCGTCCGGTCGGGTGTTACACACGGCTCGCCGTCCCCGCAGAAAGGGACCTCCTCCCGGGTCACCTCCGCGGTACTCTTCGGTTGGGGCAAGCTCACTGCCAGGTCTTGCTAGCCTTGTGCCTCGAGAGGAGGGTTTTCGGCGACCTCCTGCGTCGGGAGCTCTCGTTCCTCGGGTCGCTCTGGTTGGAAGGGATCCGGTACCCCTCCAAGGGGTGAGCCCGCGTGGGGCTGGGAAAGGAGTAGGTCGGGGCACCGGGACTTTCTTCTTACCGCATTTAGTCAGCGGAGCAAACCCCTAAGAGGCTCTCGAAGACGAAAATGGCCCGAAGTGTGCAGGACTCTTGGACACAAGGGGGCACGACGGCAGGGTTCCGGCACGATCGGACGGAGCGCTGGAGGTTTCTTGCAGGGAGTGCGGGCACGGGCTGTGGGCGGAAGAGATGCCACGTGTTTCCCGCGGCGTTCCAGGTGATTACGGTCAGTCCTGTGTCGATGAATAGTCGAGGATAACGAACAGGAGGGCTGAGGCCACCAGTGCCGCGCAGATAGAGAAGGACCAGGAGAACCCGACTGCGGAGATCACGAACCCGAACGCGAAGGCTCCTATCCCGGTCCCTGCATCGAAAGCCGCGTTCCACAGCGTGCTGCCGAGCCCATACTCGGACTTCGAGACACGCCCCATCATCAGTATGAGCGTAGCATTCTGGAGTAGCCCGAAACCTGTGCCGAAGAGGACGGCGCCGACCAGCAGGACCACGCCCCCCAGTGGAAGGCAGACCATCCCTGCCGCGCAGGCGAGGATGCCGGGGGCGAGCAGGAGTCGCGGGTCACTGCGGTCGCCGAACCTCCCGGCCCACCAGCGGCTGGCGGTGGAGGTGACACCGACGATGAGGAGCGCGCCAGCGGCGGAGAAAACCCCCGAGCCAGGCACCGCCAGAGGCAGGAAGGTCAAGACCACCCCACCTGCCATGGTCGTGGCCGCAAACAGGAGGAGGATGCGCAACAGTGGAGCGCGTCCGAGGCCGGCGAAGAAACCGGCGCCTTCTTCCTCTCCCTTCTCCGAGGGTGCGGCGGCACGGATGCCGGCCACCATACCTAGCCCAAGCAGAGGAGCGACGCCCCCCAGCAAGAAGACGACCCCGTAGCCGAACTGTCCCACCAGCCAGAGCCCCAGCGCGTTGCAGAAGATGTTTGGCAGCGTGATGGCGACGCCGATGAGCCCCAGAGCCTCTCCCGTGCGTCCGGGAGGGGCCAGCTCGACGACCAGGGCAGCGAACACCACGGTGATGATCCCGAACCCCACACCCCGCACCAACGTAACGGCCAGTATCGGCACCAGCGTCTGGGCGTAAGCGTAGAACAGCGCGGGAACCCCGAGGAACAACAGTCCGGCCGCGAGAGTTCGCCGGTAGCCGTAGCGCCCCAGGATGCGGGGCATCTGGATCTGGGTCAGTACCGTCGAGAGCATGAAGACGGCTGTCGTGAGACCGGCGCCGGAACTGCCGCCGCCAGCCTCGTCCGCATACAGAGGCACGACGGAGAGCAACAGCTGGAAGCCGAAGAGGGCGGCGAAAGCGACGAGTGTAAGCAGGACCACCGGCCGGGTCAGCAAAACCTCCTGTTCCGTAGCCTCCGTCGTTCGTGCCCGCCCGCTCACGCTTCTTACTTTACCCGTCGGGGCCGCCAGGTTCTCCCGTAGCGTTTTGCACGAGGGCGGTTCGCGAACCGCCCCTACAGGGAAACCGCTCTAATATCTGCCTCTTGGGGGGTGTACGACGTAGACCACGCGTCCCTGTATCGACACGTCCTCGGCTGGCACGACGAGGTCTTTGTGGTCCCCGTTCTCGGGCCTCAGCCTGAGGAGGTCCCCCTCCCGGTAGAGCCGCTTGACGGTGACCTCCTCGCCACCCCCGATGAGGGCGGCTACGACGGCGCCGTCCGGCGGGGCTTCGTCTTCTTCTACGACCAGGAGGTCCCCGTCGGCTATGTGCGCCCCGATCATGGACTGCCCAACGACCCTCAAGAGGTAACGCCGCCTGCCCGAGCGGGACCCCACGAGCTCAGCCGCCAGCGAATACGCCTCATCCCCCACCGTCACGGCCTCGAGCCCGCGCCCAGCGGCGATCCTACCCAACAAAGGCATCTCGCCCGCTGCCTCCCAACCCTTCTCCGTCAGCCTGATGCCGCGCGCCCGCCCACCCTCCCGCTCGATGTACCCGCCCTCCTCCAGCTTTTTGAGGTGTTTGTACGCGGTCTGGGAGCTCCTCAGGCCCACGGCCTCCCCCACCTCGCGCACGCTCGGAGGCCCCTCTCCCCTCACGTTCGCGCGGGCCAGGCGCCTGAGCATCTCCACCCTTACCTTCCAGTTCTCAGGGACCACCGTCGTCTCCTCTGAACGCCTCGCAGTGACACTTTATACGATTTTGCCGTAGACTGCAAACAATAGTTTGTGGTAGCGTAGAGAAGAACGGCAAAGCAGGAGCGCCCCCACCCCGGGCCTCGCCGGCCGGCCGGCGTCCAACCAATACCGGCCTGCGAGCGTTAGAGGAGGCGAGGACGCCTGCTCCCCGGATTATATCCGGAGGCGCGGGTTTCTCATCCCCCGGCTCGGACGCTCCCTGGAGGGAGGAGAGAGATGGAGGCGAGCGTCTCGGAGATACACCGCTACCCCTTGCGGCCCGAGGGATTCGAGGAGCCGTTGTTTCCGACCCGTGAGTCGAGGCTGGCGATCCTCGACCATCTGCTGCGGACCTCCTGGCTCTCGCGGGCCTCGGAGATGGAAGAGAGGGGAGGACAGGCCGCACACGCCCGATGGGAGCCGGTAGAGTTGGAGAACCGTCACGGGCGTGTGCGGGTCACCTGGGCTTCGGGCCGGAGACGGTGTCGCAAGAGGCGACACGTCGTCGAGGTCCTCGGACGCTGGCGGGAGGTCCGGGCGTGGTGGGACGAGACGCGGGCGAAGAACAGGAGCCTCGCGAGGCTCCTCCTCTCCGACGGCTCGGTCGTCGACCTGGCGCGGGAGAACGAAGGGGAGTGGTTCCTCGTGGGGGTAACGGATTGACCGGAGAGTCCCCGGACGACTTCGTCCACCTGCACGTCAGGAGCGGGTTCTCCTTCGGTTTCGGGGTCGCGAGACCGGAGGAGCTGGTGGAGACCGCGGCGAGGATGGGGATGCCCTCTCTGGCGCTCACGGACCGCGACGGGCTCTACGGCATCCCCCGCTTCCTCGAGGCCGCGGATAGAACGGGCATCCTTCCCATCGTCGGGGCCGAGGTCTCGACGGCGGGCGGGCACGTCGTGCTGCTGGCCGAGTCCATAGAAGGCTACCGTTCACTGTGCCGGCTCATTACGGATTACAGGACGTCTTCGGAAGACAGGCGACGTCCCGTCTGTCCGCTGGAGAAGATCCTGGAGCATAGAGAAGGTTTGATCTGCCTGACCGGGGCCGTCCCGTTCGGGCTCTTGCCGCGCCTGATCCTTGCCGGACAACCAGAAGAAGCGACCGAGGTTCTGCGCCGCCTGCGGGAGGCATTCGGGGACCGGCTCTACGTCGAGCTGACCGACGACGAGACGGCGACCGGGCGGCGAAGCATGCGAAAAGTGGCGGCCTTTGCGTGGACCTGCAGCGTACCGGTCGTTTCCACTGGCGATGTGGCTTACCTCTTCCCCACGGACCACAGGCTGCACGACGTACTCGTTGCTGCCGCGAACCTCACGGCGCTTCCTGGTCCGGAGTACAGGCCTACCGACCGCTTGCATCTCAGATCCGGGAAGGAGATACGGCGTCTGTTCGAGGGCTATCCCGAGGCCCTGGCGAACGTTGCGGATATCGCGCGGCGGTGTGCGGGGGCGGTGAAGCTGTCGGGCAGAGTCCACATGCCGGAGGCGATCCTGCCTCCTGGCAAGACGGCAGGGAAGATGTTACTGGAGTTGACGCTCGCGGGCGCCAGGAGACGCTACGGGAGGAGCGCGGGGGACGGTCCCACGGCGGAGGAGTTGAAGTCGCGACTCGGGCGAGAGTTGCGCTGTATCCACGCTCTTGGGTTCGCGCCGTACTTCCTGATCGCACACGAGGCCAAAGAGATCGCGAAGTCGAAGGGTATTCCTGTCACGGGCCGGGGAAGCGCCGCGAACAGCCTGGTCTCGCATTGTCTGGGGCTGAGCGAACCCGAGCCTTTCTCGAACCGGCTGCTCTTCGAGCGCTTTCTGCACGAGGGACGCAAGGACCCGCCCGACGTGGACCTGGATTTCTGTTCCGTGAGGCGTGACGAGGTGCGTTTCAAGATGATCCATCGCTACGAGCGTCGAGGCGTCGCCGAAGCCGCGACGGTCCAGACTATGTCGCTGCGGGGAGCCGTGAGGGTGGTGGCGCGGGCGCTCGGGCACTCTCCACGGGAGATCGACGCTTTGAGCCGCCAGGTCCCCACCCGCTTCCATGACCGCGACAGGATCTACGCCGGCCTCTCCGGCTGGGAAGAGTCGCTCGCCGAGCCGGCCATGTACGGCCATCCCTTGCAAGACACGGAGAGGTACAGGCTGCTGCTGGAGCTCTCGGCCGGGCTCGCCGGGCACATCAAGGAGGGAGGCACCCATAGCGGGGGCATGGTGTTCGGGACGGCGGAGCGCCATCTTTCGGAGCTCGTGCCTCTGGAGCCTTCCGGGACGGAGGGGCTCCTGCGCTGCCAGTACGACAAGGACGACCTGGAGCGCGTGGGGCTACCGAAGCTGGACCTGCTCGGCCTGAGGATGCACACGGCGCTGCACAAGGCCGGGGAGCTGGCTTCGAGTCGGCTGGGGCGCAGGGTCGACCCCTACGACCTGCCGCCCGACGACAAGAGGACCTACGCCCTCATAAGGACCGGGCGCAACGCCGGGATGTTCCAGCTGGAATCGCCTGGACAGATGCACCTGAGCCAGCGGCTCGGACCAAGGAGGCTCGCTGATTTGGTGGCCCAGATCTCTCTTTTCAGGCCGGGTCCCGTGAGGGGAGATCTCGTCACCCCCTACGTGAAACGCCGGAACGGCAGGGAGGCGTACGAGGTGATCCTACCCGAACTCGAAGAGATACTACGTCCCACCTACGGCGTCCTCATCTTCCAGGAACAAGCCCTGGCCGTGGCGAACGCCGTGGCCGGCTTCACCCTGGCCGAAGGCGACCTCCTGCGGCGCGCCATGACCAAGGACAGGGGACCCGGCGCGATGCGGGAGTTGCGCCTGGAGTTCATGAGGCGGGCGAGAGAGAACGGGGTCCTCGCCGCCAAAGCGGAGGAGGTCTTCTCGTGGATGGAGGGTTTCTCGGTCTACGGTTTCTCCGCCGCGCACGCAGCCAGCTTCGCTGAGCTCGCCTACGCGAGCGCGTACATGAGGCGCCACTACCCGGCCGAGTTCTTCGCGGCCGTTCTCGACTCCCAGCCGATGGGTTTCTACAGCCCGAGGCTGCTCCTGAACGAGGCGCGTAGGATCGGTCTCAGCGTGCTCCCGCCCGACATCCACCTCTCCGGAGAAGACTTCGCCGTAGAAGAAGATGGTACAGCCCTTCGCGTAGGACTCCGGTACTGCAAGGGACTATCCGAGAGGGCCATCTCCTCCATCGTGGCTGGGCGGCGCAAGAAACCGTTCGTCTCCGTCGCCGACCTCTACGGGAGGACGGCTGTCGAAAAGGATGCTTTGGAGAACCTGATCAGGGGCGGCTTCCTCGACTCTCTAGCTGAAGAGTCGGAGAGATCCCGGCTCCTCGGCGAGGGTACGGCTCTTCCGAAGAAGCGCAGGCGTGGGAGGCAAGAGGAGATCCCCATAGAGCACCCTGCGAGCTGGTGGGCGATGCGGGAGAAGAGGAGCGTGGGGCACCTTCCCCTCACGGACACGGCGAGAGAGAGGATGGAGTGGGAGGTGCTCGGCCTCAACGTCTACCGGCACCCGCTCCTACCTTACCGCGATGCTCTCGAAGATCTCGGGGTGGTTCCGAGCGAGGGAGTCAGAAAATTACCGCACGGCACAAGCGCCCGCGCGGCGGGTTTGATCGAATGCCTCCAGAGCCCCCCGACAAAGAGCGGATACCGCGTGTACTTCCTGCTGATCGAAGACGAGTGGGGACTCTTGCAGACGACCATCTTCCGCTCTGTCTACGAGAGGTGCGGCGACATCCTGCACCACGAAGGAGCGTTCCTCGTAGAAGGCAGGGTGGAGCAGACCATCGAAAAAGGTTTCGCCTTCCTCGTCCACCGCATAGAGAGCTTGCGAGACGTGCTGTTCGAGGCCAGGGTGCCTGTGCCGAGGGTAGTGCCTGCTCCAGGAGCCTTCTTGCGCGCCGGGAGAAGAAGTCGGAAAGCCGGGTGAAAGAAAGCATGTCGGCAGCGGACTGATAGAAGACTCGTTCGAGAACCCTATTCCCTCACCTGGCTCTTCGCCGTAGCTTGCTTTGTCCGATGATCCTCCCTCTCGCGGCTTCCCCGCGCTGCGGCCACAGGAGCTCGTCCGTCTCGTCCATACACCGTGCGTAGCCGGGCGACCCGTTCGAAGATCCACAACGGCATAGTGAGGACGGCCTCCAGGGGTCCTCGCGGAAGCGCCGCGCGCCAGAGCACGCACGTGGTCGCGGCGAGCAGCACGAACAGGACGGAGGCACGCCCGTGGGGAACCTCGTAGAGGTTGCCGAAGAACGTATCGGGGATTGGGTTCGGCCCGAAGTGAATGATGACCATACCGAGAACCGCGACCGCGCGGGCGGCGTCGACACCACCCAGACGACCCGGAAGGCCAGCGACGTTTTCGGGTGGTCTCTCTTCGGACATCGGGCTCATCGTTCGTTTGATTCTATCCCCCGCGCCGAAGGACCATCTTCCGCTCCGTCTACGAGAGGTGCGACGATATCCTGCACCACGAAGGAGCATTCCTCGTAGAAGGCAGGGTAGAGCAAACTATCGAAACCCGAATCATTCATGAACGCCTCCGAAAGCCCCCAAGGCTCAGAAATGGTAGGTAGAATAGCTGGCGGCGCGGGCAGTGCGTAGGGAGGCCGCCACAGAGAGACTTCTTCGGACCTGCCAAAAGACGACCTGGGAAGGCGAGGAACACACAGTCCAAGGTATGAGCTCGAACTGGTTAGGTCTATCGAGCTTCGGTTTAGGGGCGGCGGGGATGTTCGCTACCGTCTACTGCACGCAGGCGATCCTGCCGACACTCGGACGAGAGTTCGGTGTGGGCGCCGCGCGAACGGGCCTAACTATCTCTGTGGTCGTAGTGGCCATGGCGGCGGGGGCTTGGATCTGGGGACCACTTTCGGACAGGATCGGGCGCAAGCGGTGCCTCGTACTCTCCAGCGGGCTATTGGTTGCCCCGACCGTGGCCTTGGGCCTCGCCCCAAGCTTTGCTGTCTTGCTGGGGTGCAGGCTACTGCAGGGTCTTTGCATGCCTGGCCTTCTGGCAGTAGGCCTGAACTACGTGCAGGAGGTGTTCGGGGATTGGCTCGGGGGCAAAGCTATGGGTTGCTATCTGTCCTCCCTGGTCGCCGGAGGCCTGATCGGCCGGGTCGGGGTGGCGTTGGCAAGCGAGGCGGTGGGATGGCGCCTCTCCCTCGCAAGTCTCGCTCTATTGCCCGGCGTAGCAGCGCTGTTAATGCACTACGCGTTACCACAGTCCGCTACCCCGGCTAGGGAAAAGCAAGAGCTCGCGGCCGTCATACGCCTGCTAGGAAACCGCGCGTTGCTATTGGCAACGCTGGGAGGGAGCGCGCTGTTTTTCTCCTTCGTCGGCGTCTTTTCCTTCGTCACCTATTACCTCGAGGCACCTCCCTTCTCGTTCTCTCCGGCGGTAGGGAGCCTCATCTTCTTGCTCTGGAGTTTGGGGGCTGTGGGGCCGGTCGCCGGGGCCGTAGCCGACCGCATCGGCTGGCGAGCGACGCTCGCCGGCGCTCTAACCGGAAGCCTGCTAGCGCTGCCACTCTCATTGGTTGGGACTTTGCCGGCGGTAATCGCGGCGCTCGCCGTGCTCACGGTGGCCATGTTCGGCGGAGCGACGGCAGCGCAGATCGGGGTGGCGACCGCAAGCGAATCCGACCAGGGGTCGGCGAGCGCCATCTATTACAGCTGTTACTACACTTGCGGAGCTTTCGCGGGCTACTTACCCGGTATAGCCTGGCAGTGGTGGGGGTGGCCAGGAGTCACCGGCGTCGCTCTTGGGGTATTGGCGCCGGCCGCGGCCATCTTGCTGTTTGTAGGAATCATTCGCGACCATCGCCCGAAGCTTTAGAGTTACCGTGTTCGCAGTACGTTCTCGCGGTGCCACCGCAACGACTCGGTATCGGGCCAGAGTGGTCTCCTGTCAGGACCCACGATGCCTCGTCCTTCGAGGCTGGTCAGGTAGCCGGGAAGGTTATCGAGGGTGTTGAGTTGCCGAGACGCGATGACTTCGTACATCTGAGAAACCCCGAGCAGCCCCTCGTCGAAGGTCCAGTGGCACATCCTGCAAAGTGCCATGCCGTTGGCGGGCCGGTCGTCGTGCGTCTCGCTCCACGGGACGATGTGCGCCGCCGTGACAGCCGTATGCCCGTCGAGGGTAAGGACGCGGATGCCGCACAGGGCGCAACGATGGGAATATGCGGTAACGACGGCCCGCCGGAAACCCTGGTCGCGGACGGCCGGAAGGTAGGCTTCCTCTAAAGATAGCGTCTCCCGTACCGTGGGATCTTCTGGACGCTTCAGTAACTCCCGCTGTAGACGAAAGCGCCACGGTTGATGATGCTCTGCTCGACGAGAGATCGTCTAGTCTCTCTCGAGAAATATGTCTCGATCAGAACGCTTCGCAACCGGTCGCGGTTCTCCTCTGACCGGATAAGGTCGTAGAGGTTCTCGTCCATGCGAGCTCCAACCATCTCTTCTCTGAGCCGGGTCAGCGACGTGATATGCGAGCCGAACAAGATGCTCTCGTGCCTCGGAAGAAGGTGCCAGAACCCGTCGCCCTGTAGATGGAAGAAGGGTAAGGCGAGGCTGCCCCGCCGGATGAAGGGTAGGACACGTTCCAGGTACTTGCCGAACAGCTCTGCGAGGTCATCCGAGATCTCGACGAGGTTCGAGGAGAACTCGCCGGAGTCGAAGAGGTCCAGAACACACAAGAGCAGGATCGGCTTGTACGGAGCCTGATACACCGTGACTTCGGACCACACCTTGCGGTTCCTGTTGGTCCTGAGTCGGGCGAAACGTCTCGCGTAGTCGTCTATCCCTTCACCCATCAACGTACGGGTATGTTAGCCGCTACGCTTCTATCTGTGCTAGTCGCGAACCATATCGGGTGCACAAACAAGCACCGCTTCCCGCAGCACGCGCTCGCGTATACGCGTCTTGAGTCCGCGCACGGTCACGACATCCACACGGCGGCCGAGAAAGGATTCGAGTTCCATCTGCAGCCCACCGAGATCCATCAGAGACCTTCCGGTCTCGAGCTCTACGAGGAAATCCATGTCGCTTTCCCCATCGGCCTCTCCGCGGGCCCGAAAACCCGCACCTCACGCGCGCCGTGCTCGGCTGCTATGCGCAGGATCTCCCCGCGCTTTTCCTCCAGAAGTCGGTTAAGCCTCATGCTCCGACCTCGTAGCGTTCGCATGGCGCACTCAGTCCAGGTTTTCTCGCTTCGATCAGGTCGGTCACAGCCTAGATCCTCCGCCCCATATGGTGGCTCAGGTCATAAGCCCTGGCGCACCTTGTTCCTTCGCAGTACCCCAAAGCCTTATCGGTCGCATTCTTCCAGCTTTTCGCTGAACCTGCGGGAGTGAGGTCACCCACCAGGCCCTCTCGCTTCGCTGCGGTGGGCGTGTTGCTCGGCGACCGCGATCCGCATCGCCTCGTCCTCGGAGGGCTCCGGGACGCCTGCTCGCTCCCTCCGTTCTCGCGCCCTCTCGATCAACTCGGTAATGCTGGCCCGGTTTCCGTGCTCCAGGCAGAAGCGGGCAGCCTCCTCGAGGATCTCATACTCCTCACGCCCCTCTTCGGCCGTCCGGCGGCGCAGGGCTTCCAGCAGCTCGCGGTCCATCTTCGTTTCCGTCCGTTCCATGACTAGATTATGCGTTCTCCTGGGTCCCCCGCTTTACAAACAGACAGCCCTCTTGACGAGGCCCCGAGAAGCCACATCATCCAGTGTGGCGCTCTTGCGGAGACCGGGCACATCCTCGTATTCTCCTGCCTCAGGTATCCTGCCCTCAGCCGCCAGCTCCAGAGGAAGGATGAACGGGTTGAGTAGACGCACGCCGCTTCGCGCCCGTAGGTTTGATCCCCCACGTTAGGCGTAATCCAGTAGATCGGCTGTGGTAGGTGGAGCGGAGATCCTGCCGCCGTGGATTCCCGCGCTCGCGGGAATGACGGTCATGCTGGGAACAAGGGAGTAGGAGTTGCGCTCGCCCATGTTCCACACCGCGGAAGTGATAATGCGGATTCCGTATCACTCGGGTCCGAAACCGTCTTCCCATCGTGCGAGGTAAGCCAGCTTCTCCAACAGCCTCTCGAAGAGGCGTCCGCCGGAGATTTCGGGTACGGTGAAGATCTCGGCGTCGGCGGCGTTGTCAGAGAGCGGCACCGGCTCCACGTCGATGTTGTGTCGCACCTGCGGGACGCCCTTTCTATCGTGCCTGATTACCGTAGATATGGCACGCACGTCTTCAGCAAGGAGACTGCAGACGTAGTCGGACGGGCGAAACTGCGAGTAACTCGGGTCGTGGCCGCACAGCCTGGCGCGGTCAACGGATGGTCGGCGGTTTCGGTCGGCGAACGCTTGTGAACTCAGGTAGAACTCGCCGTCGCTCTTCTGCTTCCAGAGACTGGGTACGACAGATCGATACAGCGTCTCGTCGTCATGGACGTGGTCGCTGGCGCCTTCGGCTACTCCGTTAGCCAACGCCACAGCGCTCGGTGGTCTTCAGCTCCTTCGATTTCGCCGTCTTCCATGTCGGAGAAGATATCCGGTCCCCACACCTTGACGTACTCGACGGTCTCCGGATGGACGTAGATCGTCAGCTTCTTTCGGCCTTCCCACCATTCGAGGACGACGTTGCCGTGCGCATCGGCGACGACGTGCGGAGCGATCCATTCACTGCCGGTCGTCAGAGTATCTTCGTAGAGGGCCTCGATCCACGTAAAAGCGTGCCTGACCGCGCCGGGGTTTGGAGCCGCCACATCATAGCTGTTCCAACCCTCAGGCCACGATAGGAGCGCAACGATCTCAGCTCTCGTCTTCCAGTGGGGCTCGCCGAAATTCCTGTATATAGGGCGCGGCTCACCATCACCGATGCCCGGATGAACGAAGTAGTTGACCGTGGTGGGCGTGACCTCTGCGGTGGGCTTCTCTGCTCGGGAAACCAGTGCGTTGCTCACCTGATTAGCCTCCTCGTCCTGTTGGTGATGCTGGCCTCGAATATCTCGTTCTTGCGATCATGAAGCCGTTCGAGGAACTCCCAAACCATTGTATCGTCATCGACCGGCCACGGTTCCTCGTATTGTTCCCGGAACAGGTCGAGATCTAGACGGACCGACAGAGTTCCCTCTTCTGGAGACACTTCGGGAGCCTCGTTGATGATCAACCAGCAACCAAGATCCTGTTGCCACAACTGCAACTGCATAAAGAAGTTGTTCATGACACTATTCTCGGGAAAATCTACTGAGAATTCAGGGTACGTCCTCAGGTAATCCTCCAAACGTATGTCTGTAGCCGCGTCCGGTATGTCTATGCGGTTTATGTAGCGCATCGCCGCCCGGGTTACGCCTTTTGGCATGGCGACGGAGCTATACAGATTCCACAAGCTACGCGCCTCGTCCCGAAACGACTCCCAGCGGTCGTATGGAGCTCTGGTACTCAACGCGAACCCGTCGAGCCGAGCGTAGAAGATCTCCCGCTTATCTTCGCTGACAAACCGGAAGCCGTTGAGCTGGTGTCCACCCTCAGTTTGCAAAAGGTCGGTCCCAACGAAGGCCATCTGCTGATACTGGACGTGCTCTTCCTCCTGAATGGGATAGCGGTCCGCCACCATTTCTCGAATCGGAACCAGGTTTTCTACCGAGATATCTTGCGTCGACACGATCCGCAGGTCGATTATTGCCTCCGTAACAGGCGCCCTGGAATAGTGCGTTCGCTCAGGCATCGAACCGGCCTATCGAGGAGTGTTTGAGGATGTTCAATGCCATCTTGTTGCTATATTAACCGCTTGGTGTCCCTCACGAAAGCAACGAGGTTACGTGTACACTGCGGGCTTGATGGACGACAAGTCGTATGTCGCCGCATCCCAGACGATGTCGGTACCGATGTCGAAATACTCGTGGACCAGTATGTACCGCATCCCGATGATTCTGACCGGGGTATCTCCAGAGCTAGTGCCAGCGCATCTCTGTCTACCGTATTGTGCAGTTATCATGGGACAGACGAAGAAAACCACAGACCAAACCGCTGGGAGGATCAGATGGACGAGCAGATGAAAGAGACCGAAGTGCGCGAATATCTCTTCGAGGACGATGGCAGCATCCCGAACAACCCGACGCTACCGCTGCTCGTATACCCGCAAGCGCTCGACAGTTCTGAGCAGGACTCCTCGCGCTGCAAGGAACTGCTCGCAGAGAACGGCTGGGGCGGCGCGTGGGTAGACGGTGTCTTCTCCTATCATCACTACCACTCGAATGCCCACGAGGTGCTGTGCGTGGTAAACGGCTCTGCGAACATCGCATTCGGCGGGCCGGAGGGTGAGACAGTCGAAGTCGAGGTGGGCGACGTGGTTGTAATACCGGCCGGTGTCGGACACTGCAACAAAGGATCAAACGGCGGATTCTCCGTGGTCGGGGCCTACCCACGCGGACAAGAATCATACGACCTGCGTACCGGCGAAGAAGGCGAGCGCCCGGAGATTATGGATAACATCTGCAACGTTTCCTTACCTGAGTCGGACCCTCTGTTCGGTGAGGAAGGTCCGCTGACTCAGCACTGGTCGAGGTAGCGCTGATCTCTCGGCACGTTTCCCTTCACCCTTGCGACAGCCATACGTCGCAGGGTTAGTGAGTCGGCCTGTCCAGGCCTCCCCTGGCTACGGACGCTGGCGTAGGCCTCGACAACAACGACGACGACGAGGCGGTATCCTTCCCGCGGCGGCACGACTCATCGCGCGGTTCGGGACGCGGCCGAGAAGAACGGGGGTTTTCCGTTGAAGATGGAGACCAAGGCGGTGCACGCCGGGCGCGGCGTGGACCCGGCGACAGGGGCGGTGACCCCGCCGATACACCTCTCGACCACGTGTGTGGTCGGGCTCGAACACCCAGATGACCTGACGGAAGACCTCGCGCGGGCCCTTGGGCCGGCAAAGCGGTAGATCGCGCGGCGCGGATGCGGGCGACGAAGAACCGTATGCGCAGCGAGTGGCTTGTGAAAGGAAGTGGCACCTTGGCTTCTGTGGATGACCGCAAAGAAACCTCACTGAGGGCGTGCATCGCGCGCATGCTCGACATCGACGTGTCCGAGGTGCCGACCAAAAGGGAGGCCAACATGGGTCAGTGGCTCGCCTCAAGGAACCTCGGCCTCGTGCCCGTCGCCTCCCCCGGGACCTTCGAGTGGCCCGGGCGCTTTCTTGGCCTCCGCAGCGACTCCTCGACCTGGGCGGTCTTTTTCGGTGTGCCACCCGGCATCATCTACGATCCCTTGGCCGAGTCGGACGAGGAGAAGCAGGACGCGGCTATGGATGCCGCCTTCGTGCTCGCGGAGCACGACCCGCGACGGGGGACCGAACCCGGGTCGGGGACCGAGGGTGTCGGGACGGTCGAGCTGATCGCACTGGCCGCCGAGGCCGAAGGTCCCATGCGGGCGGTGTCCTCGGCAGAGGCGGTCGAGGGACGTGGCCTCCTGGGCGACCGCTACGAGCGTCAGGCCGGGACCTTCTCCAACCCGAAAGGAGGCGGCTACGATCTCACGCTTGTCGAGGCCGAAGCGCTGGAGGAGTTGTCCGCCAAAGGCGTAGAGCTGTCGCCAATCGAAGCACGGCGCAACATCGTCGTTAGGGGCATCGCGCTGGACGGGCTGATCGGACAGCACTTCAGGGTGGGGGAGGTCGAGTGCTACGGTCAGCGCAGGTGCGAACCTTGCGCGCACCTCGAACGGCTAACGCAGCCCGGGGTGCTGCGCGGCCTCGTGCACCGGGGCGGGCTGCGAGCCGACGTGCTCTCTAGCGGCCGGATCCGGACCGGCGACCGCGTCGAGGCACCGGCGTAGGGTCACCGCGGGTGGCTGAAGGCGATGAGGTTGCACGGGTACGCCCCCAGGGCGCTGGGACGACCGCGGGCATTGCAGGAGGCGTTTTTCCCCTACACGGATGCCCTCTGAGCGCGTCCTCAGGCGGGCTTGGCGCCGACCACGACGAGGACCGAGGGCCTATGACGGTTCTGGGGGAAGGCGGGTCCGTCCCCGTCCGTCGCCGGCACCTCCTCAGGTTCCTCGACCCGCTCGACCGCCATACCGGCCGCGACCAGGTCGTTGAGCATGGTCGAGAGCTTGCGGTGGTGCTTGACCACGCCCTCCGCAAACCAGTTCTGCTCGCGCGGGCCCTCCTCCCCGTAGTCGCTCAGCGGCCAGTGGAGCGCCTCGCCCTCGGCGTTCCTGACCCAGTCCTTCGCCGGGTCCTTGGGCGCCGTCTTCGTCGGGTGCTCCACAGAGTAGACGAACAGGCCACCGGGGACCAGCCGCCCGGCGACCTTACGCACCAGGGCGGCGTGGTCGGCGACGTAATGGACGGAGAGCGAGCCGGCGACGAGATCGAAGCTCTCGGGCGCGAGGTCCAGGTCCTCCATCGGGACCAGCCGGTACTCGATGGATGCGTGCGGGCGCTCCCGCCTCGCCACCCCGAGCATCCGCTCCGAGGCGTCCGTGGCCAGGACGCGCGAGGCGCCCCCTTCGGCCAGGCGCAGTGAGAGTTGCCCCATGCCGCACCCGAGCTCGAGGACGCGCAGCCCTTCGAGCGGCGGCAGGCACTCCCTGAGGGCGGGCTGCTCGATGAGTTCGTTGGCGCTTGCCGGCCCCTCCCGCACACGGCGGTAACCCTCGAAGAACTTCGGGTCGTCGTAGGCGTTGCGCCCCACGTTTACCTCCCGGAGGCCGACGCTCGGGCCGCCCCGACGGGACGCCACCCTCGGCCATTGTCCCACCCGCTCGCCTCGACGGCAACGAAGCCGGCATTCCTCGACGCCCTCGTCACCGCGGCATCTTGGGTCCCGCTATGCGCCCCAGACATTACGGCGCAGACCTGCTCACGAAGTTCGTGAATAGGTCTGGTACGCGGAGCTACGAAGGGCATCTAGCGTCTACCGGAGAGGGATCTCCGAACTGCCCTCCTCCACGATGAAGGTCGCCGGCTCCGCGCCGAAGTGACGCTGAAGGCCGCGGGCGAAGTCCTCGAGGACGGCGTTCGCCACTCCCCCACCGACGTCCCCGAGTACCTCGGAGGCCAGGAAGAGCGAGGAGGTGGAATCAGTGAGGAGCGCCTGGCGGGACTGTTTGTAGATGAAGTGGCGCGTCAGGATCTCGGCACCGCTGGCGTAGGCGACCTCGCCTACTCCGACGCTCTCCGGAGCGGAGCCGTCCAGTGGATGGAAGGTGTCTTCCGCGCGGGTGAGCCTCAGCTCCAGCGTCTCGTCTATCTCCTCCAGATCGAAGCCTCCGGCGGGGACCACGTGCCGCAGGGAGACGGCGTTGTAGAAGTCCACCAGCGGGTTGATGCGCGGGGGATCTCCACCCTGGAAGGCGCGTCGCAGAAGGGATTCTATAGAGCTCGGGAACTTCCTGCCCGAGATACCTATCTCACTCATGGCCATGCGCCAGGCGGCGACCCGCGGGTGAGACTGGGGATTGTCGTAGTCTGAAGCGGAGCGAGCAGCATCTTCCCAGGACTGCCTCCATAGCTCTTCGACCCCCGCCGCGTCGGCGGAAGGAGAGACGTCCTCAGCCACGGCGACCGGAAGCTTCAGGCCAGGGAACAGCTCGAAGATCTCCGGGGCGACTACGAACCTCATGGGGCGTCTCCTTTGTGGGCAGGCTCTCGCCAGGAGGCCACACGTTCCTCACTGCTCTGGCTTTGATCTCCTATCACCATGCCATCCCTGAGTGTAGCAATAGATGCGGTAGCAGTAGAAGGTCTCAGCTCGGTAGCAAGGCGACCCGCCCTCGGCTACGATGCTCTGATAGGTCATCGCATGAAAGGAGACTGAGAAACGTGGGTGACGCCAACCTGATCCTGTTTCTCACCGCCTCGGTGGTAGTCATTTTGGCACCGGGACCGGACAACATACTGGTCCTTACCCGCGGGGTGACGCTGGGACGCAAGGCCGCGCTCGTCTCGGCCTCCGGCGCAAGCACAGGGCTCGTTTGCCACTCTCTATTCGCGGCGGCTGGACTCTCGGCGCTCCTTCAGCAATCGGCGGTGGCCTACTCGGTCGTGAAGTATGTCGGGGCGGCGTATCTGATCTACCTCGGGATAAGGGCGCTCATGGACCGGGATAGCTTCGTGCTTTCCGAAGACGGCGCGCCTGCCCTGGGTCTCCACCGCGTCTACGCTCAAGCTGTTGCTTCCAACGTCTTCAACCCCAAGATAGCGGTCTTCTTCCTGGCATATCTGCCGCAGTTCGTCGATCCCACGTCCGGAGGCGGGGTCGCGCTGCAACTGCTCGTCCTCGGCCTCGCCTTCGCGGCGATGACGTGGGCCATCTTCAGCGTCGTCGCTCTGTTGTCGGGCGCATTAGGCAGGTGGCTGAGGAGTAAGCCGAGGCTCGCCAACGGATTGAGTTGGCTTACGGGCGGTGTGCTCGTCGCCCTGGGTCTGCGGTTGGCCTTGCCAGAGCGCCGGTAGCCAGTACTCGGACGAGCCTCTGGCTGCTGACCGGCGCGGTTTCTGGAAGCGCACCGAATGGCGCCCTTGCTTCACTTCGGAGCTGTAAAGAACAGGGCAGACCCGATCCAACATCGAGGCGGTTCGTAATGAACGAATTGCGATGCAGATCTCTTGTCTTGACAAGAGATTCACTCTAAAATACTCACATTGATGAATGTTTCACAAATGTGAGTCTTGTTGTTGTGAGTAATCGAAGGACGAACATGAGCGACTTCGTCGGCAGACGCGGTTATATGGCGACCCTGGAGACCGAGCTGGACAGGGTGCGGCAGACGGGCCGCGGTCGTCTGGTCACCATGCGGGGGCGGAGGCGGGTCGGGAAATCGCGCCTCGTGGACGAGTTTCTGAGGCGCGGTGCCCGGCCTCAGGTGCCTTACGTCTTCTTTACCGCCTCCAGGCAGCCGCTCGCGCGTGAGCTCGAGTTGTTCGCGCAAGACGTAGCGCGGTCGGGGTTGCCGGCCGCGGACGTGGTGCGCGGCGGGGGCGTGACCTTCGAGTCGTGGGACGGGGCGCTGACCTTCCTTGCGACCGCCGCCGGCGACACGCCGCAGGTCATCGTGATGGACGAGCTCCCCTACCTCGTGGAGCAGGATCCTTCCCTGGAGGCGACTCTGCAGAAGGTCTGGGACAGGTATCTAAGGGAGGCTCCGGTACTCCTCGTGCTCATAGGTTCGGACGTATCCATGATGTCGGCGCTCACGGAGTATGACAGGCCCCTCTACGGAAGGCCGACCCTGGAGATGGTCGTGGAACCCTTCGGGCCGCAGGAGACGGCCGAGATGCTGGGGCTTTCGGCCGCGGAAGCTATCGATGCCCAATTGGTGCTTGGTGGGTTTCCTCAGATCACGCAGGAGTGGCGGCCCGGGACCGGCATGTGGGACTTCCTGGAGGGGCAGATCTCCAATCCCACCTCGCCGCTCATCGTCGGCGGGGAGCGCATCCTATCTGCGGAGTTCCCGGAGGAAGCCAGGGCACGGCAGGTACTAGCTACCATCGGGTCGGGTGAGAGGACCTTCACCACGATACAGCGACGCGCGGGCATCCACGAGACCACGTTGCAGAGGGCGCTTGCGGTGTTGGTTGGTCAGAAGCGCGTCGTGTCTGCCGAGCGCCCGCTCTCGAGCAGGGCCTCGAGGGAGACGCACTACGCGATCGCTGACCCCTACCTTCGCTTCTGGCTGCGCTTCGTCGGGCCAAACATGGCCGAGATAGAGCGCGGTCGCGGAGACCTCGTGGTCGCCAGGATCCGGGAGGGATGGTCAACGTACCGCGGTAGGGCCGTGGAGCCTCTGGTCCGGGAGTCCATCTTCCGCATGCTGCCCGACAAGCGCTTCGGAGATGCGCAGTACGTGGGCGGGTACTGGACGAGAAAGGGCGATGTGGAGGTGGACCTGGTCGGGGCAGGGAAAAAGACGCGCCCACAGCGCGTCGCGTTCGTGGGCTCGATCAAGTGGCGGGAGAAGCTGCCCTTCGGCGGACGTGACCTGGGTCGCATCGCGGCGCAGCGCGAGGAGGTCCCCGGAACGGAAGAAGATACCTTACTGATCGGTGTCTCCAGAGAGGGATTCGACGAGCAAGGCAGAGGCCTCGACGTCGTCCTGGATCCCGAAGACCTGTTGGAAGCCTGGAAGCAATGATACCTCACCTGTTTAGGGTGTTTCATCGCACCCGAGTCGGTTCCCCATTGCTCGAAGGCGCCAAAGTCCAGAGATCAAGGTTCGTAGGCCTTGATCCCTGCGCAAGAGAACCATTCAAGGCAGTGCGAGGCCCTCGGAGTGGGCTTCGATCCGCGTTATGTGCCACCGGCCGAGGTTGGATGTGAAGAGCTCTTCGCCGCGAAACGCACAGTTCGTCGGATGGCACAGAGTGTGCGCTATCGGGTCGTCGATAAAGAGATGTATCTCTCTTTCTGGACTCACCCTGTAGATGCGCGAGGGTTCGTAGCAAGAGATGTACAGGCTGCCTGCGGTGTCAAATGCCAGGCCGTCGGGCACGCGCTCGATGCCGTCCACGAACAGCTCGCCTTCTTGCGGGTCTCCGTTCTCGTCTATAGGGATGCGGATCACTCTGCCTGCGAACGATTCCGCAACGTACAGGTGATCCCTGTCGGGAGAGAGGGCCATCCCGTTTGCGAACGTCATGGCCCTGTCGTACCAGAGTTCTCCTACTCCGCTCTCCAGGTCGAACCGCCAGACTCCTGGTCCTTTCTCTATAGGATCGTAGCTGTCGGAGACGTACATGCAGTTCCTGGCCCCGTCTATCACGGGAAAGTTGGGGATACGCATCTTGGTCCCTTCCCCGCCGTCTGCGAAGTGGACGAGATCTCCTGTTCTCGTGTCGAGGCGGAACACGGCGGAGTGGCGCATATCGCAGGCGTAAAGGTTTTGGTCGCCGTCGAAGGCAAGGCCGAGAATGAAACCGCCTGTGGAGGCTACGGTCTCGATGCCTGACCCATCGGCGGAGATCCTGTAGATCTCCCCCGTCTCTCCCCCGCACCAGACATCGCCGCTGGCGTCGATCGCGATCCCCTCGGGGTGGCGGAGTCGCGGCTCGCTGAATATGCCGTCGAAGAAGACCTCGGCCCTGTCCAGGGACAGAATTGGTTCCAAGATACCTTCTCCCTTGTTCTATATGGTCGTCCGACTATTCCGGCAATCGTACCCCGAGGGCCGCGAGCAGACCGCCATCGACCATGTAATCCGCTCCCGTCACAAAGCTGGCCCTGGGGCCTGCGAGGAAGCAGATCACCTCTGCTACCTCCTCCGGCCTGGCGACCCTTCCCAGGGGATGCATCCTGCCCCAGTCCTCGACCGTCGCCTCGACGGTGTTCTCCCCCTTGAAGAGATCCGCCGCCCACCGCAGCATCGGCGTGTCGACGGAACCAGGACACACGGCATTGACCCTTATGTTCTCCACGGCGTGATCCAGGGCCATCGCCCGAGTCAGGGCGTTGATGCCGCCCTTGCTTGCCGTGTAGGCCGCCACCCCTGCCTGCGATGCTATGGCCTGAACACTCGACACGTTGACGATCGCACCTCCCCCCTGCTCTCTCATCTCGGGAATGGCATGCCTGGCCGCCAGGTATATCCCCTTGAGGTTGACGTCAAGAACTTCGTCCCAGACCTCCTCCTCGGTCTCCGTGACCGTACCGTAGCGTTGGACCCCGGCGCTGCTGACGAGCACGTCAACCCCTCCATAGGTCTCCACAGTGAAGTCGACCAGGGCTTTCATGTCCGCGGAGGAGGTCACGTCTCCTTTCATTCCCGTGACTTCCAGGCCCTCTTCGCGCAGACCGCCGGCCGCCTGCGTGGCTTGATCCTCGCGGTCGCTGCAGACCACGACTGAGGCTCCCTCCCTGGCCAGCTTCCCTGCAGAAGCAAGCCCGATGCCGGCCCCGCCACCGGTTACGACCGCCACCTTACCGCGCATCTCTTCAGTCACACGCTACCCCCTAGGATTCAGGTCCACGACCAGGTTGACGAGACTCCCCGCCGGAACGGTGAACCGGACGTTCTCGCCATCGACCCTCGCCTCTTCCAGGTGCCTTTCGAGATGCGACCCTACCCAGGCCCGGGCGACGCCGAGCAACCCGAACGAGACGCAGACTTCCTCCTTCTCGGAGGACAGAGACTGGAGCATCACCGTGAGGTCGTGCCCCCGCCTCGATGGCGCGAGGGCGACGACATCTATCATAGGATTTTCCACGGAGCAGAAGCTGCCCCGTTCGGGAAGGTCGATCCCGGCAGATGGCGCAGAGAGGATCCCCAGCAGGGGAGTCGTCAGGGCCGCCGCAGTTCTCATGCCCAGTTCGGGCGTCTCTACATCTTCTCCCGAGGCGACCGCGTAGCAGAACTCCATCTCGCCCTGCTGTTGCGAGGGGAAGTTGGTGTCCCAGATGTTGTTGAGGGCCCAGGAGTATACAGTCGCCGGATTGGAGATCTCGGGGTCGATGGTCTCGGGGAAGGGGAGGTAAGGAAGGTGGATGTTTCCGAACTGGACGAGCGGTGCCTCCATCGTGGCCCACGCCAACTTGACTTTCTCGTTCTCCAGGCCGACCCAGTGCCGGATCGCCCGCATATGATCCGCCGAGCCGGGAACGCGCGGCGCCTCGGGCGAATCTATCCCCCCTGTTATCTCGTAGTGGAGCGAAGGGTCCTCGACGTCGAAGGGGAAGGCGAAGTACACGCTCTCCTTCTCGGGGGTACCGGCCTTGTGGATGCGGTTGGTGATATCCAGTCTCCGCACACCGCGGAACAGAGTCAGCGTAGACTCGACAATGTCGGCCCTCTCGTCGACCAGGCGGACGGTTACGCGATCCCAGACCGGGTTGGACGACTGCCGTGTAACCACGGCGAGCCCCCCTGCCGAGCGCTCGCCGAGCAGAGCCAGGTCAATCGCCTGGATGCGGCTGGAGAGGTGGTTGAAGTGCGGGGCGCTGGCGTAACGGTCGTACACGTACTGGTTGAAACCGAACGGGGCATCCGTGTCGACCAGGTTCAGGCCTGAAGTCTTGTCCAGTATTTCGGTGACCATGCCCCTAGCCAGTTCGAACCGCACCACATAGTACTCGTTCTCTATACAAGGCTCGTCGCCCGACTCGGGATCCTCGTGCTCATCTTCGCTTTCGACAATGTCGTAGCGTCTGTAGCCGCAGGCCGGGATATCCTCGGCAATGAAGGTGAGGCGGCTTCCCCGCACCCTGAACTGGGCGTTTTCCTGATCCTCGACCACGCATGGCACACGCTCTCTGGTGGCACCATCGACCACGGCAAGGGGACGCTGGAGTTCGGTGCGGCTCTCGGACACGAACACGCTGACCGGGTCGGTGCGCTGCCAGCGGCTGGGGTTGAATACGGTAACAGAGGCGAGTGAGTCGCCGGATCGCCCGAAGGCATGCGAGAGGCGGTGGACACCCGCTGCGACGAGGGCGTTCGATCTCTCATACGCGTTCCGCGCGAAACCCGCCTTCGTCTCCCATTGGAGCGCCCCTGATTCCCTCCTCTCCAGGCCATCCATCCAGGGGTTCGCGGCTCCCCAGGTATGCTCGTCGAAGAGTGCCATTCTCTCGTACGTCTCGTCTATCTCGCCCTGCGGGTCGGCGCCGTCTTCGATGAGCGTGTCGGCCAGGGTGTGCAGGGTCTGGGCCGTCCTTACGTCCGCCTGAGCGCGCCGATTGAAGCCGAGGTGGCGAGCACCCGAACCTATGCCGTCGACCCACCAGTCGGTCCAGTCGCCGGAGTAGGTCGCGATACTCCCTGCAAGCCTCTCTTCGGCCTCGGTGAAAAACTCGCTGTTGGTCGCCAGGCGTAGTTGCGGATAGGCCCACTTCTCGTTCCATTCCCGCACGATCTCAGCGGGGACTATGCTAGGAGAGGCATTGTCAGAGAAAACACCTTGCACCCTCAAGTGGAGCACATCATGAGGATACGGCACCTTCGTCACCTCGGAAGAGGGGTCCAGGCCCGTCCATCCGAAGATGTTCTCCCCACGCCCCCGGTACGGATAGGGAAGCTCCGAGAGGGCCGCCAGATAGCCCGGCAATCCTTCGAGGGTGGCCTGGTAATCCTCCGCCAGGCCGACCAGGTTGCCCTCCATGTACGCGCTACCGTGCGGCGAGTCCGTATACCACACCAACAGACGTTTGCCGTTGGGGGCCCGCCAGTAGAAGGGACGCGTAAGACCCTGCCCGCCGACCAGATGCGGTGCAGAACGGCCCGCATAGTTGTGGGCTACGGATAGGTAGCGGATATCCGCGTCCACCAGGGAAGTAAGAAGGCCGATCGTCGCCCCTGGCACGTCAGTCTGCATGGCGGTCTGTATGGGCACGTCGTAGTGGTCGCGCAGTTCGTCGGCGAAGCGTAGCTGGCGCGCCAGCTCGTCGATCGAATACGCTTCGGTGTGCATGCTGAAGGGGAGCGCGCAGACCTCTATGCGTCCCTCGCGAACGCGGTCGAAGAACCTGGTCCTGTCACTCTCTGGCCGGCTCTTTATCCAGTGGAGGAGTGGCCAGTTGGCTTCCACGTTCCAACGGAACTTCGCATCCTCGGGCCAGTCGTCGGTGGCCGAGGCCAGATCCAGGACCGAGTCAAGATACTGCAGGTGGTGCTGTAGCACCGAGCTCTGGGTGTCCGTGTAGCCGATGTCGAGGTGCGAATGGTGGACGAGGAAGACCGACCATTTGCGCTGGGGAAGGATTTCCACCCCTGCCTCGAACGGCTCCCTGCCACCGGCTTCGACCCTGAGGCTGAACGTGTGGGGCTCGTAGACCTCGGGGACGAAGAGATGCACGAGGGTGCTGCCCCTGTCGATCCTGACCCTGGCCGTATCGAGGGTGGTATCCCCATCGGAGACCGTGAAGGTTACGTCCCCAACCGCAGAATCGGCCAGCACCACCAGCCGCAAGGCCTGCGAGAGATCCCCGTCCTCCGTCCTGCGGAAGAGGGGCAGGCCCGCGACCCTCACGGTGAAATCATGGACGTCGAGATCGACGGCGGAAGGGCCCAGGATTATCTCTTCCCTGGCTTTCTGTGTACGTGTATCGTCGACGGAGGGGCGTTTGCGGGGCATCGTGCTCCTTCTTTTAGCATTTCAGCTAGTCAGCACGCTCCAGCCTTGGGCTGTCGCTTGTCAGCATTTCAGCTTCTTGTTTTCGCTCCCGGCCGATCGCTCTCTTTCGAGGTATCTCGCGGGAGTCGGAGAGAGTATGTTAGCCGCTACGCATCTTTTCGCGCTAGTCCCAAATCATCTCGGGTTGCTTTTCAGCTACCCGGCACCTTCTCGACGAACTCTGAGGCGCCTATCTTCGTCAACCCGCCGGACTTCATTGGGCGCGAGGAGACCCGGACTCGTTGGTGTAAAGCTTGAGCTCTATGAGGTAGCCGTCCGGGTCCCGCACGTACAGGGCTTTACCTGATCCTCTGGCGCCTATGACATTCTCAGATGTGCTTTCGATCTCCACGCCCGCTTCCGTGAGGCTTTCGGCCAGCGCATCCGGGTTCGTACCCTCGACCACGAGGGCGAGGTGATCGTAGCCCCCGGTGGAGACAGGCTCGAAGGTGGGATCCGGCCTCAGATGCAAGATGAACCCGGGCGTTACCCGCAGCGAGACGAGGGGATGCTCCCCGCGTTCATACGCGTCGAGGCCGAACGGCTCGAGACCCAACACGTCCCGGTAGAATTCCAGAGACCTCCCGATATCCTTTACCCGCCAGTTCGTGTGGTCAGCATCGGTTATCTTCATCGTCTTTGTGAGTCCTTTCGTCGTGAGTCCCGCAAGTCCGCTGGTCAGGTAACGAGCAGCGTCTTGCCCACTGTGTCGCGAGACTCGATGGCCGCGTGGGCATCGGCCGCCCGATCCAGGGGGTACCGCTGCCCGATCACCGGCCGTAACCGGCCCGCCGCCGCCTCGGCCAGAGCGCCCTCGGTGAGAGTCCGCGTCTCCTCCGGCGCAAGCCGCGACAGGCCGATCAACTCAACCCCGCGCCCGGCGGCGGCCTCGTCCGAAACCTTCGCCCATTTGCCGCTCGCCATCCCGAAACGGACCATTCGGCCACCACGGTCGAGCAACCCGAAAGCGGATTCTCCGACGTCGCCGCCGACCCCGTCGAAGACGACGTCCAACGCGCCCACAGCCTCGCGTACCTGCTCCGCCCAACCCGACTCCCGGTAGTCCACTGCCACCTCGACACCAGTGCCCCGCGCGACCTCGACCTTAGACGCACCGCCGGCCGCCGCGACGACCCTGGCGCCCGCGGCCCGTGCGAGCTGGACCAGCAACGTGCCCACGCCGCCAGCTGCAGCCTCGACCAGCACCCTTTCTCCTTCGCGCACTCCGGCCTTCCTGACCAGCATCATCGCCGTGCGCCCGTCGGCCAGGAGCGCCACCGCATCGTCTAGCTCCAGACCTTCTGGCACCTCTACGATCCCTCCGGCGTCCACCGCGACGCGCTCGGCGTAGCCGCCCGAGCCGCCGGTGCTCGCAACCACCCGCTTGCCTGTAAGTCGGTCGTCGACCTCCGCGCCGACCGATACGACCACGCCGCCGACGCCGTTGCCCGGTATCATCGGCAGCTTCGTCTCGAACGGCCCGAAACCGCTCGCGCGGAACATGGTCTCCACAAAGGTGATGTTGGCGAACGACACCTCGATCAAAGCCTGCCCGGGACCGGGAACCGGGTCAGGGGCGTCATCCGTGACTAGCACCTCAGGGCCGCCGAACTCCTCTAACCACACCGCTTTCATCACCGTTCGCTACCTTTCGGTTTGTTCTGCGTGGACCCTGACAGGTTCTTCGCCGGGGCGGGCTCCGGGTGATCCAGGGGGTGGTCTAGTTCGTCGCGGTCCAGTCTGGGAATCGCGATGGCCGCGACGGCGAGAAAGACGGGCACGATCCCGGCGACGACGAAGACGGCGGTGATCCCGAAAGCGGCGCCCGCCGGGCCGGCGATCGCCATGGAGACCGGCATCAGGGCCAATGAGACGAAGAAGTCGAGGCTCGAGACGCGGCCGCGCAAGCCTTCTGGCACCCGGCGCTGTAGCAGGGTGCCCCAGATCACCATCGCGGCGGAGTAGGTCGCGCCTACGACCAACAGGGCGGTGCACATCACCCAAAGCGCGCCAGCCACCCCGATAACAGCGAAAGGAAGGGAGCCGAGA
Source organism: uncultured Rubrobacteraceae bacterium (assembly GCA_963849745.1). GTDB lineage: Bacteria > Actinomycetota > Rubrobacteria > Rubrobacterales > Rubrobacteraceae > Rubrobacter_D. Next base: position 149,063 of record CAWKIM010000010.1, on the reverse strand, counting down.
CCCCACATGAGGATCATGACCGTGAGATAGCGTCGCGGCAGCCTTCCCGAGGAGATCGCCAGAGCCCCGACCGCCCCTCCGACCCCGAAGGCGGCCAGGGCCAGACCGTAGTCCTCGGCCCCGCCCCCCAGGTTATCGCGGATGGCGAAAGGCAGCAGCACCTCCAAAGGACCGATAATGAACAGTACGAGGGCCAGCGCGAACAAGAGCGTCGCCCACAGCCAGCTCGTCCTTCGCACGTAGCGGAAGCCCTCGCGCAGGTCGGAGAAGACCGCCGCGACGCCGGGGGCACCGTTCGCAGGCGGACCTTTCCTCGGCCGCACCTTCATTACCAGCAGGCATCCGGCGGAGACCAGGTGGGCCAGGCCGCCGGTGAGGATCGCGACCCCGGGCGAGAGCGCCGCCACCGCGATGCCGCCCAGTGCGGGTCCCGCCGCTTGCTGGGCCAGCGGCCTCAAGGTCCCCTCCAGGCCGTTCGCCGCGAGCAGCTCGTCCTCGGGGAGCAGGTGAGGCAGGAGCGCGGTGTAGGATGGGATGAAGAATGCTTCGCCGGCCCCGATCAGCACCCCGCCCGCGGCCAGGTGCCAGATCCTGAGGTCGCCGGACAGCGAGAGCAGTCCGAGAACGACCAGGACAGCGGCGCGGATCAGGTCGGCGGCCAGCATGACGAGCCGCTGGGGCAGCCGGTCGGCTGCGACCCCGCCGATCAGCACGAACGCGAGCAGGCCGACGCTGAACAAGGCGGTGACCAGCGAAAGTTCCGTGGGGCCGCCGCCCAGTTCGATCACCTGCCAGGCCAGCGCGACCAGCCACAGCCCGCTTCCAACGAGCGAGACCGCCAGTCCCGTCCACAGCAGGCGGAAGTCGCGGTGGCGCAGGGGACGAAAGGCCGTGGGCATCCCGCCCAGCACGGTTACGATCCCACCAGCCCGAACCACGTCGCCCGTACTATCTTCATACCTTCAACTCTACTCTATCCCACTCTCTACACCAGACCGTTTCGTCTCTTCCTTCGCTCGTAGTTCATGCGGAACAGCTCCAGGGCTCCCGCCACGTCTTCCGCGCTCTGAATCCGGTAGCTCGCCGTGGTCCGGCTGTCCGGAAACGCGGGATGAGGGATCGCCCGCCCGGTGCGGATCAACTCGTCCCTGACCTCTCTTGGGAACCGGAAGTCGGCGTGGCCGTCGTCGTGGATGTGCCCGATCTGGGGTCCTCCTGTCTCAGGATCTCCGTACCTGTAGCCGGTGACGCCGATCCCACCAGGACCGTCCTCATCCCTCTTCTTGAAGACCCCATCCCATCCCAGAACCTCGTGCTCTATCCGGGCCAACGATTCATCGTTCATTTGATCCCTCCTACTCCTGGTCTGACTTGTGCGCTTACATCTTGCGACGGGAAGTAGATTCGCACATCGGGCGGGGGGACGGTTTTTGTCCTGAACCTTCGTACAGGTTCGAAGAACAAGGTCGACTTCGGTATGAGCCGCTACACTTCTTTTCCTGCTTGGGAACCGAACGGGCTGAGCAGACGCACGCTGGTCCTAGTGACATCGGATGTGTTGCGAGTTACGAAGTTCATGTTCCTGACCTTGGCTGTAGCCGCCATCAAGCCAGCCCCCACTCGTCCGCTGGAATTCCTCAGCAGGGACCACCACGACGACCTCCTCGCCATACCTCGTTACCACCTGCGGCCCCTCCTTCAAAGTGCGCCGCACCAGCTCGCTGAACCTGGACCGTAGGGATCAGGGAGAGAGCGGCAGCTTGCTCCGGCGCACCTGGACGGGGAGGGAGCGTTGGATCTTATCGAACTCCCTGACCTCGGCCTCGCCCACGAGCGTCGCCGCCACCCCTTCTTTGCCTGCCCGCGCCGTGCGGCCTATGCGGTGCACGTAGGTCTCCGCGTCCTCGGGCAGGTCGTAGTTGACGACATGGGAGACGTTCGGGATGTCGAGCCCGCGCGAGGCGACATTGGTAGCGACCAGGATCCTGCTACGCCCATGAGCAAACCCGGCCAGCGTCTTGGTGCGCTGCGACTGGGTCTTTCCGCCGTGCAGGAGCGCCGCCCTGTAGCCGTCTCTCTCCAGCTGGCGGTGGAGTTTGGTCGCCCCGTGCTTGGTCCTGCGAAAGACGATCGCCAGGGGGTTATGCTCAGCGTCGATCAAGGCCCGCAGGGCGCGCGTCTTGTCCTTTCCGCCCACCCGATAATAGACTTGCTCGACGGTGTCCACCGTGGGCGCCTCGGACTCCACCGTCAGGTATCGTGGGGAGCGCATGTGGCGCTTGACCATCCCGCGCATGGCACCAGGCATCGTGGCCGAGAAGAGGGCGGTCTGCCTGCTATCCGAGGTGTGGGAGAGGATGCGCCCGACGTCGGGCGCGAAGCCCATGTCGAGCATCCTGTCAGCCTCGTCGAGCACGAGGTAGCGCACGGCACCGAGGCGCAGCGTGCCCCGCTGCAGATGGTCCAGGATGCGCCCAGGCGTGCCGACCACGACAGCGGCGGAGCGGTTCTTGAGGGCTTTGATCTGGGCCCCTATCGGCACGCCACCGCAGAGGATGACCGGACGGACCGGGTTGTAGCGAGAGAGGTTCGAGATCTCCTTCGCGGCCTGCGCGGCCAGCTCCCGCGTCGGCGCGAGCACGAGCGCCTGAACGCCCCGCGCCTTGCGGTCCAGGCCCTCGATCAGGGGTATGGCGAAAGCGGCCGTCTTGCCGCTGCCGGTCTGCGCTAGCCCGACCACGTCCTCCCCGTTCAAAAGCTCGGGCAAAGCCAGCGCCTGGATGGGCGTCAGGGTCTCCCAACCCTGGTCGGCCACGGTCCTGTGGACCTGTTCGGATAAGGGCAGATCTGTGAAAGAGGTCTTCTGGACCTCAGATATGGTGCTTGCCATGATGTGCTGTTTCCTCTCTATAGCTGTGCAGCGGTTGCCACCATAAGAAGCGTACGTCGCTGGCTACCACTCAACGGGTGAGGACAGGCACAAGGCACAAAAAAGGAGATGCTCTTCGACATCCGGCATCTCGATGATCGTGGACGTATGTTCTTTATCGCGTAGCGTTCCGAGTATACCGGACGCGCGTCCGTAATCAACGCTACGGAGAAACGATCCGGGTCCGGGCACCTTTCACGCCGGGTCAATCCATGTGCCACTGAAGGGGGAGGAGGTAGGGGAATTGGGTGCTTGGGTCGATCTCTACGTTCATGATGGGGTCCATCCACTCGCTCCACCGCTGGTTGGTCTCGCTGTTCGCCAGGTACTCCCGAGTCTTTTCGATATCGTCGGTCTCGAAGTAGCCGAAGAGTGTGAGCCCGTGACGGAAGATAGAGTAGTTGCTGATGCCGGCCTCCCTGAGCACCTCGACCATCTCCGGCCAGATCTCCTGGTGGCGGCGCACGTACTCTTCTTCGTACCCCGGTCTGACCTCCAGAACCCACGCATACTGGGTCATCCATCCCTCCTTAGCTCTGCACCGCGTCTCATGATAGCGCTCCGGAACCAGTCGACGTACATGTCACCCTGAGCCTTACCCGAGAGGCGAAATCTAGCGACTATGCGGCGTTTGGGGCTAGTTTCGTGTGTCGTACCCACGCTCTTGCCGAATCGTTCGGGCTTCGATGCGTCATGTACTATATGGTTGGGTTTGCGCGACGATGCAGGTTTCGTGCACTCGCGAGGAGCCCGCTTCTCATTGTGCTGGAAGATACTCTCAGGTCCGGAAAAGCTGGCGCGCCTAGCTGCGGATGCCTTCTATTCTCCCAATTTCCGCGTCGAGTGCACGCAGGTGCACTTGGATGTCCCAATCCTTAGCAACACTAGCCGCCTGCACTACTTCCCGCCGGTGCTCCTCGAGGATCGCTTCCTCGTTCTTATGTACATTCCAAAGATCGTTGACACCAGGGAACGTACGAGGCGAGACATACGTCCCCAGACCCGACCCGGCCAGCTTAAAGATCGCTTCGGAATGCGACCTGGGATCCATTACATCCACCAGATGCGGTTGTAGGAGTGCCAGGAACGCTTGGAGCGCAGCAGCCGTTGCCTTGAGCTGGTCCGAGAGCGACGAATGGCGCTCCATCCCCTGCTTTTCGAATGGTTCTATGATGTTGCGCGACTTCTCCTCCAGGATAGGGTCGTGCGCGTTGTAGTGGCCCCTCAAGAGTGCGAGTCTTGTCGAGACCTCATCCGCCTGGTGGATCAGCTCGGCGAGCCCTCTCGAGAAACCAACCGCCTGCCCGACCTCGTCTTTGGGTGGGACTTCGAGATTCGCTGCCATATCGGTCCAAGATCGGAAAGCATTGGCGAAGTACGAAGCCTGTATCCCAATGTCGTCGAGTGCTTCGGCACGGCGGTCGATTAGCCTTTGGTTCCTTTCCTCTTCTCGTTGGTGGTCTCGTTCCTTGCTCTCCTCTATCCTGCCCTGTTCCTTTCTTCGCCACTCCTGTAGCCTGCGCTGTTCCTCTCCTTGGCTGGCAAGAATTCGCTTGTGGTTCTCTCGCACCCCACCAAGATAGAAGGCGGCGATGGCGCCAACCAACGCCCCAACACAACCCGCCGCGACCATCGTGAGAAACGTATCCACCTTCTACACCTCAATCGTAAGGAACATGTCTAAATCACTCATTGACGAAGGCTACCGGGCCCCTGGTACCGCAGTCGTAGAGCAGCAAGGTGGAGGTCGACGATTGCCACAGTCCCTCAGGAACCTGCTCGCAGTTGTTCGTTATCCACCTCACCTGCTTCTTTTCGTGGATGTCCGCCAGGGCCTTGAGGTGCGCCTTGAGGCGCAGCAGCTGTTCGAGGCTCCGCACCTGTCCGCCCAACTCGAGGTGGTGCCGGGCGGTATCCGGCTGTGCTGCATGCTCGATGTCACGCTCCTTTATCATGAAGAAGCGCACAGCGCCCTGGCGCACGAGATCTGCAAGCCTCTCGTTGCTAAAGATCCGGTCGCGCCCCTCGAATCCGCCGAACGCTATCACGGGCTCGTCGGTGTTCAGAATTATGGGGCTGGCGACACCGGAATCTAAGGCAGCGACCAGGTACTCGGCATCACCCTGGTTGGCCTCCAGGTAATCCACCAGGGGATCGACCTCGCTACCAAACCTGCTGGACAACTCGCTGGCCTCTGCCCGAGGACCAGCGGTCGGCGATCGGGTTTCGGCACCGTACCATACCGTAGAGGCGGCCCAGATCGAAGGGGCGAGGAAGAGGGACCCTACCCCTAGGCTTATCGCGGCCAGCGGGTAGCCACTTATCCTCAACCGAGGCGTCAGGCGTGCCACTACCAAGCTTGCGGCCGCAGCCAGGCAAGGGACAACAATCGTGGGCGCCAACCAGGGGCTCCAGTCCGGGTAATGGGCGAGTATATGTATCTGTAAGCTGGCTGTTGCTAGGAGCGTCAGGGGCAACAGCCACCCACGCCAACCCGGCCTCCGGTATTCCTCCCACAGTGTCACCACCCCCACTCCCACCAGCGCTCCGACCGCCGGGGCTAGCATGGCCAGATAGTGGGGGTCCCAGTCTCCTGCGACGCTGAAGAACATCACCAGCGTGATCAGCCAAGTACCCCACAGCACGATGGCCTGACCTTCTTTACGGCTGAGTGGAAGGCTAGGACGCCCCTGCCTTCTCTGCCAACTTGCGGCCGCCAGCCCCACGACGGCCAGCGCCAAGAGCCACCCTATCTGAGAGCCAAGCTGTGGGTTGAGTAGCCTCAAAGGTCCTGGATCTCCGACACCCTCGTCGCTGCCCACGATGCGCCCCACACCGTTCCAGCCGACGATCAGGTCCGTTACGGTGTTGAAGGAGCTAGACCCGACGTAGGGACGCTGCTCGGCCGGTGTCAGATCCACCGCAACAACCCACGGCAAGGATGCCGCCACGATCACCACTGTGGCGAGACCGAGATGGATCACTCGGCGCCGCAAGCCTACCGGGGCAGCCACCAGATACAAAAGGTAGAACGCGGGCAAGACCACGAAAGCCTCAAGCATCTTGATGTTGAAGCCCAACCCGATCAGGAGGGCGCCAACAACCAGCCAGCGCAGCCTGCCGCTTTCGGCGGCGAGCATGAAGGCCCAAGCCGCCACCAGCACGGCAAGGACCAGCAAGCCCTCGAGGTTGTTGTGGCGGCTTATAGCGACGCTTATGGGGCTCAGAGCCAGGGCGAGCGCTGCTAGCAAACCAGCCACTGCTCCGAAGCCGCGAGCCACCAGGTGGTAGAGCAGGGCCACACACAGGACCCCGGCGAGGGCCTGGGGCAGCAGTAGGCTCCAGCCGTCGAAGCCGAACAGATGGGCGCTGGCAGCCTGGATCCAGAACCCCAAAGGAGGCTTGTCCACGGAGACGAAACCGGCGTCGTAGGAGGCGAAGAAGAAGTTGTGCGAGCTTATGAGCATGTTCTTTACGGAGGCGGCGTAGTAGACGTTTGCGTACTCCTCGCTGGTCAGCCAGGAGAGGTTCAAGAAGGCTGAGAGGGCCAGGATCGCACTCAGAAGCAGACGGTGAGCGGGCACGTTTGTCTTCTCCCCGCGTTTGCTAGGGGCGGAGTGGGCGAAAAACTCTCTCATGCGTACACGAGATCCCCATCAACACTCCCTAGGCCTCACCTGCCATAGAGTGCCTTTATCGGAGTTAGGAGATTGCCCCACCAATCTCATCTTCTCTTTCCCATGCCCTGAAAAGGCGCATACCCCGAGCTTAGTCCGCAGCGGTCGCTTCGTCAACACCCACCGGCCTCTTTCCCCTAGGGGATTTTCGAGGCTGTGGGGGGCTAGAAGCTAAGCGAGGAGGTAGCTAATGGGCCTTGATGATCAACAGAGCGGTCTTTGGACTCTCTCGTAAAGGATGAACCTTTCCGAGAATGGCACTATCTTCGTCCGACTTCGACGAACTCGAGACCGAGCAGGCGCGCGACCTTGCCGAGCGTCCCCGCGTGGTGGCCTACGCCGAGGGCACAGTGGTGCGTCGGTCCCTGCTCGCACCAGGCGTTCATGAACGCTGCGGGCGGAAGCGCGAACCTGAGGCGGCTGTTGGTGTTCCCGATCTTCAGCGTCGGTCCCGGCAGCGACTCGCCTTCTGCGGCCAGCATCTTGAGGTTTCCTTCGCGGGTCTGGGTTACGCCGAAGATGGTAACGGGTCCCGTCTTGACGCCGAACTCGACGGAGACGCCGTAGCCGGCCTTGCCGTGGTAGACACCGAGGCCCCTGAGTACCGGCTTCTTGTCGCTTATGGCGACGTGCCCAGGACCGTCGTGTCCCATGAGGATGAAGTTATCGTCGAAGTCCATGGCGTAGAACTCCGTAAAGGATCCCCCGGCGCCCAGAGAGTCCATGACCTTCATGGCGACGGCGTTCTTGAGATCCCCTTCCCCGGAAGCCGGAATGCCGCGCGCGGTGAGCAGGGAGTTGCCGAGGATGAGACCCGCGCCGAGCCGCTCATAGATACTGCCGTTCGTCCCCCGGTAGTAGTAGGCGAGGGCGTCGAGGTCGAAGTCTTCGGCGAGACGGTCGAGGCCGGCTGCGACGCGGGCCGACCATCGGAAATCCTCTTCGTCCACGCTCTCGTCTACTTCGAAGGTCTCTCGCGCTTCTTCGAGCCTGGCCGTGACCGCCTCATCCGGAATATCCTCCACGCGGTCTTGCAGGTCGTCCATTTCGAGGACCTCGACGTGGAGGCCAAGTTGGGCCTGGTGCATGGTGAGGTCCGAGTACATATCTAGCATCCCCGGATAGGTGTGCCCGAGGAAGCCGAAGCGGCTACCTCGGAGTGTTCCCACTGCGGTGGCGGCGCGGCACCATTCCTCTATCTCTGCCCAGGCGTTTTCGTCATCGTGGAGCGTTCCCGAGACCACGTTGAGAGGGATTGAGGCGCGCTCGAAGGCGTTGGAGATCTCAGGCACGCAGCAGGCCGAGCAGTTCGCGAGCCACTCGCCTGTGTCCGTGTTCTCGTAATCTAGAGAGGAGCTTGGCTGGAGGTTGAGGACAACGACGGGGACCCCTGCTCTCTGGACCGCGGGGAGGACTTGCGAGCTCGTCGCGTAGGTAGCGGCGTGGCAGAAGATGAGATCCACCCTCTCTTCGGCGAACCATTCGCCCGCGGCGTACGCTTTCGGGGCCGTGTCGACGAGGCCTGGCGAGACGACCGTGGCCCACTGGCCGATCCGCTCCTCGACACTCCGATGGTAGCCTTCGAGCCTATCCCTTAGTCCTTCGAACTGATCCCAGTAGGCTTCCAGCCCGATCCCGAAGACCCCTACCTTCGCCCGCTTTCGTGTTTCCTCACCCACCCTTACCACCCTCCGTCTTTACTTATCTGGGGTATGCGTCTTTCACGCCGCCGTCGACGTTGAGGACGTTGCCGGTGCTCCTCGACGAACGCCCCTCGGAGGCGAAGTGGAGCACGGCCTCGGCGACGTTCTCGGGCAGCACGTTAAGCTTGAGGACGTTGCGCTCGCGGTAGTAATCTTCGAGCTCGTCCGGCTCGACACCGTAGGCGGCGGCGCGCTCCTCGCGCCAGCCTGAGTCCCAGATCCTGGACCCCTGCAATACAGCGTCAGGGTTGACGGTGTTTACCCTGATGCGCTCAGGTCCTCCCTCCTCGGCCAGGCACCGAGCCAGGTGCAACTCGGCCGCCTTCGCCGAAGAGTACGCCGATGCGTTCTTTCCCGCCGCCATGGAGTTCTTGGAGGCCACGAAGATGAGGCTGCCGCCAACGCCCTGTTCCTTCATGATGCGGAAGGCCCCGCGCGCGACGAGGAAGTAGCCTCTTGCGAGTACGTCGTGGTTTTTGTCCCACATCTCGACGCTCGTATCTTCGATGGGGGCGCTGGAAGCGAGGCCGGCGTTCGATACGACGACGTCAACGCCGCCGTACTCCAGAATAGCGCGCCGGTAGGCGCGGGCCACCTCGTCCTCGTCCGTCACGTCGGCCCTCGCGGCGATGCCGGGCTCGGCAAGGCTATCCACTACCTCGCCAGCCCCTTCTTCGTCGAGATCGCAGACCACGACGCAGGCCCCGCGCGAGGCCAGCGACCTGGCTACGGCGCTGCCTATGCCGCCTGCCCCGCCCGTAACGAAGGCGACCCTTCCGGCGAGCTCGTCCGGCGGCGGGGCGAGGGTGAGCTTGTAGAGTTCGAGCGGCCAGTACTCGACCGCGTAAGACTCTTCTTCCGTGAGGGAGACGTAGCCGCCGAGGGCGTGGGTGCCGCGAATTACGTTGATGGCCCTGTAGACGAAGTCCCTGGAGAGGTTCGCTTCTTTGGCGTTCTTCGCGGCTGCAACAAGCCCCAGACCCGCTATGAGGACGACCCTGGGGTTGGGGTCGAACATCTCCTCATCCGCCTCTTCGTAGCGCGAGAAGTACGCCTCGTATTCCTCCCTGTAGCGCGCGACGCCCTCGCGGAGCTTCGCTTTGAGTTCGTCCGCGCCCTCGTTCTCGGGGTCGAAGTCCACCCACAGGGGCCTGACCTTCGTCCTTACCAGGTGGTCCGGGCAGGCCGCGCCGACCTGGGAGAGTTCCTCCGAGTCGCGCCCGCAGACGAAGGCGAGGACGTCTTCTGAGGTGTGGTCCGTACGCAGTATTTTGTGGGAGGATTCATCTGAGCCCGACGAGAGCGCCCCGCGCAGCGCCGGCAGAACCTCGGCGAGCAGGGCTTCTCGTCGGTCGGGCGCCGGCGGTTCGACCTTCCTGCCCCCAAAGGGTTCGCCGGTCCGGTTGGCGACGAACTCGGCGGCCCGGTTTATGGCCTCGATGGTGCGGCCGTAGCTCTCCTCGTGGGTATCGCCCCAGGTTACGAGGCCGTGTTTGGCGAGCAGGACGAACTTCGCATCGGGGTTGTTCCTTACGGCCCGGCCCACCTGTTTGCTTAGGGTAAAGCCCGGTCTTATGTAGGGGATCCAGACCGCCTCATCCCCAAAGCACTCGCGCGCGAGCTCCTCGCCGCCTTCCGAGCAGCAGATCATGTTGACCGCATCGGGATGCGTATGGTCGACCTGGGCGTAAGGAACGAAAGCGTGCAGGAGCGTCTCTATAGAGCCCCTCGGCATGTCGGGCGCGAGCTGGCACCTGGCCAGGTAGGCGACCATCTCCTCGTCGCTCATCTCCTCCCGCTCCTCGAGCGCGAGTACTTCGCCCAGCTTGAGGCCCGTAAACTGCTCGGCCTCGATGGTCGCCAGGTCCGACCCCGAACCTTTCACCCACAGAACGTCGACCTCGCGCCCGGTATGGTCCCTCTCTCTGGCCTTGGTCGAGGTATTGCCGCCCCCGTAGTTGGCAACGGCACGGTCCCTCCCCAGAAGGTTAGAACGGTGGGCCAGCGCTTCGAGCTCGGAGAGCCCCTCAGCCTTTCGCGCATCCCACAGGTTCTCCGTCGCCCCCGGTATTCGCGTGTCCATGTGTCGACTCCCCTCTAACTCCATCCCGCCCCTGCGCCTTCGCCGCGCTCTTCCGACACTCTCTCGGCGTATCCGCTCTCCTGGAAGGCGGCTACGGGGTCTGGGGCGCCGCCCAGGGTCTCGCGGACCATGGCGCAGAGCGGGCGGACGTCCGCGGCGTAGGCGTCGAGGAGGGTGCGGTGGGCGCCTAGGACGTCGCCGGCGCGGCGCGCCTCCGTGAGGGTTGCGCGGTCCACGAGGAGGGACTTTGCGTAGGCTTCTTGCAGGTTCATTACCGAGAGGAGCATGGCTTCTATCTTGGGTTCGATGTTGTGTGTCTGGTCGATCATGTAGTCTATGCGGGTGTCGGATCGCTCTTCGGCCTCGACGAGCTCGACGTAGATCAAGAACAGCTCGAAGGGGTTGACGCTGCCCACGATCAGGTCGTCGTCACCGTACTTCCTGTTGTTGAAGTGGAAACCACCGAGACGCCCCTCGTCGAGAAGCAGCGCCACGACGTACTCTATGTTGACCTCTTTGGCGTGGTGGCCGAGGTCCACCAGGACCTGCGCCCGCTCGCCCAGTCTCTGGCTCATGGAGAGGGCCGCACCCCAGTCGGCGAGGTCGGTGTGGTAGAAGGCCGGCTCGTAGGGCTTGTACTCCAGGAGCATCCTCATGCGCCCGGGCATGGCGGCGTAGACCTCGCCCAGGGCCTCGAGCATCCTGTGGCGGCGTTCCGTGAAGGAGTCCTGGCCAGGGTAGTTCGTGCCGTCGGCGAACCACAAAGAGAGGACGTCGGAGGCCGTCTCACCCGCGATCTCCACGCATTCGAGGAGGTGGTCCGCGGCCCTCCTGCGCACCGCCGGGTCCGGGTTGCTGACGCTGCCGAGCTTGTACTCGGGTTCCTGGAAGAGGTTCGGGTTGACGGCCCCTATGCGCAGACCGAGGGACTCGGCGCGACCTTTCAGCTCGCCGTAGTCGTCCACCCTGTCCCACGGTATATGTACGGCCACCGAGGGGCATACGCCGGTTAGTTCGTGCACCTGTGCCGCGTCGGCCAGCTTCTCGAACGGGTCGCGGGGCACCCCCGTCTGCGGGAAGACGGCGAAGCGCGTGCCCGTGTCGCCGTAGCCCCACGAAGGGGTCTCCACCCTCTGGGCGCGCAGGCGCTCCTCGACGGAGGCGAGATCCACACCCCCGTCTTCGAGCCTCCGTGCGAGATCCTCGTAGGTCTGCCTGGTTGTCGTCCCCAAAACCGTTCTCCTCTCCTGCGGTACCGGCGCCCGGAGAAGCGCCGGTACCCAAATTGGCTGACAAGCCGAAATGCTGACTGGCTGATCAGCTAGAAATCGTAGTCGTCGATGTTCTTCTTCGAGAACACCAGCGGCGGTCCGAGAAGGACTTCGTCGGGGGAGATCATCTCGACCTTACCGAGGCGTCCCGCCTCGAAAGTACCCGACTTGGGGAGGTCGCCACTGATCTGGGCGTCCGCGACGTAGACGGCCAGGTAGCCGAGGTCTACGGGGTTCCAGAGGACGAACTTCTTCACGGTGCCTGCGTCGAGGTATGGTTTCATCTCGTTCGGGGTGGAGAGTCCCGTCACCGGCACCTCGCCATCGCGGCCGAGTTGCTCGACGGCCTCCGCCGCGCCGGGCAGGGCCACGGAGGTTATGCCGAAAACACCCGCTGTGTCCGGGTTGGCCCTGAGGTAGTTCTTGGTCAGGTCGATGCCCTTCTGGAGGTCTTCCTCCCCCGGCTCGACGGCGACGATAGACATGTCGGGGTACTTCTCCTTCATGCGCTCGCGCATCTCCTTGAGCCAGGCGACCTGGTTGGGGGCGGTCAGTGAACCGGTGATTACCAGGAACTTGCCCTTGCCGCCGGTCTGCTCGGCCATGACGTCGACCAGCTCGTAGCCGATGGCCTCGAAGGTCGCCTGGTTGACGAAAACGTCCCTGGCGTCGGGGGCCACATCGGCGTCCCAGGCGCCCGTGGCGATGCCGGCGTCGTCGGCCTTCTTCATGGCGGGTGCCAGGGCGTTCGGGTCGTTGGCGGCCACCGTGATGGCGCCGCACTGCTGCTGGATGAACTGCTCGATCATCTGCGACTGGAGCGCGGCCTTGGCCTCGGTCGGGCCGTCGTAGACCAGCTCGATGTCCAGTTCCTTCGCGGCCTCTTCGGCCCCCTTCTCAGAAGCGTTGAAGTAAGGGATGCCGACCAACTTGGGCATCATGCAGATCTTGGCCGGCCCACCGCCCCCACCTCCGCCCTGCGACGGCTGCTGACCCACCCCGCACGAGACGGCCGTGGCGACAAGCACCGCAAGCAGGGCCGTCGAGAGTACCTTCAGATTCCTCATCGAACCGAACACGCTACTCCTTCCCAAAGATTTGCTTCCAGAGACCGATACCCGCTCTAGCCAGACATGTTCTACTCCTCACCTTTGCGGAAAAACTCGTTCAGGAACACGGCCACGAGGAGCAAGACACCGAGGATAAAGAGCTGCCAGGTGCTCGGAACCCCGGCCAGGAGCAGGCCGTTGCGCAGTATCGCGATGATGACGATGCCGAGTACGGTCCCGCCTATGGTCCCCGAGCCGCCGTAGATGCTCGCCCCCCCGAGCACGACGGCGGAGATCACATCCAGCTCCAGCCCCAGGCCGACGTCGCCCCTGGCCGTGTAGACCCTCGAGGTGTAGATGACGGACGCGATCGCCACGAGCAGACCGATGCCGGTGTAGATGGCCACCTTGACCCTGCGGATGGGCACGCCGGAGAAACGCGACGCCTCCTCGTTGTTCCCTATGGCGTAGACGTAGCGCCCGAAGGTGGTGCGCGAGAGTATGAGCCACACGATCACCACGGCGACCAGGAAGATGATGAGCTGGCCCGGCACCGCGCCGAGCAGGTACGCCTGGCCGAAGTAGGCGAACCAGGCAGGAAAGTCCGAGACGGCCCGCGCGCCCGTGAGGCCGTAGGCGAGCCCCTGGAAGAGGGCGAAGGTCCCCAGGGTAACGACGAGAGGGTGCAGGTTCAGGAACGTTATGAAGATGCTGTTGAAGAATCCGGCGGCCATGCCGACCACCAGGCCGAACAAGATGGCGACGGGCAGAGGGAGACCCGCCGCAAAGGTGAAACCGACGGCCACAGAGACCAGAGCCAGGTTCGATCCGACCGAGAGATCTATGCCTCCCGTGATGATGATCAGGGTCATCCCCAGCGCCATCAGGCCCACCTCGACAAAGTAGCGCGAGGTGTTGAGCAGGTTGCCGAGGGTAAAGAAGAGCGGCGAGAGCAGGCTCATCACGATGACCAGCGCGATCAGGACGCCCAGCAAGACCAACTCGCGGGAGAACCGCAGGCGACGCATGACCTCGACGGCCGAGCTCATACCCCGTCCCCCACGAGCCGTCTGCGCACGACGTCGGTGGTCACGGCGAGTAGGATCAGGGCCCCGAGCACGGCCTGCTGCCAGATGCCGGGCACCCCGACCAGCACGAGGCCGTTCAGGATGACGCCTATGAGGATCGCACCGGTCAGGGCCGCGAGCGAGGAGCCACGTCCTCCCGAGATGCTAGTCCCGCCTATCACGACGGCGGCGACGACCTGAAGCTCGAGGCCGGTACCGGTGTTGGTCTGTACCGAGCCCGCGCGCCCCATGTAGATCATGGAGGCGATGCCGACGAAGACGCCAACGATCACGAAGGCGAAAAACCGGACCCGGTTCGTGGGCAGCCCGGCCAGACGGGCCGCCCGCCGGTTGCCACCGACGGCGTAGACGTCCCGGCCCCAGGTGGAATGGCGTCCGACGACCTCCATCACGGCGAACAGGCCGAAGAGGACTATCACAGGAGCGCTCAAACCAAACACGTTCCCCATTCCAAGGACCCTGGACTCGTTGGGGACGCCGGTGATCCAGGCTCCACCCGTGACCAGCAGGATCACCCCCCGCAAAGCGTACAGCATCCCGAGCGTCACGATGATGGAAGGGATACGCCCCAGCGTGACGAGGGTACCGTTGATCGACCCGCAAAGGGCGCCGACGGCGACGGCGGCCACAAGCGGCAGCAAAAACCCTCCGGTACTCTGCGCCGCGGCACCCCCGGCCACCGCGCACAGACCCAGCATCGAGCCCGTCGAGATGTCGATCTCCCCGCAGAGGACGACCTGGTTTACCGCGAGGGCTATGACCCCGAGCACGGCCACGGAGGTCAGGATGGACTCGAGGTTGGGCACGCTGAGGAACTCGTCACTGAGCACCGAGAAGGCCACCAAGAGCAAGACCAAAAAGGCGAGCGCCGGAGTCTCCGGACGACCCAGGTACCGGCGGAACCGGGCATCACCCTCCGCGCCTGCGACCCGCGCCTCACTCATCCTCGGAGACCTCCTGCTCGGTAGCGCCGGTAGCCGCGGTCATCACGTTCTCCTGGGTCGCCTCACCGCGCGAGAACTCGCCCGAGATACGGCCCTCGCGCATCACCAGCAAGCGGTCGGCCATCGAGAGTACCTCCTCCAGCTCCGAGGAGATCAGCAAGATCGCCTTGCCCTCCTTCGCCAGGTCGTCCATGAGGCGGTAGATCTCCGACTTCGCCCCGACGTCGACGCCCCGCGTGGGCTCATCCAGCAGCAAGACGTTCGGCTCGCGGGCGAGCGACTTGGCGACGACGACCTTCTGCTGGTTGCCCCCCGAGAGCCGGCTCACGGGCGCGGAGACCTCAGCCCCTCTTATGGACAACTCTTCCATAAACTTGTCCGCGATGCCGCGTTCTGAGCGGGATACGAACCCGAGCCGGGAGATGCGGTCGAGGATGCTCAGGGTAATGTTGTTCTTGATGGAGAAAGGCAGTATGAGACCCTGGGAACGGCGCTCCTCGGGTACGTAGAATATCCCCCTCTCCATCGCGCTTTGCGGGGAGTGGATCCTGGCCTCCTCCCCTTCGACGAAGATTCCACCAGAATCGGGGTGGCGTATCCCGAAGATGGACTGGGCCAGCTCGGTACGCCCGGCCCCGACGAGCCCGGCGAGGCCCAGAATCTCCCCCCTGCGTAATGCGAGATCCACGTCTTCGAACTCCCCTTTCCTGGTGAGGCCCCTGACCTCGAGCACCGTCTCGCCGGGACTGCTCTGGCTGCGGGTGAAGAGCTCGTGGAGGGGCCGGCCGACCATCAGGCGGACGAGCTCTTCGGCGTCGAGTTCGGAGGCCGGCGCGGTCTTGATGTGGTGGCCGTCCCTGAGCACGGTGATTCGGTCGGAGATCTCGAAGATCTCCTCCAGCCTGTGGGAGATGTAAACCACGCCAACACCCTCGGCGGTAAGGTCTTCGATGATACCGAAGAGCTGGCGGGTCTCTCGCTCGGTCAGGGAAGAGGTCGGCTCGTCCATGATCACGGCCCTAGCCTCACCCACGAGCGCCCGCGCGATGGCCACGATCTGCTGCTCGGCCGCCGAGAGCCGCTTTACGGCTGATGTGGCATCGAGGCCGACGCCGAGTTCGTCGAGCCTCTTGCGCGCCTCGCCCCGCATGGCCTCCCAGTCCAGGCCGCCCCAGCCGGTACGGGGCCGCTTGCGGCCCACGAACAGGTTCTCGGCCACGGTGAGCTCGGGGAACAGGTCGAGCTCCTGCGGGATCATGGCTATGCCTGATGCCTCCGCGTCGCGCGGCGAGGAGAAAGAGGCGGACTCACCACCCACCTCGAGCGTACCCTCATCGGGACCGTACAGACCGTCCACGATCTTCATGAGCGTGCTCTTGCCGGCGCCGTTCTCCCCGACCAGGGCGTGTACCTCGCCAGGCCGCAGGTCGAAGGCGACATCTTCTACCGCGACCACGCCCCCGAACCGCTTGGTAACGCCGTCGAGCCTGAAGATGGGGGCCGCCGCGGTCGCCGCGGCTCCTCCGGCGCGGGTCTCCTCCGGCTCTCTCAAGTGCCCTCTCTTTCTTGATCCAGCCGCGGCGCAGCCCCGACAAGGCCTCGCAGCTTTTCGTATGCCTCTTGCCACTCGTCCTCTGTGCCCTGCGGCTCGTACTCTCGCACCTCCACCGAGCGGCGCACGGCCTCTCTTATCTCCTCCAACGAAGCCAGGTGCCCTCGGGCGTGAGCCTGGACCATGAGGTTCCCTAGCGCCGTAGCCTCGGCGGGCCCGGCCAGCACAGGACGTCGCATCGCGTCTGCGGTAAGCTGGCAGAGGAGCGAGTTCTGGGATCCTCCACCGACCACGTTGACCGCCCCGATGGCCCGGCCGGCCAGGTTCTCGGCTTGCTCTACAGCGTGCCTGTACTTTAGCGCCAGGCTCTCGAAGACGCACCGCGCCACCGCAGCGGGCTCTTCTGGCGGTCTCTGGCCCGACTTTTCGCAGAAGCTCCGGATGCGCGAGGCCATGTCTCCGGGTGCCAGGAACGCAGGATGGTCGGGGTCGACGAGCGGACCGGCTGGTGGCGCGTCTTCGGCCAGACGGGCCAACTCCTCATACGAGTACTCGTGTCCTTCCCTCGCCCATTGCCTGCGGCACTCCTGCAGCAACCAGAGACCCATGACGTTCTTCAAGAGGCGCGTCTTGCCCCCGAATCCGCCCTCGTTGGTGAAGTTGGCCCTCAGTCCTTCTTCGGTCGCGACGGGTCCGGGGAGCTCCACCCCTACGAGGGACCAGGTGCCACTGGAGATGTAGGCGAAGTCCTCTCCTTCGGCGGGGACCGCTACTACGGCCGAGGCCGTGTCGTGAGAGGCGACCGCAAATACGGGCGGTCCGGCGCCGACTTCTTCCGCCACCTCGGGGAGCAGAGAACCAAGTTCGGTGGCCGGCTGGACGATGGGCGCGAGGATGCGGGAGGGGAGATCCAGTCTTTTCAAGAGATCAGTGGACCATCCGCCCGCTTCGAGATCCAGTAACTGCGTGGTCGTGGCGTTGGTGTACTCGCAGGCCTTCTCGCCCGTGAGCCAGTAGTTCATGAGGTCGGGGATCAGGAGCATCGTCTCGGCGGCCTCGAGCAGGGGCGATCCCCGCATGGCGAGGAGCTGGTAGAGGGTGTTTATGGGGAGGAACTGGATGCCCGTGGTCTGGTAGATCTCCTCCTTCCCCACGAGCCCGAAGGCCTCCTCCATCATGCCCTCCGTGCGCGCGTCACGGTGGTGGTAGGGGTTCGAGACGAGCGCCCCTTCCCGATCCACAAGCCCGAAGTCAACACCCCAGGAATCTATCCCGATACCTTCGATCTCCTCCTCCCGCACGGCTTTCGCCAGCCCGTCCTTGATCTCGGAGAGTATCCGTAGAACGTCCCAGTGCAACCCGTCGGGCAGGCGGACGGGCGTGTTCGGGAAGCGGTGGACCTCTTCTAGCGACACGCGCCCGCCGTCGAAACGTCCGAGCACGACGCGCCCGCTCTCGGCCCCGAGGTCTACCGCGAGGTACCCGGCGCTCATCATCGCGCCATCCTGCCCTCGAACTCGTAACGTCCGGATCCAACGGCGAGAATAGTCTCCCCCCCGCCGGCGCGCACGAACTCGACGCCATCGGCCTCATGTACGGGCCTGCCGCCCTCCGATACTTCGTCCGAGCAAGGCACGTGGACTGTGGCCGTGGTGTTGGGGGGGACGAGCGCTTTCAGGATGAACCGGTCGTCTTCTATCTTCCAGGAGCTCGAGATCCTGCCGCGGACCGAATCGTACTCGGCCCTCGCGTGGGTCAGGCTACCGCCGGGCCGCGGGCGGATGACGATCCGGCCGTAGCCCGGTGTCGCTAAGTCTATCCCCGCCACGTAGCGATACAGCCACTCGCCGACCGAGCCCAGAGAGTAGTGGTTGAAGGAATTCATGTTCGGCGACTGGAAGCCGTTCTCTTCGGTCCAGCCGTCCCAGCGCTCCCAGATCGTGGTGGCCCCGTTCTTTATGGTGTACCCCCACGAAGGGTAGGTCTCATTCTCCAGCAGCCGATAGGCGACGTCCGTGTATCCGGCCTCGGTCAGGACCGGGCACAGGTAGCCGACGCCTACGAACCCCGTCGAGAGGTGCCAGTCTTCCCTCTCTATGGTCCTCACCAGGTGCTCTGCGGCGGCGGACCTCAGCTCTTCTGGTAGAAGGCCCATGTGCAGGGCGAGGAGGTAGCACGTCTGGGTGTCGCCCTCTATGCGGCCATCGGGGGAGACGAAAGCCTCTTCGAAAGCCGCTGTGATGCGCTCATTGAGGTCCCTGTACTTTGTTACGTCCTCGTCGCGGCCCGTGGCCAAGGCCATCTCGGCCATGAGCTTCGCGTCGTAGGCCCAGTAGGCCGTGGCGAGGAGATGTTTGGGGGTATGATCTCCTTTCGGTGAGAGCCAGTCGCCGTAGTTGTTTCCCATCCTGTTCTTGCGAATTAGGTCGGGGTTGGCCTCGCGCAGATACGCCATCCAGCGGGCCATGGCATCGTAGTGCCGCTCGACGATACGCGTGTCGCCATACGTTCGGTAGATCGTCCACGGCACGATAACGCCGGCGTCACCCCAGGCCGGGGCGCCCCACCTCAGGTCGATATGTTTCGAACCTCTCAGCAGCGGTGCCACATCGGGGAAGGCGCCTTCGGGGGACTGGGCGTCCTGGACATCGACCATCCACTTCTCGAAGAAGGCGGCGACGTCCATGTTGAAGGAGGCGGTGCGGACGAAGACCTGGGCGTCCCCCATCCAGCCGAGGCGCTCGTCGCGCTGCGGGCAGTCGGTCGGCACGCTCAGGAAGTTACCGCGCTGGCCCCAGACGATGTTCTCCTGGAGCTCGTTTACCAGAGGGCTGGAGCACTCGAAGGACCCTGAAGGAGGCGTGGCGGAGTGGACTACGCGGCCCGTGATCGCACCGGGCCGAGGCTCGCCCGGATAGCCCGTGACCTCGACGTAGCGGAAGCCGTGAAACGTGAAACGCGGCTCGTAGATCTCTTCACCTTCGCCCTTCAAGGTGTAGGTGTCGGTCTGGCGGGCCGATCTCAGGTTTTCGGTGTAGATCGTACCGTCGGGGTTCAAGGTCTCGGCGTGGCGCAGGGTGACCTTCGTCCCGGCCCCGCCTTCGACTTTGAGACGCACCCACCCGACCATGTTCCTGCCAAGGTCGAAGACGTAACGTCCGCCCTCCGGCTCGGTGACGGTCTTCGCTTCCAGCTCTTCGGTGACCCTGGTTCCCTCGTCCGGCTGGGCTACGAGGTTGGTCTCTCCTATCTCCTCGGTTTCCACACCGTACCATCCAGAGTCGTCGAAGTCGGGCTCGGTCCAACCGGGCATCTCCCTCCTGGCGTCGTAGGACTCGCCCATGAGGAGGTCGGAGTAGAGGATCGGACCCGCAGAGCTTCTCCACGAGCCGTCGGTCGCCAGGCTCTCTGTCGTGCCGTCCTCGTACTCGACATCGAGCTGCGCTAGAAGCTGTGGGCGCGCTCCGTAGAGGGCGCCCCTGTGTTTGGGATCGAAACCGAAGAATCCTGCGAACCAGCCGTCGCCGAGGACGGCGCCGAGGGCGTTGGGACCCTCCGCGAGCAGGGGTGTGACGTCGTAGGTCTGGTACTGGATGCGCCTGTCGTAGTCTGTCCAGCCTGGGGCGAGCACATCGTTTCCTACCCTGCTCCCGTTTACGTACAGTTCGTAGACGCCGCGGGCGGTCGCGTACATCCTTGCCCTGCGGACCGGTTTGTCCAGTGGGAACTCTTTGCGCAGGTAAGGGCTCGGGGCGAGTCCGTTGGCCAGGTCGTCGTACTCGTCCCCCGATGGCGGCTCCAGGTCTCCGGCCGGACCTTTGCCGGCGGAGATCCAGGTTCCCTCCCAATCCGACCCCTCCAGCAAGCCCGTCTCGAAGACGGCCGGAGGGCTGTAGGGTGAGGGATCATCTGTCCCGTCCCAGGCACGTACCTTCCACACGCACTGCGAGCCAGACCGCAGCGCCTCGCCCTCGTACTCGACGCCGATGGTACGGCCCGATTCGACCCTGCCGCTGTCCCACAGCAGCCTCTCCTCCGCTTCGAGGTCTTCCTCATTGCCGGCGACCAGGATGCGGTAGGCGGACTGAGCCCGGCCTCGTCCCTCAGCTTCCAGTGTCCAGCTGAGCCTGGGCGATCTTTCGCCGATACCGAGGGGGTCGATGCGGTACTCGCACTCCAGTCCTACGGGCCTGAGTTCTGACGGAGCCATTTGTCAGACCGTAGCCCGCTCGCGCGCCGGACGTCCGCTGCGCTCCGCTTCGATCTCCTCCAAGGACTTGCCTGCGGTGTTGGGCATGAAGAAGAAGCCGACCACGCCGCTGATGGCGAGGAAGATCGTGAGTATAAGGGCGACGGGCCTGATGCCGGTCTCCGCGAGCACGGGCACGAAGAAGCTCCAGACGCCGAGGCACAGCCGGGCGATCCCGAACGTAAGCCCCTGGGCCGTGGTCCTCAGCATCGTGGGGAACACCTCCTGCGACCAAGTCTTGTAGAAGGGCTCTCCGGCCAGGGCGGCACCGACGCCGAAGAGGAAGATGTTCGCGAGGATGACCGGGGTGGTGAACGGGAGCACGAGGAAGGCGAGGAACGCGGACACCTGCATGACGGCCCCAACGCCCCACATGATGCGACGGGCACGGTCGCTGCGGTCGCTGAAGGGCATGAAGATCAGGACCACCGCCACCAGCGTCAGGATGAAGCTCAGGCACTGCAGGGCGACGCTGGCCGCCTGGCTCTGCGCCCCCAGGGTCCTCAGGATGTAGGGCAGGAAGACGCCGTTGGTCCCGGCGGCCAGGTTCCAGAACAGATAAACGGTGGTGGTAAACAGGATGGCCATTAGGGTGGGTCCGGAGAACAAATTGCGCAAGCGGCTCGCGGCGAGCGGGTCCTCAGGCACCGGGGCCTCCTCCGGCTGTGCTCCCGGGTCGGACGTACGCGCCGCCTCGCCCGCCCCCGAGGCGGCCGTCCAGCGGGCCGATTCGACCATGCCCCGCCTGAGGGCCCACGTGACCACCGCAACGACGAACAGGTGGGCGAAGACGATCCTGATACCGAGCAGCCCATAAGAGGAGAGCGCGAAAGCCAGCACCAGCACGATTATCGGGCCAAGGCTCCACGCCACCTGGCTCAGGCCCATAAGCTTACCGCGGGCCTTGCTCGGCGAGAACTCCCCGATCAGCGCCAGGGAGGTCGGCACGTCGGCGCCGACCGCGACACCCACGATGAAGGTTCCGATGAGGAGCATCGGCAGGTTGACCGAGAAGATCATAAGCAGGGTGCCGAAGGCGTAGACGAGCAAGTCGTACTGGTAGATCCGTTTGCGGCCGAGCAAGTCGCCGAGGCGCCCCCCGATCAAAGCCCCGATCGCCGCCCCGAAGGCGTTCGGCCCCAGGGCCGCGAGTAGTCCCACGGTGGTGCTGCTCATGCCGAGGTACTCAGACCACAGGGCCAGGCCGGCGGCGAGGGCCACGATGGACCCGGCGTCTATGTAGGAGGCCATGGCCGCCAGGATTGTCCACTTCCATTGCTGCCCCGTGACGTGGCTATCGTCGTCGTGTTGCCTGTTCACATCCGCTTCCGAACTAGCCATGATCTAGGTAAAGCCCCTCCCGCTCGTCGCTTCCGTCCAACATCCCCTGTCTCTGTCGCAACGCTCTCTGATCAGCCTCCACTTCTCACAGGCTCCGCACGTCCACCCCGAGGTCCTCGATGGCCTCCACGTGCGGGCGACGGGCGTCGGCCGTCACCACCAGGCTCACCTCCGAGACGTGGGCGATGACGCTGGAGCCACGCTGCTCGAACTTCCTGCCGTCGACGAGCAACACGGGCCTCTCGGACTGCCGGATCATCGCCCTCTTGACCTCGGCTTCGAGCGGGTTGATATCCGTGAGGTACCCCTGCGACGTGATCCCCTTGACGCTTATCAGGGCCCTGTCCGCGATGTATGACTCGATGGTCTGTATCGTGCACGGCCCCACGAACGAGAGGGTGAGCGCACGAAAGATCCCCCCAAGCCCCACCATGCTCGCACCGGAGGGATCGGCTGTCGAGAAGAGGTCCATTACCGGCACCAGGTTGGTCAAGCAGGTGACGCCAGATGCGCCCGCCAGGATCCGCCGGGCCGCGTAGTACGCCGTGGTCGAAGAGTCGATGAATACGGTCTCATCCGTCTCGACGATCGTCGCGGCGGCGCGCGCCAGCCGTGTTTTCTGCTCGACCGCCTCACCCAACCGCTGCTGGAAGGAGTCCTCGTGCTGCGTGAGTCCGGGCGCAACGGCCCCGCCATGGGTCCTCTTGACCTTCCCCCGACGTTCGAGCAACGCAAGATCCCGCCTCGCAGTAGCCGCCGAGATGCCAAGCTCCTTCTCCAGCCCGGCCACCGTGACACTCCCCACCTCGCGAACCAGCCTCACTACCCGCTGCTGACGCTGCTCTGGCAAATCTGCTCGTTTTTCAGTCATATTGTGATCGATCAAGCAGCTGTCGCCCTGAACCGCTCAAATCCTTTCTCCGCCCGCTCACACTGTAGTGGAGGCTGCAATTAGATGCAAGCGTGCTTCAGGTACTTCACACCGGGTGGTGAGCGCGGTAGAGTTTGGATCCCGATGTGGCACGGGACGGACATCCCAACCTCGCCACAACCTGGCGAGCGCTACGACTTGCTCGACCTTGGCCTCTTCAGGGCTCCCCGGTAGATCCCGACCGTATAGGTCCCATACCAGTCCTGTGGGAGGTGGCGCCATCACGGGCGCATCGGAGAGGCCCGTGCTCATCTGTCCTCAAGATGCACGGCTGTGCGCCCAAGGGCCGCGCTCCTTTATCATGATGTCCGTGTGGAGACCGGCGGAGGCCGAGCGGGGGTGAATGGGCGGTGGTGCGCGAAGGGTTGGCGCGGAGGCAGGACGGCGAAGAGGACTTCCGCTGGCGCGGGGAGGATGTCTCGCGAATCGAAGGGTTCTCTGATGCTGTTTTCGCGTTCGCGGTAACCCTCCTGGTGGTCTCTTTAGAGGTCCCCAAGACCTTCGACGAGTTGCTCGCGACCATGCGGGGCTTCTTCGCGTTCGCGATCTGCTTCTACCTGCTTCTCATAGTATGGTACGAGCACTACAAGTTCTTCAGGCGCTACGGTCTGAGGGACGTCCCGATCCAGTTCTTGAACGGGGCGATGCTCTTCCTCGTTCTCATGTACGTCTACCCCTTGAAGTTCCTCTTCACGCTGCTGGTAGACCAGTTGTTCGGCTTCGCCGAGAACGAGACTATAGAACTGTCCCAGTGGCCGCAGTTAATGATGATCTACGGTGCCGGCTTCGTCGCCATCCAGCTCGTGTTCGTGCTGTTGTACCTGCGGGCCTACTCGCTGCGCGCCACCCTGGAACTCGACGCGCGCGAGCTGTCGGTGACGCGCGAGGAGATCCAAGGTTCCCTCCTGAACATCTCGGTCGGGTTGGCCTCGGTGGCCATCGCCTTCTTGGGCGGAGAAAGGCTACTCCCTTGGGCGGGATACGTCTACGTGCTGGTCTTCCCAATGCAGGTGATCAACGGCCGCGTCATGGCCTCCCGTAGGAAGAAGGAGAGCTCGTCCCACACTCAGGCCAGAGGAGAAGACGCAGACGGCGAAGGATCGTAACCGCCGGTCTGGCAGTAATGTCCCCGACCGCCCCCGTTTGACAGGCATCCCGATTGGTATGACAATGCTTTGGGGATATGGAGCAGTCACGACGAACCAGGCTCAGGGACCGGGCGGCGGACCAGTTGCTGGAGATGGTGATCTCGGGCGGGCTGGAGGCGGGAGAGCGACTTCCGCCCGAGCGTGAGCTGTGCACGCATCTCGGGGTGAGCAGGACGGTTGTAAGGGAGGCTCTGAACCTGCTCGAGGCCCGCGGCCTCATCAGCATCGAGCACGGACGCGGCGCTGTGGTAAGCGGTGGCAATCCGCGGGCCGTGCGCGACACGCTCGGCCTGCTCCTGCGCGTACAACCTAAGACGTTGTGGGAGCTTCTGGAGATACGCAGGATCCTCGAAGTCGAGGTCGCCAGCCTCGCGGCGGAGCGCGCAGGGCCCGATGACGTGGCGGCTATGCGGCTCCGGCTCGACAGGATGCGGGATTCCATCGATGCGCCCGAGGGCTACGTCGACGCCGACGTCGAATTTCATGCGCTGCTGGCGCGGGCGACCCGCAACGAGGTCTTGCTGACCATGCTGGAGCCCGTGGTCGACCTGCTGCGGGCGAGCCGGCGGGTGAGCGCCGCCAGGCCGGGTAACGCGCTGCGGGCTTTGGGGGAGCACGAGGCGATTCTGCGCCGGGTGGAGGCAGGAGATGCGGGCGGGGCGCGGGAAGAGATGCGCACCCACCTCGCGAAGACGGCGGAGGACATCAAGGCCGCCATCGGTGAAGGCGTACTCGACGCCGGAGAGCTCTTAGAGAAGGAGGGGGTATGAAGGCCCACGAGCTGTTGACCGGGTTGGGGTTGCCAGGACGCGACCTCTACGATCTGCCCGATTCGGAGAAGCGTTTCCCTGACGGGGCGCAGTACAGGGTAGAGATCCCAAGCGTCGAAGGACCGCGGGTGCTGGAGGCGGTTATCGAGGAGGCCGACAGGAGGGAAGTCCGGATCCACCGCGTCTCTCAGGGGTCGGGGATCATGCTCCTCACGGACGCCGAGATCCTGGAGATGTGCCACATGGCGCGCGAGGCCGCCCTCGAGCTCTCGCTCTTCGTAGGACCGCGGGCCTCGTGGGAGACCGGCGCGACCGCCGTCTCAGGAGCAGGCAAGGTCCTCGGGGCCCAGCACCGCGGCCAGGACCAGCTCGCCTACGCTATCGAAGACGTGCTCCGCGGCGTCTCTTTAGGACTGCGCGGGGTGCTGGTCGCCGACGCCGGACTCCTCTGGGTCCTTAGGGACCTCAAGGCGAAGGGAGAGTTGCCCGAGGACCTCGTCCTGAAGGTCTCCGTGCAGCTCGCTGCGGCCAACGCGGCGGCAGTAAAGGTTATGGAGGACCTCGGGGCGGACACGTACAACGTGCCAACAGACCTGTCGCTGGCCCAGCTCGCCGCGATACGCGCCGCCGCCGACCTTCCGCTCGACGTATACGTCGAGGTGCCTGATGACTTCGGCGGGTTCGTGAGGCACTACGAGATACCGGACCTCGTAAGGGTCGCATCGCCCGTCTTCGTCAAGTTCGGCCTGAGGAACGCGCCGAACATCTACCCCAGCGGGACGCACCTGGAGGCGACCGCGGTCGCCCTCGGAAGGGAGAGGGTCAGGCGGGCCAGGATCGGACAGGAGATGCTCGCACGCTACTATCCCGAGGCAGAGGCTACTCCGCCGGGAGCGACCTTCCCAGGCTTGCCCGTCGACGCCGGGGTGAAGGAGAAGGCATGAAGATAACCCACGTAGAGACGTTCGTCATCGGCACCGAGTGGCGCAACCTGACCATCGTCCGCGCCAACACCGACGAGGGATTGACGGGCCTAGGAGAAGCGCGGATGGTCAACCACACGGACGCGCTGGTCGGGTACCTGGCCGAGGCGGCCCCGAGGCACCTCGTCGGGCACGACCCGTTCAGGATAGAGGAGCTGGTCAAGAAGATGGGCCGCGACGACTTCTCGCGCGCCGGAGAGGTGATGAGCAGCGGCATCGCGATGTTCGAGACGGCCTGCTGGGACATCGTCGGCAAGGCGCTCGGCCAGCCCGTCTACAACCTGCTTGGTGGACCTGTGAGGGACAGGGTCAAGGCCTACGCCAACGGCTGGTACCGGGTGGAGCGCACGCCCGAGGAGTTCCACGAGGCCGCGAAGAAGGTCGTAGAACGCGGCTACAGGGCGCTGAAGCTGGATCCCTTCGGTCCAGGACACTACGAGCTGGAGTACGAAGAGAAGATAAAGGCAGTCTCGCTCGTCGAGGCCGTCCGCGATGCCATAGGACCCGAGGTAGAGATCCTGCTGGAGATGCACGGCCGCTTCTCTCCGGCTACAGCCATAGAGATGGCCGGGATGCTCCAGCCTTTCAGACTCGGCTGGGTCGAGGAACCCGTGCCACCGGTAAACCTCAAAGCACTGAAGAAGGCTTCCGACGGCATAGAGGCGACCGTCGCCACGGGCGAGCGCATCCACCAGCGTCACGAGTACAGGGAGGTCTTCGAGCTTCAGGCTGCGGATGTGATACAGCCCGACATAAGCCACATCGGCGGGCTCCTGGAGACGAAGAAGCTCGCAGCGTGGGCCGACGCGTACTACGTGACCATCGCCCCGCACAACGTAGGAGGCCAGATCAACACCGCTGCGGCTCTCCACCTCGCCGCCTGCACCACGAACTTCCGCATCCAGGAGTACTTCAACGACTTCGCTGACCCCTGGGTCCGCGAGTCGGCCCCAGGCCTCTCCGAAGTCAGAGACGGCTACTTCGAGCTCCCCAAGGGACCCGGCCTCGGCGTCGAGCTCGACGAGGAAGTCATCGAAGCCCACCCCAAGCAGGACGTCCACTTCAACCTCTTCGCCGAGGGCTGGGAGAGGCGCGAGGGCGCGGGGGCGCCCCAGTGAGCGACCTCTCGGGAAAGAAAGCCCTGGTCACAGGCGCCGGCATGGGGATAGGCCAGGGTATCGCCGTCGAGCTCGCCCGCCGCGGGGCCGAGGTCGCCGTCCACTACGCCCACACCGAGCCGGAAGAGACCGTCTCGCGGATAGAAGAGTTCGGCGCCAGGGCCGCAACGGTGCAGGGCGACCTGAGCAGGGTAGAAGCCTGCGAGCGTACGGTGGACGCTGCGGCCGAAGCCCTCGGCGGTCTCGACACACTCGTCAACAACGCCGGCGTCACGAAGACGCTCGACTTCCTCGACACGGACGAGGAGACCTACGATTCGGTCTTCGATCTGAACATGAAGGGCTACTTCTTCCTAGCCCGCAGGGCCGTACCTCTCATGATGGAGAGGGGAGGCGGGAGCGTAGTCAACATAACCTCGGTCCACGGGTTCGCGGGATTCCCCAACCACACGGCCTACGCGGCTACCAAGGGCGCGATCAACAGCTTCACCCGCCAGCTCGCCATCGAACTCACAGACCGCAAGGTCCGCGTCAACGCCGTGGGCCCCGGCATCATCGAGGTCCCCCGCTACTTCGACATCCCGAACTATAAGACCGAGTTCGGCAACACCCTCGTCCCCTCGGGCCGGGTCGGGTACCCCGAAGATGTCGCCCCCGCTGTGGCCTTCCTCGTCTCCGACGCCGCCGACTTCGTTACGGGACAGGTCCTCTACGTGGACGGCGGTACCACGGCCAGGATGGGCCTCTGGTGGGACCAGGGAGACGGTCCAGAGCAACGCCAGACGGTTTAGCTTGACACGGATAGACATTGGTATAACAATGCCGGTAGGGGAAAGGTTGTTGGAGAGCTAAAGACAGGAGTGATAGATGAGTGAGCGTGGATCCGGGCTCGGGGACTACAGGCTGGGCCGCAGGCAGTTTCTCGCGGGGAGTGCGCTGGCGTCCGCGGCGTTGCTGCTGGCGGGGTGCAGGCAGCAGGCTGCGCAGCAGGCGAGTCAGGGCGGTGGAGGCGGGTCTGGCGGCGACTTCCCGGACACGCCGGAATGGAACTTCGTCTTCGTCAACCACGTGACGACGAACCCGTTCTTCGTCCCGACGCAGTACGGCATCGAGGATGCGCAGGCTCTGCTCGGGACTACATCGCAGTGGACTGGCTCGGAGAAATCGGTCGTCTCGGAGATGATCGACGCGATGAACACCGCCATCTCGGGCAACGCCAACGGCATCGCCGTCTGTGTCGTTGACCCTGTGGCTTTCAACGATCCGATCCAGAAGGCCCTGGACAATGGTATCCCTGTCATCGCTTACAACGCCAACGGCGAGGGACCTGGGACCAACCCCGCGCTCGCGTACGTGGGGCAGGATCTCTTCCAGTCAGGTGTCGAGATGGGCAAGCGGATCGTCAGCCTCGTCGACGAGGGGCTGGTGGCGCTCTTCATAGCAACGCCGGGCCAGCTCAACATCCAGCCACGCATAGACGGCGCGAAGCAGGCCATAGAGGACTCTGGGGCGAACATAGAGATCCAGCAGGTCACAACAGGCACGGAGTTGCCTGAGGAGAGGTCCAGGATCGAGGCCTGGTACAACGGTCACCAGGACGTGGCAGGAATGTTCGCCGTCGACGCCGGGAGCACCCAGGGCGTCGCCCAGGTGATGGAGCAATTCGGCCTGCACGACAAAGGCGTCAGGGCCGGCGGGTACGATCTCCTTCCGGAGATACTCAAGCTCATCAAGGCCGGGCACATGGACTTCACCCTCGACCAGCAGCCCTACCTGCAGGGCTTTTTCCCGGTCATGCAGCTCTACCTGTACAACATCTCCGGAGGGGTAACGGGCCCCGCCGAGACGAACACGGGCCTCATCTTCATCACGCCCGACACAGTGGACCGCTACCTCGAGACCTCGTCGCGCTTCGAGGGGGATTCCGAAGTGCAGAAGATCGTGAAGGCGCCCTCGTAAGTCTCTAGGTCCTCGCGAAGAGCGGGAGGAGGAAACGTGAGCGAGACCACCGGCGAGAGCACCACGCGGGAGACGGAGGATACCGGGACCCAAGAACAGGGTTTCGTCGGCCGGCTGTTGAGCAGCCTCATCCGAGTACGGGAGGTGAGCATCCTCATCGTCCTCGTAGGGTTGGCACTCTACTTCCAGGCGGCGAACAGCGCGTTCCTTTCGCAGCAGAACATCCTCTCGCTCGCCCAGTACGCCGTGCCTTACGTGGTTATCGCATCGTCGTTGTGTTTGCTGCTCATCTGCGGTGAGATCGACCTCTCCGTCGGCCAGTCTTTCGCGTTCGCGCCCATCGTGATGTACCTGGCCTACGACAAGCTCTTCCTCGTTTTGCCGCTCGCTGTCCTCGTCGGGCTTCTGGCCGTGGCGGTGGTCGGGCTAGTGAACGGCCTGATCACCGTCTACCTCGGCGTATCGTCGCTCATTGCGACGCTAGGGATGTTCTTCCTTCTGGCGGGTCTGAACGTGACGCTCACAGGCGGCTTCCCCGCTACCACGCCTGAGACGAGCCCCATCACCCAGGTCCTCGGGGAGTACTCCTGGTCGGGGACCATCTGGGCCTTGATCATCGTGGCCGTTTTGCAGCTCGTCCTGTTGCGCACCCGGTGGGGGCTCCACACCTACGCCACGGGCGGCAACCCGCTCGGGGCGAGGGAGGCAGGCGTGGGCGTCGCCCGCATCAAGATCGGCAACTTCATACTCTGCGGCGTGCTCGGTGGTTTCGTCGGCATCATCGAAGCCTTCCGCATAAACTCCATAGACCCGCTCGCCGGCGGACCCGACATCGTACTGCTGTGCATCGCCGCTGCGGTCATAGGGGGGACGGCGCTGCTAGGTGGGGTCGGGACCGTTACGGGCGCGTTCCTCGGGGCGCTGGTCCTCACCATCCTCCGCAACGGCTTCACCCTGCAGGGCATAAGCGCCTACACCTACAACATCATCTTGGGCGTCGCCATCCTGATCGCCATGATCCTCAACGTCTATGTCGCAAGGTTGCGCGGCGCGGGGAGGGAATGATGGAGAACAGCAACGGCTCCACGAACGGCTCGGACTTCCTGCGTGTAGAGGGCGTCGTCAAGAACTTCGGTGCGGTCTTCGTCCTCAAGGGCGTTGACCTGCACGTCAGGGAAGGAGAAGTACTCGGCCTTATCGGGGACAATGGGGCGGGCAAGAGCACGCTGCTAAAGACCATTACGGGCTTCCACCGGCCCGACGACGGCAGGATCCTGATCGAAGGCGAAGAGGTCAACCTCCGTTCCGTCTCCCAGGCGCGCTCTCTAGGCATCCAGACCGTCTACCAGGACCTCGCGCTCGTCAACGAACTCTCGGTCTTCCACAACATGTTCTTGAACGGCGAGATGACCATCGGACCATTTCTGAACAACCGCAAGATGAAAGAGAAGACGTCCCAGTACCTCCAAGACATGGGTGTGAACATCCCGTCCATAGACACCGAGGTGGCGAGGCTCTCGGGCGGGCAGCGCCAGGCCATAGCCGTCGCGCGGGCGGTCTACTCGGACGCGAAGATGCTGCTCCTCGATGAGCCGCTCGCGGCGATGGGTGCCAAGGAGGGCGCCCTGATCCTGGACCTCATCCAGCGCCTCAAAGAGGAGCGGGGCATACCCATGATCCTGATAGTCCACAACTACGCCCAGGTCTTCGACGTCTGCGACCGGGTCAACCTCCTGAGAAACGGCCGCATCGAGTACGACAAGCCGGTCGCCGAGAGCTCCGTCGAAGAACTCACCGAACTCGTCGTCTCCGAATACCGCAAAGCCCGAGAGACCGGAAACGGCGGGTAGGGGCGCCGCTCCTAAGCACGCGCCCTGTCGGGCGCTGGTCAGCACTTCAGCACGCTCCAGCCTCCGGCTGTCGCTCGTCAGCATTTCAGCTTTCGCCCGCGCAAGTCCTGACTGACTTGCTGACGAGCGAAGGCGCTAGCCTCAGCGTGCTGACCAGCGCGTGTTGGGGAAGGCTCGAGCCTTCCCCAACACGCTGTAAGCAAGTAAACTCCGGCCATAGAGACAGCCGAAGGGGTAGCAATGGAGAAACCCGTAGCCTCGGGAAGAACGGCGTATACGGCCATCGGGCTGGTCTTCGCGCTGCTCCTGGGCGGGTATTTCGCCTACCGGACCAGCGGTGTAATCCTGGCGTTTCTGCTGACGATCCTCCTGTCCATCATACTCAGCGCCCCGGTCAACTACCTCGCCCGGCGAGGATGGCCACGGACGTGGGGGGCTCTGGCGGTGATCGCGGCGCTGGCGGGGTTGCTCTGGCTCTTGGGCCTGGCGCTCGTTCCTGCCGTCGAGACGCAATCCCGCGAGTTCGCCCAGGCTTTCCCTACGCTCCTGGAAGAAGCCCTCGCCCTGGCAAACCAGGTTCAGAGCTTCTTCGGGCTTGGTACCCAGATTGGCCTGAACCCCGAAAGCCTGTCCAAAGTCGGACAAGAGGTACTCACAGGGAGCGCAGTATCGACGGCTGCAGGAGTTGGGCTGACCGCAGCGACCGTGGTCTCGCTGGCGGCGGTCGTATTCATCTCCACCATCTATCTGGTCATCCGGCCCGAACCCTGGATCAACGGGTTCGTCTCGCTCTTCCCCGCGGGGTGGCGGCAGAGGACGCGAGAGGTGCTTCAGGCACTGTACCAAACGGAACAACGGTGGTTCCTCGGTCAGCTCGCGGCCATGACCTTTATCGGTGTTTTCTGGGCCATATCGCTCTCCCTGATCGGGGTGCCTTTCGCCCTGCTTCTCGGTATCTTCAGCGGTCTTATCTCGTTTATCCCCTACCTGGGCGCGCTCATCTCGATCGTGGTTCCCGTGGTTCTGGCCCTGATCTCGGACCCCTTCTCGGTCGTGTGGGTAATACTGGCCTTCTTCATCATCCAGCAGATCGAAGGCAACCTCCTCCAGCCGATCGTAATGAGCCGGGCCGTCGACCTGCATCCCGCTATGGTAGTCTTCGCCATCCTGGTGATGGGCACGCTCTTCGGCATCGTAGGGGTCTTCCTGGCCGTTCCACTCGTGGCCGCTGTGCAAGTCCTGGTGCGCGAGCTCTGGGTCCAAAAGATGGACCAGATGGGAACCGACCCCAACCCTCCCGCCAGGGAACCCCCCAAACGCAAACTCCCAAACCCGATAAGCAAAGCCCTAAAGGCACTTCGCTCCTCGCGTCGTGCGTAAGGCTTTTGAGCCTTACGCACGACGAGCATTTCAGCACGCGCCCCGTCGGGCGCTTGTCAGCACGTCGCCAGGCTTCGCCAGGCGACTCGTCAGCATTTCAGCTTGTTTGTGCGAGCCCTGGCCGACAAGGCGGCGCAGCAGCCGGGCTGAAGTGCTGAGAAGCGAAGGCGTAAGCCTGAGCGTGCTGAAATGCTGAAATGCTGATAGCTTTTACAAAGAGGGTGACCCTCTTTGTAAAAGCTATTCTGGGAGTGAAGGTGAGGAACGTACCGATACTGGCTTCCGACGGCAGGGCGTTGATCGTAGCGATGGACCACGCACGCGCCTACGGCGCCATCGAGGGGCTAGAGGACCCCGGGGCCGTGATCGAAGCCTCCGTAGATGGTGGGGCCGACGCCGTTATGACGACCTTCGGCGTGGCGAAGCGCTACCGCGAGCAACTCGCAGGACGCATCCCCACCATCATCCGCCTGGACGGCGGCCCGAGCCTCTACCGGGAAGACTGGCTCGCCTACACGGAGTGGAGCCTTCTCCATTCCGTCGAGGACGCCCTCCTGCTGGGGGCCGACGGGGTCGTGCTGATGGCGTTCGTGGGCATCCCCGTCGAACTGGAGACCTACCGCGCCGTCGCCAGGGTAGCGGGCGAGTGCGTGCGCGCCAATCTGCCGCTCGTGGTCGAGGCGCTACCGTGCCCGAGCGAGCGCATCCCCGATCCTAAAGCGCCGGAAGCGATGGCCTCGGCCGCGCGCATCGGCTTCGAGCACGGCGCGGACGTCGTCAAGTCGTATTACACGGAGGATTTCCGCAAGGTGACGGACAACTGCCCCGTGCCGGTCCTGATCGCCGGCGGTCCGAGGATGGAGACCGCAAAGGAGACGCTACAGGTCGTCCAAGACGCCACGGAAGCCGGCGCCGCAGGCGTCGTCTTCGGCCGCAACATCTGGCAGAGCGGTGACACGCGGGGCATGATCCGCGCCCTGAACAGCATCATCCACAAAGACCGCCCCGTCTCCGAGGCGCTCGCCGAATCGGATCTCGCATAGTGCGTAGAGAGGCCCAGGACGAGATGGCAACGGGCTGCCTGACCTCGAAAGGCTCTACCCCCCGATGAACACGGAGCCGATCCTGATCGGGGCCGACGTCGGCACGACGAACATCAAGGTCTTGGCCTTCGACAGGAGCGGCAGGGCGCTGGAGGGGGCAAGCTCGCCAACCCCGACCCACTTCCCGAATCCGGGTAGGGCCTACTACGACCCCGAAGAGCTGTGGAACACGTTCAGGACGACCTTGCGCCGGGTCACCCAGAAGCTCGAGGAACCCGGCCGCGTGGCGAGCATAGCCGTCGCCAGCATGGGTGAGGCCGCCGTACCGCTCGACTCCGGCGGCGGGCCTACCCACGACATCATCGCCTGGTTCGACGGACGGGCGGGGCCCCAGGCCGAGCGGTTGGGCCGCATCGTCGGGCAAGATCGCCTCTTCGGCCTGACGGGCCTCTCGTTGCAGCCCATCTTCGGCCTGTGCAAGCTGCTCTGGCTCAAAGAGAACGAGCCGGACGCCTACTCGCGCACCGCCACCTGGCTGAACGTGGCCGACTACATGGCGTTCCGTCTTTGCGGCGTCGCCGCCACGGATTACTCCCTAGCCTCCCGTACCCTGGCCCTCGACCTGCACGGGCTGCGGTGGGCCGGTGAGTTGCTCGAGGAGGTGGGTATCTCCCCGGATCTCTTCGCCCCCCTCCGAGGCGGTGGCTCGTTCCTCGGTCCCGTGACCCCGGACGCCGCCTCCGCGACGGGGCTGCCGGAGGGCGCCAGCGTCGCGGCCGGAGGCCACGATCACGTCTGCGGCGCCCTCGCCGCCGGCGTCACGCAGAAGGGCACGATGCTCAACTCGCTCGGTACAGCAGAGGCGATCTTCCTGCCGCTCGAGCGCCCGCTCACGGACCCCCAGGTCGGACACCAGGGCTACACCCAGGGAGCCCACGTGGCGGGCCAGTACTACGTCTTCGGCGGCCAGTACACTTCGGGAGCCAGCGTCGAATGGTTGCGAGAAGCCCTTGGCGGGGTCGACTACGAGACCTTGATCGCCGAGGCTGAGGAAGTCCCGCCCGGCTCCCTCGGCGCCTTCTTCCTTCCGCACCTGCGCCTCGCAAACCCGCCTTACGACGATCCCGCAGCGAGGGGGGCGTTCGTCGGCCTCAGCACGGACGTGCGGCGCGGAGCCCTTTTCCGGGCCGTACTCGAAGGACTGGCCTACGACTCCCGCAACTCGCTCGAACCGCTTCTAGACCACACTAGTATAGACGAGCTCAGGGCCATCTACGCCATCGGTGGCGGCACCCAGAACCATCTGCTGATGCGCATCAAAGCCACCGTCTCGAACCAGACGATAACCGTAGTCGGAGTAGAGGAGGCGACCAGTTTGGGAGCCGCCATCCTGGGCGGGATGGGCGCCAATGTCTACGCCGACGTTCCATCGGCCCTCGCAGAGCTGCGCTACGCCGAAAACCCCGTCGAGCCAACCCCTGAGGAGGTCTCCTTCTACGAGGCTGCTTTCCGAAGGGTGTACGAGAGGATCTACCCCAGCCTCCGTGGCGTGCACCACGAGATAGAGGCCCTGCAGCAAGGGCGGGTTTGAAACCCGCCCCTACCTCGTGAACCACCGTTGCCACTTGTACCAGGGTACGGACACTTCCACCATCTCGGCGGGCCATGCCATGCTTACGGCGCGGCGGCCCTCCCTCGTCGAATCCCTGTATTCTTCCTCGATCGCCACCCTAATGATTATCCCACCCGTCTCCGTGGTGATCGGTCCCGAGACGGCACGGAATCCTTCGATGCGCGAGCCGTCTTCGGACAGCAGTAGCACCCGCTGTCCAGGGTCGGGTACGAGGGGTGGCCTACTCTTGCCGAACGTCATCTCATCACCGATTGTATACGTCTAGAGCCGTCCTAGCGCCTCGGGGATCGGGGTCTCTCCGGAGAGGATCTCGAACGTCTTGTGGTATGTGGCGTCGTTTTCGAGCGCATCGGCGAAGGTCCGGGCGACGTCTTCGCGGGGGATCTCACCCCGCCGCCCTAGCTTCTCGGCCGCATCTATCTTGCCCTTGCCCCCATCCTCGGTCAGGCCGCCGGGACGGATGATGGTGTAGTCGAGACTACTGCTCTTCAGACGTTCGTCGGCGCGGGACTTGGCACGGAGATAAGGACGCATGGCCTCCGTGCCTCCCTCGGGGTCGTCCGCGCCCATGGAGCTGAGCATCAGGTAGCGGCGCACCCCACGTTCCTCCGCGGCCTCGACCAGCTTGGCGGCCCCACCGTAGTCCATAGTCTCCTTGCGCTCGGCCCCGCTCCCCGGTCCGGCGCCGGCGGCGAAGACTATGGCGTCGCACCCCTCGACCGCCCTCCCGATCTCCCCTGCGACCTCCTCGGTTTCCAGGTCGACCACCACCGGCTCGGCGCCGTCGGCCGTGACGTCGTCCATCTGCTCCTCCTTGCGGACGAGTCCCCTGACCTCGTGGCCGTCTTCGGCCAGCATCCGTACCAGACGCCTCGCCGTCTTGCCGTGCGCACCAGCGATCAAAACCCTCACGGAACTACCTCCTTCGAGTCAGCACTTCAGCCCGGCGGCTCCGCCGCCTTATCAGCATATCAGCACGTCGCCTGGAACAGGCGACTTGTCAGCAATTCAGCTTTCGCGTGCGCAAGCCCTCGCTGACTAGCTCTCACGGAGACGCCGTCGCAGAAGCAGAAGGTGAAGCGGTCGGGGATGCCGTCGGGGACGATGTCGGGGACGATGTCGGGGACGATGTCGGGGGTGGGGTCGGGCCGGTCGTCTCAGGGGGCGTGGTATTCGGGGTAGTCGCCGGCGGTGTCCTGGGCGGCGGGTCCGCAGGATCGGTCGGCGTTTCGTAGAACGGGGACAGCAGCGCGGACAATAGGACGGCGACGGCCACGGCGGCGACGGTGCACACGGGCGCGAGGACGAGGGCCAGAGGCGCTCGCAGGCCTTCGGATACCCTTCCGCGCAGCATGTAGTACAGGAGCCCGGCGAAAACACCGAGCACGCAGATCAAGAGCCACAAAGGGTATCCAAGGTCGAGCCCACCCACGCTTCTAATCCTCCCAGCGCATCGCTGCCACCACAGAACCAATGCCTAAGGCGATGCCGATGATGAGTATGAGAAAGACACCTGCAAGAGCCCAGACTATAACGCAGACGAGCTCTCCAAAGAGCAACGCCAGCGTCAGGTATCCCCTCGGCGGGATCCTCATCGGGTCTCCACTCCTTCTCTCCGGCGGATTACAGGGCGCAGCCTGGAGAATAAACGTCCCTCCAACGATCGAGCGTATTGTAGTACGGAAGTCCTTCCTGCGGGTCGGGAGAGGCCGGGCTCCGTCAGGGGCCCGATACGGCGGGGGCAACGAAGTAGGATCGGGACGGTAAGGAGGGGGAAGGTACCGAAGACCCGATCCTACGGGTAATGTCGCCGGGCTTCGGGGGTCCTGAGAGGATGCCCCGCCCGGTCTTGTACTACTCTACGATACCAGGGGTAGGCGGCGCATCACTCAAATGAGTGATATTTTGCGCGATCCGGAAAGTTTCTGGCGTCGACCCTATGCCTGATCCAGATACCTCCGAAGCGCCCTTGCGTAAGCCGGCGCCAGCTTACGCGCCCTGGCCCAGTCTTCGGGGCTCACGCCGAGCCTGGCGCTGCGGCGGATCTGATGCAGGTCGTCGTCCAGGCTGCCTGCCTGCTCGCCGACCACGAACTCCTGGCGCATGGCCTCCAGATCCTCTCTGGCCAACCTACGACGGTCTCCCATGCGTCCTCCTCTCGCTGAAAGAGCACGGAGTACCCTAAGCCTAACCCCACCCCATCGCAGCGGCAACGGGTGATGCCGTGAATATTCTCCACAATCCCGCAAGATCGACGGTCTCCGGGGTGGTAAGGGAAGGTTCTCTCGTGCAAAATATCCCCGTTCGCCGCCGGCGGCGCCGTTGTAGGGGGAGCACGACCGGTTATCGAGGTAGAGGAGAGCTACGGGTGCGAGTAAGAATGAAACTAGTCAAAGGAGCGGCGGCCTCCATAGCGCTCTTGCTGCTCCTCATACCGGTATCCTCGCCAGATCGGGCCGCGGCCCAGGAGAGGTCGCCCGAGGCGCCTCCCGGGGCCCCGAAGCTGAACGCCGGTTCCTGGGCGCTCATCGACGCCGACTCGGGCCTCTACCTGGCGGGCAAGGACCCGGACGAGCAGGTCCCTATAGCCTCGACGACCAAGATCATGGTCGCACTGGTGGCATTGGATGAGGGTGTCGATTTCGGGGAGCAGGTAACGGTCTCGGAGGACGCGGCCGCATACGCCGGCTCCATCTACAGTAACGTCGGCCTCTACCCCTACGACCGCGTGAGCGTCGGGGACCTTCTCACCGCGACCCTGGTCCCCTCCGGCACCGACGCGGTCTACGCCCTGACCGAGCATCTGGGGGACGGTAGCGTGGACGAGTTCGTCGCCAGGATGAACGATAAGGCGGAGGAGTTGGGACTCGAGAACACCCGTTTCGAGAACCCCGCGGGCATCGACGCCCGCGGTAACTACTCGAGCGCCGCAGACCTCGCGACGATAACCAGGGAGGCGATGAAGCACCCCGAGTTCCGCAAGATCGTCGACGATCCGGAGGCCACCATTTCGACGCAAGACAGGGAGATAGACATCTTCACCACCAACCTGCTCGTTGCCCCGGGGTCCGGTCTGGACTACGGGCCGGCGACGGGCGTCAAGACGGGCACCTCTCCCCAGGCGGGGCCTTGCCTCGTGGCCTCCGCAACGAGCGGTGACGAGTCCTACATCACCGTGGTGCTCGACGCCGCAGAGGACCTGCAACGTTTCGAGGCGGGCCGGACGGCGCTCGAGTACGGCTTCGGCGAGTACGAAAGCGAGCCCCTCGTGGAGCGCGAAGACCCTTACGCGGAGGTGGAACTGCCCTACCGCAGGGGCGAGACGGTGAAGCTGGTCGCCGCAAGAGACATATCCGCGCTCGCCGGCCCGGGCTTGAAGGTCGAGCGGCGCACCACGAAAGAGGAGGCGCCGCCCTCCGCCGAGACCGGGAGCAAGCTAGGCACCGTCACGGTCTCCGTGGAGAGCCGCAACGCGGGTAGCAGCCCCCTGGTCGTCCAGAAAGGCTACGAAGAGGCCTCCCTGTGGCAGAAGGTGACGTACCTGGCCGGGGGGCTGAAGCGCTGGATCCTATCCCGCTGATAGCGGCATGAGGGAGGGTGCGCCTTCCGGCGTCGACGATGCTATATTCCCAACCAGGAGGACCACAGAGGGAGGAGTATCACGTGGCCGGATTGGACGTCGGGCAGAAGATCACATACTTCGAGTTGCCGGATCAGCAAGACTATCCCTGGAGCCTCTCGGGCCAGTTGGAGATGGGACCTGTGATGCTGATCTTCTACAGTGGCGACTGGTCACCCTATTGCAACGGGCAACTGGCCAGCTACGCCAGGGGATTCGAAGAGTTCGAGAAGCGGGGGGCGCAGTTGGCCGGCATAAGCGTCGACCCTCCGGTCAACAACGCGAGCATGGTCGGGAAACTCTTGCTTCCTTTCCCCCTCCTCAGCGACCCTGAGGGAGAGCTGGCCCGTCTGTTCGGCCTTTGGAACGAAAGGGATGGCGTGGCCGCGCCTTCCATCGTCGTCATAGATCAGTCGGGGGAGGTGCGCTACCTCTACTCGGGCACGGACATCGCGGACAGGCCGCGAGACGAGGAGGTCCTCGCCGCCCTCGACGGGCTCGACCGCGGGATAGAACGCCTCACGGGCGGACCGGAGTTCCGGGTAGGAGCGACGCAGGCGGCCGAGAGCAGCGTCCGCCCAGATCGGCGCGCCATGGAGTTCGAACAGCTCATCCCCTACTATCGGGGCGTCTACTTCACCACCGAGATCCTGGGGGAGAGGTTGGGGGGATTGGGCCGCGCCGGAAAACAGGCGCTCGGGGAACTGAACGCATTCCGGCAGCTGGTAAGCTCCTACATCGAGGTCCTGGAAGAGACGATAAGGCTACGCTAGCACGCTCCGGCTGACGAGCGGAGGCTGCTTGGAACTGTTTCTCGATAGGAGTACGGGACGGCTCAGGGCGCTGTGGCGGTTGGCGATCCAATACCTGGCCTTCAGGCTACTCGTACTACTCTTCTTCAACCTGTTCGTGGTCGCGTGGCTGCTTGCGAGTTCCGGCGGGCGGGTCTCATCCGGTGGACTCGATACCCTGGTCATCCCCGATTCCCCCGTGCTCCCGCTCGTCAGCAGCGTAGCCGGCCTGGTGGTGGCGATCCTGACCGTGTGGCTCGCGGGACGCTTTCTCGACCGGCGGCCCTTCTCCGCGTTCGGGTTCCGTCTGGGCGCCGGATGGTGGCTCGACCTGCTTTTCGGGATGGTGCTCGGCGCGCTGCTCATGACGGCCGTGTTCCTCGTCGAGCTGGGGCTTGGTTGGGTGGAGGTCACAGGCGCGTTCGAGGCCCAAGGCGGTGCTCCGTTCGTGATCTCCATGCTCTTCCCCGTAGCCACGTTCATCTGCATTGGCATCTCCGAGGAGCTGGTCTCCCGGGGCTACCAGCTCAAGAACGCCGCCGAGGGCTTGAACTACCCCTCCCTCGGTCCCCGCGGGGCCATCTTGCTGGCATGGGTCCTCTCCTCGGTCTTCTTCGCCGTGCTGCACGCCGACAACCCGAACGCCACGCCCATAAGCACGCTCAACATCGCCCTCGCCGGCCTGATGCTCGGCTTCGGCTACGTGCTAACCGGCGAGCTGGCGATCCCGATCGGTCTGCACATCACGTGGAACTTCTTCCAGGGCTCCGTCTACGGCTTCCCCGTTAGCGGCTTCGGAGCGTTCGGTCCGACTTTCCTGGACACGCGTCAGGGGGGTCCTGATCTCTGGACCGGCGGTCCTTTCGGCCCCGAGGGGGGATTGCTGATCCCCGCCGTAATGCTCCTGGGAATGTCTCTGGTCGCGTTCTGGACACGCCTGCGCACCGGCAAGATCTCACTACACACCCCCATAGCAGAAAGCCCGTACCCCGCCCGTCCTCGGGCAGGGAGGGAGTGGGGAGTGGGGAGTAGGGAGTAGAGAAAAAGAGATGTCAGGCTACAGGTTTCAGCCGTCAGGTCTTGATGAGAACATGCTCGCGCTCCCCACGTGGGGCTTGTGTAGCCTCACCTGAAGCCTGTAACCTGATGCCTGACACCTATTAAAGAAGGAGCGTTTATACGTCTTTGGGGATCATCGTCCAGAAATACGGCGGGAGCTCGGTGGCGACGACAGAGCACATAAACGCAGTCGCCGAGAGGATCAAGAGGACTCACGATTCGGGCCACGGCCTCGTGGTGACCGTCTCGGCGATGGGCAAGCAAACGGACAGGCTGCTGCGCCTGGCCGGCGAGGTCAGCCGCGACCCTTCGCCGCGCGAGATCGACCAGCTACTCTCCACGGGCGAGCTACAGTCCGTCGCGCTCCTGGCGATGGCCCTGCACGACAGGGGGGTCGCCGCCACCTCCCTGACAGGCCCGCAGGCGGGCATGAAGATCACGGGTCGCTACGGCTCGGGGGTTATCTCGGGGATACAGCCGGACCGCCTGCGGGGCTTGCTCGACGAAGGACAGGTAGCGATCGTCGCGGGTTTCCAGGGGGTCAACGCCCTGGGGGACATCATGACGCTCGGTCGCGGCGGGTCGGATACGACGGCCGTGGCGCTCGCGGCGGCGCTCGGGGCGGAGCGCTGCGAGATCTTCACGGACGTGGACGGCGTCTACACCGCCGACCCGCGCATCGTCCCCGGAGCGCGGCGCATAACCGTTATCCTCTCCTCTGAGATGGCGGAGATGTCCTGGCGGGGCGCGAAGGTGATGCACCCCCGGGCGGTGGAACTGGGTGCTTTGCACGGGGTGGAGATCCACGTAAAGAGCTCTTTTCTAGAGGGCCCTGGTACGATCATCACGGGAGGTGACGGTTTGGAACACCTGGAGACCCGCGAGACGGTCGCCGGCATAGTCCACGACCTGGACGTCTCGCGCATCACCCTGACGGGCATAAAGACGGGCCCTGGCACCATGAGCCGCGTCTTCCTACCGCTGGCCGAAGCGGGCATCTCCGTCGACGTCATCGTGGAGAGCGCCCCCAAGAGAGGCGCTTCGGACGTGGCCTTCACCGTCCGTCGCGGCGACTTCTCCGAAGCGCTGCTGCTCGCGGGCGCCGTCGCCGAGTCTCTGGACGGGCGGGTCGAGGGCGAGGAGGAGCTCGGCAAGGTCTCCGTCGTCGGGACGGGGATGCTCAACCGCCCGGGTTACGCGGCGAGGATGTTCGCCACGCTCGGGGAGGCAGGCATCCCCATAAGGCTCGTCTCGACCTCGGAGATACAGGTGACTTGCGTCTTGCCGGCGGGAAGGGTAGAAGAAGCGGTAAGAGTTTTGCACAGGGACTTCGAGTTGGAGGAGAGAGATGTTTAGTGGCGCGTTCACGGCCCTCGTCACACCTTTCAGGAACGGGGAGGTGGACGTCGAAGCCTTAGAAGGTATGGTCGAGTTCCAGATCCAGGGGGGCATCCACGGCCTCGTCCCCTGCGGGACCACGGGCGAGACCCCGGCCATGTCCGAGGAGGAGGACCGCATCGTCATAAGCACCGTGGTGAGGGTCGCGCACGGGCGGGTGCCCGTTATCGCGGGTTCGGGCTCGAACAGCACGGACATGGCGATCAAGTACACGAAGATGGCCGAGGAGGAGGGCGCCGACGCCTCCCTGCAGGTCGCCCCCTACTACAACAAGCCGACCCAGGAAGGGCTGTACAGGCACTTCGCCACGATAGCAGAGAGCACGGAACTGCCCCTCATCCTCTACAACATCCCAGGCCGGACGGCCGTGACCATCTCCGCCGAGACCATAGCCCGCCTCGCGGAGTTCCCCAACATCGTCGGGGTCAAGGAGTCGACGCTCTCCATGAACATGGTAAGCGACATAAAGAGCCTCTGTAGGGAGGAGTTTGCCATCCTCTCCGGCGATGATCCGATGACGCTCCCCATGATGGCCCTGGGCGGACAGGGTGTGATCTCCGTCGCCTCCAACGTCGCTCCGGCGGCCGTCTCCGATATGGTAAACGCCCTCTCGATGGGCTACTGGGAGAGGGGCCGCGAGCTCCACTACGAGCTCTTGCCGCTGTTCCGCGCGCTCTTCGTCGAGACGAATCCCATCCCCGTCAAGACGGCGGCTTCGATCCTCGGCCTGTGCTCGGATGAGATGCGGCTGCCGATGATCCCCCTTTCGGGCGAGAACCTGGACACCCTTCGCCTGGTGATGGAGGAGTCGAACCACCTCCTCCCGACCCCGGAAGAAGTTTGACCAAGATAGCCGTAATAGGGGCCGCGGGCCGCATGGGACGCGAGATCTGCCGCGCGGCCCTCGAAACGGAAGGGATCGAACTGGAAGGCGGCACGCTCCGGGCGGGTTCCCCCGAACTCGGCTCCGACCTCGGCGGGCTCTGCGGCTCCGGGAAAACAGGAGTGATGGCTACAGTAGACCCGCCCGAATCCGCCGAGGTCCTGATCGATTTCACCACGCCTGAGGCGACCGTAGAGCACCTCTCTTACCGGAGACCGCACGTCATCGGGACGACGGGCCTCTCCGCCGAGCAGCTCGCGAGGGTCGAGGAGGCTTCGAAGAGCGTCCCCGTCGTACACGCCCCGAACATGAGCGTAGGGATAAACCTGCTACGCGGGGTGGTGCGTGAGATCTCGGCGAAGCTCGGCGAAGGCTACGACATCGAGGTCGTAGAAGCCCACCACAGAGGCAAGAAGGATGCCCCCTCGGGCACGGCCCTGTTTCTCGCCCGCGCCGCAGCCAAAGGAAGAGGGAAGAACCTGGACGAGGTCGCGGTCTACGGGCGGGAAGGTCTGGCGCCCAGGCAGGAAGGTGAGATAGGCATCCACGCCCTGCGCGGCGGCGCGATAGTAGGGGA
Organism: uncultured Rubrobacteraceae bacterium; assembly: GCA_963849745.1. Lineage (GTDB taxonomy): Bacteria > Actinomycetota > Rubrobacteria > Rubrobacterales > Rubrobacteraceae > Rubrobacter_D. The sequence goes on along the minus strand of CAWKIM010000010.1, from coordinate 106,035 downwards.
GCACAGGCTCATCTTCTACTCGGGCGGAGAAGAGGTCGAGGTCATCCACCGCGCCCTCTCCCGCCGCACCTTCGCCGACGGCGCCTTGAGGGCCGCACGCTTCGCCGCGAACACGCAGCCTGGCCTGTACTCCATGTCCGACGTGCTGGAGGGCTTCTGAGAGCGGAAGGTCTCTGGGACCTTCCGCTCTCCGGGTATCAGGCTACAGGTTTCAGGTATCAGGAAGTGCACAGGGATTGTTTCCTTGCTGAGGATACCTGCTCTTCCGTATGATGGCTGAGTCTTGTGAAACGTACTGTGAGAGGAACTCATGACCGACGCTTCCAACGTGCCCCTGATCCCACGCGAAGTCCTCTTCGGCAACCCGGAGAAGATGGCGCCGCGCCTCTCCCCCGACGGAGAACGCCTGGCCTACCTGGCGCCGAAAGACGGCGTACTGAACGTCTGGGTCGGTCCGGTGGGGAGCCCCGCCGGAGGCGAGGACTTCGGGCCGGTGACCGAAGACAGAAAGCGCGGCATCAGGGTGTACTTCTGGGCCGAGGACGACACCCACATCGTCTACCTCCAGGACGAGGGCGGCGACGAGAACTGGCGCGTGCACGCCGTGGATGCGTCCACGAAAGGGGACCGCGACCTGACCCCCTTTGACGAAGTGCAGGCCCAGATCGTGGACAGCAACCGCCATTTCCCCGACACGCTGCTCGTCGCGCTGAACAGGGAGAACCCGGAGCTCCACGACGTCTACCGCCTCACCCTCTCCACGGGCGACCTCGAACTCGTCGCCAGGAACCCAGGCAACGCCGTCCGCTGGGTCGTAGACGCGCATCTCAGGGTGCGCGGCGCTATGGCGGCCACGCCGGATGGCGGCTTCGACCTGCTTCTACGCGAGGGAACCGGCGAAGATGCGGGCTGGCGCAAGCTACTCGGCTGGGGCAAGGAGGACGCGCTCTCGAGCGGGCCCGTAGGCTTTACCGAGGATGGCGATAAGATGTACCTCATGGACTCGCGAGGGGCCAACGCCTCCCGGCTCGTCCTGCTCGACCTCGAAAATGGCTCGACACGGACGCTGGTCGATGACCCGCGCTACGACGTCGGCCAGGTCGTGACCCACCCGGAGACCCACGAGGCCCAGGCCGCCGCCGTCGAGCGCGCGAGGACGGAGTGGGTCGTGCTCGACGACGACATCAGGGAAGACTTCGAGGTCATAGACGGCCTTGGCCGCGGTGACTTCGGCGTGACGAGCCGCGACAGGGCGGACGAGAGCTGGCTCGTCGCCTTCAACGCCGACGAGGGCGGAGCCTCTTACTACGCCTACGACCGCAACAACAGGCGCGGCGAGCATCTGTTCGACGCCAGACCCGCCCTCGCGGAGTACACCCTCGCCACAATGGAGCCCGTCTCTTTCACCTCCCGCGACGGCCTCACCGTAGAGGGCTACCTGACGCTCCCGCCGGGAAGCTCCACCGAACCCATGCCCATGATCCTGAACGTCCACGGTGGCCCGTGGGCGCGCGACGGGTGGGGCTACGACCCAGAGGCGCAGTGGTTCGCCAACAGGGGGTACGCGTGCCTGCAGGTGAACTTCCGGGGGTCGACGGGGTACGGCAAGGAGTTCTTGAACGCGGGCAACAAAGAGTGGGGCGGCACGATGCACGACGACCTGGTCGACGCGGTCGGTTGGGCCGTCGAGAGCGGCTTGGCCGACCCCGAACGGGTCGCCATCTACGGGGGCTCCTACGGCGGATACGCCGCGCTCGCGGGGGCTACGTTCACGCCCGACCTCTTCCGGTGCGCCGTCGACATCGTGGGTCCTTCGAGCCTGATCACCTTGATAACCAGCATCCCGCCTTACTGGAAGCCGCTGCTGGCGACCTTCCACGAGCGGGTCGGCGATCCCGACACCGAAGGGGACTTCCTGAAGAGCCGCTCCCCCCTCTTCTTCGTGGACCGCATCGGGATACCGATGCTCATAGCCCAGGGCGCCAACGACCCCCGCGTGAAACAGGCCGAGTCGGAGCAGATAGTCGCCGCCATGAAGGAGAAAGGCATCGACTACGAGTACCTGCTCTTCGAGGACGAAGGCCACGGCTTCGCCCGTCCGGAGAACCGTCTGAGGTTCTACGCAGCCGCGGAACGCTTCCTGGCCAAACACCTCGGAGGACGCGCGGAAGAGTAAACAGGTTTCAGGTCCTAGCGGGAAGAGTGAGTCTCAGTCTTCCGAGTCCGGTGCGGGAACTTCTTCCTCCGGTGAGACCACGGTCTCGACCCAGCTCGCGTCGACGCCCAGCTCGCTCGCTATCTCACCATCAGAGAGACCGAGCCGCCGATAACGTTCGACCTCCTCTGCCAGACAGACTTCGCCGCGTTCTTCCAAACTCTCTCCTCGACTTGCAGGCAATTCCGAAGCGTCGTTTCGAGGGTACCACAAGCGCGGGCCATACCAGGTCAGGATGAATGCCAACGGCGCGACGCAGCCAGCCATCGCCCCGCCGCTCCCCTCATGTATGCCCGCTGCCCGGACGCGCTGCCGTTCAGACGGTCGAGGGCACTTTCAGGCTCATGCCGGGGTAGATCTCATACCCCGAGAGATCGTTGGCCTCGCGGATGGCCTCCACCTTCGGCCTCGGATCCTCCCAGATCGCGGTGTGCTCTATCGCTATCCCCCAGAGCGTATCTCCTGGCGCAACGGTGTGATGTGCGGGCTGCTGCTCAGCCCCTGCCACGCCACCCGCGTACACGGCCACGGCGAGGGCCGCGGCAACGAACAGGGCCCCGAGCCTGCGACGACGATATTTCGTGCGGTTCCTTCTCACAGGGGAAATATAAGGGATGAACATTCTGTTCCCAACGGTGTTTTCTCGCCGCCACCGTGCTCGAGCCTTCCGGTAGAATCCCCACTGTGAGATTCACGAAAATGCAGGGCTGTGGCAACGATTTCCTCATCTTCGACCCTGACCAGGTCGAGGGGAAGAACCTGGGAGATCTCGCCCTCATGGCCTGCGACAGGCACTTCGGCGTCGGGGCCGACGGCATCCTGATTCCTGCTCCCTCAGAGACCGCCGATCTCGAGATGGTCTACCTGAACTCCGACGGCTCGACCTCCGAGATGTGCGGCAACGGCCTGCGCTGCCTGGTCCGCTACGCGAAGGACCGCGGTATGGTCGGGGGCGAAGCCGTGAGCGTCGCCACCGGCGCCGGGATCAAGAAGATCCTCCTCTTCGACGACGGCTCTTCTCGGGTCGACATGGGAGTTCCCCGCTTCGACACCGAGGTCGTGACCGGAGGCTTCCACTTCTTGCGAGTCTCGATGGGTAACCCTCACGCGGTAGCCTTCTTGGAGAGTGAGGCCGCGGTCGACATGCTGGATCTCGCCACGGTCGGGCCGCCCGTCGAAGAAGACCCCGACTTCCCCGAGAAGACGAACGTGGAGTTCGGATTCGCGCGGGGCACTCACGACGTCAGGATGAGGATCTGGGAGCGTGGCGCCGGCGAGACCCTCGCCTCGGGTTCGGGCTCCTGCGCCGCAGCGGTCGCAGCAGTAAGTAAGAATCTCGCCCGGAGCCCCGTCAGCGTGCATATGGACGGCGGCGCGGTAAAGATAGAATGGTCCGGCGATGGCGAGCCCGTGTATATAGAGGGCCCCGCCGAGTACGTCTGCGAAGGAGAGCTGGTGCTGCAGGGTTAAACGTAATCCAGTAGATTGGGCCCGGTTAGAGGTGCGAAGCGCTTGCCGCAATGGATTCCCGCTCCCCGCGAAAGCGGGGAGCGGGAATCGCGGGAAAGACGAGGTAAGAATCGGGAATGGCATTCTAATGCTGAAACCTGATGCCTGAAACCTGTAGCCTGATGCTTGAAAAACCGCTCAGCGTATCTTTACGAGGCCGTGGCGGGTGGCGAACACCAGGGCCTGCAGCCGGGAGTGCACGCCGAGCTTGTTCAAGATGTTCATCATGTGGGTGCGCTCGGTATCCACGCTCATGTGCAGTTCGGCCGCTATCTCCTTGTTCGAGAGGCCCGCGGCGAGCATCTGCAGGACCTCCATTTCGCGGGGTGTTATCTGCTCGATGCTCGCACGCGCTTCTACCTCTTCTTCGCGGTTCTGTCCGGCCAGGCGGAGCAACGAGATCAGCTCGTCATCGGAGAGCAGGGTCTCGCCTTCGCCGACACGTCGCGTGGCATCGAGTATCGCGTCGACATCGGCCGATTTGTGCAGGACGCCGGCCGCCCCGGCCTCGACCGCCCTGGCGTGCTCCATCCTATCCAGACTCGCGGTCAGGACGAGCGCCGCGAAGTCCGGGTTGGCTTCGCGCAGTTCTTCGATCAGATCGGTGCCCTCCCCGTCGGGTAGGCTTAGGTCTATAATCCCGAGGTCGACCTCAGAGCCATCCATCGTCCGGCGCGCCTCGGCGAGGGTCCCTGCCTGGGCGACCACCTCGAACCCGGGCTCCTGATCGAAGACGAACGCGAGCGTCTGACGGAACGAAGCGTGGTCCTCCACGATCAAAATTCGCCGCATCTCTCCCATCCGCAAACCTCTTTTGTGACCCCACGCACGAAAACAATATACCAGCTTTAGCGACGTAGCCGCCGCAGATTCAGGCGTTCGAGCGTTCTCCGGTCTCTCCGCCCGCCAGTACACCCAGCCTTACCCTGAGAAACACACGAGTTCCCACGCCCTTCCTACCCTCGACCTCGAGCTCTCCACCGAGGGCGAGGACACGCTCGCGCATCCCCGTGAGCCCCATCCCGTACGACGTCTCGGGCCCGAAACCCCTGCCGTCGTCCTCGATCTCCACGAGGATCTCGCCGTTCACCGTACCGAGGGTGACCACCGCACGCCCGGCGCCCGAATGGCGCCTGACGTTCGCCAACGCCTCCTGGACGACACGAACCACCTCGACGCCGGCGGGCCCCGAGATAGCGGCCGGAAACCCGTCTTCCACGATCATCTCGAACTGGCAGCCCTCGCCGATCTGGCGGTTCAGTTCGACGATCGACTCCACGGCGCGGACCAGGGGCCGCTCCCTGGCGCTCTCCAGCCGCAGGTCGTAGATGGCGTCGCGTAAACCTCCGACCGCCCTCTTGAGTGCCTCTGCCTGGCGTCCCATCTCTTCGGCCCGGTCGACTCCCTCGGGCATTCTCCTGAGGACCTGCATCGACTGCAGGGCGTACGTCAGGTCCTGCAATACCACGTCGTGCAGCTCACGGGCTATCCTGCGGCGCTCGGCCTCCCGGATCTCGCGCAGGGCCTCCTCGGCCCTCTTGCGCTCGGTAATGTTCTCTACGGTACCCTCATAACCCGAGATATCTCCATGGTCGTTATAGATGGCCCGCGCGTTGGCCGAGACCCACACGAGGTCCCCGTCCTTGCGGTACATCTGTACCTCGAAGCCACTCACGAAGCCATCCCGCAGCGCGAGCTGATAGAACTCCTCCCTGCGTCCCGGCTCTACATAGAGCTGGTTCCTGATATTGGAGATGGCCCCGACCAGCTCCTCGGGAGATTCGTAGCCCAATATCCTGGCCATCGCGGGATTCGCCGTCAGAAACCGTCCGTCGACCGTTGTCTGGAAGATCCCTTCGACGGCGTTCTCGAAGATCGAACGGTACTTCTCCTCGGCTTGCCGACGCTCGCGACGCACATTGGCGTCCCTGAGCTCCCGCTCGATGGCGCTGTTTAGCCTGGCCAGATTATCCTTCATGAGGTAGTCGTGGACGCCGGCTTTCATGGCCGAGACGGCCGCGTCCTCCCCGATCCGGCCGCTCACTATTATGAAAGGCAGATCCATGAACCCCTTACGCCTGAGCAACCCGAGCGCCGCCAACGAGCTGAAGGACGGCATGGAATGGTCGGAGATGACGAGATCCCAACTGTGTCCGTCGAGCGCGGTCTCCATGGCCGCCGCGGTCTCGACACGCTCCCAGGTAGGGTTGTATCCACCCCTGCGCAACATCCTCACCAGGAGCAGGGCGTCGTTCTCGGAGTCCTCGACCAGCAAGACGCTGAGCGGAATACCCATTCAGGCACGATCCCCGCACGCACGGCGCGGGCCACAGCCCATCTTTCTACGCGTGTTTGGCAGGCAGGGGTCCGACCGCCCTTGCCCCGCTACTATAATCAGTGTAATGTCCATCACATCGAACCCTATTCTATTGTTACCCGGGCGCCGGGGCAACTCGCCGCCAGAGGCAAGACATCCGAAAATAACTCGTTTGGGGGATGCGCCGGCGTCCCTAGCAAGGCTATCATGGCTGGGCCCGGACACAGGCAAACCCAAAACTGGGAAGGAGAGAAGATGCAACAAGACCCCAACTTCGGCAGCGAGCGGGAACGAGTCTCCGGAGACCAGGCCGGAGCCTCGACCAGTACGATGACCGCACAGGATGAGCGAACGTGGTCCATAATCGCCCACCTTAGCGTGCTCCTGGGGCTCGTCGGCCTCATGCCTTTCGGGGCCCTGCTCGTCTGGCTGATATACAAGGACCGTTCCCCGAAGGTGCGCTTCCACGCCCTACAGGCGCTCTGGTACCAGATAGCCTGGATCTTGATCCTGGTGGCTTACACCTTGGTCAGCCTCGTGTTGAGCCTCGTCATTATCGGCATCTTTATGTTCTTCTTGCTGCCCATTCTGGCGCTGGTGCCCCTCGTACACGGCTGCTATGCGGCTTATCAGGTCAGCAAGGGTGTGGAGTATCGTTACCCGTACATCGCGGACAGGATAGAAGGTCCGCGGGGCGTAGTCTGAGGCGCTCGCCGCCTAGCAAGGCCCGAGGGCAGAACGAGATGCCGTGCAGATACACCAGAGTGCCGGAGAGAACCAGGACGCGCCGGCCCATCAGCGATGGGCCCGGGGCGAGATGAGTAACAAGGTCATCCTCCTCGTCGAGGACAACCCCGACGACGAGCTGCTCACCCTGCGGGCGCTCAAGAAGACCGGCGTCAGTATCGAGGTCGTGGTGGCCCACGATGGGGTCGAGGCTCTCGATTACCTGTTCGCAAGCGGACCCTACGCGGGGAGAGACCCCACCGTCATGCCGCAGTTGATACTGCTCGATCTCAAGCTGCCCAGGGTGGACGGGCTCGAGGTACTCAAACGCCTGCGGTCCGACGAGCGTACGCGGCGCCTGCCCGTGGTTATCCTGACGTCGTCCAAAGAGCAGCGGGACATGCTCGACGGCTACGGCCTCGGCGCCAACAGCTACGTCCGCAAGCCGGTGGATTTCGAGCAGTTCGTCAAGGCCGTCGAGCAACTCAGGCTCTACTGGTTGGTACTGAACGAGGCCCCGCCTGACTAGCTCTGTTGTTCGGCTTCGAGCTCGTCTACGAACTGGCGGGCGGTGCGGCCCGAACGTCCGGCGTGCCAGCGGTCCCACAGGATGGCGCGCTCCCGCAGGTCTTCTGCGGGGATGGCCAGACCGCGTTCTCTGGCGAGTCCGGCTACGATCTCCAGGTAGCGCGCCTGGTCGGGAGAGGGGAAGGTCAGGCGAAGTCCGAAGCGGGCCGCAAGGGAGAGCTTCTCCTGCATGGTGTCCCTGGCGTGAACGTCGTCGCCTGTGGTGCCGTCGTCGCGTTCGGAGAAGGTCTCCCGGATCAGGTTCCTGCGGTTGGAGGTCGCGTAGAGCCTGACGTTCTCGGGCGGCACTTCGACGCTGCCTTCGAGAAGCGCCTTTAGCGCCTTGTACTCGACCTCGTGCTCCTCGAAAGAGAGGTCGTCGACGAAGAGAACGAAACGCCGCCCACGCCCGCCAAGAACCTCGAGCACGACCTGCAACTCCGCGAGATCCTCTTTCTTCACCTCGACCAGCCGTAGGTCCTCGTACTCGTTCATGATAGCCTTGACGGTGGAGGACTTGCCCGTCCCCGGCAGGCCGTAAAGGAGCGCGTGGTGGGCCGGCAGCCCGGCGAGAAAACGCTCTGTGTTCCTGATCAAAGGCTCCCGCTCGCGCTCGTAGGCGACGAGTTCGGCGAGGCTCACGGGGTCGGGACGGGAGACAGCCAGGAGCCGTCCTTCTCTCCAGAGGAAAGCCCTGTGGCGGCCGTAGGGTCCGGCTCCGTGCCTGGCGAAGTGGCCGGCAAGAAGCTCCGCGCACGCTCCCCAGTCCTCCGCCGCCTCGAGTTTGCGCGCGATCGTGCGTCGCGGAGAGTCCTCCACGGGCTCGGGACTCGTCCAGGGGACCCAGATGCCTGCCAGGGCGGGAACGACCGACTCGACCCTGCCGAGCAACACGGTCGCGTCCAGCGCGAATATCTCCCGGAGCGTGCGCAGATCCCGTCGTGCCTGCCCGAGCACGGACGAATCGACCACCCCCTTCTCCGCCCCGAGGCTGAACGGGTTCTCATCGTCGAGGACCCTGCCCACGAGATGTGACTGCCAGGCGTCAGGGAGCAGACGCTCCTCTTCGAGGGCGAGCCCCTCCCACAACCGTCCGAAGACCCCAGCAACAGCGCCGGCGTCAGGACGCTCCTCCCCCAGCAGCTCGAGGAGACTCAGTAGATCTTGCGCCACGCCCGAGTCCAGGACCCCCCGCAACGTCGCGATCCCCCGAGCCCGGATCAGAAGCGCCCTCGTGTCACCACGTACCATAGAGCAGCACTGTAGCATGAGAGTACGCTGCCTACGGCAGCTTACGTATAGATGTCTCGTCGCCTGAAGACCAACGTGGCCAGGAGCACGAGTGCGAGTGCGACGAGGGTTATGCTGCCAAAGTGTGTCCAGTCTAAGCCGTTCTCGATGGCCGAACCGTAGTAGTAGAAGACGGAGAGGGGCCGCCAGCCTTCGAGGTCTTCGGAGGCCCTTCCTATAGTGTCTATAAGGTACATGCCGAAGAGCAGGAAGGCGGGCGTGGCTATGGCGAGACTTCTGCGGTGGAAGGATGCCGAGCATAAGAGCGCGAGGGCGCCGAACGCGATGCAGATGGGCCACAGGTTGAGGACGGCCTCGGCCACCTCTCGCAGGGAGAGTTCGACGTCGACCAGCACGGCCGTGCCCCACGTGAGCAGGCCGACGATGGCGCAGATCCCAAGCAGCGAGACGGCCCCGGCGAGGAAGTTGCCCACAACGAGCTGCCAGCGCGGCAGGGGGTTGCCGAGGAGGACGTCTATGGTGCCGCGCTCTTCGGCCCCTGCCAGGGCGTTCGCGAGCGCGAGTATCGGGAAGAAAGACAGCGCCAGCGGCGCGAGCCCGAAGACCTGAGAATGGAGGTAGTTGGCAGGGTCGCCCAGGTCGGTTACGCCGAAAGCCTCGAGCATGCCCTTCGGGTAGGCCTCCATCAGCTGGTTCAGCTGATCCGCGCTCCCCTCGATGGCCGTGAACGAGGCGACCATCGCGGCGCCGTAGAGCCCGAGGGCCGCGCCCCAGATGATCACACCCCGCAACTGCATCCTGACCGTGTGCGTGACGAGCGCGAACAGGGTCCGCCCAGGCCTCGCGGTGCGCCTTCGCTTCTCGCCTCGATCCAGAACCACGCTCATCGCAGCTCTCCGTTCTCCCGCTCGTAGTAGGTGAGGAAGACCTCCTCCAGGCTCGGCCTCTCGTACTCCATGTTCACGAGGGTGTGCCCGGCCGCCAGCTTGACCATCTCGTCGGGGTCGTCATAGAGGGTGAAGGAGATCCTCTTCCCATCGCCCTTCAGGTTCCTGACGCCCGAGAGATTCGCAAAGGGCTCTTTGTCTACTTCTTCTGCGAACGTGAGGACTACGTGCCTGAAAGACTTGTCTACGAGCGTCTCTGTCGTCTCGACGGCGGCGAGCTTGCCGCCGCGGATGATACCGACCCTGTCGCACACCCGCTCGACCTCGGCAAGGTTGTGCGAAGAGAAGAAGACGGTGCGTCCCTCGGCCTTGACCTCCTCGATCATGTCGAGAAACTCCTCCTGCACGAGCGGGTCGAGCCCACCGGTAGGCTCGTCGAGCATCAACAAAGGCGGCCTGTGGAACATGGCCTGCACGAGCCCTATCTTCTGCTTGTTCCCCCGCGATAGTCTCCGCATCGGACGGTGCAACTCGGCCCCGAGCCTCTCCGAGATCTCGTGCGCGTAGCCGAGGTCTCCGACGCCGCGCAACCTGGCGAAGTACTTGAGGAGCCCCTCTCCCGTCATCTTGTCCTCCAGGGCGAACTCCCCGGGAAGATTGCCGACCCTCGCCCTTATCTCCACGCTGTCTCTCGCGATATCCAGGCCGAAGACCTCGCCACGCCCACCCGTCGGCCGCAAGAACCCGAGCAGGGTCCTTACCGTGGTGGTCTTGCCGGCCCCGTTGGGACCGAGGAAACCGAAGACCTCCCCTTCCTCGACGGCGAGATCCACATCCTCTATGCCCCGCGCCCTGCGGCCGTAGGCCTTGGTGAGCTTCTCAGTCTCTATCGCCAGGCTCATCAGTTCCTTCTCTCACCGCTCCAACACGGCGGGCGAGTGATGGAGCGAGGTTCTAGCCCCTTCCGTGTGCTAGTGGGTGGCGAGGTAGTGCTCGATACCCGACCTGAGGGCTTCCGCTATCTGCTGCTGACGCCCATAGATGGTGGGCTGAGCCAGTTGATTCGCCTCGTTAGTATTGGTGATGAATACCGTCTCGGCTATGGTCGCAGGCATGTTGCTCTTGAGGAGGACACCCGAGGCGAACGAGTATGGCGTCCTCGTGGAAATCAATCCGCTACCGTTTACCCTTGACAAGGTCCGTAGGCCATAAGTGGGTGGGTTGATCTTGGGCAGATTCACGTTGTCACCGAAGACTGCGTAGGCCAGTTCCTTGTCTTTCCGCCATTTGCCGAACAGAGTGGTGGTGTAGTCGACCGTCCCGTCCGCGGAGCCATTCATGTGGATCGAGACCAGCACGTAGTCCCCAGGATTATCAGCCTTGAACGAATTGGCCTTGTTGGCGCGCTGGGTATTGGTGAGGCCCTGATCGGTGGTGCGCGTCATGTACACCGTGCAGCCGTCACGCACGAGGAGGTCTTTGAGCTTCTTTGCGACGTCGAGCGTCTGTTCCTTCTCGGTAATGAGGCCGAGGTGCGTCTCCTTTACCGCCCCCGAGTCGGGTCCGCCGTGGCCTGCATCCAGGACCACCTTCCCCGAGCAGGAGGGCACTTGCGCCCCGACGCCGGTGGTAAAGGCGGCCGTCGTGAGAAGAATCGCGGCGAGGATTGCTGCCAACACCGTAGCCCACGCCTTGAGGAGACCCTGGTATGTCATTTCATATCCTTTCCCATTGGATTCTTCAGCCGCCGAAGAGGCGGGCCCAGAAGCCGCGGTTCTTCATGGCCTTCAGCTCGGCTTCGAGGCGGACCCGGTCTTCGGAGAGGGCCGACTTATCCTCACTAAGGTTCATCTGTTCCTTGAGGAGGCGTTCGCGCTCGGCCTGTAGCGTGGCTCTCTCTTCTTCGAGGGTCGAGATGGTCTTCTCCTGCAGTTCGCGTTGGAACTCCACGAGGTTGAGGCGTTCGATCTCGGACCAGAGGCGGTCTATCTCCATCCTCGCCGCGTCGCGCTCCTGGCGGATCTCTTCTATCTGGCGGGTCCGCTCTTCGAGGCGGGTCTTGTAGTCCTGACCCTGCTGCAGGAGGCGCTCGTAGCGCTCGAATGGCACGGCTGGGAGCCTGGAGTTGCCGGCGGCCTCGTCCCCCATTACCTCGCCCTCGAAGATCTCCTCCTCCGCGGATTCGGCGCCAAGCTCGCGCGCGAGCCCGAGGACATCCTCGAGTAGGAAGACGTATTCTCCCTCCGTACCTTCGGAGCGAAGCCTTCCGTCCTGCGCGAAGCGCCTGACCGTCTCGGGCGGGACGTCGAGAACGGCCGCCGCCCCGTTGAGCCCGATGATCTCCTCGCCCCTGTCCATGGGAGCATTTTACTTGATTCAGATATCAGGTATCAGGTATCAGGCAACAGGGATCAGGTTGCGGGTGCGCCATACACGCACACATGAAGATCCCGATCATACCTCAGGTAAATGCAGGCCGAAACGCCTAACCAACCCCTACCTGAAACCTGTGACCTGATACCTATCTTCAGGCCCTTACCACTTCGCCGCCTTCGACCTTCACCGGGATCTCGGGTAGCGGCCTCTGGGCCGGGCCCGCAATTACTGCGGCGCCATCGGCCGGATCGAAGATCGAGCCGTGGCACGGGCAGGCGAGATTGCCGTCCTTGTAGGCCACATCGCAGCCCTGGTGCGTGCAGACCGCCGAATACGCCACGAAGTCCCCGTTGTCCAGGTGGACCAGGAAAGCAGGATTCCCCGAATCCTTGAACTTGATGGCGCTCCCTGGCGCGACCTCTGACTCGCTCGCGATGGCCGTTCCGCCCGCCTTGGCCCCACCGCCGGACGACTTCTTCGAGCCACCGCCACCCGAATTGCCCCCGCCGTCTTCGCCGCCACCGGAGTCCCCGCCGCCGGCGTTCCCACCGCCTCCGGAGCTGCTTGCGCCTCCTCCGCAGGCGACCAGCGAGGCGCAGGCCGCGCCCACTCCAAGCGCGGTGCCTAGCCGGATGAACCTCTCGCGCGAAATGCTCTCCAAGACTTCCTCCTCGTTGTCGCCAGGGTCGTCATGATATACGCAAAGCGTCCGGCAGTGGTTCGGATAGGTTTCAGGCATCAGGTTTCAGGTCAATGATCTTGCTGAGATGCTCACGGTGCTATCCACAGCAGCCGAGCCACGCCCCAGCAGAGCAACTCTCCTCAGCATGGAGGCTATCACCGTGCAAGTCCTGATGCCTGATTCCAAGATCCTGATCTCTCCTTGGTGCGTATGTAGGATAGGAGAGCGTGGCAGCCTGCGAGAGGAGTAAGAAACGTGAACGGCATGGTATTGGTGCGAGTCTTGATCGGGGCGGTCTGGCTGAACGGTGGCCTGGAGAAGCTCTTGAATCCGAGTTTTCCTGGCCAGTTCGCGACGAGCCTCGAGGCAGGGGGGTTCGTCTCGCAGGCTCCGCCTTTCTTCCAGGACTTTATGAGGGGCTATGTGGTTCCTAATGCCGAGCTCTTCGCCCAGTTCATGCGCGTGGGAGAGCTGATGCTAGGCATCGCCCTCATCCTCGGGTTGCTCACCAACCTCGCCGCGATCGGTAGCGTAGGATTGAGCGCCGTGATCCTGCTCTCCCAGGGCGGCGTTGGCCTGGGAACGGGCCTCGGCGCCCCCGAGTTCCTCACGATAAACGTGCTCGTGGCCCTCTTCTCGGTGGTGATCCTGTTCAGCCCGGCCGCGAAGTCTCTCTCCTTAGACTCCCGCCTCGCCGAGCGCAGGCCCGTGCTCTCCCCTATCCTCGTCAACCGTCGCCAGAACTAATTCGCTCATACCGAACTGATTGATCACTACCACAAGGAGGAGCCGGTCGGCCTTGTACCGGGCGGGTTTCAAACCCGCCCCTACTGCCTTCCAACGGACGAACCCTACTCCCTAATTCCCTATCAGGCGCCGATGGCGTGGTCGCGTAGCCGTTCGTAGAGGGGTAGGCACTCCTCCAACAGCGGCTTCAGGCGCGCCGGGATATGGTCCTTGCGGGGTTCGTAGGGCGCAAAGCCGGTAGAAGCGTGCACGTTGTGGTACCAATGCTTGGCCCACACGCCGTCCTCCGGCTTCGGGCCGGCCGGCCAGGAGAGCATCGCTTTGTCGAATTGTATGCCGAGCCCGGAGCAGACCCGGCGCAGTACTTCCGGCGGGTCGAGGAGTAGCCCGCGGACGTCGAGGACGATGGGTTTGCCGCCGCGGGCCAGGATCGAGTCGAGGATCCCGGCCTGCTCGCGCAGGCCCGTGTCCCGCAGGGTCGGGGAGGGGAGCTGTTTGGCCAACGAGGGCAACATCTCGGTGGGGTTCCGGATCAGGAGTACGTTGGTAATGCTATCCAGGAAACGGGGATCGAGACCGGGAAGATGGTGCGCCATGTTCTTGAAGAAGTGGATCCGGCGCTCGCACGGACCGAGGATGACCTCCCGCACCACCCGTTCGCCGTCCCCGTCCATCACCTCCATGACCTCCCTGGCACCGGGATGACCGGCGCCAGTGGTCTTCAGGTAATGTCCGTAGAGAGGCTCGTCCACCACCACGGTATCCGCGCGCTGCCTGAAGGAGTACATGAGCGCCGTCGACACGTTGCGCGGCCCCGACCACACCGACAGTCTGAGGCATCCCGACACCGCTACCCGCCGGTGGCCTCGGCGACCGCCTCCGCGTACAGATCCGTCAGGCGGGCGGTCACGTCACCGCGCCGGCCGGTGCCGATCTTGCGTCCGTCCACCTCGACGACCGGTGTTATGCCGCCGAAGGTGCCCGTGACGAACGCCTCGTCAGCGGCGTACACGTCGGTGAGCGAGAAGGCCCGCTCGAAGACGGGGACGCCCGAGGCCAGGCAGAGGTCTATGATCATCCGTCGGGTGATGCCGTTCAGGGAGTAGTGCCCGGTCGAGGTCCAGACCTCTCCGCGCCGCACGACGAAGAAGTTGGTGGCGTTGCAGGTCGCCACCGCCCCGGTAGGGTCGAGCATCAGCGCCTCGTCGGCGCCCGCCTCGAGCGCCTGTATGAGGGCCACCACCTCGTGCAGCTTGCTGTGGCAGTTGAGCCGCTGATCCAAAGTATCCGGCGGCGGACGGCGCACCGTCGAGGTGAAGAGCCTGACGCCGGATTCTTTGACGCCAGGGTCGGCCACCTTGTGCTCGGCGATGATGACGACGTTCGGACCGCCGACCACGAGGCGCGGGTCCTGCGAGGGGGTCTTCTTGTCCCCGCGGGTTACCATCAGGCGCACGTGGACGCCGGTCGAGCCTTCCATGCCGTTGCGCCGGACGGTCTCGCGGAGGGCCGCGGTGATCTCCTCGCGCGTCATACCGATGTCGAGCCCTATCGTCTTCGCACCCTCCAAGAGACGGTCGAGGTGTAGATCCAGGAACGCGAACTCGCCACCGTGCAGTCGAATACCCTCCCACACCCCATCCCCGACCAGGAAGCCCGAGTCGAAGACGGAGATCTTCGCTTCCTCCCGCCGGTAGAACTCGCCGTTGACGTAGACGAGGACACCCTCGTTCCGCTCGTCGGGCAATGCCTCGTGCGTCCCCCTAGCCAATCGTCCTTCCTTCACGCCACTCCTCGCGCACGATGCCCATGATGACGTTGTCCACGTAGCGTCCGGCGAGCCAGACGTGCTCGCGCATCCTGCCCTCCTCGACGAAGCCGCAGGCTTTGTAGGCCCGGATCGCACGCTCGTTCGCCGCGTGGGTCTCCAGCCACACGCGCCTGAAGTTCCTTACCCGAAACGCGTAATCGAGGATCAACCTCACGGCTTCACGCCCGTAGCCGCGGCCCCAGTATTCCTTGTCGCCGATGGCGATGCCCAGCTCACAGTGGCGGGAAGCCACGTCGAAGTGGAAGATGCCGCACTGCCCGATGCACTCACCGTCGGCCTCGATGGCGAAGTTCGTCTTGTCCGGAGTCCCTTCCCTGGCCTCGCGATCGAACCTCTCCCTCAGCCGTTGGAGGGAGACGGGCAGCGGCGGGTCGCCGCCGCCCGCGAGCTCGACCTCGAGATCGTTCCAGAACCGCCACAGGCGCTCCTGATCTTCGCGCTCTATAGCCCGCAGCGTAACCTTCTCACCCCTCAGCATGATCTACCCTCCGCGACGGGATGCCGCATCCAGACGTTCGGCTCTTCGTAGGTGCCCAGGTCACGTTCGAGATCCATCACGACGGGTTGCAGGGCTCCCGGCACGACGTAGGCGTCGCTCTCGGGGAAACGCATGTCAGTCCACTCCTCCCACTCGGAGATCGTTCCTGTGATGACCATGGATCGGGGCGCGACCCGTACGAACTCCGCGCCGAGCCTCCGGTGGACCCTGAACCAGGGATCGAAGGGTAATCCGTCGGGGCGCTCCCACCGGTAGTAGCGCTCCATCGGGGTGAGCGGATATCGTTCCTTGAGCGTGGGACGGACGGGCGCGATCAGGGCCCCGAGCCCGTTTTCGGCGGCAACGGTCTTCATCGTGGTGAGGACCACGCTGCTGAGGCCACGTCCCCGGTGGGCGTGCGATACGATCGCCAGTAGGGCCGAGACCACCGTTGGAGCTCGTCCCACCTCGAAATCCCTCACCCCCTGCTCGAGTACCCCATCCAGGCCTGCCGGCAACCCTTCGGCAGTCTCATCCCAGAACACAGGGATGCAATGGCCCGCCGCGACGACTTCGTCCCCACGGTCGCAGACGACGATCTGGAACCCGGCGAAATCGGTAAACAAACCTCCCCAGTGGCGGCTGACCGTCGCATCGTGGTACATGAACTCGGGGAACATATCGGGCAGGGAGCCCACCCGCGACTCGAGATCCGGCCTCTCGGCGAGCGTGAAGACCTCCAACCCGTCGGGTACGTTCACAAGAGCCGCAGACCTGTAGCCTGATACCTGAAACCTACAAAAACGCCGGAACCAACTCGCCCTTCACGAGATCGGCGCTGTGCTCGCGTTCGCGCACGACGGCCCAGCCATCTCCCTTGACCATGACCTCTGCGGGCCTGGGGCGGGAGTTGTAGTTGGAGGCCATCGAGAACCCGTAGGCGCCGGCGTCCATGATGGCGAGCACGTCTCCCTCGGAGGCGTCCGGCAGCTCGCGGTCGCGGGCGAGGTAGTCGCCGGACTCGCAAACGGGCCCGACGAGGTCGGCGTTCGCCACGGAGCCGTCCTCGTTTACGGAGACGACCTCGTGGTGGGCGTCGTAGAGACTCGGACGCAGGAGGTCGTTCATACCGGCATCGGCCACGATAAAGCTCTTCTCGCCGCTCTTCTTGCGGTAGACGACCTTTGTCACGAGGACTCCGGCGGCGCCCGCTATGTAGCGGCCCATCTCGCACAGGATCTTCGTCCCCGCCGCCTCGAGCATGGGCCTTATGGCATCCACGAGCTCTTTCGGGGTCGGGGTCTCCTCGTCTTTGTAAGGAATGCCGAGGCCGCCGCCGATGTTGAAGTAGCGGATGTCGAAACCACGGGTCTTTAGCTCGTCAACGAGGCCCGCGGAGCGTTCGACAGATTCGGTGTAAGGTGCGAGCTTGGTGATCTGGGACCCGATGTGCTGGTGGACCCCGATGAGGTCGATGCACCGGTAGTCCCCTACTCTCTCGGCCAGGGCCAGCGCCTCGTCCACGGGGATGCCGAACTTGTCGCGGCTCCTCCCCGTTGCGACGTGGTCGTGGGTTCCTGCGTCGACGTCGGGGTTGACGCGCAGCGCCACGCGGGCCCTCTTGCCGAAGCGGGAGCAGATGCGGTCGAGGTGGTCCAGCTCGGAGGCCGACTCGACGTTGAAGAGCAGGATGCGCTCCCCGAGCCCAGACATGAGCTCCTGCTCGGTCTTCCCGACCCCGGCGAAGACGACCTTCTTCGGGTCGAACCCGGCCCGCATCACCCTGTAGAGCTCCCCGCCGGAGACGATGTCCGCTCCCGCCCCCAGGGCCGCGAGCGCCCGCAACACGGCGAGGTTCCCGTTCGCCTTGACCGCGTAGCAGACCAGGTGATCGAGGCCCGCAAACGCGCTATCTAGCTCCGTGTAAGCCCTCTCCAGCGCAGCGTGGCTGTAGACGTAGGTCGGTGTCCCTGCCGCCGCGGCTATCTCGGAGAGCGGCACACCTTCACAGCGGAGTCCGCCCCCCTCGTAGTGAAAGTCGTCCAAAACGTACCTCCTCGTGTAGCCGGGGCGTGCTATATTTCTGGCTCTGCCGTTGGAGCCGTAGGGAGAATATACTCCGTGACGAACCCCCGCGCGACACCCCGGACGCAAATGCCCCACTTACTTCTCAACCCCGTACTCGCCGGGCAGGGAGCCTACCCGCTTCTGCGCCTCGACGAACGCCGCTGGGAGCTGGAGAAGAAGGGCCTGGATCTCTTCGACTTCGGCACCGGCGATCCGCGCGAGCCGACGGACCCGAAGATCCGCCACGCCCTCATAGAGGGCGTCCCCGAGATCAGCAGGTACCCGAGCACGGCCGGCAAGCAGGGTCTCCGCGAAGCGTTCTGCGGCTGGATGAAACGCCGCCACGGGGTCGCGCTCGACCCCGAGAGCGAGGTCCTGCCGGCAACGGGCTCCAAGGAGGCCATCTTCCACGCTCCTCTGGCCTTCCTGCACCACTCGCACGAGCGGCGCGGCGTCGCCTACGGCACGCCCGGCTACCCCGTCTACGAACGGGGGGCGCTGCTCTCCGGCGGCGAGGCCCTGCCCGTGAAGCTGAATTGGGAGAACGGTTTCCTGCTCGAGTCCGAGGCGATAGACCCCGAACGCACGCGGATACTCTGGATCAACTACCCCCACAACCCCACGGGCGCGACGGCAACGTACGAGTACCTGGAGGGCGTGGTCGAGTTCTGCCGCGAGCACGACATCCTGCTCTTCTCCGACGAGTGCTACAACGACATCTACTCCGGCGAGCCCCCGCCTTCCATCCTGGAGATCACCACGGAGCGGACCCTCGCCTTCTGCTCCCTCTCCAAGCGCAGCGGCATGACGGGCTACCGATCGGCCATGATGGCCGGGGACCCCGAGCTCATCGCCGCGCTGGGTAAGCTCCGTCCCTCCATCGGCGTGGCCACCCAGTCTTTCGTGCAGGACGCCGCGACCGCGGCCTGGGACGACGACGCCCACGTCGAGAAGCGGCGGCGCGTCTTCGGCGAGAAGCGGGATCTCTTCACCGCGTTCTTCGAGAGAGCCGGCCTGGCATATCTGCCCACCGAAGCGAGCTTCTACCTGTGGATCGCGGTACCCGATGGGGACGATGAGGCCTACGCTCTGCGGCTGATGGAGGAGGGAGTGATCGTGGCTCCCGGCAGGGCCTTCGGGGCCGGCGGCGAAGGATACGTCAGGATCGCGCTCGTACCTGGCCTCGAGGATTGCGAGCTGGCGATACAGCGCTGGACGGGGATCGAAGGGCGGGGATGATAACGCGTGACGCCACGCTGGAGGATCTCGCCTCCATCGTGGAGATCTACAACTCCATAATCCCTGGCCGGATAGTGTCGGCAGACATAGAGCCGGTCTCGGTCGAACAGAGGCTGCCGTGGTTCCACGAACACGACCCGGCGAGGCGGCCGATCCGGGTGGCCGAAGAGGACGGAGAGATACTAGGCTGGCTCAGTCTCGGCGACTTCTGGGACGGCAGGCCGGCCTACGACGGGACTGCGGAGATCGGCATCTACGTCAAAGAGGGCCACAGGGGAAACGGACTGGGCGGGCGCATGCTGGAAGAGGCCATCGGGCGGGCTCCGGATCTGGGCATAAAGACCCTGACCGCAGGGGCCTTCGCCGGCAACGAACTCAGCCTCAAACTCTTCGAACGCTTCGGCTTCGAAAAGTGGGCGCACTTCCCCCGCGTCGCCGAACTCGACGGCAACGAGCAAGACCTCGTCGTCCTCGGCCTCAGACTCGAGGAGGGAACTGCCGGCCACAGACCTTGACCCCGTCCAGCTTCGGAGATCGGGCGTCTAACCCGGCACGACCCAGCAAGCAACACCAATCCCTCTTCGCCCCGCGGCGCCAGGTATGCGCCGTGTCGGTCGCAGGAGAACTCCCTGGCTCGCGAGAGGAATCCACCGAGCAGGGGAACCCTATCGACCTAAGCAGTCGAAAGCTGATACCACAGCCTCGTATGCCCCAGACGTAGGTGCCCTAGTTCGTGTCCGACGATGAACGCCAGCGCCTCCTTGTTCCAAAAGCTAAGTTCGCATGCAGGCCGCTCGAAGGGGCTGACCTCGGGCCGTGAACCATCTTAATGACATTTAATACAAATCTAGCTCATTTGGGCGATACGCTGACCCAACCGAGAGGGTAGATTGAGTCCGTAGCGTGGCAAGTGGATGCCGCGTGAGGGTGCAGGAGTGAGCTTCCTGTCCTCCTTCTTCTACCAGGTCTGGGGGTAGCGTGTCGAAGAAGATGATGGTGCTGCTGGCATCGGTCGTGGTCGTGGTGCTGGGTGCTGCCGCCACGGCGCTCGCCGCTAGCCCTAGCGCCAGCAACCACTCCGCCACCAAGGGCAACTCCGCCAAGACCAACAAGGACTTCGCCGGCCTGGTGGATATCGGCGGGGGCCGAAAGATGTATATGGAGTGTCGGGGCAAGGGACGTCCCACCGTAGTGTTCGTCTCGGGGAAAAAGGACCGCACCGAAACCTGGAGCACAACGCTCGACCCATCCGGGAATCCGGTGTTCCCATCCGAACAGGCGGTTCTGCCCGCGATCGCCCAGACCAACAGGGTGTGCGCCTACGACCGTCCAGGAACCATCGTCTCGACGGGTGATGGTCCACAGGACTTCGAGACGAGCCGCAGCGATCCGGTAGACCAGCCTACCACGCTCCAGGACGCAGTCGCGGATCTGCACGCCCTGTTGAAGGCGTCGGGAGAGCGAGGCCCCTACGTCTTGGTGGGGCATTCGATGGGAGGCGCCATCTCAAGGCTCTACGCCAGCCAATACCCCGAAGATGTCTCGGGGCTCGTCCTCATCGATTACGCCGCCTATGGCGCGCGTAAATACCTGACCGAGGAGCAGTGGGATCTCTTGCAGAGTCTCATAGGTTCTCCGTCGCAAGCGGAGCTCGACCTGTACCCAGACCTGGAGTGGTTCGACGAACAGCTAAACCTCGAACAGGCATTGGCCGCCGCCCCCCTGAAGCCGATGCCCCTCATCGTGCTCTCCGCCGACGAACCTATGGACCTTTTGCCCTACGTGGAGAACGGCACGTTCCCGACGCCCGAAGAAGCCAAGGAGTTCAGCGAGTTGCTCTTCCGGGCTAATGTGGATGCCAGGTCCGATCTTGTAAATCAGGTGCCCGGCGCCAGGCACATCACGGACACCCACAGCGGCCATTACATACACTGGGAGCAACCCCAGCTGGTGATCGACTCGGTTCGGGAGGTGGTAGAGGCCGCCCGCAAGAAGTCGTGCGCGCTCGGGGCCAAGAACCATGGTCAGTGCGTCAAGGCCGAAAAACACGCGCAGTGATAGATAGAGTAAGACTAGGCGCTCCACAGAGAGGACCGGGGCTCATAGCAGCTCCGGCCCTCCTTCTTGTCCTTATTAACCGGAGTGCGTGGAAGGTAACAGCCTGGTGTGAAAATCCGGTCGAGTAAGGACCTCCTAAGCGGTTTGGGGTAAGGGCTCGAGCGCTACCTTGTGACCGAGTCGCTCCAGCTTACGGACCAATCGCTTCGCGTAGGCTTCGCTCGATCGTCGCCGCTCGAAGTTATCCTCGCCGAGTTCCTCGTAGGGCACTTACCTAAGCAACGTTCTCGGAAGTGCCACCTGTAGAGCGCGCCTTGTCTCTACCCCATCTAAAGCACTTGGTGCGTACAGCCCAGGATGATGATCAATATGTGTCAGGGCAACCGCAGACCTCGAGGATAGTCTAAGATAGTTCTAGAGAGAACCAAAATGACGATAGGTCACATCGAAACGCAACGATTACGGATTCGCCCTTTCCAGCCTAACCACTGGCAAGCCGTATACGATTACACCTCCGACCCAGCGGTCATGATGTATATCCCTGAAGGGCCGTTTACCCCCGAACAAGCCAAGGCGTTCGTTGCCGAAAATATGGGCGACCAGGCGCGCTTCTTTGCTGTCCTGCTCAAGACAGAGGATATGCTCGTTGGGCACATGGAGTTTCATCCGTGGTTTGCCTCTCAGACTTATGAGATTGGCTGGGTTATCAATGGCGCCTATCAGGGCCACGGGTATGCCACGGAAGCCGCCATGGCATTGCTCCAATATGGCTTTGAAAAGTTGCAGCTGCATCGGATCATCGCCACCTGCCAGCCGGAGAACCTTGCTTCGTGGCGGGTTATGGAAAAGCTGGGCATGCGACGAGAGGCCCACTTTCGAAAGTGCATTAGGCGTCCGGATGATCGGTGGTGGGACGAATACTTCTATGCTCTTCTGGAGGAAGAGTGGTTCACGGCCAACAAGACATAAGCAGGAAGGCGGCTGTGAGCATGTTCTCAGGGATGGCATACAAGTCGATAACAACGACCGGCGAGTCGATGGAGCCGACGACTAGCGTATGGCCCACAGCCATTGAAGAGTATGTGAGGTGGAAGAAGGCCCTTTCTCCTCACATGCCTTATTCGCCCGAGTGCCTGGAAGGTGCCCTACAGTATCAGTTATGCAGAATGGCCCGCGAAACGCTGCTCGGACGGGCGGATCGAGGGCGAAAGCACCAAAAAGAGGCTCACAGAGCGGGACAAGAGGCGTCAAAGTCTGGGCCGCTGAGCAGGTCAGAGCTAAGTGATGCTGTAAGGTCCATCTCTACAGCATCAGTTGGCTCTGCGTCGCTTGGACGAGCTCGATTTCGGGTGCTCTCGCCCTGTTCGGAGCGTCTTTGTGGCCCTTTCGTGTCTCTATACGCTCTGGCAAGAAGTGTCCAGTAGGGCTATCTACGCAAGTGATGCTGTAGAAGGCGTTCTCAGAAGTACGCATCCCGCATTATCCGTAGCTCCCGGTCCACCACAGGCAGCGATCCTGGTCCTGCGGACTAGGGCGTGTTCCCTGTGCGCGGGGCTCGGCCGGATGACATCATACGTTTCGCACAGACGGCGCCGAGCGAGGGGAGCAAGATGAGCATCTTTCCAACCAAAATTCTTCTAGCCACCGACGGGTCCACTGAGGCCGAGTTGGCCGCCCGGACTGCGGTGGACCTGAGCCAGAAAACCGACTCCGAACTGCACCTGATCCACGTCTTGGACGTTGTCAAGGTCGGTCTCTCGATGGCTGTGCTTTACCCAGAAGCCACCGCCCCGGAGGGAGTAGAGCTACCGGATCCGGTCCTGGAGGAGGAGCTCGAACAGCGTGCAAAACAGGGGGGCAGGGAGGTGCTCGACGCGGAAGTGGAACGGGTACGTTCGGCTGGTGGGACAGTCGCACAGTCGCATCTGATGATGGGAGAGGTAGAACGAGAGATCATCCACCTAGCGGAGGATCTAGGGGCCGGTCTGATAGTGATGGGCAGCCGTGGGCGCAGGGGGATGAGGAGAGCCTTGATGGGCAGCGTTTCGGACTCTGTAGTTAGGCATGCCCACTGCCCGGTTATGGTGGTGCGTCACTAAGAATGCCACCCAGTAGCTATTCACCTGAGTACGTGGAAGGCGCGGTCTGAGAACCTCGCCTAGAAATGGAGTTCTAAGAGTTCGGGTACGAAGATCCCCTAGGGGAAATCTGCCGCTAGGCCAAGATTGATGCCCTAATGTGTAGTAGGGTGGGTGAACCCGTACCGTACAGCGCTGGCAACGAGGTTTATCGAGAGCTAGCCATGCGGACGGGATTTGTGCGGTCCAACGGAAAGGGGAGAGTAGCGAGTGGCGACACTATCGGTACTGAAGTTCGAAGACCCCAACGGGGCAGACAGGGTGCTCATCGCCCTACAGGGCCTGCAGGAGCGGCAGATGATCACCCTCGAAGACGCGGCCGTGGTCAGCTGGCCCGCAGACAGCAAGAAGCCAAAGACCCGCCAGCTGCACGGCACGGCCGGAGCTGGTGCCACCTGGGGCGCTTTCTGGGGCTTCCTGTTCGGGCTGATCTTCTTCATGCCCTTCCTGGGTGCCGCCATTGGCGCCGGGACGGGGGCGCTAAGCGGCTCGCTGGCCGACGTCGGGATAGACGACGATTTCATCAGGCAGGTGCGAGAGAAAGTGACGCGGGGGACCTCGGCGCTGTTCGCGCTCACCAGCGGGGCGACGGCACCTGAGAGGGTGATCGACGAGCTAAAGCAGTATGACTTCGAGATCATCTCCACCAACCTGCCCGAGGAGCAGGAGAAGCAACTACGCGAGGCCTTCGCCCAGGAGGAGTAATACAGGAGCGACATCGCTGCAGAGCGGTCACTCACAGATAACCGCTCTGCAGCGATGAGTGTCGGGAGCATCACAGAGGCGGCGTACGCAGACAAGGGGTGAAGGATGCGCACAAGACTCGCAGGCACCGTGATGTTGTCCACGGTAGTATTTTTCGTAGTGTCGGTGCTCGTGAGTGTAGGTGTGCTGTGGTGGACCGGTGATGTAGCCCGAGGCATCTTGATAGGAGTGATCTCTGGTTCGGTGGCGGCTTTTACGTTCGGCGCTGTTGTCAGGGCCATGGGGCGATCGGGTGAACGCTCCAGCGACGAACACCAGCAATCTCGGTCTGGACATGATCGCTGAGCAAGGATCGAGCTAGGTTTCTGTAGTCACGACGCCTCCGGTCGCCGCGTTCTCCTCAGATGCTTCGAAAAACCCGGCGTCGTACAAGACCTTTAGTCGACGCACGGTGAAAGGATGCGATTGGGGAAGCTGGGCAACGACCGGCCAGAATCCCCGGAACCGCTGCGCTTGCTCTAACAGCTCCCCGACGTCCACTTCTTTGTAGACGTATCGCCCGGCAGCAAGCAACACCAATCCCTCTTCGCCCCGCGGCGCCAAGTATGCGCCATGTCGGTCGCAGGAGAACTCCCTGGCTCGCGAGAGGAATCCACCGAGCAGGGGAACCCTATCGACCTAAGCAGTCGAAAGCTGATACCACAGCCTCGTATGCCCCAGACGTAGGTGCCCTAGTTCGTGTCCGACGATGAACGCCAGCGCCTCCTTGTTCCTTTCGTAGGTGTTGCTGACCAGCTCGCTGTGGATAACCACGAAATCGTAGCCGAAGGTAGATGCGGCAAAGGCGTTTAGGGTGCCGTTGCCGGACATCAGGTAGATCTCGGGATCCCTTCGCAGGTCCAACCTGCGGGCGAAGTCATCTTTCACGGCGTAGATGTCGGGGAATTGCCGGGGAGAGAGTCTCACCGCCGAACCCCGTGTGCCCGCGCGGGTGATCTGGCGATACACGACCAGGCCGGGCACGAGGAGCAACAGCGCAAAGAAGGCTGCTCGGATCGCGTCGACCGCGGGGCCAGATAGAGGCTCTCCCGCCAGCGCGTTCAGGTATCCCAGCAGCAATGCCCCAACTAGGATGAGGGCAATGATCAGCAAGTTGACCAGCACGCTCAAGACGTAAAGGGGTATCTCGTAGGGACTTCTTAGCTTTACGCTGTTCATTGGTGCTCTCGTTCTCTGTCAAGACGATTCATGTCCCGGAGGCTTTCCCAACTGGTATCGATGATGCCACCCCCCTCAAGCCCGGCGCATCTCAGGGTGCTTCATTCATCCGAGTGCATGGAAGGATTATTCTCGGCAGTTGCTTGCCCTAGCGCACCCGCCGTGGCTGTTGCGCTGCCGCCCCTTCCCTACGCATCCTGAACGCCTGAATGACCGCTCCCACGCCCCCGATGAGCATGACAATCGCCAAGATAAGCGTCAGCGCCGCCACCCCGATGAGGGGGTTGATCACCAAGAAAAGACCAAAGAGGATGCCCAGCACGGACAAGGCCCCCATGCCCCAACCGCCCCCTTGGAAAGCAACGACAAGGCCCGCAACGCCCTGAAGCATTGCCAGAAACCCCACCAAGATGACCAACCACGTAGAGGCCAGGGTGGTGCTCCACAGGGGGTTGCTGAGTATCGCCAAGCCGGCTATGAGGCACAGTATGGCGGCGGCTAGCTTCCAGCCCCAAGAAGAGGAATCTAAAAAGATGCCTATGATGCGGAAGATACCCGCTATCACCAGGTAGATGCCAAGCAGCCACACCAGGAAGACCAGAGAGGCTCCCGGGGCTATCAACAGGACTAACCCAAACAGAGCGACGACGATCCCTTCCACCAGGACCAGCCCCCAAGGCAGGGCTTCACCCCTTCCGCCGGCGTAACTACTCACATTCGACCTCCCGCTTGCCTACGACGCTGAGTAGTCCCCATTATGGGCACGGATCCCTCTTCGCGGCCAGTATTCCCCAACGGCTTATCCTCTCACCCCTATTCACCCGAGTGCGTGGAAGGGAAATTCTCTGAAGTTCGGCCTTCGCCTAAGGAGCGAAGCAATCCTCTCCCGATTAGCAAACTTAGCCGCCGGGTATAGGATATCCAGCACACTCTCGAGGAGGTAGACAGCATGAACGGTGGCAAGGGAATCTACGTGGGCGGAACCTTGATCTCCATCCTTATCTCGCTAGCGCTGTACTTCTCAGGCAAGCGTGAGACGGCGATCTTTGTAGGGCTGTGGGCCCCGACCATCCTCAACCTAGGTCAGAGCCTCCTAGAGGAAGACTAGAGCCCTTACACTCTTCGGGGCTTCCTGGACCTTCGGACTGGAGCTATGCCGAACTTCGCCTTGACGCGGTTCTAAGAAGTTCGCAGCGTGTAGGGAGTTCGGGGAAGCAACCTTCCCCTGGGACGTTCATCGTGGATTCATCGGCGCTGGCTATGGTAATGGTGGGGTGGGTCTCTACCTTCTCTGAGCAGCTCCTTCTCCTTTCCCGAGTTGCTCTTAGGTTTCCCCAGGACCCACCCTTCTCTCTGGTGGATTCTGCGAACTTCGCCTGTACGCAGTTCTAAGTATTTCGTAGCGCACCGGTAGTAGCAGCTAGGCTAGAATACCGGCAAGTCAGACGCACGAGGGGAGATCCGCTGTTACTCACTGTAGTTTATGGCGTACTTGTGATCGGGGGGGTCTGCATCGTCGCGCTTGGCGGGCTCATGTTGGTGCAGCGCCTCGTGCCCGCTACCTCGCGCCAGCCCCACAACGACGTAGCCGGCTTCATCTACGCGGCGTTGGGAGTGATCTACGCCGTGCTCATCGCGCTCGTGGTCATCGCGGTGTGGGAGGAGTTCCAGGCGGCCAGCGAGACCGTAGAGCAGGAGGCCAACGCCTTAGCAGAGATCTTCTGGTTGGCCCACAGGCTCCCTGATCCGGAAGGTTCTCACATCCAGGAACTCGCCCGATCCTACGCCGAGGAGGTGGTCGACAAGGAGTGGCCCCTGATGGCGCAGGGGGAACCTCCATTGATGGTGCAGGAGCAAGGGACTCCGACCGGGTGGATCCTTATCGACGATATCCGAGCAAACCTACAGGAGGTCGAGCCACGCACGCCGGCCGACGAGCAACTCTATGCTGAAGGACTGGACCAGATCCAGAGACTGGCCGACGCAAGGAGGATGCGTCTGGTGGCGGCCGAGGAGGGCATCCCCGGGGTCCTGTGGGCCGTCCTGATCTTCGGGGGTGTAGCGGCAATAGGCTTCACCTACCTATTCGGTATGGAGAACACGTGGGCGCACAAGCTGATGGTGCTGACCCTGGCCGGGGTGATCGGGCTCGTGTTGTTCACCATAGGGGCTATGGAGCATCCCTTCTCCGGAGGCGCCCGTATCGGCACAGGGGCCTTCGAGCTGGTACTGGAGAGATTCGAGACCAGCAAGCTAAGCGACCTCCGATAAGCTCTGTTTCACCCTCTATTCCCAGAGCGTCGTAGAAGACCAATTCTCGGAAGTTCGCCTTTACGCAGTTCTAAGAAGTTCAAATCAGCCCGAAGTAGTACACGACTACGGTGAAGGCGACCGCCCCCACAAGCGCCCACAGCAACTTCCAGGCGGTGTTGTTCTGATCTTGCTCCTCTGGTGGAGGTCTCCGACCTGCTCGGCGTCGCTCACGCACTACCCGGCCCCCTAGCTCCCGCTCTCGGAGGCGCTCCGGACGAAGACCGAATCTGCCAGGGGGCCTCCGATGGACCGGATCTCCGCGGCTTCGTCTTCGACGACTACGACCCCGTCAAGGGCTCGGACCTCCCTGACTTCCAACAGCCTGCCGGGTGTCAGGCCGAGCTCCTCTAGGTAGGCAAGCCTCGCAGGCTCTTCGTCGCCCACCCTATAGATGCGGACCCGTTGACCCGGAGTCGCCTCCGCTAACGGGAACGAGTCGTCCGCCGCTAGGGTTCCGTCTGCCGACGGGATGGGATCGCCGTGAGGATCTTGGGCGGGGTGCCCCAGAAAAGCGGCCAACCGCTCTGTGAAGGCGTCCGTGACCGAGTGTTCCAGACTCTCCGCCTCTTCGTGCACCTCCTCCCAGGAGTAGCCGAGACACTCCGAGAGGAAGGTCTCGATCAGGCGGTGGCGGCGCAGCAGTCGCAGGGCCTCCGTACGCCCCTCCTCGGTTAGTGTGGCGCCGTGGTAGCGCTCGTGTTCGGCGAGGCCCATCTCCCGCAAGCGCCCGAACATGTTGGATACGGAGGCCGCCGAGAACGAGAGTCGCTCGGCGACGTCGTTAGTAGAGGCCGCGCCCTCCGCCGCGCCTTCCTCAGAGAGTTCCCATATCGCCTTCAGGTAGTCACCCACCGAGGAGGAGGGGGGCTTGAGTGTGGTGCGACCGTCCATCGTAGCGCTAATGCTAGCCGAGCCGACCACCATTATCAAGGCTAACAAAACTTGACATTTTGCGTTTCTTATGTTGAATTTTAGGTATGGCTAAGAAAATTTGGCAGCGGGCGTCTATCCGGCCCGACGGTCTCAGCAAAGACGAGGAGGTCGCGGTGGGTGCCGAAGGGGTCCTGCCGGGAGAGACCGCTACGGCGCGGGCGGCTCACGCCTCTCTCAAAGGCGAGAAGCGGGGCCTGGCGCGGCTGTGGCCGTTTCTCGGACCTGCCTTCATCGCTGCGGTTGCCTACGTGGACCCCGGAAACTTCGCCACCAACATCTCGGGCGGGGCGCAGTTTGGCTACCTCCTGCTGTGGGTGATCCTGACATCCAACCTGATGGCGATGCTCATCCAGTCGATGTCGGCCAAGCTGGGGATAGCCACGGGCAAGAACCTCCCCGAGGTGTGTCGCGAGCGCTTCCCCAAAGCCGTGACTCTGGGGCTCTGGGTGCAGGCGGAGGTGATAGCCATGGCCACCGACCTGGCGGAGTTCATCGGGGCCGCGCTGGCCCTCAACCTCCTGTTCGGCATACCGCTCTTCCCCGCTGGTCTCATGACGGCCGTCGGGGCTTTCGCGATCTTGGAGTTGCAGCGGAGGGGCTTCAGGCCGTTGGAGGCGGCGATCAGCGCCCTGGTGGGGGTGATCGTCATCGCCTTCGCGTTCCAGATGTTCTACGCCCAACCGGAGGCCGACCGCATCCTAGCCGGGCTCTTCACGCCCCAGTTTGCGGGCACGGAGAGCGTGCTGCTGGCGGCCGGGATCCTCGGGGCTACGGTCATGCCGCACGTCATCTACCTGCACTCGGCCCTCACCCAGCGCAGGGTGGTCGGCCGGACCGAGGAGGAGAAGAAGAAGATCTTCCGCTTCGAGCTCGTGGACGTGGTGATCGCCATGGCCATAGCGGGGACCATCAACGCCAGCATGCTCATCATGGCCGCCGCGCAGTTCTACGAAAACGGCATGACCGGCGTGGGCGACATAGACCTGGCCTTCGAGCAACTTAGGGTGCTAGAGGGCAACACCCCGGCAATTCTCTTCGGGGTCGCCCTGCTCGCGAGCGGCTTCTCTAGTTCTTCGGTCGGCACGATGGCCGGCCAGGTGGTCATGCAAGGGTTCATCAACCGCCGGATACCGTTGTTCTTGCGGCGCCTGATAACCATGATCCCGGCCCTCGTCGTGCTGGCCATAGGACTCAATCCCAGCCGCTCGCTGGTGATAAGCCAGGTGGTGCTCTCCTTCGGCATACCCTTCGCGCTCATCCCGCTTCTGATCCACTGCCGCAACAGGAGCGTTATGGGGGCGCTGGTCAACCGCCGCCTGACCACGGGGATCGCTACAGTGGTGGTCGCGCTGATCGTCTCCCTGAACGTGTTCCTGCTCTACCGGACGTTCTTCGGCTAAGCGGGAGACCTGATCTAGTGCGTATTCACCCTAGTGCGTGGAATATGATTCCTGCGAACTTCGACATTTGGGGATTCTCAGAAGTTCGCCCGGCTTTCGGGGTTCATACTATGGTCTGCTTGATTAGGTAGATGATGATGACCGCCCCCGCCCAGATGGCCACCAGGCTTATCAAGAACGGCACTACAGAGCGTCGTCTGAACTTATTCAATGGTGCTAGCACAAGAGCGCTCAGCACCACGAGTATGGCGACGCCGGCCAGTAAGGCCGCTACAGCCACCGTAGAGAGAAATGTAGAGTAGGTCATTCTAGAGCCACTATACTCGCTCTACGCTCGACCCGTGCTCTTCCTCATGAGCTTGTTCACCGAAGTGCCCAGAAGTAGAGTTCTACGAACTTCCGCTTTACGCAGTTCTAAGAAGTTCACCCGTCTCATATGGGACGGATCTCCACGGCGCCCTGTCGGCACAACCTCGCGACCTCCTCCACGATCCAGCGGCGTCCCCAGGAGAAGTAGCGCTCATAATCCGCCCCCCTACCAGCAGCAGGTCGCGACGTCTCGTCGATCAAGCCCCCCAGCGCACCTACGACTGGCCGGAACCATCTCCTGCGCTCTGGAGGCAGATGAGGCAAGGCCTCCTCTAGTGCTCCCGCCAGGGCTCGCGCCTCCGTAGGGGAAACGACCCCTCTTCCCTCGAGCAGGAGGTAGTGCTCCGTGCCCTCCGAAGGCCTCCACCCGTAGTGGTGCGCCAAGCCCAGCAGGCTTTCCCAATCTAAGTCGTGCATCCCCAACCGCCAGCCTGTCCGGAGCACCTCCAGTTCGCGGGCCAAGCCACCCTCCTCCTCCTGCCGCACGAGTGCACTGCCACCACCCAGGCATCGATCGTACCTGGTTAGGGTGTGAGAAGTCTACGCTACACCCTGGGTCCTTTGCTGGATGGCACGCAAGCTGGGTCCTGCGCAACTTCGCTATTACGGCTTTCTAGGAAGTTCGCCCCAGAAGAAGTGTCCACCTGGCATATGTATCACCCCTTGCGAGGCTGCTAGAGTGTCCCCGTTGCATGCAGAGAGCGGTGGGGCACTTGCCTCCTCCCCGCCCCATCCCCGAGGAGAAGGATGAGCCGTAGGATATGTTGGAAGGAGCGCAGATGAGCCAGGAGAAGGTGACCAAGCAGTTTGGCGACCGGAGGAAGAACCCAGCTTACAGGAACGGCTGGGGGGATGGCCGTTTCGGGCCGACGCGGTTGTTCCTTGAGAATTCGAACCTCGCGGAATGGTCGGGTCACCAGGAGAGACTGGCATACTATCGGGGGCATCGCGAAGGGCGGCGGGTTCGCGAGATGCAGGAGCATGGGGACTCTGCCTGATACAGGGATGCGGTTCTCTTTTCGGCGCTATTCACCTGAGTGCGTGGAAGGGGGATTCTACGAAGTTCGCTCCCGATGAGGGTACCTGCGGCATAATGACCCATAGGAATCGCGGGCGACACCAGCCTGCAGAGAGGAAGTTGCCCATGAGCGACTCTGAAGAACTTGCTCGCAAGGAACGCCGGCGTCAGCTGATCGAGCGCGTAAACGAGAAGGAGAAGCTCATCGGGCCAAAGAGCCCGACCCCTCGCGGCCAGATGAGCGAGGAGGAGCTGGCAGCCGAGATCGAGAAGCAGAGGGTGCTGAACGCTGCCCGGCGAGGTGGGTTCACGTTCTAGCGTCTACCTTCTCTATTCACCCGAGTGCGTGGAATAAATTCTGCGAAGTTCGCCTGTAGGTGATGCTCAGAAGTCCGGCTAGCGACGCGGGTACGTCATGTCGTAGAACTTGCCACCCCACCTAAGGAAGAGGCCGAATGCGACGCCCAACACGACCACCACCAACCCCACGGGGATGAGGTAGTCGCCTACCCACCCGATCGCCCTGCCCGGCCCCACGACCACGGCCGCAACAACGACCACCAACACGACCACCACAATCGTGAATAGCGCCACGAGGCGGAGGCGCTTTGAGGGGGTTTCGTTCTCGTGCCTCATAAGCACGACCTCCTTCTTCGCCCTGCGCGGTCGGTAGCTGCGCAACCGCAAGGGTAGTTTAGAAGATTGTGCTTATTGATGCAACCCCTAAAGGGAAAGTATTTGTGGGTACTAGCGGTGGCAGGAGGATGCTTAGGGGTATTAGCAGGACTATTCACCCGAGTGCGTGGAATAGAGATTCTGCGAACTTCGCCTCTACGGGGTTCTCGGAAGTTCGCAAAGAATGATGTAATAAATAGTTCATTTGAGTGATGCGTGGAGGTGCTCCGTCCGCTATGGTCGGTGGCATCATGCTTATGGTGGTGGAAAGGGTTAGTACCCGCTTAGCTGAAAGCGGGAGGAAGGAGAACCATATGTCGACCGAGCCCACTCAGCAGTTCGACCCGCTCAAATACAAGCAGACCACCAGGGAGCAGTGGCAGACCGCCGCGGAGCCGTGGCACCGCTGGGGACCCACCCTCGAAGAGTGGCTGGGCCAGGCGACCGAGGTGATGCTGGAGATGGCCGAGGTCGGCCCCGGCGCTCGCGTGCTCGACGTGGCTGCGGGTGCCGGAGGACAGACTATCGCGGCAGCCAAGCGCGTAGGTTCCGCCGGATACGTGCTGGCAACGGACATCTCCTCCAACATCCTTGAGTTCGCCTCCACAGCCGCACAAGAAGAAGGTCTGACCAACGTCGATACGCGTGTGATGGACGGCGAGGAGCTCGAAGAGCTGGAGGAGGAGTCCTTCGACGCAGTGATCTGCCGCGTAGGGCTGATCTACTTCCCCGACCAGCAGAGGGCGCTCACGGGGATGCTCCGTGCGCTCAAACCCGGCGGGAAGATAGCCGCCGTCGTCTATTCAACGCCTGAGAACAACAAGTTCTTCTCCATCCCGGTATCGATCATCCGTAGGCGCGCACAGCTTCCGCCGCCATTACCCGGGCAGCCAGGTCCGTTCAGTCTCGGTGGGGAGGGTGTCCTTGAAGAGGCATACCGGCAGGCCGGCTTCCGGGAAGTGCGGACACAGATTGTGCCCTCGCCGCTACGGTTGTCCTCGGCTGCAGAGTGCGTTCGCTTCGAGCGAGAGTCCTTTGGGGCGCTCCACCAGATGCTCTCCGGGTTGCCCGAGTCTGAGCGTGGAGCAGTTTGGGAAGAGATCGAGGAGGAGCTAGGCCAGTTCGAGGGAGCGGACGGCTTCGAGGGTCCGTGCGAGATGGTCGTAGGGGCGGGTGTCAAATAGGACGGCTAGTTGGCGAGCTTTCGAGAAAAGGCTTATTCACCGAAGTGCGTGGAAAGGAGTATTCTCAGAAGTTCGCTTGCACGATCTTGCATAAATCGCCCTCTGAGAGGCGCGAGGATGGCTTCTGAGGCCCTCCATGCCGCGTGAGCAACATCTACATGTTGTGGTGGTGCATAAAGATCCGAGGGCCTAAATAAGCCCCGGTCCTATCCGGTAGTACTCGACCGGGACTATGCGAACTTCCGGAGGCTTCTCAGCCGCCTATCCCGCCCTTTATCTGCGCTAACTTGATCTCGGGGTCATCCGTCTTGCCGAGATAAACAGTCTTCTGTTTGCCGTCCTTGCGGTGGTGGAAGTACCAGTACGGCCCACTCTCACCCCGCTTCTCTAACTGCAGCACCCCGCTGCCATAGGCTCGCCGCTCGACGACGGTGCTTGAGGGGCCAGCGGTCTGTACCCCTTCATCCCCAGCTAGTTGCCTGCGGCGGAGGTCTATGGCGGCCTGCAGCCGGTCGAGATCCTCGGCGTCCATCGCGGCGAGGCGCTCGATGAGAGCGGCAGTGCTCAGCATGTCGGTCATAGGCTCCCTCCCTAATTTGTGCATGCACAACTGTAGCACACCGAAGGCGGCTGATCTCACCCAGGGCCGCGCATAAGTGTTGGACCGCGGCTGTGCAGAGTGTGGTCTTCGGAGAACTCCATGTATGCGAACTTCGTAGAACTCCGGCATGACGAAGTTCGCAGAGTCCCACTTCTACGTACTACGGTGAATAGGGACTAAGAGCGCATTTCAAAACCGCCACGTTGTATGTTTGGGCATATAAGCGCACAGCCCAAACTGAGCGGCACTTGCTGAATACGTCCTCTCCCCGTTTACACACCGCCATATGCCCTGCCAGAACCCTGAAATGCTCTCTTACTGGCAACAGAGAAGCGCGCCAAGTCCTTCGCGTAATCTGAGCTTCGCTTGTTGCTGCTAGTAATGTGGTGTTAGATATAATCGTAGCAAAACCTGTGCTAGACAGGCGCTAGTAGGAACAACAGCCCTTCCAACTCGATACAAAGCTGGGGGTCCGCCTATGCGTCAATGGCAATGGGGCGCGTGCTCCTTTACGCGCGCCCTCCGGTGCACTAAGAGAGGAAGACTCCGTTCCGCTCTGTTCCGATCTGTGCATAGCCTCGCTCCGAGGAAGCGCCGGGCTTCGATACGAAGCTAAACCCGAGTTCGGCGCCCGAAAACCGTCCGGTGGAACGGGCCGGTGCGAATGTGCCGCGGAAGGCCGCAGGGTTCTTCGGCCGCACCGCCTTGCCCGAGCCGAGCTTCTTCTGCGGGCCGGTCGCTTCCCACTTGACCACGAAGCTTACGGTTGCCGGCACGAGGAAGGGGCCCGCGAATTGGAAGGTGTCTATGACGGGCACATCCTTCGCCACTACCACTGCGCGCCTCCCGTCCCGGCTCATGTGGAAGGCACCGTCAGGAAGCTCGACGGTCCAGAAGAGCCCCGACTGAAGGATGCCGCCGTTGTAATCGTGAACCTGCGAGCCCGAACCGAGCTCGAAGAGGTCAATTCATATCTCGGCGAAGGTGCCGTGCCTCCTGGTCCCCTCCACGCTGACGTAGCGTCCCTCCATGACCCGGATGTCGGTCTCGAGGTTGTACATCTTCCCGTCGCTACCCTTCGCCTTGCCGGCATGGTATGCCAGGACAGTAGCGCCATCAAAGTCGGTGATGGTGCTCGGCTCGACGTTGAGACCCGCAAGCGGCACCTTGGTGAACGGCAGCACCACGCCTTTGGGGCCTGGCGAAAACTGGTGAATGAAATCATACGGGGGCTCCACCCCGAGCTCGCTCAGGTCGAGCTCTCCCGGAATCGGCTTGGGTTCCGGTAGCGGCTCACCATGTCCAATATGATCATCCTGGGCGAGTGCCCTAGAAGAGAGCCCAGAGCCGAAGGCGAGGGCAGTGGCGCCAGCAGCCGCGTGGAAGAACCTACGCCGCGAGATGCCGGGCTCCCAGCCGTGTGTGTGACCCACCTGAAGGCCTTGGTTGGAAGGCTGCGGAGTTGTTCGGGAGTCACCTTTAGTAGTGAGGCTCTGCCAGGGTAGTAAATCTCTTATGCTCATAACTGTGCTCCTTGCAGAATCAGCGCCGATAGTAAATACAAACGCTATTTTGCCAATGACCACTGTTGCTTCAGCCGGGTCATACCTCCTTTCCCTTTCCACTCCGATGGAACTTGGACTACCTTGTATTACACAGACGCGCTCCGTATAACCCTTGTCTTAGCGATCCTATGCGGAATCGTCTAGGTGGGCGTCCTTGTATGGGTGTCCATAGCCAAAACAAGCGTCCGGCCCTTGACAACTTGGCATCTCTTCAGCAAACCTTGCAGCATCACCTCCTCCCTTAGGCCCCGAAGCAAAGACAAAACCGACCATCTCCTCTTCTTTAGGAAGTAGCCGGTTGCGCTACTGGCTCTGCCCGTCTCTTAAGCGCCCAGAAGTTGGGGCGGGCTTCAAAGCCTCTACTTCACGTTGTTCCTTTCCTAAGTACACATGGTAGCGATTGTGTCCCATGTGTCAAGACCCTTCTTGCTTACGCCGAACTTCCGAGAACCCCGTACTCACGAACTTGAACTTCGGAGAAGACCTATTCTAGGCAACTCGGTGAATAAGCCCGCTTATGTCGGCGTTGTGGCTCGCTCCCGTAGCGAATCATGCCCTACTCTAAAGCTCCTGGCCTACTCAAAAGGTAAAGAGTACGTTTGGCACCAAGTACCACACGAAAATGAA
Organism: uncultured Rubrobacteraceae bacterium; assembly: GCA_963849745.1. Classification (GTDB taxonomy): domain Bacteria; phylum Actinomycetota; class Rubrobacteria; order Rubrobacterales; family Rubrobacteraceae; genus Rubrobacter_D. The sequence continues at coordinate 70,339 of CAWKIM010000010.1, read as the reverse complement.
GGAGATGCAAAAGGCTGCTGCGTAGAGCAACTGCTTAGCAGTCCACTCACTGTCGTCTTCCCTGGGGATGTCGCGACTCTCCCGCCGAGTGGCGCGCATCTGCTGGCGATTGACGCGTCGCTCTCGCCAAAACAAGAAAGCCGAAGTAACCATCGCTAATGCCGCGCACGTGCCGCCCAAGAGGTTGAAGGACCATACCTCCCGCAGCTCAGGGACAACCATGGAGAGTATCACCAGCACCGCCATCAGCGTTACGCTCGCCCAGAACACTATCGTAATAACGCCGAGCGGGCTTATCGTGGGCGAGTCGTTGCCCGTCTGCGTCGTTGGTTCGCTTCGCTTATCGCTCATCGCTGCTTCCCATCCTTCGGCCTCATCGTCTACGCTACGGCTGTAGCTTACGCCCGTGAGGTAAAGCAACGGATCACTCAAATGCAGTATTTATTACAACTTTGTTTGCGAAGTTCCGAGAATCTCCAAAGGCGAACTTCGGAGAACTCATATTCCACGCACTTAGGCGAATAAGTGGTTCGAGAAAGGCCCGGAGCCCCCTCTCCCTTTCTTCCACACAGGTCAAAGGCATTTGCCTGAAGAGGCTCATGACCAAGAAGACACCAACCAAAGGGAGGCGGTCGAACGACCGCCTCCCTTTAGGCTCCGAGCCTCTTGGCTACGTGCTACCAGTCAGCCTATACCACCGTGAGGATATAAGTGTTGTCCTGCGTAAAATCAGGCTTCTTCTCGTGAGGGAAATCACCCTGCGCACCGCGAAGGAAGGTGCCTCCGAATTTGATCTCGTGCTCACCCTCAGAAAGAGGTGGCAGTAACACCCAAACTCCCTCTGCTACAGCTTCGTATTCTTCTGGATCAACCTCGAAGATATTACCTTCTGGGAGATCGACGGTGAAGAGCGGAGTATCTGCGCGATTCTCCATTTCCGAAAAAGCTATGGGATCTCCGTCAACGGTAACGAACATAGTGCTGCGCGCAAGAGTTTTATTCATCTGTCTATTAGTTATTGTGCGCAACTTCCGCTCGGTGAAAGTACCTGTGGGCTCAAGGTTAACGGTGTTTACGACAGGGAAGAAGAGCCATGTTTCGCTTGACACGGTACATTCCCGCGTTACCGTATTCCCTGAAGTCGTCCCGGCCAGGAAAAGTACCTCGCCTCCTTCAAAGGTAGTGGTCCCTTCACACTGTGAAGCCGTGTCTTCGTCTTGCAGAGGGAATGTAGCTGCGGGCTCCTCAAGCGCCCATGTCCACCATTCTGCGCCCAACTCTCCCAGGGTTTGACTGTCGGTGACTGGGACTTGGGTTTGCCCGAAGGCTATCGGCATGGCCACAATCAGCGCCAACATGACGCTTAGGGCTATAACTACTATTCGTCGCACACTAAAGTCCTTTCTCTATCCATGGGCACTTGTAGGGCACTGTTTCATCCAAGAGACCTTTTCCTCCGACTATCACCTCCACTTGCTGACTGCCTATCAAGAAGCCCTATAAGGCTTTGGTCACCCCGGCTTACACAGCGGGGTTGCCCATCTCTCGCGGCGCACGGATGCGCCTGCAGGCCAGCATTGATACCAAAGCCTGATGAATTCCCAATGAATTTTGAGTGGCCGTACGCCCTTTTCGACCCATTTTCGAATCTTTATTTCGAGCTGTAAAGGAACTTCGTAGAAAGCCGTAAAGCGGAAGTTCGACTTCGGAGAAACTACCTTCTAGGCACTCGGGTGAATGGAGGTAAGAGCAAAGGGTGGGTCACGGGGTAACCAACGAGCAGCTCGGAAACGGAGAAGGAACTGCTCAGAGAAGGTAGAGACCCACCCCACCGATACTCTAGCGAGCCTCGATGAATCGGCGATGAATTCTTAGCGAAGTTCGCAGAATCCTTATTCCACGTAGCTCGGTGAATAAGAGCAAGTGGAAGTACAGGAGTGAAACCCAGATGGTTCCGGGTATACAACGTAGACAACGGTGCCCTCATCCTTGTCGCAGGAGAGAGGCGAGTCCCGAGAAGGCCACGGAAGGAGTGAGGATGAACACCTCGAAGCTCAACGAATCGGCACCCATGATCGTGCGCGTGGTGCAGGGCTCGCTTATGGCGGGTCACGGAGCCCAGAAGCTATTCGGGTCCTTCGGAGGGCCAGGATTGGAGGGCACCAGCGGCTTCATGGAGATGCTCGGTATGCGACCGGGACGTCCCTGGGCTTACTTGGCTGGACTCTCGGAGTTCGGGGGCGGCGTGCTCACGGCGCTGGGGCTGTTCAACCCCCTTGGTCCGCTTGGTGTCATAGGGTCCATGGCGATGGCCACGAGGAAGGCCCACTGGGGCAAGCCCATCTGGGTGACCGAGGGGGGCGCAGAGTTGCCCGTCCTCAATATCGCCATCTCGACGGCACTCATGATCCGCGAGCCCGACAGGTACTCCCTCGATCGTGTGTTAGGGATCCGCCTGCCGCGCTGGGTGGGGCTGGTGGGTCTCGTGGGGGTCATACTTACCGTGCTCTACACCGAGCTCGGTGCCGAGGAGGAACCTGAGCAGGAACAGGTGCACGACGAGGAGGCGCATGATGATGATGAGGCTCAGGAGGAGGCCCGCGAGGAGCTGGCCGGACCATAATCGCAGGGGCGTAATCTCTGGCAGGAGCCTGAGCCTTATGGCAGCCGGGCCCCTTACTCGTCGTAGGGGCCTGCAGCCCTTCCAATGCGAAGTTCGCAGAACTTATCAGCCTGTTGAAAAACCCCTCTACGCCCCTTCCGAGTACCCCTCAAGGACTCGAAAACTACGCCATTGCAGTGTTTTGGCCTTGTTGTCTAAGTGTTTGAATGCGGTTGTGGAATACCCACCTGTCCTATTCCGACTTTTTCAACAGGCTGTTATATTCCACGCACTCGGGTGAATAAGGGCATGAAGAAGGGCCGGGGACCCGTACTTTGGGACCCCGGCCTCCTTAGCCCACCCCCTCGCTCGAGGAAAGTGGGGCTTTACCTAGTGCTATAGAAGGGGGTTACTTCGGATTGATCACCCCGCAGGTGGCCGGGATGGTCGCTTCCTGGGGCAGCGAAGGATCCAACTCGCTCTTGCCTGCCGCCTTGAAGTCGTAGCGGCCGTTGTCGTTTAGGTCAACCCCGTGCTGGACTATGGCCTTCTTGCCCAGGTTCTTGGCCACATCGGCCGACACCATGAGGGTCCGCTCGTATTCGACGGTGCCCTTGGCGTTAGCCACGGGGAAGCGATCGACTGCCAGGGCGCTCTTGGGGCTGGTGTCGCCCTTGGTGGTCAAAGAGACCTGGATGGGGCCGTAATCCGGTAGGCCCTCTGCGGTGGTGATCAGATTGTCGTTCCCTGAGGCGGCCAAGGTCGGGCACTCGCTCACGGCTTTTTTGAAGCCGTGGATATGCTGGGCGTGGGGCAGCTTGGGCGCCAGGCCCTTGGTATGGATCTCGGTCTCTACCTTCTTGTTCCCTTTCTTCTCCAGCATTGCGTGGCCTTCGGCCCCAGAGCGGTTGAGGGGGTTTAGATGGGCCTTGTAATGTTCTCCATGCTCGTGTTTTCCATGCTCGTCGCGGTCGTCACTGTCGCCACCGTTGGCGAAGGCCACCGAGACGAGGCTCAGCGACAAGGCCACCGCAAGCAGCAGCGCCAGTCCTAGTTTCTTGGACAAAACTTTCTCCTTTTTATGTTCCTTCATCTATCTTGCTTTCCCTACTACTGTTCTTTCGCATCTCCCGTTCATTGCATCTCCAGTCGCGGTCCCCTTCTGATTGCGTTCCTCTCGGCCTAAGAGAGCAGCCCCCACTTCTACCCGAGGAATTCGACACCTTACGGGCCTGGTCTCTCGTGGGGGTACAAGAGTGACTACGTGAGCAAGGGTCATTCAGATCACTTGAGGCGTCTGTCCTTGGGATTACTCCGCACGTCTGCAGGCACGGATTGAACTTCGGAGAAACCCCAAAAGGCGAAGTTCGCAGAATCTTTATTCCACGCACTCGGGTGAATAGCGCTCAGTCTGCCAGAGGGACCCAAACCTCTACCACGGTGCCGCTCCCGGACTCCGAGTCGAGGTTCAACCGTCCGCCCAGCAGTTCTGCGCGCTTCCTCATAGACCTGAGGCCGACGCCCTCATCGGGACCACCGTCTCCCTGGCCGGAGCGCGTGTCCTCCGGACCTTCGCGCGGGTCGAAGCCCTGCCCGTCGTCCTCCACGATCCCCCACAGTCCCGCGTCTTGGACCTCGATGCTCACCTCCACGCGCACGCACCCGGAGTGTTCGACCGCGTTGCGCACGGCTTCCCTCATCACCAGGTACGCCTGATCCGCGACGTGCGGGGGGACGGACGACTCGTCGCCCTCTACCGAGAGTGCCGTCTCCACGCCCTCGGGAACGTAGGTGTCCAGCAGCTCGCGAAGGGCTGTTCCCAACCCTTCTTGCGTCTCCTGCGTTCCCTGTCGGGCGAGTTGCGTGGAGAGGTCGCGGGTCTGATCCAGGGCGTTCTGGATGGCCTCCGTGGCGCGCTTCAGCTTATCGGCGGCACGCGTCGGGTCGCTCTTCGCGTAGACCGTATAGAGCTGGAGGCTCTGGTGGACGACACCCATGGTATGGGCCACCCGGTCGTGGAGCTCGCGACCGATCCTCTGGCGCTCCGAGGCCTCGGATCGAGCCGAGGCCTCCAGGGCGTGAAGCCTGAGGCGTTCGGCCTCGGCCTCCCTGCGGCGGGTGATATCGGTGAAGAGGATGGCGACCTTGCGCTCCTCCGGGACGCCGATACGGAAGGCGTAGACGTCGTACCACCGGGCGTCCAGGTACCTCGCCGCGTTTTGGAACCGCTCCGGCTCGCCCGTTCGGGCGATGCGCCCGTAGGTCTCGAACCAGTGCTCCTCGTGGCGTGGCTCGAGCTCCCGCATCCGCTTGCCAGCGGCGCCGTGCAGCCCCGTGTGCCGCTCGAAGGCCGGGTTGACTTCCAGGAAGCGGTAGTCGACCGGATCGCCCGCCCTATCGAAGATCATCTCTACGATACAGAACCCCTCGTCGATGGACTCGAAGAGCGTATGGTACTTCTCCTCCGAGGAGCGCAACGCTTCCTCCGCCCGCTTGCGCTCGGTGACATCGCGTACGGTGGCGAGGAGTCCGCCCTCGTCCGGATCGTCGAAAAGGCTGGCAAACGTCCCCTCCACCCAGCGCCACGTTCCGTCCTTGTGCCTGACGCGGTGCTCGAGGCGGAGGCTCAGGCCGGGGGTGTTCGCCAGCTCCTCGAAGGCCTCCTCCCAGCGGGGGCGGTCTTCGGGGTGCATCCGCTCGAAGGGGTCGAGCGCCAGAAACTCTTCGGGGGTGTAACCGGAGAGGCGCTCGGTGGCGGGGTTAGCATAAACGATCCTGCCCTCCCGGTCGCTAATGGTGACCATCTCCGGGAGGTGGGCCAGGAGATTTCGTCCCGCCAGTGGCCCTCCTTTACGTCCTACCATGACCTACCCACTTCAGCCGGCATCCACCGCCTCCTTCTTGCCCCTCGGAAGCCCTCCTCGTATGCCCGCTTGGTTGCAAGCGATTGCCTTTGCCGGATTATAGCGCTCCGAGACCACGAGTCCTTGCTCCTCCACCCCCTCTCTCGAACCGTATTTGCATCTTTGGGGCCATGTCGCTCGCGCGGTAGTGTGCGATAAACGATGGCATGCAGCGCACTGGCGAAACGGCCGACGTGGGACGGGAGGACCCCATAAGAGTGGTGCTGGCAGAAGATCACGCCGAGTTCCGCCTGGGCCTGAAGGAGATGCTCGCAACCGACGGGGGCATCGAGGTCGTCGGAGAGGCCGAAAACGGCGCGCAAGCGGTCGCGCTCGCCAGGGAAGTGCGGCCCGACGTGGTCGTCCTTGACCTTGTGATGCCGGTAATGGAAGGCAAAGAGGCGCTGGGGCTGATCCTGCGGGAGATCTATCCCCCGCCCGGGATCGTGATACTCACGATGCATAACCAGCCCCACCTGAGGCGCGAGCTCTTGGGGATGGGGGCCAGCGCCTTCCTCACCAAGAGCGCCTCCCTGGCCGAGGTCATCAGCGCGGTCAAGGGGTCGCGTCCGATGCGGGCGCCGCGAGAGGACTCTGGCGAAGCGTCGCCGGCACCTTAGGGTACTTCGAGAAAAGCTATCTGCCCGAACTTCGTAGAACTGCGTGAAGCCGAAGTTCGCAGAATCCTCCTTCCGAGACTGTTTGGAAAATAGCCGAAGGCCCCTCATCGCGCCTCACTGGCCACAAGATGTGCCCGAATGGGGGCTCTCTCGACCCCTCTTGGCTGCTCTCGGAGCCCCCATTCGGGACCTATCCCGAATTTCCAAACAGTCTCTCCACGCACTCGGGTGAATAACACTCACTCCGGAAGAATCAATCCGCCAGCCCCAGCCATAAATACTGTAGCATTGGATGCGATCTGCCTACACGCTTCAGGCCACCTTGCCTCCATCCTGAAAAGGACCATGTATCTTATTGGTGGCTTTGGGCGTATAGTGGACTATAAGCGCGGTCGCGCAAGCGCTGCGAAAGAGCAACCCCATCGTGAGGTGGGCACGCAAAGCCACGGACCTCGGTTATGAGGTGGCCGGGTTACCCTCGCTATCGCGACGTGTCCGCGCTTTTCTCAGTCGTCTATAGCGCTGTACTCTTCGCACTGCAAGCGATGAGGATCGAAACCCAGCCAGCTCTGCGCTGGCTGCAGTGAGTTTAAGGGTCTAGAGTTCGTGCTCGGCAGAGGACTCCTCGGGGCGGATGGCCACGATCTCGTCGGCGCGCACCACACCGACGGCAATCAGGTCCTGGCTCTTGGCTTCACTGGCTTCCTTGCCTGCGGGACGCCCTCGCAGTGAGTACCCGCCCCCGCTGTCCACACGCAGCACCAAACTGCCCCTCCCAGACATCTCCACGAGCACCTCTATGGCTTGGCGGTCCTTTATGAGCTTGGAGCTCCTGCCCGAAGCCGAATGAAGCTGAGCCTTCAGTGGGTCGTGCGTAGGTCCCTCAGGCATCAGTCTTCCACGCCTTTCTTATCCAAAAGCAACCAAAACCGGCCAGCCTCTGCGTTATGAGGTAGCTGGCTGCGTCACTAGCTCTCACGCCCCCTCGGGTGCCCAAGTGCTTCTTCTTGGGAGGAGGTTCTACGCTCCTACCCCTACGGGGGCAGCCTAGCAGTTTGTGACGTTCTGTGGTGCATCTGTCGGAGCGGGCTGCTCTCAGAAGACGAACTTCGGAGAATCCATATTTCCACGCACTCTGGTGAATAAGCAAAAAACGCGCCCCCATCTAGAGGATGCACCCTTATCGCTGCGTTGCTATAGTTGTCCCTGTGACATAAAAAAACGGCCAGTATGGGTAGAGGCCGAGAAGCCCGTCCTATTAAAGATCGTGGCACCCTATGAGGGACGAGGCAGAGCCAGTGGTGCGACCGGCTACCGACGCGAACGACGGACGCGTGGTGGCCGGTTTCCCGTTTTCGGGCGAATGCTCTATACGGCCTGGTGGGAAAGGAGCGCAAGGAGGAGAGCGACGATGAAACGAATGGTTGTGGACACTGTAGAAGATGATGTCGACGAACTGATCGAGCGATATTACCGAGCGCAGAGGGAGTTCTTGAGAGGGAACCCCGAGCCTGTTAAGGACCTCTTCTCCCACAGAGAAGACGTGACCCTCGCTAACCCCTATGGTCCTCCCGTGCGTGGGTGGGAGCAGGTCTCAAAGAGCATAGAGCATGCCGCATCGTTACGCAGAGATGGCACGTTCGTCGAGTGGCAGATCGTAGCGAAGTACGTAACTGCTGAGCTAGCCTACGTTGTACAGATAGAGCGGGCCGAGGCCAAGGTTGGCGCAAGGGAGGACATCACCCCGTTAGCTGTGCGTGCTACGATGAACTTTAGACCTGAAGAAGATGGTGAGTGGAAGATCGTGCATCGTCACGCGGACCCCGTAACCACCCCTCAGCCTGCCGAGTCGGTGATCCAGGAGTAACCCAACCTTAGATCGAATTTCCGAGAACTGCGTAAAGCGGAAGTTCAGCATACTTGTGCGGCCGGTCGCCTCGGGCGTTGCAGCGTAGTTGACAGAATATGAGTTCTGCGAACTTCGCCTTTTGGGGTTTCTCGGAAGTTGCGCCAGGGTTTGTAACCCCTCATACTTTTCTTCGTTGTACAACTGGGCGGGGCTAATCCCCTAATGTTCCGCCCTTCGGGTAGAGGGGGCACAGGTGAGCCAAGAGACTTCTAACCGCACCTTCGACGAGCTGGCTAGAGGACTGGCCAGCGGCAGCATGTCGCGAGGTAGGGCGCTTAGGTTGATGGGTGCTGCCCTCGTAGGGGGCACGCTGGCATCAGTAGGCATCGGTGGGGTGGCTGCTGCCGACCCTCCTGGCTGTAAGCGCCACGGCAAGCACTGCAAGAGGGACAACCAGTGCTGTAGCGGCCACTGCTCTAGCGGCACCTGCGGCGTACAGCCAGGAGGGTGTGCATCCAATGGTGTCCGATGCGGTACCCCTCAAGTTTGTTGTAGCGGCCACTGCGAAGCCACGAATAGCGGCCCCACTAACTTTACCTTCTGTTGCGTGGAAGTTCCTAGCCCGTGCAGTCAAGCCAGTGATTGCTGTGGCTCCGACACTATCTGCTCCAACGGCCGATGTGACACAGTGGTGTAGAGGCACCTGCTCCAGCGGCGCCAAGCACCAAGCGGCATAGAGGGTAAGCGGACTGACTCCGGCTTGTGGGAGAGCCGTAGGGGAGGGATGGGTCCTATATAGCGGGGCACCAGGCCCACCTTCTAGCGCTTATTCACCGTAGTGCGTGGAATATGTTTCTCTCGGAAGATGGGATGAGAAGACCGACCCTCAACGCAGTACCCGATGGTCTGCAAACGCTAGTCACGGACTCTAACGCCCAGGAAGGAGGATCGGCCCACCGTGGATGGTAGCAGCGAACAACCACAGATGACAGCCGGACTCGACCTCGGAGACAACTACTCTTACCTGTGCCTCATCGACACAGTAAGCGGCGAGGTGATCGAGGAGGGTAGGCTGCGTACCAACCCCGAAGCCCTTAGACGACGCTTCGCCTCCGAGCGGCCGCTGCGTATAGCCATCGAGACGGGTACCCACTCGCCCTGGGTTAGCCGACTACTCGAAGAGTGCGGCCATGAGGTGCTGGTGGCCAATGCCCGCAAGACAAGGCTCATCTACGCCAACAAGCAAAAAACGGACGAGGTAGACGCCGAGAACCTGGCCCGCCTGGCGCGTCTCGATCCGAAGCTCTTGTACCCGCTCAAGCACCGAGGCGAAAACACTGAGGCTCATATGGCCTTGATCCGTTCGCGCCAGGCATTGGTCGGTTGCCGCACGCAGTTGGTCAACCACGTTCGAGGAGCGGTCAAGTCCTTCGGTCATCGCTTGCCCAAATGTCCCGCGAGGAGCTTCCACAAGAGGGCTGCCGAGCACATCCCCGAAGCGCTTTTGCCGGCTCTCGAGCCCGTCTTGGGTCAGATCGGCTCGCTCACCGAGAGCATCGGGGACTACGACCGGCGGCTGGAGAGGATCTCCGAAGAGTGCTACCCAGAAACCGAGCTGTTGCGCCAGGTGGAAGGGATCGGACCGCTTACGGCGCTCACCTTCGTGCTCACCCTGGAAGATCCCTACCGCTTCGAAAGGAGTCGCACCGTGGGCGCTTATCTGGGGCTAGTTCCCGCCACAGATCGCTCGGGAGAGAGGGATCCCCGTGAGAAGCGCATCTCCAAGGAAGGCGACGAGATGCTAAGGAGACTCCTGGTGGGCAGCGCCCACTACATCTTAGGTCCTTTTGGCTCCGACTCGGACCTGAGGCGCCACGGACAGAAGATAGCCTCTCGGGGAGGCAAGAACGCAAAGAAGCGAGCGGCAGTGGCCGTGGCGAGGAAGCTCTCGGTGCTCCTGCACCGCCTGTGGGTTGGTGGAGAGGTCTACGAGGCGCTCTACAACGCGCATCGGCGCCAGGAGGAGGCAGCTTGAACCAAAGAGGCCATCGGGCAGACGAGCGCAGAGGAGGTGAAGGATAGCGGCACGGCGGTGAAGCGACCCTAAAGCGGCGGATGGCCACAACTGTTCTTGCCCGAGCGCTTCGGATCCGAAGGTGACTGCGCAAGTGAACTTGGTCTACCCTCCGGGAAGGCCGATCGGAAGATCGCAGCGCCTTTGGCTCGAAAAGACGGATCCCACAATGCACCGAGCCACCAAGCGGGCTCCCCGAGAGTGCGAATAGAAGCATAGCGCGAAGGGCACAGAGTAGGTGCGTTCACCCACAGAGCAGCCGCCACGTCGGCTTGACAAACAGTGCCTTCTCATAGAAGTTCATCAAGAAAGTTTCAAACATCACTAATCTGGGTGATGCGCCTAGTCCCGATACTTGCTAGCCTGGCGGCGATGCACAACTTTGGGCGGAGCTCATCACCCCGCCCTCTCTATGTGAAGGAGGTAGGCCAAAGCTATGTACGTTACAGTGCGGCGCTACGAGGGCGTGACCGACCAGAAAAAGGTGGCGCAGCTTGTGGATGAGGGCTCTATTCCCATCATCAGCGAAATGCCGGGGTTCGTTGCTTGCTACTCGTCGCGAACAGAGCGTGGCGAGGCCGATGGGCCTCGCCCTCTTTTACGGAACGGAGTGCACCAGTGGCGTTAAGCAGCACAAGAGTGTGGATCCTCCTGGCCTCGGTTGTGGCGTTGGGCATCGTTTTGGTGGGTGCCGTGGCCTTCGCCTCGCCCGAGAAGGACGCAATTAACCACGAAAACGGCAAGGGACGTACCCTGACCGTCGTGATCAAGTCCCGTGAGGCCGCGGTCGTGGACGTGGGGGACCGGGGCCTAAGCCACGGCGACGCGCGCGTGGTCAACGCCCCGCTCTACGACGAGGGCGGCAAGCACAAGGTCGGGCGCATCGACGTGTACTGCGTCACGACCGACCCCGCCGACGAGCCCGAGGAGGAGGCCAGCATGGCACAGTGCTTTCTCACCTACACCCTGTCCGGCGGAGAGATCGACACCCAAAGCGTGACCGCCTTCCCCAGGCTCCCCGCACCCCCGCCCAAGGCCATCGATGCCATCACGGGCGGCACGAAGAAGTACGAAGGCGCACGGGGCGAGGCAGCCGCGGAAACGCGCGGAAAAAGGACGTTCATCACTTTCCACTTTATAGACTAGCCCCGCGGGCCGTAAGCGGGGGCAAGAAGAAGGGCCGGGGCTGCTACGCCCCGGCCTTCCCCTTTCTCTTATTCACCCGAGTGCGTGGAAGGTAACAGCGTGTTGAGAAAGTCGGCGCTGAGCTGAGATTGACTCCGAAGCGGGCTCCAGAAGCTCCAACAAGCCCGAAATATGATGTGTTTGGAGCCCGATCTGGGGTCGAAATAGGCACAGAGGGAGGTTTTCAACAGGCTGGTAAATTCTGCGAACTTCGACTTGACGGAGTTCTAGGAAGTAGCAACTGTGTTTAGCTGCCCCCCATGTGTGGAAAGAGACATTGCAGATACAAGACGCCGGACGGTCTCCGCCTCCATTAGAACCCCGCCCGGCGTCTTTAGTTGTCACCCGCTAGTGGCCCGTTCTAAAGCAGGCAAGATTGCTGCCGTATCCACCGAAGTACCTAGAAGGTGAATTCTCCCAGAATCGTATCCAGCATCGTATGCAGCTCCCCCCTAATAGCCGCTTGAGGCTTGCAATATCAGAGGCCGACGATCCCCCTCCACAGCCGCCGGCCACAAAACAAGCGAACCGACCTCTGTGAATGCAGTAGACCAGCCCGCTTAGTAATGAACGTTACCACATTCCTCGCACCAAGACCGTGATTCAGGACACCATGTGCTACACGACACATTCACTGATGCCATGATATGTAACAATAATCATGGCGAAGAAATTCGAGTCCTCCGTCCCCCTCCAGCAGTACTCGTGGAGGATTCGGATTCTTTCGCTGCCTAGACTCTGCCAGACTCGAGGGCACCAGGAGGTTCTCTAGGGGTTTGCTCCGAGGAAGTTATCGAGTCACACCCCTTGCGCACCTACCTGCTCGGGCGGTATTCGAGGTGCCTCAGCCAGAAGTGGTGCCCTACGAATATGAGAGCTTGCTCTATTGCCATTCCCTCGGCTCGCAACCTGTCATAGACCGTCAGGAATGCTTCGGAGCTTATATTGCCACGCAGACGCTTGGTGGCTTCTTCGTTAGTGAAGGGCGCCGAGGCGTCCTCCACGCTTCTGGTTTTCGGGTCGTACCAACGCATGAGAAATCCTCCTTTCCTTGTCCTAAAGACCCTCCTAAGGGCGCAGCTAAAGGAGGATTTTCACCACTAGGGCGCTGCAAAATGCGGTGTCTAAGGATACTTAGTGCTCAAGAGTACAGAACACCCACCTGAGGGGCCAGTTCGGTGCGCACGAAGGACCCACCCTACACTGCACGGCCGCCGCTCAAGCACCTCCAAGCGCCTAAGATTCAGACGCTGACCCAAGGGTTTTGGAGTACGTACGTGCGGGTAGAACATCTCTGGTATGCACTTACCGGATCTACCAAAACAATCTGAGGGCATTCACGATGAACGAAGAGGAACAGCTAGAGCTGCTGTCCAGGGTGGACATCTTCGAGTCTCTCTCTGAGGAGGAGATAAGGGAAGTCCTTAGGGACCTGCTCCAGCGAAACGCGGAGATCAACCTCTCAGCAGGAGAAGTCTTCTACACTCCGAGGCAACCAGACGGCAAGCTCTTCATCCTCACCAAAGGCCGCGTGCGCATCTACAAGATGGAGGCTTCAAGAGAGTTCACCCTCGAAGTGGTTGAGGCGGGGACGGTCTTTGGGGAGGTGGCCTTCACCCCTCACGCCTTCAGGGAGTCCTACGCCGAGGCCATGGAGCCCTCCGTCGTGTTCACGATGGAGCGCGTCGAGGTGGAGCGCCTGATCCTTCAGAAGCCCCAGGTAGGCATCAGGATGATAAGCCTCCTCTCAGAGCGCCTTCACTACTACGAGACGAGAATGCAGGACGTGACTCTCAAAGAGGTGCCAGCAAGGCTCGCTAGCCTGATCCTCTTCCTCGTCAAGAGCGAGGGGGTGCAGAGATCCGGGGAGATTCGCATACCCACAAGCTACACTCATGAGCACCTTGGCACCATGATCGGGGCCAATAGGGAGGCTGTGACCAGAGCTTTCGGGAGGCTGCAGGACGAGGGTGCTCTCCAGATCAGGCGGCGCCTGATCTACGTCGAAGACCTGGGAGCCCTCCAGAGAACTGCCGGGCGCCTCTTGGAAGAAGAGGGAGAGAGCCTCTCTTGAGAGGACCTCTGGTAACTACCTTCGCCCTTCCCTAGGTTCCCCACGCTCTCAAGGGTGTCTCTGTCCTCCTGAGCATGTTCAGTTCTTCGTAAGCCCGCTCTATGGTAGATGTAGCCTGCTCGCGCTGATCCTGCAGTAGCCCCACTACGTCCGGCCTCTCGCGCCGTCTGGCCTCCCTGGACCACAGATCTATGTGAAAGAGCATCTCGTTCCAGCACTCTATCTGCCCTTCCAGCTTGGCCTCAAGGGCGTGCCTCTCGCACAGAACGAGTCCATCGACTTTCTCCTTGGCGGTTTCTACGCAAGACGCTCCACCGAACAAGTGGTAGACCTCGCATCGGGACCGATTTTCTGAGCTGTGCCTTTGTGCTTTGTTCTCTGGCATGAGAAGCGCCTCCTTGCTCACTGCACTCGGTATCCCCCGTTTTGCGGGGCCGAGCCCAAAAGAAGAAGGCGACTCGAAGAAGCGTCCACACACATGACGCTAACGGATATCAAGCGACCTCAAGCGATCGCTGTTTTTATAAGTATCTAGTGTATCAAGTACTCTCGGGGGTATCAGTGTCGCAGGGCACCTTGTGTCTCATGACACTCCTGGCAGCACTTGAGGACGAGAGTATGCCAGTCTGGGATGTGGGACGCCGGACCAGAACAGATGGGAGGGGGACTCGATCTGACTGGCTCGGTATAACAAGTGCACCATACACCCCACGAGCCGCCCGGGCCGTGCGCTGGGGCACTTAGTGCCCGAGCGTACAGACTCTCGAGCGCCTTTCTAGCTTAATTATGGCCGTGATCAGGACGAGGAAAGGGAGCGCCCATCTCATGACACCAGAGCAAGCGCGCGCCGGTATGCGGGTTAGGGTGATGGAACACCACAGGGTCGAGGAGCGCCGAGGCCTGATGGGTAAGGTCGTGGCTCGTTACGGGGGAGAGGAGTACGTAGCCGTGGACGTGCGCTTGGCCAACGGCCACTATAGGCTGTTCTGGCCTAGGGACCTGGAGGAGATCTCCTCCCCGCGGGCTTGGTGGAGCTCGCTGCTCGGTGGGGACGCTGCGGGTTAACGGACGCCTATGAAACGGTAGGAACAGTCCCTTAGGGAGGAGAGTAAAGCGTGCAAAAAGATCAGAGCGTCTCAGAGATGGCAGAGGAAGCCCTTATGCGCCAGGCGAAGGCCCTGGCTCAGCGGAGCGGCCAGTCCTTAGAAGATGCACGCGAAGCCGTAGCCGATACCGAAGCTGGCCGAAAGCTTAGGGATTTGGCAAACGGAGAGCATCGCCATGAGAAGGCTCATGACTGGCAGGCGAGTGTGTTTTGGGGGCGGGCCGAGGAACAAGTGATGCACCACTTTGGCTCGGAGGCTCTCTCTTGCTTTGTGGCCGAGCGCCACTACTCGTGGGTTGAGAGCTACATGGAGTGGTTGGAAGGCAAGGAGGAGCGAGCCCATTACCACGCGCTCCTTGAGGAGGAACTCGCTAGCCTGAGGGGATGAACCTCCTATCCCTCCTATCGGTCCTATGAGAGTGTCCCGGCAATGGGCAGGGATTGGTTCTTTTTCTGCCATTTCTCCGCCCTTTGGGGTTCTGGAGTATGCGGACGGAAGGGTTGGTGTTATTCACCGAAGCTCGTAGAAGCTGGATTCTCCGAACGTCGCCTGTACGGAGTTCTTGGAGCCGCTCTGCGCAAGGATCTGTTACAATTGTATCTACTATCGTGTGAACCTTTCACGCTGTGGCAGGGCTGCTACCTGCCTCCCCACTAGACTTGGGTTAGCTTCCCACCCTACTAACAAGTGCCGCCGGGCAGGAACGCCCTGCCGATGAAACGGCGGGAGATAAGGGGTAAAAGCCTATGGTGCAGATCCTCGAGCGCGTCGAAGCCCACTACGAGAGTCGTCAAATGCCCTTTGGCAAGGTCTACGCGTGGCATCCGGCCGCAGTCGCCCTCGAGTGCGAATGCGGCGAGAAGGTGACCCTTAGCGCTACCAGCACCACAACCACCTGTAGTCGGTGCAGCGCCGACCTCGGCACCTTCGTCCACGGCATCAGAGAGCGTGAAGGCCGTCTGCCGGACAATCTCAGCCACCCCTGGTTCTATGATGCCAAGGAGCAGGCACAACAACACAAGCATGATGAGGCCGCTTATCTTGAAGGTTCGCCCTGGCGCTACAACGATATTACGGCGGCCACCAACGAGGAGTAAAACCGAAGGAGAAGAACTCTCTCATGCGAGCAGAACAAACCGTCAGCGAGATGGCGCAGGAGGTACTCTCGAGGCAGGCGAGGGCCCTGGCCCAGCGAACTGGAGAACTGTTCGTCGAGACGCTTGAGGCCGTCGTTGAGACTCCGGCGGGTATGCAGCTTGAAGAGTTGAGAAGTGGTCCGCACGAAGAGGAGGAGGCGCGCTACTGGCAGGCTAATCTGCTGTTTGAGCGCGTGAGTGAGCAGGCTGGGCATCCTGTACATCCTGTATAGAAGTAAGGTTGAATAGAAGGAAGGTCTCTGCGTCTACGCGCCTCTATTCACCGGAGTGCGTGGAGCTCGACTTTAGCGATTTGGAAGCGAAAGGGGTAGGGTACTCTCTCGTCACCAGTCTCCGCTAAGAGAGGTGATCCAGATGCGCACCCTACCCCTCCAGATGATACGGCTTTTGGCCCCGTTCGTGCCACTTTTCTCAAAGCGCGTCTGGCAAAATGCCCAAGTCCTCCTGATGGGCGCTTTTCCGCAGCACCGGGCCGGCGAACGGTCTGCTCTGCGTTGCCCGCGATGGGCTTGGATCAACATAAACGCTTCCATCGCTACCACCGGCTGCTAAGTCACGCTCGCTGGTCGAGCCTAAAGGCGAGCCGTGTGCTGTTAGGGTTGTTGGTAGAGATGTTCGTGCCCGAAGGCGATCCTTTGGTCGTGGGTATCGACGAGACCCTGGAGCGACGCTGGGGCAAGAAGATCTCTGCCAAGGGTGTTTACCGAGATCCGGTGCGTTCCACCCACGAAGAGTTCGTGAAGAGCAGCGTACTCTAAGATGGGTATGCGTGATGCTGTTGGTGGAGATCCCCTGGGCATCTCGGGTATGGGCTCTGCCCTTCCTTAGTGCCCTGGCTCCTTCCGAGCGTTATGCCGCCAGGCGGGGCAAACGACACAAGAAGATAACCGAGTGGGCTTGGCAGCTGCTCTTGGTGCTAAGGCGCTGGTACCCACAGCGGAAGATGGTGGCCGTAGCCGATCGGGCCTACGCCTCGCTCAAACTGCTCGACCAATGCTGCAAGCTCTCCGATCCGATCACCTAGTCAATAACCCGCTTGCGCTTGGATGTTGCTCTCTATGAACCGGCTGCGCCACGACGCCCCCATCAGATAGGCAGACCGCGCCTCAAAGGAGAGCGCTTGCCCAAACTTTCTGAGGTAGCCCAAGACCCTAAAACCGTTTGGAAGCTCACCACGATCGCCAACTGGTATGGGAGTGGGGAGCGCAGGGTCGAGATCGCTTCTAAGACGGCCGTGTGGTATTCCACGGGCTTGTTCGCCGTGCCGGTGCGCTGGGTTCTGATCCGTGATCCCGAGGGAGGGTTCAAGACCCAGGCACTGCTGTGCACCGACCTCGATGCCGATCCTAAGGAGATCCTCTCGCTGGTTCGTGATGCGCTGGCAGCTAGAGGTGACCTTCCAGGAGATGCGCAGGCACCTGGGATTCGAAACGCAGAGGCAGTGGTCAGAGTTGGCGATCCGAAGAACCACACCAGCACTGTTGGGTATGTTCTCGTTGGTGAGCTTGTTCGCGCATCAGCGGATGGGACAGTCGGCGGGCGCCCTGCGGCGACAGACGGCTTGGTACCACAAGGCTCATCCGACCTTCGCCGATGCTTTGGCGTTGGTGCGCAAAGAGTTGTGGACCCAGGAGGAGCAGAGTTTTTACGGGTCGCCTTCATCGACCGACACGGTGAAAGTCCCACGGGCCTTTGTGGAACGCCTGACCGACGCGGTTTGCTACGCAGCGTGAATGGCTAAAGTCGAGCTTTGGGGATTCTCGGAAGTTGCGCCAGCCCTCTTAATCCTACACACTGGGCACGTTGATCAACGCCAGGCGGGACCCTACGGGTCCCGCCCACTCCTAAGGAGGTAGGGTAAAGCTATGTATGTTGCTGTGCGGCGCTACGAGGGTGTGACCAATCCGAGCGAGGCGGGACGGATTGTGAATGAAGGCTTTGTGCCCCTCATCAGCGAAATACCGGGGTTCGTGGCTTACTACTGGGTCGACGCTGGGGATGGCGTAATGGTTTCGACCAGCGTCTATGAGCATAAGGACGCTGAGGAGCAGACCAACTTTGTGGCTGGAGAGTTCGTGGCTGAGCATCTACTTCCCTTGATGCCTAACCCACCCCAGATCACAACGGGTAAGGTTGTCGCATACAAGGCGAGCTCGTAGGCGAGAAGCGCACAGAGAGAGTTCTAGAGCTAGAGATGTGAGAGAGCCGGGGCGCAGCAGCCCCGGCCCTTCCCCTTTCTCTTATTCACCGGAGTGCGTGGAAAAGCATTCTCGGAAGTTGGTGCTGGGCTGCGCTGGGGGAGTATGATGTGCTCGTTACGTGGGCAACAGGGGGGAGGGTCCCTCGTGTCGGCAGAAGAGAACAAGGCCCCAGTCCTCCAACGTTTGCACTCGGGCGCCCTCCGTCTCAGGAGCGCATGGCTGCCGATCCTCCAGACGGCGGTGGCAGCTTGCCTCGCCTGGTTTCTGGCCGTCCTCATACTTGGGCTGGAGCGGCCCACCTTCGCCCCGATAGCGGCGGTTATCGTGCTGGGGCTGGCGGTGGGCGAACGCGCCCGGCGGGCTCTCGAGCTGACGCTCGGGGTGGCTTTCGGAGTCGCGTTGGCCGACCTCCTCCTGTCCGTCGTAGGTGTCGGACCATTGCAGGCTGGAGTCTTCGTGGTGCTGGCGATGGCTCTGGCCGTGTTTTTGGGCGGGGGAGACCTCGGGGTGAAGGAGGCCGCCATCTCGGCGATGATAATCATGTTCACCTTCACGCCCTCGGCCGCCAGCTTCCCGATCGATCGCTTCCTGGAAGCGCTAATCGGCGGTGGTACCGCCTTGCTTATCAACGCGCTGCTCCCGGTCAACCCCGAGCGCATGGTCGAGGATGCCGCCTTCCCTGTCTTCGCCGAGTCGGCAGCCGTGCTCGAAGAGGTAGCGGATGCCCTAGAGGACGGCGACGCCAGGCGGGTTCAGAGGGCGTACGTGAAGGCCAGGGAGATCGACGCGCGGGTGGCTGGATTGAAGGAGGCGGTCGCGGCCGGACGGGAAACCGCCCGGCTCGCCCCGCCCCGGCGGAAAAGT
Source organism: uncultured Rubrobacteraceae bacterium (assembly GCA_963849745.1). Taxonomy (GTDB): domain Bacteria; phylum Actinomycetota; class Rubrobacteria; order Rubrobacterales; family Rubrobacteraceae; genus Rubrobacter_D. The sequence continues at coordinate 51,704 of CAWKIM010000010.1, read as the reverse complement.
CTCGGGCACATGGAACTCTACACCAGGGCGGCCGACCAGATAGACCTGACAGTGCGCGACGTGAGGGCGTTGGCCCGCGCCGCGCTCTCCGTGGTCCAACCCGAAGCCGAAGATCCCGCCCCCCAACGCCTCCTAGCTGCGATCCGCGGCCTGGCCCGGGCGACGGAGGCCTTGGCCGCCTACCTGCAGACCTCCGGAGCTCCTCCCGACGAGACACGCCGGTTGGCCCTGGAGGCCGCCACAGAGGCCAGCACGCTCTTGGAGGAGCACGAGGACCTGGCGAGCAACCTGGGCATCAACGCGCTCGTCGACCAGATCCACTCCTCAGCGGTCGACCTCATAGGGGGCACCGGCATGGATCGTTCGGAGGCCCTGCAAGCCCTGGAAGAGGCCACCGGACGCGCATCTTGGTAGCGAGTGCGCTATGGGCGAGCTAGCCGCTGGGAACGCATCTCCAAGGTCGGGGACTAACCCGGCATGGGGTCCTAGCCCCTATTCACCGGAGTGCGTGGAAGATGGATTCTCGGATGTTCATTGATACAAGCGGCCGTGTGCATCGTGTATCCCTTCTCCTAGCGGCTCGGCAGCGAGTGTAACTTACCGACCGATAGTCCGACATCGTAGCTCCCGCTACAGGAGTTCGTTACGAACCGTTGCGACTTGATACCCGGCTATTGCCGGAGGACTTCTCTTGATGCAAGCTATCGTCGAACGGGGCATAGTTAAGTATCGAAGCCTTCACCGGGAAGGGGCCATCGACGACGGAGGTGTGGATGGGAAGCGCAGTGGGGCGCAGCGGCGAGGGATACCTTGCAGGGGTACGGGCGGGGCTACCGTTCGCGTTGGTCGTGGGGGTGGTCGCCTTCTCCTTCGGGGTCCTCGCCCGCTCCCTCGGTTGGGGGGTTATCGCCCCGATAGTGTTCTCGGTCGCCACCTTCTCCGTCACGGCCCAGTTCGCGGTTGCGATGGTGCTGGGCGCGGGTGGGGGGGCGTTGACGGCGATCGCCGCCGCCGTGCTGCTGAACGCACGCTTCTTGCCCATAGGCATGTCCGTGGGCCCGTTCCTGAAGGGCGGCCCTCTTCGTCGGGCTCTGGAAGGTCAGACGATCGTCACGACCTCCTGGGCCCTGGCGATCAGGGCCGGAGGGCGCTTCGACAGGGCTTTCATGATCGGCGCCACCGTTCCGCAGTACGCCGCTTGGACCGTAGGGACGGCCATAGGCGTACTGGCCCACGATGTCGGGGGAGGCGTCGAGAAGCTGGGCCTGGACGCGATCTTCCCCGCCTTCTTCTTGGCCCTGCTGATGAGGGGACTAGGGGGCAGCGGCAAGCGTGCCACCGCGGCCGCCGCGATCGCTGCGGTCCTGGCGGCAGTCCTCGTCCCGGTCGCGCCGCCCGGAGTACCGGTGCTGGCCGCCAGCGGGGCGGCGCTGTTGGGCTTGAGGGGAGGGTCTTCGTGAGCTCGCTGTGGGTCTCGATCGTGGCCGTCACACTGGCTTGCGCTGCCATCAAGGCGGTCGGGCCGATACTGGCGGGGGGCCGAGAGCTTCCCCCGCGGGCGAGCGCAGTGCTGGGGCTGCTCACACCCGCTCTGCTTACCGCCCTGGTGATCACGGGGACCTTCGGCGAAGGCGGCCATCTGACGATCGACGAGAAGGCCCTCGGGGTAGGGGCGGCGGCAATCGCAGTCGCGCTTAGGACTCCGGTCATCGCCGCCGTGGTGCTCGCCGCGGTGGTTACGGCGTTGGCGCGGCTGTTCTTGGGCTGAGGTCGTATGTCCGAGCACACTTCGGTGAATAGCGCAGCAGCTATAGAGCCATCAAATAGTAAGGACTACTTTCGCTTCCCAAGGGGTACGTTACTTGCCCAATGGAAAACCCGCTGGCACTGAGAGGAGGCACGGCGACATGGACAGAGAAAACAGGGAAGGCCGCTCCGCTGCGGCAGGCGGCTCCGGGGGAGGCACGGATGAGCAATGGACCGAAGAGGACTTCAAGCAGAGGGTCCGCGAACGCCTAGACAGGCTAGAGCAGCACCAAGATAGGATAGATCAGCGCCTAGACAGGATAGAGGGGCAGGGTGAAGGGCCTAGCGGAGGTCGTGGTGGTGGACGTAGTGAAGGACGTGGTGAAGGGCGTGGCGAAGGACGTGGCAGAAGACGCCGTGGCGGCTAGCGCCTGGAGCCCGTAGCCCCGGACCGGAGGGCCTATTCCTAGGAGGGGCCATGATACGTCCAATGCGTATTATCAGAATCTTACGTGCGTGGGGCTACGCATCTCCGACACTCTACTCAACAACCCTTGCTGCATAGGGCTGTGCGGAACCTTCCGAGAATTAGGCTCTACCTGCAGTTGCGGGCATAGCGTGCTCAGGAGCGGTCTCCCTCCGACCCTCTCAACCCCAGGTCGTACTCCAGGTGCGCCTTACCGTCGCTCCCCTTGACGTAGAAGGGCTCGTGGATAGCCGATACCTCAAGCGCAGTTACCTTTGAGGCATCGTCCCGGGCCGCTGCGGGGGACTGTTTCTCTTTGGCGGCCTGCGATCCCGCCTTCGAAGACTCTCCCGAGGCGAAGCGGATAGAAGAGAAGCCTATGGCAAGCACTACCACCGCCATCACGCTCGCCGCCAGGGCTGCCAACATAAGTAGCGTCTGGGGCGCGGGGCCTCCATGCGCGCCATCGCCTTCCCGCTCGCCATCGGACCATGGCAGGTCTGCTACTACCCTTTCCTGCGGCGGTCCTATTTGACCCCCTGGTGCCGGTAGAGCCGTCCACCGTAGCGCAGCCACTCCACGCTTCCGTCGTGGCCTCGGAGGAAGTCCGCCCGTTGGGGTGTCGGCTCGCCGTTCTGGTCGTAGACGCGCACGTAGTCCTCGCGGTAGAACACCAGGCCTTGCTCCAGCGCCGCCGGCTCATCCTCCGCGCCTGCGGCGGCCGAGGGGTCGTCGAGGACGGCCGGATCGAGGGTGTCGGTCCGCCTCAAGCGCAGCCGGCCGTCGGGGGTGCCCCTAAGCTCGATCCTGGTCTCCGCCTCCGTACCGCTGGGGGTGAGGATTGGGTCGATGATCCGGCCGGTGTAGATGCCCTCGTAGGGGGCCAGCTCGCGCCTGCTAAGCGTTTGGGGCTTGGCCGGGAGGTTGCTAACCCCCGCGAAGCGCCTGAGCGCCCAGTCGTCGACGAACAGATCGCCCAGCAGCGCGGGCCCGCCGTCGGAGTTAGTGAGCACGGTGAGGGCGAACCCCCGCTGGGGGACCATGATGAACCCCGCGTGCTGGCCCAGGTAGTCCCCGCCGTGTTGGACGATGCGCACACCCTCGGCGCTCGGACGTAGTTGCCAGGTAACCCCCATGCCTTCTAGCTCGACGAATAGGGTCCCTCCCGGTCCCGGGTTGGAGCGCATCTCGATCAGCGACTTCTTCTTGAGCAGCCTGCTCCCGTCCGGCGCCGTCCCGTCGCCCAGGTGGAACGCTGCGTAGCGCAGCTGGTCTTTGACGCTGGAGATCAGGCCGCCGGTCGGGTGGAGGGTGCGGGGCGCGCGCCAGATCGAGGGGTCGACGGCGGGCTTGCCATCGACGATTACGTGCGAGGCGGCCACGTTGAAGCCTATGATCTCGTCGGAGAAGAAGCGGCTGTGGTTCAGACGAAGCGGATCTAGCACCAGCTCCCTGACGGCCTCCTCGTAGGTCGAGCCGGTCACGGCCTCGATGACGCGGCCCGCAAGCACGATGGCGGCGTTGTTGTAGGCGAACACCTTCCCGACCGGCGTCTGCTGCGGTAGCCGCGCGATCCCCTTTACGTAGCGGGCCAGGGCGTCGTTGCCAGGCCCCTTGTCCGCGTAGTACTCGCCCAGCCAGCCCGCGCTGTGGTTCAGCAGCTGGCGCACCGTAACCCGGCGCGCCACAGAGGGCTGGTAGGTGGCGAACTCGGGCAGGTAGGTTCTGACCCTCGCGTCCAGGTCTAGCTCGCCCCGATCGACCAGCCGCATCGCCGCTGTGCCGGTGAAGGTCTTGGTGGTAGAGCCGATCCTGAAGAGCGTGTCGCCGTCCACGGGTGTGGGGTAATCCACGTTGGTAACCCCGTAGCCCTTGATGTAGCGCTCTCCCCGGTGGATCACGCCCACCGCCACGCCGGGGATGCCGTGCTCTTTCATGCCCGCCCGGATCTTGGCGTCTAGTTCGTCGAAGAGCGCGTCGCTACCACCGTCGCCACGCGTCCGAGGCGACGCCTCGGCCTCAGCGGGGGCCGGGAAGCCCAGGGAAGACACCGTGGCCGCAGCGGCGACGGTCCCTGTGGCCGTCCGCAGGAACTCACTGCGCGTCAATTGGTTAGGCTGTTGTGGAGACATCTTTTTCCTCCCGTCGTTGGACCAGGTGTCCGGCGAGACGCAGATGCGTCGGGCTGCGCGTTGCCGAATTATACGCTGCCGCCGTTTCGCGCCGCTTCCATGACCTGGCGAATGGCATCTATAACGAGCTCGGGATCGTCGGCTTGAATATTGTGGGTGCTATCCTCCGCGATGATTTGCTCCGAGTTTCGCCTAGCAAGCGCAAGGAACTCGAAGGCCGCACCGACGCCCTCCTGGCCCACAAACGCCAACTGGAGTCCTCCGCCCGGGAGCGCACCTAGCTCGCCAGGGTAGCCAACTCCACTCGGCATCCGATAGGTCGCTCTGATATGCTCTTCTCATGCTCGGTATCCTACCGAGCGGGTTCCTCATAACCCCTTTTCAGACAGTTTCAAGAAACGGTCTGAAGCTAGCGCTAGCTTGCTTCCCAACCGCGGTAGGCGTCGCCCGAGAGTGTGAGAGCCGCAAGAAGCTCGTCCTTGAGCTGTTGCTTGAGGGTGGAATTCATGGTCGAGGTGACGGAGCTGACCTCCGCCAAGTCACTGTCGAGGTTGTAGAACTCCCAGCTCGGTCCCCATGGGGGGCGCCTGATGGCCTTGTAGCGGGCGTTCTTTTGCCGGACCATTGCTTGCCAGATGCGACTTCCAGCCGGGGCCACCTTTCCACCTGCGAACTCGGTGTTCATCTCCAGGAGCATCCTGTTGCGCCAGCCACTCGGTTTGGCTCCGCCGACTCGGAAGACGTGGCGCAGGTCGCGTCCGTCGGTGCCGGAGAGATTCGCGCCAAAGGTAGAGAGGATGGTGCGCGGGATGTCGATGTGGCCGGTCCAGGGGCCTCCAAGGCTCCCCTGTCCGACGAAGGCGTGTTGCGGTACGCCGGGACCGCGTACGATGAACGGCACCCGGGCGGACTCCTCGTAGGGTTGCTCCTTCTTCGCCAACCTGTGCTGTCCGAACATATACCCGTTATCCGAAGTGAACCAGACGTAGGTGTTTGCGAGCTGACCCGAATCCGCGAGAGCCGTAAGGGTTTCGTTCACGGCGTCATCCACGTCACGAATCTCTTCCAGCTTGCCCTCGTACCAGTCCCTAAGCTCGCCATGCCCCAGGCCGCCGGGGTTCGTGATGTTCGGCTGAGCCCTGAGTTCTCGGGGCTTGTCCGACATGTCGGCTTCGTTGTAACTGCCCCAGTTGGGGAGCCGTACTCCATCGTAATCGTGTGCGTGCTCGGGGGAGGCGGTGTAGGGGTCGTGCGGGCTCTGGGTCGTCATAAGCGCGAGCCACGGAGCGGAGAGTTGCTCGGGGGCCGTCACCCAGTCTATGAGTTCGCTCCTTATGAGCGCCGTGTCGGTTCTGGGCCACTCTGGACGCCACTCTTCACCGTGGCGGTTGACCAACCACTCACGGGGCGTAGAGTCTCCGTCTTCCGCGAGGATGATGACAAACCTGTCCCAACCCGGAGGGGGCACCGCGCGGGTGGCGTTGAAAGAGCCGTCGGAGTTCTTCACGTAGCCCGGATATCCGTTCATGTACTTCCCGAAGATTCCGGTGTTGACCCCCATAGCCTGCAAGCGCGTCGCCATCGTGTCGCCCTCGAGGTCTTTGAAGGCGGTGTGGATGCCACCCCCCTCGTAACTCGCGTTGGTCCACACTCCGTGGTTGTGAGCTAGCTTGCCGGTCAGTATCGTGGCGCGCGCAGGTCCGCAGACGGGTATGTTCGCCCACGAACCCTGGACCCACTTCAAGCCGTGGTTCGCAATTCTCGCCGCTATGTGCGGCGTGATATTCGCGTTCTGCATGTAGTGGGGCTGGTCGTCGGTGATGATGAGTAGATGATTGGGCTCCGCGCTCGACTGTTGAGCCATTATTCCTCTTTCAAGCGGCAGGGTTTGCTCGGCCGCCCTCGGTTTGTTTTGTGGTTACCAGCTTCCCACCTTCTCTCAACCATTACCAGTGTCGCGTCCTTGACTTCACGTCGGAAGTTGCGAGGGTTTGCAAATGAACATATATGTGGTAGGAATATAGTGTCAAGATCTTCTACCATGGAGGTACGCTGGTGCAGACCACCAGGAACATCGACAAGACGGCGCGCACAGCCCGCGAGATGGCGGAGGTCCAGCGCGACTCGTACGAGGCACTCGCCGAGAACCTCGCGGCCGCCCAGCGCCGCACCATTGGGCTCGCCGAAGACGGGCTCAAGTTCATGAGGTTGCAGGAGCAGAGCGCCCGTGCGGCCCAGGAGTGGTTCGCGGGTGGCGTGAGGCTGTTGCAGCTCCAGCAGCGCAACGCCGAGTTCGTGCAGGGCTGGACGGGCAACGCCGTGGACGCGTGGCGCGAGCAGACCGAGCACAACGTGAAGACCGCCGAGGCCTTCGCGCGGAGCGCGAGCAAGCAGCAGGAGGGTTTGAAGACGCTCACCCAGGCTTGGGCGGGGACTTACAGGGACTTTTTCTCCCCCTTCGCGTACTTTCAGGAGGGCGTGAAGACGAGCCAGCAGGCTGCCCGGCAGGGACTTCAGGCCACCGAGCAGGTAGCAAGGCAGGGGCTCAGAGTCGCTGAGGAGGCGACCGAGCAGACCGATAAGGTACTTCGGCAGACCGAGAAGGCCACAAAGGAGGCGGAGCTGAGAACCGCCGTCTTTGGCGCCCTGCAGACCACCAACTACGAGGAGTTGTCCGTCGCGGAGATCTCCAAGAGGCTCGACGGCCTCTCCACCGAGCAGCTCCGTAAGGTCCGCGAGTACGAGAAGCAGAACAAGAACCGCGAGACCCTGATCGAGCAGATCGACCGCAAGATAAGGGCCAACTCGTAAGGAGCGTCTTTTTCGAAAGTGGCGCTGAGGGCCGGGGCTGAAACCCCGGCCCTTTCCTCTTGCTTCATCTCCTCTTGTTCCTCATACCAAGTCCGGGTGAACAGCAGCGCATAAGAGCACGAACCCACACCTTCTACAACCCGTGGATTCCCGCTTTCGCGGGAATGACGGGTAAACAAACCCATCTCGTACTCACAACCGCAAGGCGATGCCATCCAGACGGACTTGGTATCATCCTGGAGCAGTTCCGAGAGACAATGCCTGACGAACCGCGATAGCGGCGACGAGGACGTGGGTTCCCGCTTGCGCGGGAATGACGGTTCGGGGCGCTCATCCTACTGAGCTCAGGCGGGCTTGGCATCACCCAAAATACTAGCGCTACTTCTTCGGTTTCTTCCCTTCTCTTATGCCAGGCTCGCTTATTACGAACCAGTACGCACCGATCAGCATGACCAGGAACAGGAGCAGGGCCACGGCGAACTCCAGGTACTCCACCCTGATGCTCCCGCCCCCGAACAAGGTCAACAGCGTGCCGGCAAAGCCGACGACCATCCCTATCGAACCCGTTATGAGTATCGTTCTCAGCATCGGCTCCCCCGACCATCTTGGTACGCCCACCGCTTCGAGCCTTCAAGATCCACTTCGGTAGCCTACCCTAAATCATGCGCCGGGGGCGGGTGATGGCTGACGGCTTGAGTTAGACGTTCCTTTCGCTACGGCGCCGGCGTGGCGCGGAAGACGGCCGTGCGGGAGTCGTCCTCCGGTGTATCGGGGTTGTCCGCCAGCTGTACGACGAATGCAAGCTCGCCTGAGTCGCTGAGGCCTTCCTCGCAGAAGGTTATGTTTCGGACCGTCGAGCCGTCCAGCGCGTCTCCCGTGGAGATCACCCGATCGTTGATGGGGTCTGGCCCGACGAAGACCCCCGAGCCCCCGGAGTCGAGGTCGGCTAGGAAGGCCACGTCGCCGTTGTTGTTGAGTGAGGGCGGCCTGAAGCCGAAGGAGGCGAACTCGCCCCTGGTGTCGGCGACGACCGTGCTCGTACCGTCGGCGTCGATCTTTACGATCTCCTCCACGGACTGTTGCGCGGTCTCGTCGAAAGAGGTCTTCTTGTAGGCCACGGTTCCGGTGTTGTTCAGGATCGGTGCTTCGAAACCGACGGAAGGATCCGAAGGGTCTGGCTCTACGACCGTCGTAAACTCCCCCTCCCTGCCCACGAAGATGCCCCTGGCGAAGTCGACCGACTCGACGAAGGCTATGTTGCCGGAATCGTTGATCGAGGGCCTCGAATCGCTGCCGTCGAACTCGCTGGTCGAGGTGAGATAGTGCGTCGTGACGCCTCTCTTGCCGCCGGTTCCCGAGAACAGGCCCTCATCGAAGCCGAATTCCTCGTCGAGTTCGGCCGTAAAGGCGACCTCGCCGCTGTTGTTGATAGAGGTGTCGAACCCGAAGAAGTTGAATCGGTCCGCCGTCGTCGCGATGGTAGTAATACCGTTCCGGTCTATTGATGTCATAGAGCCTCCTCCACCGCCTTTACCCACCATGTGTAGCCGGTGAGCCGCTTGAGGAGGGAAGGACTCTCCCAGTATGGGCGCAGCGTCTTGCTCAGCGCATCTTGTATTAGGGCCACGCTCTCGAAAGCCCTGTTCGACAAACTTCGCCTGAACTCCTGAAACCATCTCTCCACCGGGTCCAGCTCCGGCGAGTAGGGTGGGAGCATAAGGAAGCTGATGTTCTCCGGATGCACTATTTGCTCGGAGCGATGGCTTGGTGCGCCGTCGAGCACGACGAGGAGGTGCTCATCGGAGTATCTCTTTGAGAGTTCATCCAAGAATACCTCAAGGCATCCCTCATCCATCCCGGGCAGGTACATACAGAAACTCTCCCCGCTCGTGGGTTCGACCGCCGCGTAGAGGTAAGTCCACTTGTAAGCGCGTTTCACGACATAAGGTGGACGGAACCCCATAGGACAGTAGCGCCTCCTATGCCAGTTGATCACTCCGAATCGCGCCTCGTCGAAAGCCAAGACCTTTAGCGCTTTGCCGTTTTCGCAGTGGCGCTCTTTTACCTCCTCGATCTTGCCCGCGAAGTTTTTTTGAAGGCCTCCTGCTCTTCGGGGTCTGCTTCCTCGTGGCGAGGGCGACCACTCTTCAACTTGATCTTGTGTCGCCTGAGGAGTTGACCGACGCCATCTCGATGAGCGTACTCGATGCCATGACGCTCTCTAAGGAACTCATCGGCCTGCCCTATGGTGGCGATCTTTCCCATCTTCATGGTCTGCTTGAGGTCCTCCAAAGCCTCGGGCGTGACCAACTCCTGGCGACCACGCTCATGTACTCTGCTCTTTAGAAGCTCCTCGATGCCGCCCTCCTGGTAGCTTGCAAACCACCTCTGGCACTGACGCCAGGAGTAACCCAAAGCCCGGGCGGCTTCTCCCAGAGTGGAACACTCCTCTGACTTCAGGAGCCCGAGCATCCTGAGGCGCTGGAAGAGGTGAGAGTAGCGATGGTACTTCTCCAGTTCCTTGAGGTCATCGAGGTCTTCGGTGATTACCTGTGGGTAGAGTATCTTTGCCATGCCTTCATTATGCCATCAACAAAGCGGAACGGTATAAGCTTCCTGCCGTCGCCCCGCAAGATGGCCTCGGTGTCTGGTTTCTTGCCGCCGTCGAGCCTGGCCGCGAACGAGACCTGGCCCGAATCGTTTATCGAGGGGTTGACGCCGACAAAAACGAACCGTCTCTGATCTTCGGCTATGGTAGTCAGGGTCCCGTCCGCGTTGGCCCTGTAGATGCCGTCGATCGTGTTGAACCCGTCGGGGGCCAGGCGTCCCGCTCTGAAAGCGATGTCCCCCCGCGCGTTGATGGCGGCGCATCCGAAGTTGTTGGGATCGAAGCCGTCCTCTGTGCTATCAGCCACCTTGGTGAAGGTGTATTGTGGGGCGGTCTGCGCCCGCGCATCAGATAGCACCGCCCCTAGCACCAGGCCAAGCGCTGTCAAGAGAGCGAACATCAGCGCCGAAGAGCGCAGGACGGACGGTCGTCTGTGGGTCACCATACTTCCTCCTTGTGTGGATCACGCTCGCACGGGGGCGTTCTGTCGGCGGTCATTCTCCCTCCTTTGCCCCGGCTAAGCTCCGAAGGCTGCCCGTGTATACGCAGTGGGTACAGTGAACGGATGGGATAGAGGAGCGTCCCACAAGAGTTTGTGCAAGACTGTCGTCGGGACTCTGTAGAGAGGGTGAGAGGAGGACGCCACCGTGGACGCCGGGCAGAACAGTCTCCACCCGTTCGTGCGTCTCTCGCGCGAGGATTGGGCCGGGTTGCCGGCAGACGCCTCGTTCACGTTATCCGAAGACGATGTGCGGGAGATAGGAGCGTACCTCTCGCTGGAGGAAGCAAGAGAAATCTACCTGCCCCTTTCGCTGCTCCTTTATCTCCACGTGGGCGCCACGCAGAGTCTGTACCGGGCAGCACGCGCGTTCCTGGCCGAAGAGGAGAAAGAGGTGCCCTACGTCATCGGCATCGCGGGCAGCGTCGCCGCCGGCAAGAGCACGGTGGCCAGGGTACTGCGGGCCCTGATCTGCCGCTGGCCGGAGACTCCCGAGGTTGGGTTGGTGAGCACAGACGGCTTTCTCTACCCCAACAGCGTCCTGAGTTCTCGGGGCTTGATGGAACGCAAGGGGTTCCCCGAGAGCTACGACCTGCCGCTCCTACTGAGGTTCCTCGCAGACATCAAGTCCGGTCGCGACGGGGTGAGCGCCCCGATCCACTCGCACCTGACCTACGACATCCTCACCGAGAGGACCCACGAGGTAGGGCGTCCCGATGTCCTCATCGTGGAAGGCCTCAACATGCTGGAGGCCGGACTCTCAGAGTCCTCCGAAGGACACAGGGTCTTCGTCTCCGACTACTGCGACTTCTCTATCTACGTCGACGCGCAGGAGCGGCACATCAAGGAATGGTATCTGGAGCGCTTCATGCGCCTGCGGGAAGAGGCGCTCGGGGAGAGCTCCGCCTACTTCCACCGTTTCGCGGAGCTCTCCGTCGATGACGCCAGAGACGTAGCCCTACGCGTCTGGGACCAGATCGACCACCCCAACCTCAAAGAGAACATCGAGCCGACCAGAGACAGGGCGCGCCTGATCCTCGAGAAAGGACGAGATCACTCGGTCCAAAGCGTACGACTGAGGAAGATCTGATAGCGGATTGGGGAAGGTCAATCCTTCAGCAACCCGCCGGGAGGCAAGAGGAAAGCCGGGTCGCGCTTTGGAGGGGGAAGGGTTCAGAGTGCGGCCCGGCTTGGCGATTGATCAAATTATAGTACCGAAGTGCTCCCGTTCATATACCGCAAATGAGTGATTTTTCTCTACCGCAAATGGGTGATGCCGAGTCCGTTTGAACGTGAGTGCATCCGAGCTGAGGGTACGCTGGGAGCCCTCCCATACGTCATTCCCGCTTTCGCGGGAATCCACGAGTAGGAAAGCGGTGGGGCAATGGCTCTGTCGTGCCGCTGGCATTCACCCGGACTTGGTATGATTTCTTCACGGAGGGTACTGTGCCTTGATGACATTGCATCCCTTCTACCCACTGCGCTCGCCGCTTCGGTGCTGAGGCGAGGCCGTACGATACGGAGCGACCTCGAACAAAGAGGAGCCCGGAAAACGCGCGATGGCGTCTCCGGGCTCCCGACCTCTCTGCTCTGCGAAACTTACTCCTCCGGCGCTACCCGGAGGGAGGAATCGCTACTTCGACCTACAAGCGCCTTTACATGCCCAGTAAGGATCCCAGTTCTGCGTATTGTTGTTGGTGACTTTGGTATTACCACCACCGTTGGTGTTGATGTAATAGATCTCGTTGTCGCCGGTTCCTGGGTCGTTGACATAGGCTATGCTCTTACCGGAAGGCGAGTAGGAAGGGTAGTAGTCGTCCGAATTGTTCTGGGTGACGTTGACCCTGCTTCCCCCGTTGATGTTGATCGTGTAGATCTCGTAGTCGCCATTGGTGACGAAGTTGGAATAGGCTATCTTCTTGCCATCAGGAGAGTAGTCGGGCTCGTAGTCGTCCGAATTGTTGTTGGTGACGTTGACCCTGCTTCCCCCGTTGGTGTTGATCGTGTAGATCTCCCAGTTGGTTCCGCTGTCGTACTCGTAGGCGATCTTAGCGCCGCTAGGCGAGTAGGCAGGATTACGGTCATCCGCATTGTTGTTGGTGACGTTGACCTTGCCTCCCCCGTTGGTGTTGATCGTGTAGATCTCCCAGTCGCCGTTGGGTCCGTCCTCGCCCGAATAGGCTATCTTGGTGCCGTTAGGTGAGTAGTAAGGGTGGCGGTCGTCCACGTTGTTGTTGTTGGTGACGTTGACCCTGCTTCCCCCGTCGAGGTCGGAGGTGTAGATCTCCCAGTCTTGTCCGTCCCAACCCGAATAGGCTACCTTCTTACCGGTAGGCGAGTAGGCAGGCTCCCAATTGGCCGACTGGTTGTTGGTGAGTCGGACGTTGCTACCCCCGTCGGGGTTGATGGAGTAGATCTCGTAGTCTTTCCCGTCGTCGCCCGAATAGTATATCTTGCCGGCTGTGCCAGGATAGTTAGCCTCTGCAGGCTGGGCGTAAAGTACCACCAGCAATCCTACGGACGCCAGCAGCCCCGCCGCTGCCGCTGCCAGCAGCGCCGCCCCGAGGTGGTTAAGCCTTACCGTCGTCACTGTCTGTCTCCTTTCTCAAGGGGCGTGGCAAGACTACACTGCCCACCACGCATGTACAGTTAAGATCACTATAGCCTGTTTCGTGGTGTGCCGCCTCCCCCAAATGGGTGAACTTTTCTGTTTCTTGATCGTTGCTAACTATTGCGAACTCGGCCGCGGCCTCAACCTATCACGGCGTCGTGCATAAGGGTTGAACCCTTATGCACGACGAGCTATCAGCCTTCCGCTGATCATGCAGATTCCGTACCAGCCGCAAAGATTCAGCAACCAAAAAGCTGGCAAGCTGACTAGCTGACAAGCGAAGGCGCAAGCCTGAGCGTGCTGACAAAGCGGCGGAGCCGCCATGCTGAAATGCTTATCATCCGAGCGCCAGCGCGATGATGCCGACTACCATCGCGCCGGCGGCGACGAGGCGCCGCGTAGAGTCTCCTTCGGAGAGTAGGCGCGCCCCCATGGCGGCCCCGATGAGGATGGAGATCTCCCGCGCCGGGGCCACGTAGCTGACGGGGGTGAAGACGAGGGCCGTTAGGACCAGGATATAGGAGAGCGGGCTGAGGACGGCCACCCCGAGGACCTCGGGCTTGTGGGCGCGCCAGAGGGCCCTGGTTTCTTTACGGCGGCTCATCGCGATCGGGGTTAGCAGGAGGGTGGTGACGAGGATGGTGGCCCAGCTCTGCAGAAGGGGTGGGATCAAGAGCCCGCTGACCGCCTGCTTGTCCCAGATGGTGTACGCCGCGATAAACACGCCGGTCAAAAGACCGTAGACGACCCCGGCCCCCAGACCTGTACTCAGACTCCCCGACTCGCTCGTCAATACGAAGACGCCGGCCGTGATCAGACCTATCCCGATAAAGACTAGAAGGGAAGGCCTCTCGCCGAACAGCACGATGGCCGCCGCTGTCGCGAGCAAAGGCCCGGTTCCGCGGGCCAGAGGATAGACGAGCGAGAGGTCCCCCACTGCGTATCCCCGCTGCAACAAGACGAAGTACCCGAGATGCAAAACGCCGCTCCCGAACATAAAGAGGTACGCTACGGGTCCCAGATGGGGCGCGCTCACGAGCACGACAACGACCGCGAGCGGGGCGTAGAGCACGAGCGAGCAAAGACCGAAGAGCCAGACGAAGACCGCTCCCCCGTCCCCGACCCGCTTGGCCAGCAAGTTCCAGGTCGCATGAAAGACGGCCGCCGCGAGCACCAGCACAAGAGCGAAGAGAGTCATTCAGGAATCGCTATTGAGACCCCCAGTAAGGACTATAGTTGGCGGTGGAGTTGTCGGTGAGTTGGCGCTTACCGCCCCCGTCGGGTTTGATCGTGTAGATCTCGGAGTCGTTCCCGTCGTAACCTGCATAGGCTATCTTCTTGCCGGAAGGCGAGTAGGAAGGATAGTACTCGTCCGAGGTGTTGTCTGTGAGGTTGAACTTGCTTCCCCCATTGGGTTTGATCGTGTAGATCTCTTCGTCGCCTCCGGCGACGTAGTTGGTATAGGCTATCCGCTTGCCGCCTGGAGCGTAGTCGGGGTAGTAGTCGTCCGAGGAGTTGTTGGTGACGTTGAGCTTGTCCCCGCCACCGGCCTTCATCGTGTAGATCTCGGAGTCATTCCCGTCGTCGCCCTCGTAAGCGATGCTCTTGCCGCCAGGCGAGTAGGTAGGATCATAGTCGTTCGTCGCGTTGTCTGTAAGTTGGCGCTTGCTCCCACCGCCGGTACTGATGGTGTAGATCTCGGAGTCGTCTCCATCGTGGCCCGAATAGGCTATCCTCTTGCCGGAAGGCGAGTAGTAAGGGTGGCGGTCGTCCGAGGTGTTGTCGGTGACCTGGCGCTCACCTCCCCCACCGGCCTTGATGGTGTAGATCTCGTAGTCACTTCCGTCGTAGCCAGCATAGGCTATCCGTTTGCCGCCGGGACTATAGGCAGGCTGATCATTGGGTTTACCGTCGTCGGTAAGTTGGAGCTTGCCCCCTCCGTCAGTCTTGGTGGTGTAGATCTCGGGGTCGTTTCCGTCGTAGCCCGTATAGGCTATCTTGCCGGGTTTGCCAGGATAGTTGGCCTCCGCAGGCTGGGCGTAAAGAACCACCAGTCCCACGGCCACAAGCAGCCCCGCCGCCGCAACCGCAAGCAGTGCTGCCCTGAAGTTGTCGAGCCTGACCGTCTTCACCACATTCTCCTTCCCAGAAGGGACGTGGCGAGGCTCTGCTGCCCGCCACGCATTCGCAGTTGTGGCTACTTTATCTGGTCTGGTGTGATCCTGCCTCGCTCATATGGGTGATTTTTCTGTTTCTTGAGCGTTACCAACCGTTGCGAACTAGCACGCCTGCGGCCTCCGCTTGTCAGCACTTCAGCACGCTACGGCCTTCGGCTGTCGCTTGTCAGCATTTCAGCTTTCGCAGGTGCACGCCCCTGCTGACTTGCTGAAAGCGGAGCCCGAAGGGCGTAGCGTGCTGACAAGGCGCGAAGCGCCGTGCTGACAAGCGGAGGCCGCAGGCCGTAGCGTGCTGACTTGCTCCTGTTAAACTGGCGCACGTGTTGGTATCTCGCAGAGCAGGAGGATGACGGGGATCGAGGACAGGATAGAGGCCGCGTTCGAGGACAGGGGGTTGCTGGAAGCGGAAGAGTACCGCTCGGCGGTCTTCGACACTGTCGCCGCCCTTGATAGGGGCGAGCTGCGCGTCGCACAGAAGCGCGAAGGTGAGTGGCGTTCGAACGCGTGGGTCATGAAGGCCATCAATCTGTACTTCGCGGTAGCAGAGATGCAGACGATAGAGATTGGTCCTTTCGAGTACCACGACAAGATCCCTACCAAGAAAGACCTGGCTGCTGCGGGCGTACGTGTCGTGCCACCAGGGACCGTACGTTACGGGGCTTTCGTCGAGCCTGGCGTCGTTGTGATGCCCGGCTACGTCAACATCGGGGCCTACGTGGGGCGTGGGACGATGGTCGACACGTGGGCAACGGTCGGCTCGGGGGCCCAGATCGGACGCGACGTGCACCTTGCCGGGGGTGTCGGCATAGGGGGTGTGCTCGAGCCTCCGGGGGCGATGCCCGTCGTGATCGAAGACCGCGCCTTCGTCGGCTCGCGCTGCATCGTCGTCGAAGGCGTGCGCGTCGAAGAGGAGGCGGTCCTCGGGGCGAACGTGGTGCTCACGGGCTCAACCCAGATCATCGACGTCACAGGCCCCGAAGAGGTCGTCTACAGGGGCCGCGTCCCCGCCCGCTCCGTGGTCGTCGCAGGGACCCGCACCAGACAGTTCCCGTCCGGCTCCTACCAGCTCCAGAGCGCCCTCATAATCGGCCGCCGCAGAGCATCGACGGACCAAAAGACCTCCCTCAACGAAGCCCTACGCGAGTTCGGGGTGAGCGTTTGATGCCAGGCCCTCTCCCGTCATTCCCGCCCCCTCTCCCGTCATTCCCGCGAAAGCGGGAATCCACGAGTAACAGGGCGGTCAGCAATGGCGGGCTGCGTCACACCGTAGGCATGCACCGGGACATGGTATGAGGGAACAGCTCCTCGAAGATCTTCTCTTCTTCCTCGAGCGTCCGAGCGTTACGGGGTCGGAGAAGCGTCTTTGCGACGACCTTGCGGCCCGCATCTCGTCCTCGCAGGACTGGGAGATAGAGCGCATCTCGAACAACCTGGCCATCCGCCGCAAAGAGCCGGACACTTCTCTTCCCAGGATCGTCCTCGCCGGCCACCTCGACACCGTGCCAGAGCCCGAGGGCGGCCTCGAGGTCAGGGTCGAGGGAGACAGGGCCTACGGCAGGGGTGCCTCCGACATGAAGTCCGGCGACGCCATGATGCTCGCCCTCCTCGAAGGGGTGTCGTGGGAGGAGAACCGCTTCGAACCCGTCTTCGTCTTCTACGAGCGAGAAGAGGGACTCTACGCAGAGAACGGCCTCGAGGCCGTCTTCGCCGGCAGCCCGTGGGTGCTCGACGCGGAGCTCGCGCTGGTGCCCGAGCCTACGGCTGCGGCCCTGGAGGTAGGTTGCGTGGGGACGGCGCACGTGGAGGTCACGTTCAGCGGCACATCCGCACACGCCGCCCGCCCCTGGCAAGGAGAGAACGCGCTGACCAGAGCAGGAGAATTCCTCACCGAGCTGCACGAAAGGCCTGCGGCCGAGACGGTCGTCGAAGGACTCACCTTCTACGAGGTGCTAACCCCGACGGTAGCGCAGGGTGGTCGGGCCCGCAACGTCGTCCCTGACTCGTTCCAGATCAACGTGAACCACCGCTTCGCCCCGGGCAAGGACCTCGAAGACGTAAAACGCCTCTTCGAAGAACTCCTCCGTGACAGCGCCACCTACGAAGTAGTGGACTTCGCCCCGAGCGGCCCCGTAAACCTCGACAACCCGCTTCTGCAAGAACTCATAGACACAGGCCTCGAGGTGCGTCCCAAACAGGCCTGGACCGACGTAGCCCGCTTCTCCGAGCGCGGCGTCGCCGCAGCGAACTTCGGCCCAGGCCTACCCTCACAAGCACATAAAGAGAACGAATACGCCGAACTCCCCCTCCTCGAAGAATGCTACAAGCACCTCGTGTCATTCTTCGAATAAGCATTTCAGCACGCTCAGGCAGCCCTGAAGAACACGATGGCCGATGCGCCGACCACCACCAGGACCAATACCAGTATCAGGATGGCCGGCAGCAGCACCACAAGGAGCGCCTTACCCGTGGTCGTCGAGTGCATCTCGCGGATCCCTACGGTGGCCAGGAAGAGTCGGTACAAGGAGAAGAGCCACCCGATAAACGGTAGCCAGCCCAGGAGGCTCGTAACTGAGGAGTAGGAAATGATCCGGAAGGTCGCCCCGAAACCGGAGTGCCCCGATCCCACCACCAGGATGACCAACAGGTGCGTCACCAGCGCCGACAGGAACACGCCCACGGCTCCCGCTATGGGGGCGATCACCAGCCCCCCCACGAACGCCAGGAAGCCCTGATCTCCCTTCGCGCCGAACAGCCAGGTCACTCCCCCGGGGACGCCCAAGAAGGTGAGCAGCCCGACGAGGATGACGGAGACCTCGATGCAGATCAAGGCGAATACCAGCGGGCCCACGAGGCTGCCTTGCCGAGGAAGCCCCGCGAAGAAGGCCGAAGGCTGGAGGACCACGCGCCTTACGACGTCTACGAAACCGTTGACCGGATCTGAGAGGTCGTAGTCCCCTCCCGAGGTGGTTCTGGAAGCCATCTTCACGCTCCTTCGCTGTCGATGTATCGGGCTTCGCTCCACAACTCTATTGGCGAGCGTCGCCAGACGCAACCAGGGTGCCACCCTCCCGGCTTTATTCACCCCAGTGCGTGGACAAACCCTATGAAAGGCGCGGACCGGTCCGGGAAGCCGGGTTCTGGGGTTCGACTTCCTCTGGAGCTAGGCGAGAACGGCCTAAGGACCTTGCCCCAGTCGGCCCTCACTAGGATTGCCCAACGTCCTCGTTCATCGTAAGTGCAGCAGGACCTAGTGGCAAGAGCCGGTGCCGGAGTCGGTGAAGCTCTGGCCTGCTATGGGGACAAACCTCCAGCTGTAAGAGCCGGCGCTGAGGTCGAGCTTGAGAACACCCGGCGTACCAGTTTCCACTTTCTCCACTCCGGGAGCCTGGTCGGGGTAGACCTCGCTTCCTCCCGGTGCTCCCCCGGTCCCGGCCACGAACTGGCGGATGCCGTGTTGCGGATCTGTTGTGCCTGCGGGGGTTATCGGAGCGAACCGCTCGTAGCGGTGGGCGTGCCCATTTACGATTACCTCGGCGTGATTGTTGTAGAGGATCTGCCAGAGGGGCTTCACATTAGGATTCGGGATGTTGTTGGCTGTGGAATAGAGCGGGTGATGGAAGTAGGCCAGGGTGCACCTCTTGTTGGTGGTGTTGGCGAGGTCGTTGCGAAGCCATTTGCCCTGGGCAGATGTCTTTTCGCATCCGCTCACCTTGTTGCAGTTGCTGTTTAGGGCAACGATGTGCCAGGACCCTCTATCGTAGGAGTAGTAGCCCTTGCCTGGTGTCAATCCAGGGTTCGCGCTCGTGTTCGGCACCGGCGCCCGGGGCTGCTTGAAGCCAACGGCTTTATCGCGCTGAAGTAGTCGAAGTAGGGCTGCGCTACTTTGGAAATGTGGTACTCATGGTTGCCTACGACAGGCATCGTGCGAGCCTTGTACTGACCCCACCAGGAGGTGCGGGCGTCGAAGACACTACCATCGGAGAGTCTGTAGTTATCGTAACAGTTGGCGTACTGCTCTGGGGTGCCGTGGGGGTAGGCATTGTCTCCTAGAGCAAGGACGGTTCCCGGTATTTTGGCCAGCAAAGCCGCCGTTTCCTCGGCGTTGTTGTCCGGGGAGCACTCGGCTATGTCCCCCGCTCCGACCAGCGTCACCGTCTGCGTCTGAGAGGCGCCCGGCGCTGCCGTCAGCACGGCCGCCATGCATGCCAGCACCATCGCCGAGGCTATCGAACCGACAACAAGAACGGTCTTGCTCATCCCCTTCATCCTTCCTTGTGTGGGGTGAAGGAGAAAAGCGAGCCCCCTGCCCCATTACACCTAACGGAGCTAGTATGACGGCATGCAAAGACTGGAGCAACTTCCGAGGAGAGAGATTCTATGCGAAGTTCGGCGCCTCCTGGGGCAGGCCCAGTGCCGGAACAGTTCTGACATGGTTCCGGCGTTTTGGAGGGCTATACAAGTGGCCAGCTCTGCGTCGGGGGAAACGATAGAGTTGCCCGTCCTGGCGCAAGATCTTCGGCTCGTAGAGGCCGAGTAAGCGGGAAATCTACCGACGGTGTTATCATGCCCCGCATGGCATGGAGGATGCTTGTACTCGCCGCCCTGGTGTTCGCCAATCAAAGGAGAGCAGGATCGTCATGACGGCCGAGGAATGGGCACTCGCAGCGTCTGCTTTCTTCGCCGGGCTCGGGTCTGGCCTCTTGGGGATGCTGAGCACGATCATGCGCCCGATGCTCCAAGCGATGGATGGTCGGGACTTCCGCAACTTCATGGGAGCGTTCCTTCGATTCGCGGAGAAGTCCTGGGGACGGGTGTTCAATTTTGCCTGGTCGCTCGGGATGGGCATCGGGCCGCCGATCGTCGCGCTCGTGCTCCTCTGGGACGATCCCGGCTCGACCTCGTTCGTGCTCACGGCGATCGGCCTGGGTGTTGTGATCGTCGGTATATACATAGTCGCGAACGTGTGGAAGGAACCGCACTACAAGGTGATCTTGGCCTGGAATCCCGAGACCATGCCGGCGAATTGGGAGGCGGGACGGCGGCGCTACTTCACGATCAACTGGATCCAATTCGCGACGACCTGGTCGGCATTCGCCCTCTACCTGGTGGCTCTGGCCTCCCTCTAGGCGGCCCCGCAGGCCGTAGAAAGGGCACTCGCGCCAACCGACGGCCACGCCGCAGAGGCGCCCGCTGATAGTATGTTGACATAGACATGAGCATGCAGGAGCGTCCGGAGACGGGCTTCTAGCGGTATTACCCCGAACTTCGCCCAAACACTATTCTGCGACCTTCGCGGAATCCAGCTTCTCGGCGTCCTCTTGTCCCTATCCGGTTTGGGGCGGGATGAGTTCCGTGCGCAGTTCGTGGCTCTCGTCGGGAAGCCTGGCTTCGTAGTAGATGCGAAAGCCGCCGTCTCGGAGTGGCAAGACATCCAGGTATCGGACGTCCACGGGCTCGCTCTCCGCGTGTCGCAGCCGTCCGGGTTCTCCGCTCTGGTATGCGAGGCCCGTGCGTTCGAACCAGTTCTCTTCAGCGGTGGCTCGGCCGTCGTAGGACGCGCGGCCGTCGGGCAGCACCGCGCTGACGCGAGCGCCGCGGGCGTCCCACGCTCCAGGACGTCCTTCCAGGACGACGCCGTGCCATTCCCAGCTAAGACCGTCTTCGCTCGTGGCGTAGGCCGTGTTCATGCGATCCTCCTCGCCGGGCTGATCGAGGAGGTGGCAGCAGATATAGGCCCGCCATCCCTGGCCCGTACGCTGCACCAATGGATCTTTGACGCCGGTGAGGCGGTCGCCCGGGAAGACGGTGCGGGCACCCTCCGCAGCGAAACCTTCCGGCTCGTCGGCATCGATTGCCTCGATCCACCAGTGGGGACTTCCAGGGTCGGCGCAGCAGACGTACAGACGCCACCGCCCCGTCTCGGTACGGACGAGAGACGGGCGCTCCATGCTCTTCGCGCCGAACTCGGACTGCTCCAGGGTAGCGACCGTGGTGAACCGCTCGCCGTCCTCCGAGCGCGCGATCACAGTCTCAGCGGCGCCATCGTGGCCGTGGCGTAGGCGGTAGCCGATGACGAACGTGCCGTCCTCGTCGAGCGCGGCGCTGGACGCACCGGCCCAGTAGCCGGGTCCTTCTCCCGGAGCAGGCACGGCGACGACGGAAGCCGCGGATCCCGGCAGGGGGAACCCGCGCAAGGAGTCTTGCGGTCCAGCGGTGTTGGAGGTTTCGTCTGTCGTCACTCGAGACTCCTCTCAGGTAGTGGGGTCTGGATGCACCTCCGGAAAGTACCGGCGAACCCATAATAGACCGGGAATGGTGGATCAGCATCAGGTTTCTAGTGGATGCCGACCACGAGTTTCGCGAACAGGCAGGCTCGAGCTTACGATCCTCTCCCCAAATCTCCGGGATTGAGTGAGCCTTCCAGCAACATCCGGGAAAGCTCGTTGTCCACTTTTCGCTGGATGGTCCTGCGCAGTGGCCTGGCCCCGAACTCGGGATCGAAACCCTCCGCGCCCACGAGATCCACGGCCTCCTGGGTGAACTCGAGCCCGACGTCCTGGGGCCGCAAGCGCATCCTGGTACGCTCCAACAGCAGGCGGGCTATGTCGGCTATCTGCTCTTTGGTGAGCGAGCACACCCGATCCGTCCTCAGAGGTTTTCCCGAGCACGTAGAGATCGTTCTTGTTTCCCCTAGGTCGTCGGATGTAGAAAGCTGTGCTCACGTTACGTTCTTTTCTCACAATACTGTCCCCACGACAGGTAGCAGGCAAGACACCCGCCGGACACGCGGTAAGGCCCGGGGCACCCTCGGGAGCTTCCGGACCACGAAAGGCGGGACCGCAGTGCCGCGGTCCCGCCGACCTTCGCCTTCTCGACGAGGCCCTAGCCGCCCGAGTCCTCTATCTCGATGCGCTTGGGGGCTTGCTCGACGGCGGCGCCCTCCACGGTCACCTCGAGCACACCATCCTCGAAGCGGGCGTGGACCTTGCTCTCGTCGGTGCCCTCCGGCAGCGTCATGCTCCTTCGGAACGAACCGTAGCGGCGCTCCCTGACATGGTAGCCACCGCGCTCCTCTTCCTGGTCGATCTTGTGCTCGCCGGAGATCGCCAAGACCCCGTTTTGCAGGGTGATGTCCACGTCCTCCTGCTTGACCCCTGGAAGCTCGGCGCGGATCAGCAGATCCCCGTCCTTGGTGAGCACGTCCACGGCCGGCGCCCACTGGGCGTGCTGCCCTCCTCCCTGACGTCCCCGTTGGCGACCCCCCAACATCTCGTTGAAGAGGCGATCCACCTCACTCTGCGCATCGTAAAACCCGCGGAATGGACTCAACATGATCCTTGCACCTCCTTCTCTTCCTGGCCCCTTAGGCCGGGACCTGTATCCCTTCTGCACGAGCATTATATACCCTCTAACACAGTTTTCAAACAGTTTTACGACTAAATTTACAGGTTTTCTCTGGATACACACAGTGATCGTAAAGTTTTGACACAGTTTATGGTATGCTCTTCTCTAAGCTTAGAGAAGAGGTGCGAGCGTGTCCGACATAGGCGAGCGTGTGCAAAATATCCGTCGCCTGCGGATGTGGACCCAGACGAGGTTGGCTCGGGAAGCTGGCGTGAGCCCTACGACGATCTCCGGCATCGAGACCGGCAAGATAGTGCGTCCGCACTTTGGCACGCTCGGTAAGCTGGCTCGAGCTCTTCGGGTGGCGCCCGAAGAACTCCTCGATTCGCGGCAGTCCATCGAGCAGCAAGGCCCGGTGCCCCTATCGCTGGGGTGGGCTAGAGAAACCGGGGAGAGCGAGTTCGAGCACGGACTAGAGCGTGCTTCCCTCAAAAGCCTCGACTCCCTCACTCACGGACTGGATGTCGAGCAAGAGCGCCTTCAAAAGCTTTACGGGGAGTTTCCCGAGGGCAGTGAGCAAGCACGGTTCATAAAGCATCAGATTCGCGAGGTGGCAGGACGGTCGGGATCGGTGAAGGCTTCGGCGATGGTTCGCCGCAACCAGGATGACGAAAAGCGTACGGACGAGCACGGCAGGGTCGCCGAATCCTCGAATCAGGGTACAAACTAGCCGAAACGTAGACCCGAACCTTCAGAACGCCGTCGAGGCGAAGTTCAGTCGCGAAGCGTGTTCGCTGGGCACGTCTGCGACTCCTGCCGATAGTAGTCACGATGAGCTCGGTGCCAACTTTTTCACCAGGCCGTTCCATTCCCACGCACTCGGCGCCCCGCATAAGGGTTGCCTCTTTATGCACGACGAGCCATCAGCCGTCAGCAAGAACAAAGAGCTGAAAGCTGATGGCTGAAAGCTGACAGCTCGGGTAGCAGGAGGTCCATCCTCATGCAGCCCGCTACAGGGCTGAGGAGTGTCGAAGCGTAAGGAGGGTTATGTCGTCCTCCTGCTCCCAACCCTCCCCCACGAAGGAGTAGAGCTCCTCTAGTAGTGTCTCCCCCAGCGACGTCTCTTCCGCAGCGAGCTCGGACACGAGCGCCTGCAAGCGTGGAAAGCCGAACATCTCACGCTGGTGGTCGTGGGCCTCAACCAAGCCGTCGGTGTAGAGGAGGGCGACGGCGTCCTCCCAGAGTACTATCTCTTTCTCCTCATAGCTCATCCCCGGCATCAAACCCAGGGGCATACCCCTTGCCCCAAGCTCCTCGCATTCGCCGCTGTGCCACAGGTAGGGCAGGTCATGTCCAGCGTTGGCGTAGCTCAAGTGTCCGCCCTCAGGCTCGAGGATGGCATAGAAGCAGGCGACGAACATGTTGGAGGGGATTCGGGCTAACAACGTCTCGTTGACCTGCTCGAGTACCTCCCCAGGGGAGTGGGAGTCGAGGGCTCGAGCGGCGAGCTGCAGCATACCGCAAGTGGTGGACATCACTAGCGCTGCAGGCACGCCCTTGCCCGTTGCGTCCCCCACTACAAGTCCAAGCCGACCTTCCGAGAGGAGGTGGAAGTCATAGAAGTCTCCTCCTACCTCTCTGGCTGGCTGGTAGAAGGGACTAATCTGCCATCCCTCCAGTTCGGGCACCTCCTTGGGAAGCGACGTGTGCTGGATGTCCCGCGCCACTTTGAGTTCCTGCTCGATGCGCTCGCGCTCGCCTATCTCTTGCTCCAGGCGCTGTTTCCGCAGTGTCGAGCCGGTCGTTCCTATGCCCCACTCTTCGGCGATCTTGCCCTCCACCATGCGGTGGATGACGATGGCCTCGTGGGTCAGCTCCCTGCCGGTAGGAGCCACGCCCATAAGCTCTGCCCGATGGTGGGGAGTGTGCACGACGAAGCGGCTCACCACCTTGTCTCCCCCGGCTACCTGATCCTCGATGATCAAGCGGCCCGGAGAGAAGGCGGCGTGATATGCAGAGACCGACCGCAAGTACCCCTCGCGATCGGTTTCTTGGCCGGGAAGCAGTCTGTTATGGTTGACGAAGTCGGGTGCCAGCATCTCGTCCACAGCATCCAGGTCCCTCTTGGCTGCTCGTGCCTCCAAGAAACGCCTGGCCAACGCCAGGTTCTCCTCTGCCGACATAGAAGTTTCTCCTCCTTGCCAACAACTCGCGTTTTCTCCAGATGGTCGGCAACATGTGCATGATGCCACCAGGAGGGATTCGGCGCATTGACAGGAGGTTATGCACCCGGGTGCCTACTCTTACAGCGCCATTTGTGTTACTCCCGTCCAACGGACGAACCCTTCTCCCGATCCCCACTCCGCCCACGAGCTACCCACCTACTCACTAATGCAAAAAGCTGACTAGCTGACAAGCCGTCGAAGACGGCGTGCTGACATGCTGACATGCGCGGATTGGGGAAGGCATAGGGCCTTCCCCAATCCGCTAAAGTATCCCAGCTTCAATGGCGCGGACGGCAGCCTGGGTGCGGTCGGACACGCCTAGCTTGGAGATTATGTGCTGGACGTGGATCTTGACGGTCCCGCGGCTGACCAGCAGGTTCCGGGCGATCTGGGGGTTGGTCTGCCCCTGGCTCAGTAGCCTCAACACCTCGACCTCCCTCGGAGTCAGACTCTCCATCTGCTCCGTCCTTCTCGACCGTCCAGATCCGCCAGACCCGGCCTGATGCGCCCCACGATGAGTCGCTTCGGGTAGTGATGCCTCGGGGCCGGTTGCTAAAGGATGCGATGCCAGGGGTTCGCCCTCGTTCCTGGATCCTTCCTCTAGAGTCGTCCCGCTGGCTCCGGGTAACAGCCTCCCGGATCTCTCACCCGATCCTCCCCCGGTCCCCTCCCCACTACTGTCACCACTCTCCCTCGCAATCCTTACCAGGAGCCGCATCGCGAGTTCCTGGTTGAGCGGCGACTCCCCCTCAAGCGTCCGCCTCACCGCGCTCAACAGCCTCTCCCCGGAAGCGTCCTTCAGCACGTAGCCTGCTGCCCCAGCCTTGACAGCCTCAAAGAGGTAGTCGGGGTTCTCGTGCATGGTGACCATCATCACGGAAGTCTTTGGCATCTCGTCCTTGATCTTCCTGGTGGCCGCCAGGCCGTCCATCACCGGCATCCTCACGTCCATGAGGACCAGGTGTGGTCGCAACTCCCTGCACAAGGCGAGAGCTTGTTGGCCGTCGTTGGCTTCTGCTACGACTTCGAGGCCGACTTCTCCGGAGAGCATGGTTCTGAGGCCTTCTCTGACCAGGGCGTGATCGTCTGCTATGAGGATGCGTGCCGCCGTGGCTTCGTCCGTGTCTCCCACTTTTCCCTACTCCCTAGAACGCACCAACGCCCCATCCGGACCTTTGAAGGCGAACAGGCGCCTGAACCAAACAGATTAAAGGTTCGAGCATTCTAAGGCAACCCTGACCGGCTCGCTACCCCGCCGGGATGCCGCTCACGGAGTTCTAAGAAGGTCGCCAGTACGCATGTCTCGGAAGTCAGCGTGTGAGGCGCTAAGCGCCATCCAACGGGAAGCTCGTCTCCACGCGCGTTCCCTCCCCCGGCGCCGACGCGATCGAACATGTGCCGCCCATAAGCGAGGCGCGTTCTGCCATGTAGGCCAGCCCTCCGGCTTCGGACCGCTCGGAGGACTTTCGGCCGAAGCCCCGTCCGTCGTCCTCGACGACGCCTACTATCCTTTCTTCGTCGGTACTCACCTCTACGCTCACCTTGCTCGCCCCCGAGTGGGAGACCGTGTTTCGCACGGCTTCGCGTAACACCAGGAACAGTTGCTCGCGCACCTCACCGGAGACCGCACCCTCGTCGCCCACCACGATGAGCTTACCCTCCATCTCGGGCGGGACGAAGTCCCGGAGTAGTTCGGAGAGCGCCGCTTCCAGCTCCAACTCCTCCTCCTCCTCGTGCTCGGACAGGCTGAGGGCCTGAGAGAGGTCCCTCGTGTCCTTCATCGCCTCACTGGTCATTCGCTTGGCGAGCTCGAGCTTCTGCTGGGCCACCGCGGGGTCGCGCTCCCGGTAGGCTTCGTAGAGCAGCAGGCTCTGGTAGACCACCCCCATCGTGTGGGCGACGCGGTCGTGCAGCTCGCGGCCTATCCTTCTTCGCTCATGGGCGCGGGTGCGCGTCGTTGCCTCGTGCAGGAGGTGGCGCTCGCGCTCTATCTGCTCGGCCACCAGGCGTGCGAGCACCCTTATGAACTGCGCATCTCGCCCCACGAGCGAAGGTTCGGGCGAGTGGCTAAGGACGCAGAACGTGCCGTACAGGGTGCCGTCGGAGAACCTGACGGGCGCACCCACGTAGGCGCCGATGTCCGCCTTGCCGGTCACGTTAAGGAAGTTCACCCGCCCGTCGGCCTTGGCGTCGGGGATCACGTTCGGAAGGTGACCCTCCAGCAGCAGCCGACAGAAGGTGTCGTCCACCGGTACACTCTCGTCCTCTTCCCAGCCGAAGGACTCTGCCTCGCCAGCAAGCTTGCGGAACACCATTCGCTGCTGAGCGAACTCGGAGACGAAAGCGACCTCCATGCCGAGTTCCTCCCTGGCCGCTTCTAGGACCCACTCTATCGTTTGGGGGATGCGCTCTGCGGCGCGCTCTGAGGTGATCTCTGAGGCGACCTCTGAGAGAGTGGTCAGTTGCGAGGCGGCCTTGGCGTGATCGTCGACCACAAGTTGCCTCCTTTCGGTATCTTGGGCACCCCTACCGACGAAGCGCGATGGCTCTGTGACCGTCCCCGTTGGCCAGGTTGTCCTAGTCGAGGACACGAGCATTTTGACCCAAGTTGTCCATTGCTGCAAAGATCACCACCGTGGGCACGAGTTCCTTCTATTCACCCGTGCGTGGCGAGACTGTATGATAGGTAATTGGAGAAGCGCCGATGGTGGGTCCTCGGTAGCACGAAACACCAAATCGGAGTACTGTGAGGCCGCTTTCTGCCCTTGGTAGGGTACCGGTTCGACGCCTATCCGGAGATTTCATACAGCCTCGGAAGGGTTATTCTCCGAAGTACGCATAGCCCAGGTCTGATCAGGGGGAACTGGATCGGCGCAGAACGGCTTAGAGGATGCGCCGCCCCTGGCGTATCCTTACAAGGTCAGCGCCCCGGAAAACCAAAGGAGCAGCTCGGATGTCCGACTACGTACAGCTCGGCGATGTCCACACCTACTACGAGGAGGACGGCGAGGGCGAGGGCCTCGTACTCCTGCACCCGGGACTTGCAGACTCGCGGGCGTTCGAGGAGTACGTGCCCGAGTTCGCGCACCACTTCCACGTCTTCCGGCCCGACCGGCGCGGACACGGGCGCACGCCCGACGTCGAAGGTCCGATCACCTACGAGCAGATGGCGCGGGATACGATTGCCTTCCTTGAGCAGGTCGTCGGCGGCCCCGCCTACCTACTCGGTCACAGCGACGGGGCGATCGTCGCGCTGCTGGCCGCCCTGGAGCGTCCCGATCTCGTGCGCAAGCTGGTCTTTAGCAGTGGAGTGTTCCACCATGATGGCTGGGCGCCGGGAGCGATCGACTTGGACGAGGAGACGCTGGCGTTCTTCATCGACTACTGGGGTGCCGTCGCCCCCGACGGGCGGGAGCACTTCTGGGTTGTGAAGGAGAAGCTCGACCGGATGCATCGCGAGGAGCCGACCCTCACGGTCGATGACCTCGCAGGGTACCCCGGGCCGGCGCTCATCATGGTCGGCGATCGCGACGAGGAGATCCCCATAGAGCATACCCTCACCCTGCGCGAAGGACTCCCTGACGCGCAGCTCGCCGTCCTGCCAGGCGCCGGCCACGGCAGTCTCGACGCCAGGATCGTCATCGATTTCCTGGCGGAGCAAGAGGCATAGCCCCGGTCCTATGCAACAGGGCTTCTTATGTAGAGTATCGGAGGTGCGTAGCCCGATGTACATAAGACAATGATAATACCCGACTGTGTGTTGTGGGCCCTCACGGGATTGGCTCTCAGGACCGGGGCGATGGGGCAAACTGGACTTCGCCTGTACGCAGTTCTCAGAAGTTCGCCTGAGGACACAATGGCCAAAAGGGTGTAATGACGCTGCTGCTTTGAGATGCGAACATGCCAGGGCGGCCGCCCTGCCCGCGATTTAGCAGTCAGGCAGGCGTAGGCACGGACAGAATTGGGTAGGAACCGGGACGCCGTTGCTCGCGCCCTACACAAGGAGATCGCATTCACGAAACGCCACCCCCGCTACGCGAGGAAGCCTACACGCAACAGGCGTCCTTGCTGGCGAGCCTCGAGACCTCCGGAGTACCGCTGATCGAGCGCCGTTACTCGCGCGGCGAGCACGCCTATATGCACGGGGACCCCGACGAAGGGCTGTGGTTCCTCCGAGAGGGCACAATGGAGGTCTACAAACTCTACGGCGCCTTCAGCAAGGCCACCGTGAGGCTGCTCGACGGCAGCGGACTCTTCGGCGAACCCTCCCTGCGGCCAGCGGAGCGTCACCGCGACTCGGCTGAGGCACTCTCTGCTTGCCGGATGGCGAAGGTGCCCAAGGTCCCCCTACTGCGCCACCTCTCGGAGGATTCGAGCTGTGCCCCAGCACTGCTCCAAGCCTTCGCCGAGTGCGCCGAGGAGCGCGAAGCTGCGGTGCAGCGGCTGCTCGAGCGGAAGGTAGACGGCCGGCTGGCGTGCCTTTTGCTGGAGCTAGCGGAGCGCTTCGGGGAGGAGGGTGGCCGGGGGAGGGAATTGAGGATGCGCCTGAGCCACCACGACCTCTCCTGCATGGTGGCGTGCACGCGCGAGGCCGTCTGCCAGGCCATGGGCGAGCTCAGGGAGGCCGGTCTCATCGAGACGCCGAGGCCACGCCGCGTCGTCGTGCTGAACGAGCCGCGCCTGAGCAAGGTGGCGATGGGACAGACGATAACGGCACAGGACGAGTTCACGAGGATACCTCCAAGTTCTCGGGGACGCGTGCGCTCGCATCCTCCTAGAAGGGAAGCCCAATAGTACTGTAGGACGGGGTCTGCCGAGGCCGATCGATCCTAGCCCAGGGTTGCTACGCTCAGGCAACTCTCTTGGCCTGCATTCATCCACCGACGCGGAAGGGGTTGCGACTCGTAACGATGCAACTACCCGAGAAATTCCTGCGTCATAGGACCGGGGACATGGGATTTCGCATGAAAGTCCACTCGTGTCGATGATGCTCAAAGAGTCGTGCGAGGCAGGCCTTCCGACACTTTAAGCAAGTAGCGCCCCTACAGGCCGCGGCCCGGCCCAAACACCATCCACCAGTACGACCCTACTATGAACATCGCAAAGAAGACCAAAGCAAGCCCGAACTGCAGATAGGGCGACCCTCCCGTCACGGCCAAGAAGAAGATACTAAGAAACGCGATCGCACCGATCACGGCGCACACGGCGGTCACTACCTTGGAGGTTAGGCTGGTGAACATGAGCGCTCCTTTCGTCTGGTGGGTTACTAGGCAATCGCACAAAGAGAGTACAACACACCCTTTGAGGGGGACGGGGAGCGCATCCCAGTTCCTGCTTCTCACCCTTCTTCACCGAGTATGAGGACGGGGCTCTCCCTGGAGAGAAGAACCCCGCCCTGCTGGTAGCTGGCCGATTTTGGCGGCCCTTCGGCCGCGCAAAACCTACCCAGAGCTACCCTTTAGTCGTCGTTCTTGTCCTCGCCGTTGTCGCCGTGGTTGTGGTCCTCGCCCTCGTCGATTTTGGCGATGACCGTGGCCTCTCCTATTAGCAGGCCACCCGCGAACAGGTCGGTGTCGAGCGCCTCGTTCAGCGCTGCGGCAGCCTGGGCGGTCAGCTTGGCGTCGACGCCCTTTAGCACGATCCGCTCGGCGCCGACCTTCACGTCCTCGGGAGCGCCCAGCCTGAGCAAATCTATGCGCTGCTCCGTTCCTGCCACCTTGGCGTTCAGGACGAATCGGTCCAGGTCGATAACGAAGCGCTTCACCACCACGCTGTTGGAGTCTGCGCTGAAGGAGAGCCCCCCGGAGTGCACGATCTTGCCGCCGGGTGGGTCCTTGTCCACCTTGCCGCCGACTATCGGGAAGGCGAAGGTGTAAGGGCGCTCATCCGTGGGTCCTACTGCTGCCCCGGTCGCCTCGACTTCGACGCCCGCATCCGAGAGGGCAGCGGCCGTATCTTTGTCTATCTTCAGCCAGGTCTTTCCGCTCAGCGGGATTGTCTTGCCGTTATGGCGCTCGGCGCTTTGGGCGGTGGTCGCCGAGAGCGCCAGGACGACGAGCGCCACGATCGCGCCCGCGAGCGTCACCAGCGCCGGAGCACTCATGCCCGAGCGCTCTGGGGAGCCCAATAAGCTCTTGGTTATGGTCCTCATGATGATGGATGTACCTCCTCTTTCGATGGTTGGCCGCCACGAGACGGCCACGCTTACTGCTCATAGCTCTGGGGTTATCGCTCGAAGTGAACCTTCTCGGGCCTCCTTTGGGGGGCTGCTCTGTGACTTGTTGAGATCCTAGGTGAGGGTGGGGAAGAAGGAATCGGGCAAAACGACCATTTTGTGATGGTTTAATTCGCCTATGTACTAATCAGGCGAAACGACTACTCTTTGGAACCACTCTCTCTGGGCAGGCCAGAGGCGAACCTCGGGAGCCCTGTACAAGGGTGCGCTCAGGATGTGGCTCGCGCTGTCAGTATGCAACCGGCCGGGGTCTAGCAGCCCTGGTCCTTTCTCTTGCCCTTATTCATCCGAGTGCTTAGAAGTGAACAGCCTATTGAAGAAGTCAACACCGAGCTCATTATCGATCGGAAGATTGCAGCGCCTTTAGCTCGGATCAAGACGGATCTCATAATGCACCGAGCCACTACAGAGCGTGAGCTCATTGAGGGTGCGGATAGAAGCATAGCGCGAAGGGCAGAAGCTGTTGCGTTAGCCACACAGCGGCCGCCACGTCGGCCTTGACAAAATGTGCCTTCTCATAGAAGTCGCTCGCAAGCGGGACACAGAACAACCTTTCGTGCCCTCCTTGGGAGAGGCCCGAGCGTAACCGTCTGGACCCTTTCGCGAGTCCAACGAGCGACATAACTATCTGCGGTAGAGGCCAAGAAGCCCTTCCTATTTTGCGTGGGTGCCTTCGGGTAGGGCTGAGCCAGTGGCGCAACCGGCTACCTCCGCAAGCGTCATCTGCTCGTTGACACTCAGGGCTTGGTGCTCATAGCCAAGCTCCACGGCGCACAGATCCAAGACCAGGAGGGCATCAAGCTCTTGCTGGATATCGCCGTGCGCGATCGTCTGCCCGAGCGTCTCTCCCACCTGTGGCTGGACGCGGGCTACACCGGAGAGAACAAGGGCGCGGACTGGGTGCACCCCAAGGTGCTCTGGGATGGACCGCAGAGATCGTGCGACACCCACCGAAGCCGGCTTCCGAGGAGGTGATGAGGGCATGGGTAAGGGAGATCAACAAAGAGGAAGTCCTCGCCATCGATTTGCAGAAGCTTATGCCGGAGAAAGGCCCTAAACCCTTCTTGCCGAAGAGATGGATAGTGGAGCGGACCTTTTCTTGGATCGATCAGAACCGGAGGATGAGCAAGGACTACGAGAGGCTGCCGGAGAGTGCAGAAGCCTTCATCTACGTGGCCATGAGCCGCTTTATGGCGAGGAGATTGGTCCGCTCATGAGGGTTTTCGGACAGTTTCATAACGCAGTTCTGAGAAGTTCCTCTGCATAGAGTTGTGAGAGTTCGGCCGAGAAGATTTCTGGAAAGGCTATGCGCAGTGGCATAAGGCCACACACGGCATAGCTTGTGCGTCCTGCACGGGATAGACTGCCACTATGTCGGTTTTACGATCGCCAGCAGTGACTGGGGACCAGCCCGCACATTCTAGCGGCCTCTCGACTCTCGCAAACCGAACGGAAGGTTAGCCATCCGGGTGAGGAGAGTGTGCACAACTTTGCTTTTCCTGTTGCTGCTCGCAGGCTGCTTCGCACTCGCGAGCTGCTTACCCTCGCCGAAAGAGACGACGAAGGAAGACCAAACGGAGCCAAAGCCCCCGAACGTGGTGCTCATCCTCACAGACGACCTGGCCTTTGGGGACGTGAACCCGGCCACGCTCAAGCACATGCCCAACCTCAGGACGTTGATGGAGGAGGGCACGACCTTCGAGAACGCGTTCGCCACCAACTCCTTGTGCTGCCCTTCTAGGGCCACCATCCTGCGCGGCCAGTACACCCACAACCACCAGATCCTCCACAACCAGCCGCCGCTGGGGGGCGCCGAGCGGTTTCGTTTCTCTGGGGGCGAGGGCTCTACGATGGCCACCTGGGTCAAGGAGCAGGGCTACAGTACGGCCTTCTTCGGGAAGTACTTAAACGGCTACTCCGGTCACTACGTCCCACCCGGGTGGGACGAGTGGCAAGCCGTATCCGGAAATTTCTTGAGCGACGACGTCAACGAGAATGGCCACATCGTGAGCTACGAAGCCGATCGCTACCACCTGGACGACGTTCTTTCCGAGAAGGCTTCCGACTACGCGAAGCGTGCAGCTAGGCCCGACCCGCCGTTTTTCACGGCTGACAGACCCTTCCTGATGTGGATCGGAACCAAGGCCCCTCACCAGCCCGCCACCCCGGCCCCGAGGGACAGGAACGCCTACCCCGACGTCTCGCTGCCGCGTCCTCCCTCCTTCGACGAGGGCGACGTCTCGGACAAGCCAGCTTGGATAAGGGACAACCCGCCGCTTGGCGCGGAGCAGAAAGCTTACATTGAGAAGCTCTACCGCAAGAGGTTGCAGTCCATGCTGGCTGTGGACGACATGATAGGAGACCTCGTAGGAGCGCTGCGCAAAAGCGGCAACCTCGAGAACACATACATTGTCTTCACCTCCGACAACGGCTTCCACCTGGGCCAACACAGGCTGGGTGCAGGAAAGTGGACAGCCTACGAGGAGGACATCCGCGTCCCGCTCGTCGTGCGTGGGCCCGGCGTGCCCGAGGGAAAGACCCTCCAGCACGTGGTGCTCAGCAACGACCTTGCGCCGACCTTCGCCGACCTGGCGGGGGCAGACACACCGTCCTTTGTGGACGGACGCTCCTTGAAGGGGCTGCTCACGGACGATCCCACGCCCCTCGAAGACTGGCGCCAGCGGTTCCTGATCGAGGCCGTGGCCGAGAGGGGCGGCGTTTCTCGGCCCCCCTTGGTGAACGAGAGCGAGGTGACGCCCCTTCTTACGGGCGACCCGCTGCCGAACGACTGGCGGAAGAGCTCGGCAGCGGTCGCCCAATCGAGCGAGGAGTGGGGCAGGCCTTGGATGAAGGCCCTAAGGACCAACAACTACCTGTACGTCGAGTACAAGACAGGCGAACACGAGCTGTACGACCTAAGGAAAGACCCTCACGAGCTGGACAACACGTACACGAGTGCCACACCGGAGCTCAAGCAGCGACTCGAGGCGCAACTCGACGCGCTCAGGCAGTGCTCCGCTGCGGATTGCCGTGCCGCGGAGGAGAGCTAACCTCCTGCTCTAGGGACCTCATTCGCCGGAGTGGGTGGAAGGCGCATGCTCTAAAGCTACAGGACGAACAACCGCATCGGGACGGTCAGCCCAAGAGCGCCTCTACCTCCTCAGAAGCATCCTCTAAGCACCCTAGCAGTACACTCATATTAAGCACGTGCGCCTCTCGCTGCACAGGGTTCGTCTCCGAGGATAGCTGCCCGTAGAGCGCCCACAGGCCCTCGCCGACCAGATCTGCTACCAGCTCCAGCGGTAGCTCGCGCTGGAGCGCCTCCCGGCATCGCTCCCCGAGAGGTGCGATCCTTTCGTAAGCCTCTAGCACAACCGCTCGGGTACCCCAACCTCCGAAGTGCCCGATCAGCTGCGCCAGGTCCAGAGCAGACGGCGCGAACACCAACGAGTCGAAGTCCGCGAAGCCGACGAAGTCGTCCCCGTCGAAGTAGACGTGGGCTGGCCAGAGGTCGCCATGGCACAGCACACGCGTGTCCCGAGCGCCGGGTGATTTCCCTGAGGCCTCACGCGCCACCGCCAGCGCGTGAGGGACGACCTCCAGCCAACGCAAGGCGGTCTCTCGCTCCTTGCCACCGGCACGCTCCCGTGCCCCGTCTAGCAAGGCTTCGTGGCACAGCTTCATGCTCGGTAGCTAGTCCGTCAAGGCGCTCCGGGAGTGGGGCTACCTCCCGGTCGGGATCCGGAGGGAGGTGCAGCGTACTGCGATGAAACTGTGCGAGGGCTTCGGCAAGGGTGCTGAGCCGATCGCCCTGCAGGGGAACAGCCACGTTCGGTGCCGGTCCGCTAGATGGGTAGCGTTCGAAGAGGGATTGACCGGAGAGGTATTCTTGGGCATCGTAGAGGCGCCCGGAGAGCTCCAAGATCGTCCGACCATCTTCGATGCTCGCCATTCTCGGCACGTCCCCGAAGCCCCTCCAACGACTCTCCACCAGCACCTTGTGAGCGAAGGCGAGTTGCCCTGCGTCGATGCCGCTGGGCCATCGACGTAGCAGCCATCGCCCGTCCGAGGACTCGACAAGGGCGAACGAACTGCCGCTGTACCCAGGCGACGCATCCGGTACAGAGAGATGGCACTCCCCGAAAAAGAGCCAGGCCGCCTCGAGCATAAGCCCAGCCTCGCACCTCGGGATGCAAGCTGGGTTCGTTGCCGATTCCGAAGCCACGGCTGGCAAGGTACACCATCACGCTTCTATTCATCAAAGTGCCTAGAAGATGGATTCTCGGAAGGGCATATCCAGAAAGCTGCATAGCCTAAGGTCCTAACGGGCCAGGATCGTCCTACTAGAACCCTCGTTGTTGGACCGGGGCTATCCGCATATTGTGGCAGTGGATAGATATGCGCCGGGCTTTATAGGCCACGCGGTATCATCGAGGCGAGCAAACATGGGCTGGCGTAGAGAGATCCGCGAGCGGATCGCGGAGTTGGAGCAGCAGCGCCTCCGGCTGGAGGAAGAGAGGCGCCGCGCCAGAAGGCTGGGCGGTCCCGAGGGCGAGCGCCTGGAGGCGCAGCTCAGGACCAAACTGCAGGAGATCGGCCACCACATCGACGACCTTAGGGCTTCCCTGCAGTAGTTCAGCAAGGGGAGAGGGTCGTGCAGGGGAGCATGGGAAAAACAGCGGCCCTTCGTTAGGGCTCTGAGGACGAACTTCCCAGAAGGTCGATCTGTGGCACTTCGCCTTCTCGTCCTTCTGGAAAGATTGCCCTTATGGAGTTTACGGAAATTCGCGTCTGGTGGGATAGCTACTTCTGGCTGTACGAGCCTTAAACGCTTGGTGTGAGTTATTGGCGAAGATTTGAGAGGAAGGTGTCCATTCGCTAGAGTCGGCCTGCTGCCCGATCCCGAAGGGAAAGGAACCGACTCCTCATGGTCGATGTGGACACCTTACTCACCACACTTTACGTTATGGTCGACGACTTCTGCCAGTCCCTTTCGCCAACGAAGAAGCCAGGTCCGCAAGCATCCCTGTGTGCGAGTGAGGTCATCACCCTGGCCATCTTCGCTCGGTGGGGCCGTTTCTCTAGCGAGCGGGACTTCTACCGCTACGCAACGGCTCGTCTGTACAACGCTTTTCCCACCCTGCCAGATCGCTCGCAGTTCAACCGCTTGGTGCGCTCCCACACAGAGCTCATCGAGCGTTTCATCGTGCACCTGCTCGCTCTGTTGGAGGCGCAAAGGCCTCCCCCTTACGAGGCTTTGGATAGCTCGGCGATGCCTACCCGAGACTGTAAGCGCCGAGGGCATGGCTGGATGGCCGGGCAGGCCGACATCGGTTGGAGTAATAGCCTGGGATGGTACGAGGGCTTTAGCTTGTTGAGTGCCGTCGACTCTAGCGGGGTCATAACGGGCTTCTGCTTCGGAGCCGCTTCCACCGCCGACCAACGAATGGCGGAGACCTTCTTCGCCCTGAGAGCCCGACCGGACCGAAGGCTCATCAGCGTGGGCACGGCTGCTAGCGGCCCCTACATAACAGACAAGGGCTTCGAGGGCGACGAAAACCACCTCAGGTGGCTCGAAAGCTACGGGGCGCACGTCATCCATCCGCCCAAACGCAACTCTCGCAAGCGAAGCTGGAGCAAACGTCTCAGGCGATGGATCGCGGGCATCCGCCAGATAGTGGAGAGCGTCTACGACAAGCTCTTCAACACCTTCGGCCTCTGGCGAGAGCGGCCCCATGAGCTTGAGGGGTTGCGGGTGCGCCTGGCGGCGAGGGTGGCTCTGCACAACTTCTGCATCTGGCTCAATGATCAGCTCGGTCGTCCTCGTTTGGCCTTCGCCGACCTGTTGGGATGGTGAGCTCACAATTCACACCAAGCGTTTAATGCAACGTTCGCCGGCGCTTAACCGTCTGTAGCGATCAGGGTGTTAGGGTCTCGCTAACCGCGGGGTTCGGCCGGGTCTTCCCCCCTCCGTCCCGGCCGGACCCTAGCGCCGAGGAGAAAACGCGTGTACGAGCCCATCACCCTGGAGATCGACAGAGCTTACGGCGAGGGGACTCACCGTTCGTACGCCATCAACTTCGTCGGACGCCTGGTCCGAATCGTCGAAGCTGGCCACACTACGATGCGGCTCTACGAGTGGGCAGATTTGGGCCGCTTGCTCTACCTGGTCCACGTCGAGGAGGACAAGCCCGGGCAGCCTCCCCGGCGCACCCTCTACCCGTTCATCAACACCCATTCCGGGGCTGGCACGCCCAGGAAGGGATACACTGCAGGGGAGGTCTCTCGGGCTTACCCGGAATTCGCCGACAAGAGATTGATGGGGCCAACCCGGAACCGGCGCCAACGAGGTAGGGATCACACCTAAACGCGGTAGCGACTTCCAGTAGCCGCCGGGCGCACTAGTTAAACGTAGGGGGTTCTCCTGCGGTTCATCAGCCAAGCGCATATCTATCAGCACCACAACATCTAGTGACGACTTCAAGGCTTAGGTGTAGGGCCGTAGGCCGATTCTGGCCCCATAGAACCGGTGCTGTGCAGGATTCTGTATCCGAACTTCGCAGAATCATCCTTCCACGCACTCGGGTGAATAGCCCCCTGCACTCGGTGATGCCTAGGACCGGCCCCAGGGGGCTCATTCGCCGGCTTTCCACGAGCGTGTGCGGGCCAGACGCACACCCTCAGAGAGTAGTACATGACGCACGCGCTGGATGGTGTCGTAGTCCAGCTCGCCGCCCGGTACTGTCATCTCTTCTATGTCGCGGGCTTCGAGGGCCTTACCCAGGGTGACGCGCAATCCTTCGGCATCGGATTCGTCCACCTCTAAGGCCTCGTCTTCTGCCTCGAGCCTGAGATGGGGGGCGGAGAAGCCATGCTTGCTGGCGACGTAGATGAGGGCCTGCCACTCGGGGTCGGTGAGGTTTACGCTCCTCTGGCCCTCTGCTGCCGAAATCAGGTAACCCACGCCACCATTGTACTTGGCGCTCGCCCGCGTCCATGCCGACGAGGAGGCACAGCCAAGGGGTACAGACCGCACTCGGGTGAACAAGCTCCTCGAGACCACGGCTCGTTTGGACCGGAGGAGCCGCCCTGGGTTATATACTCACCCCAGGCGAAAGTTTTTCGCAAAGAGGAGAGAGCATCATGCGCGAGGATCAAAGCGTCGCGGAGATGGCCAATGAAGTCCTGATGCGCCAGGCCAAGGCCCGGGCGGAGCGGCGTGGGGAGACAATCGAAGAAGCGATGGAGGCCGTTTTGGACACCGAGGCTGGCCAGCAACTCATGGAACTCAGGGACGGTCCCCACGGCGAAGAGGCCGTCGAAGAGACGCAAGTAGACGCGGCGCGAGAGCGGGCAAAGGAGCGGGCAGAAGAGCTCGGCAGACGTCTGGGCGAGACCCCTGGGCACCCCGCGCACGGTTGACGGGACGAACTTCTTAGAACTCCGTTAAAGCGGAAGTTCAACTTCTGAGAAGACCTATTTCCACGCACTCCGGTGAATAAACCCCGCCTCGACTTCACAGTCTTCGACTCCCGACTATGACGGGACTCGAATCGACCAAATTGCCCGAGCCTTGAGTGTGGAGCCCTTCTGGAGCCTGAGCCCATCGGACGCAATCGCAAGAAGCGGTACGAAGGGACAGGCCAAAAAACCGTGCTTTCGCACGATGTACCCAGCCCATCTTCGTGCCACCATGTGCATAACACAACCAACTAAATCTGAGGAGGACCAAAGATGGCCACGGTCAGTGTGCGTTACATAGTTGATGACGTTGAGGCGGCGATCGCGTTCTATACCGAGCGGCTCGGTTTCGGTGTCGAGTTTAACCCCGCCCCCAGTTTCGCGGTCCTCTCGCGAGGCGACCTGCGCCTCCTGCTGAACGAGCCCGGTGCCGGCGGAGCGGGCCAACCCATGCCCGACGGGCGCAATCCTGAGCCAGGCGGCTGGAACCGCATCCAACTTGAGGTTGACGATCTCAGCCGCGAGGTCGAGGCGTTGCGCGACACGGAGGCGCACTTCCGCAACGAGATCGTCGGCGGCAGAGGCGGCAAGCAGATCCTGCTTGAGGACCCCTCCGGCAACCCCATCGAACTTTTCGAACTCCCAAGGAACTGACGCCGCCCCTCACAGGTGCTGGACCGGGGCTATGCGGACTTCCGATAATCCCTCTTCTACGAGGTTGGTGAATAGAGGCTGAAACAGGGCTTACCGGAGGTCGCTGAGCTTGCTGGTCTCGAACCTCTCCAGTACCAGCTCGAAGGCTCCCGTGCCTATCCGCGCGCCTCCTGAGAAGGGATGCTCCATGGCACCTATCGTGAAAAGCACCAGCCCGATCACCACCGCCAGGGTCAGTACCATAAGCCTGTGGGCCCACGTGTTCTCAAGCCCGAAGAGGTAGGTGAAGCTTATCGTCGCTACACCCCCCGAATATCAGGACAGCCCAGAGGACTGCGGGGATGCCTTCTTCGGCCGCGACCAGACGCATTCTCCTGGCGTCGGCCAATCTCTGGACCTGGTCGAGTCCTTCGGCGTAGAGCTGCTCGTCGGCCGGATTACGCGTCTGGACCTCCTGTAGGCTTGCTCGGATCTCGTCGATAAGGGTCCACCCTGTAGGAGTCTCTTCCACCTGGGTCATCAAGGGTGTTTGCCCCTGCTCCATCAGGGGCCATTCCTTGTGGATCACCTCCTCGGCGTAGCCATTGGGCGAGTTCCTGGATGTGGGTAGCTTCGGGCTCAGGAAGCCGGTGGGCCAGCCAGGCGATCTCGGCCAGGGCGTTGGCTTCCTGCTCGACCGTTACGCTGGCCGCGTCGTATTCCTCCCACACGGCGATAACTACGAGCGCAATGAGCACGGCGTAGATAACTCCCAGGGCCGCGTAGATGAAGCCTGCAACGTCGTTGTGTCGTTGGCGCGAGGTGGCGGGTACGAGGCGCTGCACCACCTCCAGCCCGGCCAGCGCGACGAGGCAAGTCCCACCGACCACGAGTACGCCATAGACTATGGTGAGTAGCACAGAGGATCTCTCCCTCGTGAGTCTGCCTAGCCGGTATTCTAGCCGCTACTACCGGTGCGGTACGAACTGCGTAAAAACTCCGTAAGGGGGAAGTTCAACTTCACATAACATCCCTACTACGATCTTCGGTGAATAGACCGTAGGCCAGGACCTGCGGTGTTCTCCGTAGCGTAGGATATCTACGAGCTAGAACGTTGGCGATGTGACGCGGGAGGGGACTCTGTCTTGAACGTGCTTTACGTATCCTTGGCGGCCGTCGGAGGGTTGCTGCTGCTACTCGGCCTGCTCGGTGGCCTCCTCAAGGAGCGCACGCCCGTCTCAGAGCCCCTGATCGCCTTGCTAGCCGGTGTGCTCATCGGGCCTGCGGTCTTCGGCCTACTCGACCTGGCGAAGCTTGGCAACGAGACGGTGATCCTCGAGGAGGCCGCCCTTGTCACGCTCGGCGTCGCCCTGGTCGGGGTAGCCTTGCGCCTGCCCGTGGGCTACGCAAGCTCCAACTGGCGACTTCTCGTCGTCCTTCTGGGGATCTTGATGCCGCTGATGTGGGTAGTCTCGGGGCTCTTGGTGTACCTAGTCCTCGGGTTGCCCTTCTGGGTAGCGGTGCTGATCGGGGCCATCGTTACCCCTACCGATCCCGTGGTGGCAAGCTCGATAGTCGCCGGGGGAGTTGCCGAACGCAACCTACCCACGCCCTTGAGGCATGCCATCTCCTCTGAGTCCGGCTTCAACGACGGGCTCGCCCTCCCGTTCGTCGTGCTGCCCGTGCTGGTGCTCACCGAACCACCGCGGGAGGTGCTCGGTCACTGGCTGACCCACACTGTCCTCCTCGAGATCCTTGGGGGTGCGGCGGTTGCGACGCTCATGGCCTACCTGGCGGGCAAAACCCTGAGATGGGCGGAGAGGAAGGAGACCAAGGAACGAACCTCCCTACTCACTATCAGCCTGGCCCTCTCCCTGACCGTGCTTGGCGTCACGGAGCTCCTTCATCTGAACGGGGTCTTGGCCGCCTTCGTGGCGGGGATCGTCTTCAACTTCGCTGGCTCAAGCGACGCCAAGGAGAGCCAGGAGGAGATACAGGAGGCGATCTCCCGCTTCTTCGACTTGCCCATCTTCGTGCTGTTGGGGATGGCGCTGCCGTGGGAGGGTTGGCTGAGGCTAGGCTGGAAGGGCTTGCTCCTGGTCGTGGTCGTGCTCCTCCTCAGGCGGCTGCCAGCGGTGCTGGCCCTGAGGCCCCTGCTAGGGACGCTCCGAGGGCGAGCGAAGGACGTGCTGTTCCTCGGATGGTTCGGCCCGATAGGGGCCGCAGCGCTCTATTACGCCGCCTTCTCACTCAGAGAGACAGGCATCGAGGAAGCATGGGTGGTCGGCAGCCTCGTCATCTGCGCCTCTGTGTTGGTCCACGGCGTGAGCGCTACGCCTCTTACCAAGCTCTACGGGAGGTTGTCAGCAGACTGAAGGGAGGAGTTCTCAGCGAGGTAGGGTAACTTCTTAGAACCCGTAAAGGCGAAGTTCGGTATAGCCCCGCTCCAGACAACCCAAGACCGCAAGCGAGGAAACAACAACAGGGGCGGCCCGTTAAATGGGGAAAGGAGGAAAGAGAGGACCGCCCAAACGCTGTGACACGTATAATCCTACGACTGCCAAGAGAGCTCCGCCTCTGCCAGGTGGCCATAATCAGCTATACCAGGTGGCCATTTCTCAATCGCCGCTGATGCCCCACTCCAAAGGGCCTAAACCTTAGGAGGGGTCATGATACGTCCAGGGGGGTGCGGCCAAGGCGGTAATCCTCAGCCAGGCTCTCGCCGCGGCTGGTGGACGTTCTCTCAGGCTAAGGGGTTTCGAGGTCCATTACACGGGCGAGCCCAAACCCGAGGACGCCGCGGACAATCTCTTCGAACCCACAGATGGCTACAACACCGTGGAGGGATCCTTCCGAGACCGGGCGCATCCGCGGAGCCTCTACAACTGGCTGGAGTTGCATCCGAGGGTGAAGCGAGGGCTGTTGCGGGCATGGCGATAGGGGCCTTGGGAGCCTTGCGAAGAAGAATGTAGAACCAACACGAGGGAGCCTTTATCGAAGTGAATACAAGGGTGCAATTGACACCACTCTCTGACACCACCGGGAACGCAATACGGTGCAACGCGGAGCAAGACAGAGGAAAGAAAACCGCTTGGATATTGGGGATTTGTCAGCCCCTGCAACGCCTGATGGATCCCTCGTAGCTGGAGCAGGAAAGCGGTTCGAGTCCGCTCGTTGGTTCTCCACAGTCGGCTTATATAAGCCGACTATTCCTAGACGAAAGAGGTCCCGGCGACGAACTAGGAGACTCTTGATGCCACCGGAAATGACGATGTGATCCTGAAGGTCCTATGGGCCTGGTGCGTAGCCGGTGCTGCGCGGTAGAATCCGGGGTCTTGGCCGGAGGCAAAGACAGGGCGGCGCTACTAACGGAAACCTCCTTGATCTTGGCCGCCGTCTTCTGGGGCACCAACTACGCCGCCACCAAGTTCGCAGCCCTGTCCATACCTCCCATCTCGGTGGTAGCCGTCCGGTTCTTGGTGGGCGGCCTCCTCATGTACGCCGCGCTGCGCATCCTCGAGCCACAGAGCAGATTGGCCCGCAAAGACCTGCTTCCGATAGCGGGCCTCGGCTGCCTAGGAGTGGCCATAGGCCAGACGACATTCACCTTCGGCGTGAGCCTGACCAGCGCCGCCAACACGGGCTTCATCTTCGCCACCGCCCCGGTGTGGGGGCTGCTCTTCGGCTTCGTGCTCGAGTTGGAGAGACCCACCTGGAGGGGCATCTCGGGGGTGGGTCTCTCGATCCTTGGGGTTGGGGTAATTTTCTACGAGGGTCTCGGGCTCGAAGGTGCTAGCTTGATCGGAGATCTGTTGGTACTCCTGGCCGCTATGGGCTTCGGAGCCTACACCGTGCTCTCGATGCGCGTGCTGGGACGGTACTCGCCTCTTTCAGTGGCTACCTACCCGTTCCTGTTCGGCGCCCCCCTCGTGCCACGGGTGCGTCTTCGGGGTAGAGCCCTCCTACCTATTAGACCGTGGGGAGCCGGTGTTCGACGGTAAGCTCGTAAAGGCGTTGCCCGATGGAACCCGGCTCATGCGGATACCCCCTGGGATACCCCCTGCAGTAGCTCGTCGCGGTAGGCTTCGAACACCTCCCGCAGCGAGCGCGGTGGGCGGCCGGTAAGGTTCTCGACCGCGCCGGAGATCTGATCGATGTAGCCTTCACGGACCGCTCTGCCGTAGGAGGCAAACTCGCGGGCAGCAGGCTCGGGCACGCCGGCTGCGCTAAGGCCCTCGATGAACGCCTCGTCGTCGACGGCTACGGCCTCGACCGGCCTGCCGGATACTTCGCTCAAGAGCGCCGCCACATCGTCCTGGCC
The DNA here is from genome assembly GCA_963849745.1 of uncultured Rubrobacteraceae bacterium. Taxonomy (GTDB): domain Bacteria; phylum Actinomycetota; class Rubrobacteria; order Rubrobacterales; family Rubrobacteraceae; genus Rubrobacter_D. The sequence continues at coordinate 8,435 of CAWKIM010000010.1, read as the reverse complement.
GAGCGCTTGTGGCCCGGTGATGTCGTAGGCTTTGTCCTCGTGGCCTTCTGTGGTCAGGACCGCCGCTGCCGCCGCGGCGCAGTCCTCGCGCGAGACGTAGGCGGTTTTTCCGTCCCCGCTGTTGTGGACGAGCTGACCCGTGGCGATCGCCTGCGCGCCCGCTGGGACCTGGTACTCAGCGTAGAAGGCGTGGCGCAGCGCACTCCACGCGAGGCCACTCTCGCGCAGCGCCCATTCGGTGTCCCGGTGAGTGGGGGTGATTGCGGCCGGGTTCTCCTCGACCGGGTTGAGGTAGGACGTGTAGGCTACGTGAGGCACGCCTGCCTCCCTGGCCGCTTCGATGGCAGCGCGGTGCTGGGCCGCGCGACGGCCCAGGTCGTCGGCGCTGATCAGAAGCAGCTTCTCTCCGCCTGCGAACGCCTCGGCGAGCGTCTCCGGCCGATCGAAGTCCGCCTGCCGGACCGTTGCCCCGCGCTCGGCCAAGTCGGAGAGCGCCTCGGGCCGGCGCGTCGTGAGGATGACCTCAGAGGCCGGCATGCGATCCAGGACCAGTTGGGCGCTCAAACGACCGAGTTGGCCAGATGCTCCGGTGATGACGATGCTCATAGAGTCTGCCTTTCTTAAGGTTGTGTGCCCCGCTGGCCGCCTAGCCGATGGGCTCTCACTGCGACACCCGTAAGGATTGATCCATGATGTACGTAGAAGATCCTTCTGGACTGGGTTGGCCATCCACCGGTTAGTCCTGCTCTACGTAGCCCCATTAGCAGCACGGTGCGTCCAGCGGCATCCTGAGGGGAATCGGTGCCTTCAAGGCGGTCGGTGCCCGGAGCGGGGTTGTAGGTTCCGCCACCTCTGTAAACTCGTCAGTTAAACTACAAGACTAAGTGCCAAGATCAAGATCAAGGAGACTACTGACGCCATCGCGGTAACGAGGGTTAGCGCCTTGAATGTTCCTTGAGTAGTCAGCCCCAGCAGCGTCTCGAACATCCAGAAGAAGTTGCTGTTCACTTGTAACGCGAACAACGCCCCAGAGCCGATGGCCAAGCCGAGCACCACCGTGGGGACTTCAATGCTAGTCAATATCGGGGCCAGTATGCCTGCTGCGGTGATGGCGGCAACCGATATCGAACCTATGGCAAGGTGCAAAATGGCCGCAATTAACCAGGCCAATGCAATCGTTAGCAGATCCGGCGTGCCCGCCTCTGCCGAGAAGAATCCCCCAAGGATTTTGTCGAGCCCGGTTTCGCCAATCACTGCTCCCAAAGAACCCCCGATGCCCGTAATCAGCAGGATCTGGCCGGTCGCGTTGAAACCCTTGTGCATCGCGTCTTCGACGTGCTCTTTGGTTAGCGTACGCCACGCCAGCAGGTAGGCGCCGAGTAAGCCTAAGAAGAGGGCGAAGACGGGATCCCCGAGGAACGCTATCACAGGGGACTTTACACCGGCGGCCTCGGCGATTGCCCCGAAGGCTATCAGCAACAGCGCAACCACGATGGGCAACAGCGAGACGTATAATGGTGGGGAATGGTGCTCTGTCTGTTGCTCCGTTGCTTCGGGGGTTCCTTTCCTCGCGTCCTCAGCTACGGAAGGGTCTCCTTCCGGCGTCGCTACGTCGCGGCCTTCTTCCCTCACCTCCTCGGCCACGGCATCAGGGCTTCCTAGCACCATGTCCTCGTAGTGCGCCTCATCCTTAGCATTGTTCCAAAGCCCGCCTTTCAGAATCTGGCCGTAGATAAGCGTGGTGAGTACGGCTGTAGGAAGGCCTATCACAGTTCCGTAGATCAACATCGTACCCAGCGGTACATCCAGCAATCCCGCTATCGCCACGGTTCCCAAACCCGGGACGACGAACACGTATCCGACAAGTATTCCGGCGGTCAGCGTCCCGCCCATCATCCCGAGCCCGTTTGGGCCCAACCGGGGAGCAGCCGATCGAGCCAGAGGGGACGCCAGCACGAGTTGTACGTCCACGTAGATGGCCGGGAAGATGGTAGCCAGGGCAGCGCTGAACGCGTAGGGAAGTCTTCGGGGACCGAGAATTCTCAGCAGTAGCTCTACCAGTTTCTGGAGAGCCCCCATGGCAGTAAGCAGCGTGCCCATAAGCACCCCGAAGCCGATGAGTAGGCCTACTTCGGCCATTATGTCGCCGAAGCCCTGTACGAAGGTTCCTATCGTGTCCTCGAACCCGAGCCCCGCTGCAACGCCTAGATAGAGCGTACCTATCACCAGGGAGATCACGGGGTCGACCTTGGCTACCACGATCAGCAATACTATTACGATTATCGCGAGCGCTGTGTGTAGCACGATCAAGGTATCACTCATAGTGCTCTCCTTTCGCGCTCATCACGCGTGCCGTGGTCGGCGAGGTTGGTGTGCAGCAAGTGGTGGCCGAATCTCCTGTTCCAACGGAACTACCGTATCGAAAAGGTCACGGCCCACTCATCCCTCCTATTTCGGGTGGCATTCTCTGTTCTTTAAACGAAGGTGTCAAGATAACATGTTGTCGTAGCGGTCTTCCTAAGAGTTCATCTCCCTGGCCGCAGAGGGCTGCCGGGAACCGAACTACTCCGTCAGTCTCAGATCTCTTTGGAGTTCGGTATTAACTTCTGAGGCTGGCACGCGGATCGATCCTTAGAGCGTGTTATGAAATCGATTAGAAACGGCTTAGCAATGCGGGAAACAGAGATCGCGAGGGAACCAAGCTGACCGTGAAATCCGCATTTCTATGCGACTTTCGCCCAAGTTCATAACACGCTCTAGGCATGTCGCTGTCAGGCGCTCCGGAAGTTTACACCGAGCGGCTGCTGGAGCGCGTCGTGCGTTGGCCTAGGTGATCGGGCTGCAGAGCAGGCACCTCGGGACTTGGTCGTGAGTTCGTGGTCTGAGCGGTAGGTAGAAGTTAGCCGTCGAACTTCGACGCGGGAGGAAGTGTGCTGCCTGCCGGTTCCGTCGCTACATCCAGATATGTAGCACTGAGGGAAGAGGGCAAAGTCCGTGGTTTGGCTTTGTTTGGTAATTTTATCTACGCAGAGCTGCATCCTTGAGAAACGCTTCTTTCACCCCTCTGCCTACATTGGCATCCTCGAGACCTCGATGTCCAAAACCCGGGGAGGCGTCAGGTCAGCACCGCGCTCGGCGGCTTGCTGGCGCGCTAGCTGGCGCGCTAGCTTGTGCCAGACTCGATGGATCTGCCGCGCCATGGCCCCTCGTACCCGGAGAGCCTTGAGAGTACGCTGTCTTGCACATAGAGGGCCTCCTCTTGGGGTGAGCGACACCCCGAAGCCCCTGGGCCGCAGGGCCTCTAGATCGCCTCGCAAGGCGTCGTCAATGTCCCTACCCTCATGGATGACTTACGATGTGCTCCTCGCAGTAGTAGCCTGGCCCGCAGCGCCGGGTCGCGGGGCGGGGGCAAAGGTGGCCACCGCTGGATCCCATGCAGTAGCGCGGCGCATGACCTTTGGGACAGAGGCGGTAGGCTTCCTCAAACGCGCCCTCTTCGGTCTCCGAGCGATAGAGCACCCACCCGTGCCGTCGCAATCGCGACAGAGATGATCGCCTTGAAAGGTCCAGTTACTGCCACGAGAGCTATCAGCGCAGCGGTGGCAAGCGTAAGACGCTTCCCTCTCCTCACCGTATTCATCGATGTAGCCGACGAACACCCAGCCGTCTATGCAGGCGTGGGGACGCAGGCGCTCGAGGCTAAATAGTGCGCCTCTATGTCGTCTATGATCCTCAGTCGATGGGCGCGCGCAGTGCGCTAGACTCTCTGGTGGCCATAAGTCCTCCTTGTGGGCCGGGCTCCGGGGTGCGCCAACACCTGCCGGGGCCATTTCTTTATCTGTCACCCTTATCTTATCATAAACTAATCATTACTGCAAGTAATATGATTAATTACTGGTAATGAAAGATGGCAACTAGGAGGTTGGCTAGAATGCTTGTCGAAGTGCTCTACATCGGAGACCGGCTCAGGGATCTACGGAAGCGCAGGCTGCTGACTCAGGAGCAGCTCGCCGAGCGCTCGGGTGTGGGGATCGCCACCATCGTCCGCGTCGAGCGCAACCAGGTAGAGCCGCGCGGGAGCACGATACGCAAGCTCGCTGAGGCCCTCGGGGTCGAGCCCGAAGAGCTTGTGAAGACGGAGGGCTGATCATGCTACCACGAACGGCCTCGGCCCCAAGCGGGCTAGCCTGCAAAAGTACTCTACAAACGTGGCTCCAATGAGGGGTGCGTGCAGGAACGCAAGAAAATACTGTCCCATCTGTACTCAACGGCTCGGCTGCCGGTGCATTATCTAGCCGCTTGTACTGCCTGCAGGTTCCATCGTTGTGACCGATGCCATAGCATGGAGGACCGATTGACCAGTCTGTAGCAAACGCTTCCTCAGCAATACGACTCTGCTTAGATCAAATTATCAAAGAAAGCCAAATCTCAGCTTCCCGTCTCTTCGGGCATCCCCGACACCTCGACATCCACAACGTGGGGAGGCGTGACGGCAGCACCGCCTCGGGCGACTTGCCGGCGCTCCAGTTCGTGCAGCGCCCGGTAGAGAGTCCTCTCTATTGCGGTCTCGTACCTGGAGAGCTTCGAGAACGCGTTGGCCTGGTCGGCATCCCGGGCGAAGGTCCGCCCGAGTGTGGCGGTCTCGTCCTCCTGCTCGCTCCTCATTCGGCGGGCCCTGGAGAGCGCCTCCTTGTGTCCCTTTTCGTCGGCTATGGTGATATTTGTGGCCTTCATCAGGGACTCGATACGAACCGATTCGTATCCCTGGGCCTCACGCTCCGCCCGTTCGGCCAGCTCCTCGGAGCGCTCCCAGGCGAATATACCGGCCTCGACCCGGCCCAGGCGCAGGAGCCTCCAATACGAGGAAATTATCCGGTCGACCAGAAGGTTCTCCAGCTCTCCGACGGGCTGCAGTTCGGCCCTCAGGTTTTGACCCAGTTCCCTTAAGGCTTCCTCGTCTTCTCCGGGCAGTAGGATCTCCCGGGAAAGGAGGCCGTGTTTTACGGCGTTGAGGCGGACAGCCGCCTTACCCTCGGGCGTATTGGGCCCGGTGCTCTTGAGGGCGTTGCGTCGATTGGCTTCGGCTTTCTTCTCGCTCGTCATGGTATCGACCCCTCCGTAGTATTCGTGTCGCTAATGTCAACAGGATTGTAGGGCAGCGTGGATGGACATCCAGCCCCGATTTCCAATCTTCGGTCCCGCCAGGCTAAAGGCTCGTCCTGACTCGATCACATGACGCTTCGGGGCAAGATGCATAGGAACACGAAGTATCGCACGCCCTGCTTTGCAATAAGTAGGCCGCTGAACGTGGGTTGCTTCCTACCGGTACGCTTGCTCGGTGAGGTTTCGAAACGTGCCGCTCACGACACAGGCTCCATGCAGGTTGCCCAGGTGACTAGAGTGACTGTCATAGCGGATGATCCGCCATGCTGTACCCGCGGTGTTCGATGAAGCTCTGTGCATCATGGGCCGTGACGGCGTCCACCGCGTACCCACCGCCTCGATGAAGTCCTCTTAGCTACGCGCGGCGGTACCACCGCTGCAAGATGCTCTACAATAATCGCCTTTGACACAAAAGCTAAGCCTCGAACAGCCCGAGCAACATTAAAAGACGCGCCAGCCTCGCTTCTCCGTCTCTCCCACTTTTCCTAGCCTCCAAAGCGCACCACGCCCCATCCGGACCGTCGAATACTATCAGGCGCCTGCATCAAAGAGATTAAAGGCTCAGCCATTCTAAGACAACCCTGATCACCTCGCCACTCCGCTGGAAGACAGCTAGGAAGACCATGACAACTTCCTGTCCAACGCGAACCGGTAAATGTTCGACTCTACGGATGTACTACTCGTAGAGCTCCCGCCAGCCCTCAACCGTAAAGTTTGTTGGGAGGGGCTCCTCAAAGATGTCGAGGAGCGTACTCCATTGCCGGCTCGGGACGGTCGCCAATGTGCTGCCAGGACCATGCTCTATTCCTGCCCTGGTATCAGTGCCCCCATTGGCGTACACCCAAGCCTCCATCTTCTGGCCGTTATTCCTGAAAAGCCCTCCTGTGTCCGGGCCGCAGCTAGACGCCCCGAATTCAGAACCATCACCCTGCAAGTTCATTATGATGCCCGCGTACTGCTCATTCATCTCTAGACGTCCACACCAGACGACTAGCATCCCTGTGTTTTGTCCATTAGGATTATAGTCAACGTCTCTATTACCCGCGTCTATAAAGACCAGTCTATCGGCGCCACCTCCACCAGGGAAGAGTTCGCTCCAGTCAGGGGTACCATCAACCGCCATATTCCAATAATGTCTATCCCCTGGCGCATCTGCTGCTTGAGCACGACGCATCAGAACATCGGGTTTCGGTGTGAGGTCTGGGAAAGGGAAGGAAAGATAGCATGGGTTGGATGGGCTGGATGGGATGGTATCATCATACTTCGCGAGGGGGTTCCAGCACGAACCCGCACTTTCTCGCAATATCTACATTCGCACGGTTCCGTACCACAGGCCGTGGACCGTTCGCTTCGGGGGGGTTTGTGTTCGCGACCGAGGTATCGGTAAGCGTGTCATATATGTAACTTCCGGTCGTACTATCGTAACTGGATACACCGTCTGCAATGCTGACAGAAGTTGGAGGGCAACGGCCGATTTCGCCATTCGTCGTATCGCCGGGTTGATAGCCGCATACCTTCTCTCCGGCGGCGAAGCCCATGTCTGTAAAGGGGTCGGTCTGGATGGTCTCACTACCCCCACCGCCGCCGCCACCGCCACCGCCGCCGCCACCGCCGCCACCGCCGCCACCACCGCCGCCAGTGGTTCTTATGGTGGTCTCGATGCGCCCGTTTGGATTCCATGGCCCTGTAGGATTGAAAGGCGGATTCTTCGTAGAGTCCCAGTCCTCGAGCTCGTCGCTATTGCTTTTGTGGATAACGTTTAGTGCGGGATCGTTTCCGCTGTTGGCATTGTAGTCGGCTACAAAGGCGGCAGGGGTCATGAGCCCTGGAAGCAGGATATCCTTCTCCGAAAAGAGGCTTACCTGCTGAGTTGAACCCCATCGGTACCGTCGTACTCGATCTGGATAGAACTCGGCGTGAAGTAGATTGGTGAGCCGCACGGCCCGCCGCCCCCGCCAATCAAACTAGCCGCCCTGAGCTTCGCTTCGATCTTGCGCGTTGCGCTCCCGTAGTGGCCCGTAGAGATGACCTTGAAGTATCCGTGCCAGTGGCCTGGATCGTGACGTACCCAGTCGGTTAGATCGAGGTCCCCGTTGAGATCTCTGAGCTCCAGACCGCTGCCGGAATAAGACCACTGGTTGTCCGGTAGGGTCGGAGTTGCGCTGCCGTTGTAGTGACCCTGACAGCCGATGATACTGCTGCAATCATCTGTGAGCTGGCGCTTGGCGGCCCAGACCCCGGCGTCGGCCATCTCGAAGGCCCTCTGTCCCCTGTTCTCCTCTATCACGGTGTTCAGGTCTGTGGCGACGAAGGTCAAGAGCCCAGCGCCCATGACGCTGATGAGGGCTATCATGATGACCGCAAGGGCCAGCGTCATACCCGACTCGTCACTCACAAACCGTCGCGCCGTTTTCATTGTCTACTCCACGCACTCATCTGGTAACCTTGTCTATTCCTCAGATCTATCACGGTTGTAAGCGTCTGGGTGCCAGGGTCAGCCAAACCCTGATTTACAGAGATACCCAGACGTACTAAGACTCTGTCTATGCAAGCCTCGTCGCCGACGTCGGGAATCACTTCGTTGCCTGTGGCATCATAGTACGTGAACGTCAGGCTTTGGACGGCTCGGCAACCGGCTGGAAGTTCGCGACCGAATTGGCCGCGCCGATGCTGAGAATTGTCACGTCCCAGAGCGAAGGTGCCACTGTCTGCGGGGGACGGGGGGGATTTCGTAAACCTGGTAGCCGATCTTCTCGCATTGCGGCGATCCGTGATGGGACACGTGAAAACTCCGTTGCCGTCAAGGTCGTTTCCGAACCTGATCTCGGTTGAGCTCCAAACGTCGAACAGATGTACTGGGGTGGGCGTAGTGATAGGGTGAGCCTGTCGTACCTCCCGCTCCATCTTCTCTAGGCCCACTCTAGCATCTCCACGGCCTCTACCTTGTTGTTGCCGTAACTGAAAACCCTGAGGCTCATGTGGAATATGCCGGAGAGGGCGGACAAACCACTGTCATCATGATTATCGTGACGAGCATCTCGGTCAGGGTAAAGCCCCTCTCATCCTTCGAGAAACGCCCTCTTGCGGCCGGCGTTATCGTTGGCCACAAGCCCGAACGTAGTGTACGATTATCGCCCCACTGGACCGTTACGGTCACCCGATCAGACTGGTGCCCGGACTGCAAGCAATGGTGGGCTCAGCGCTAGTCGGGTCGCACGGTGCGAAGTTCTCCGTAGGATCAGCAGGGTCCTTGGGTCGGCTGCGCCATGTAC
>CAWKIM010000009.1:0-236944 GCA_963849745.1 uncultured Rubrobacteraceae bacterium | reverse complement strand
TGAACTATTTCGAGAACGTGCTCGAGGCCGTCGGGAATACGCCCCTGATCCGTCTGGGCAGGATAGAGCGTGACGAGGGCATAGAGGCCATCCTCCTCGCGAAGCTCGAATACCTGAACCCCGCCGGCTCGGTTAAGGACAGGCCGGCCGTCAGGATGCTCGAGATCGCCGAGAAGGAGGGGCTCCTCGGGCCCGGCGGGACCGTCGTCGAGCCGACGAGCGGGAACACGGGAGCCGGCCTGGCCATGGCCGCAGCGGTCAAAGGCTACAGGTGCATCTGCGTGATGCCAGATAAGGTGAGCAAAGAGAAACAGGACCTGCTGAAGGCTATGGGGGCCGAGGTAATCGTCACGCCGACTGCTCCGCCCGATGACCCCGAGAGCTACTACACCGTCGCCGAGAGGCTGGCGGAGGAGATCCCCGGCGGTTTCAAGCCGGGCCAGTACGAGAACCCGGCCAATCCGCTCTCCCACTACGAGACGACGGGACCCGAGATCTGGCGCCAGACCGAAGGCCGGATAACTCATTTCGTCGCCGGGATGGGTACCTGCGGAACCATCACGGGAACGGGCCGCTACCTGAAAGAGCAGAGCCCCGAGGTCAGGGTCGTCGGCGTCGACCCCGAGGGATCTATATTCTCCGACCCCGACAACATACACCAGTACGCCGTCGAGGGCGTCGGGGAGGACTTCTACCCCGGTAACCACGACCCGACTGTGGTGGACGAGGTGATCCAGGTAGACGACCGCGAGTCGTTCCTCATGACCCGCCGCCTGATGTCCGAAGAGGGCCTCTTCGTCGGGGGCTCGTGCGGGATGGCCGCCGTCGGGGCGGTCCGCGCGGCGAAAGAACTGCCCGAGGGCGCCGTGGTCGTCGTTCTGCTGCCAGACACCGGACGCAGCTACGTCTCCAAGGTCTTCGACGATGACTGGATGCTCGCCAACTCGGGCGCTACACAGGAGGACCTCGAAAAGTCCTACCGCATCTTCGAGGAGGGACCATGAAGGTCGAGGACAGCGGGTTCTCCACGCGCGCCATACACGCTGGGCAGGACCCCGACCCGGCGACGGGGGCGACGATAGTCCCCATCTACCAGACCTCCACCTACACCCAGGAGGCGCCGGGGCAGCATAAGGGCTACGAGTACAGCAGGACGGGCAACCCGACCCGCACAGCCCTGGAAGAATGCGTGGCGGCCCTCGAAGGTGCCAGCTACGGCCTCGCCTTCGCCTCGGGGCTCGCCGCGACGACGGCGGTGATGAGCCTCCTCTCGCCGGGGGACCACGTCGTCGCCGGGGACGACCTCTACGGCGGCACCTATCGCCTCTTCGACAAGGTCCTCCCGCGCTCCGGCGGGCTCGAGTTCGCCTACGCGGACACCACGGATGCCGCCTCGGTCGAGGAGGCGCTGAGGCCCGAGACGAGGCTGCTCTGGATCGAGACCCCGACCAACCCGATGCTCACCCTCTCCGACATTGCGAAGCTCTCGGAGATGGCGCACGAGCGGGGCGCCTTCGTCGCGGTGGACAACACCTTCGCCTCGCCCTACTTCCAGAACCCGCTCGCCCTTGGCGCCGACATCGTGGTCCACTCGACGACCAAGTACATGGGCGGCCACTCGGACGTGGTGGGCGGGGCCGTCGCGACCTCCAACGAGGAGTATCAGGAGGGGATCAAGTTCTACCAGAACGCCGCCGGCGCCGTGCCAGGCGCTTTCGACGCCTGGATCGTGCTCCGCGGCCTCAAGACCCTCGCCGTCCGCATGCGCCAGCACGAGGAGAACGCTCTGGCAGTGGCACGTTTCTTGCAAGCCCATCCCGAGGTCGACAAGGTGTACTATCCCGGCCTGCCCGACCATCCCCAGCACGAGCTGGCAAAAAGGCAGATGAGCGGTTTCTCGGGGATGGTCTCCTTCACCCTCAGGGGCGGCGCCGAGTCCGCTTACGCGGCCGTGCAGAAGACACGAGTCTTCCACTTCGCCGAGAGTCTGGGCGGGGTGGAGTCCCTGATAACCCACCCTGCCACCATGACCCACGCCGCCATCCCGCGCGAACAACGCGAGGCGAGGGGTGTAACAGACGACCTCATGCGCCTCTCCGTCGGTATCGAAGACATGGATGACCTCATCGCCGACCTGGACCAAGCGATCCGGTAGATCGCTTTGGAATTAGGAATGTCGAATCAGGAAGTTGGAATTTTCCGCTTGCGCCTCTTCCCAATTCGTAGTTCATAACTCTTAATTCACACGTTGCGCTCCCTGTAGTCGTCGCGCCAGGCGATGAGGTCCTCCAGGGGGCCAAGGTCGTAGTCGGGGCCGCCGAAACCCATGATCAGATGGGTGATGCCGTTCTCGACGTAGCGGTCGGCGTTCCTTACCTGCTCCGGACTGACCATAATAGAACGCTCTATCTCCGCTGGGTCCCGCCCGACCCGCTTGCACCAGTCGTCGAGGATGCCGCTTTTGCGGGCTGCCTGCTCCGGGTCCCCGAAACCGTTCCAGATGTGGGCGTGCTCGGCGACGATGCGTAGCGTAACCTTCTCGCCTCCGCCGCCGATGAGGATAGGGATCTCCCGCGTGGGCGGCGGATTCAGCTTCCCGAGCCGCTCCTCTACGACGGGCAGCGCGGCATCGAGGTCCCGCAGCCGGCCTCCCGCCGTCCCGAACTCGTAGCCGTACTCCTCGTAGTCCTTCTCGAACCAGCCCGAGCCGATGCCGAGTATGAGGCGTCCGCCGGAGATATGATCGACCGTGCGCGCCATGTCAGCGAGCAGGTTGGGGTTCCTGTAGGAGTTGCATGTGACGAGCGCCCCGAACTCTACCCTCTCCGTGACCTCGGCCATCGCCCCGAGGAGCGTCCAGCACTCGAAGTGCTTGCCTTCGGGGTCGCCGTAGAGCGGGTAGAAATGGTCCCAGTTGTAGAGCGTGTCGGCCCCCAGCTCCTCGACCCTGAGCCACGTGTCGCGCATCTGCGCGTAACTGGCGTGCTGCGGATGAATCTGTGCCCCTACCCGTACCGCCATGTACCGCCTCCTCTTTTGACCAACCGGGAGATTATGCCACGCAAACGAATCGAGAATCAGGGATCTGGAATTGGTCCATCACCTAGAGCCCTTTCCCAATCCACAATTCGAGCTACAAGAGCGCCCAGGCCGCGGTCGCGACGCCCAGGGCGCCGGTCAGGATAACGAGCCCCAGGGTGATCGCCCGGAAAGCACTCTCGGAGACGTGCCTGAGGAGCGCCGTGCCAACGGCCTTCCCGGCTATGGCGACGGGGATGAGCAAGAGCCCCAGGGGGATTTCCGAGGACTCCACCAGGCCGCGGAAGGCCAGAACCGCGAGTCCGACGACGCTCATGGGCAAGAAGTACAGCGCGCTCGTCCCCCTGAACTCGTGCTTCGGGAGGTCGCGCGAGGCCAGGAGCAGCACTATGGGGGGGCCGGCGAGCCCGGTCGAGGTCGAGAGCGCCCCGCTCGCCGAACCGGCGACGAGGGTCCCCCACCGCGTGCCGGCCCCGGGTAGACGGATGTCCCTTACCAGGAGCAGGGCCGAGAAGACGACGATCGCGCCGACCCCGAGGCGCACGTAGTCGGGGTTGATCACGCCCAGGACCCAGGCGCCGGCCACGATGCCGAAGAAGGCGGGGACCAGGAGCGCCAGCGCGAGCCGGCGCCTCGCCTCCTGCCAGGAGTCCCACACTACGGCGCCGTTTATGACGATCGAGAAGATCGTTGTCAGGACGATGACCGTACGGGGCTCGTAGACGAACAGGAGTATGGGTGTGCTGATCAGGGCCAGCCCGAAGCCCGTAAGCCCGGTGACCATCCCGGCGAGCAACGCCGCAAAGATCGCCACGAGCAACGCCGCGCTCAGCAAGGAAGGGGCCCTCCCCCGAAACCTGAAGCCCGAAGCCTGATACCTGAGACCTGAATCAGCGCAGGATGCCGGCGTAGAGGCGCTCCCAGGCCTCCATCTCCGGCGTGAAGTAGCGCACCCGCGTCTTCTTGTACTCGCGGGTCGAGTAGAGGGAAGTGTAGTCCGTAAGTCCCGTCTCCTCGGACATCGCCGTTAGTACGTTCTCACATTCTTCTACGCTGCGACCGTGGACCATGGAGAAGACGGAGTAGGGCCAGTCTTCGTAGGTCGGCCGCTGGTAGCAGTGGGAGACGGCCTGGTAGTGGGCGAAGGCGTTGCCCACCTCGTCGATGCGCTCGTCTGGCACCCTCCAGACCCCCATCGCGTTGGCCCTGAAGCCGGCCTTGCGGTGGTAGAGAACCGCGGAGAAGCGGCGCATGATCTTGCGGTCGCGCAGGTCGTAGGCCCTCTCCAGGAGCTCCTCGTGGGAGAGTCCGACCTGCCTTCCCCACAGGTCGAAAGGACGCGGCGTAAGCGGGACGTCCTCCTGGAGGGCCCTGATGGCGGCCTTGTCGTCCTCGGAGATGTTCCTGTCGGCGCTCTCCCTGTCTGACTCGCCGTATTGGGGGGCCTCCTTCTTCACCGTAGCGCCGGCATTCATATCAAGGGTCACCCCGATCTTGAAGAGCTTCAGGGTGGGCAGGATGCGGGTCTTCTCGGCGCCGCTTATGTGGTGCAGCACGTCCACGGTGCCTTCGAGCCCCAGGCGGGAGTCGGGCGGGACGGCGACGGTGTACCAGAGGTTGAACTCGTTGTTGCGCTCGTAGTTGTGGGAGACGCCGGGGTGGGAGTTTATGGCCTTGGCGCCCTCGTTGAGCCTGTGGGCCGGGATCCTGGCGGCGACCAGGCTCGACTCGTAGCCGAGGACGCGCGTGTCGAAGATTGCGCTGATCTGGCGTATCACCCGCCCCCGCTTGAGCGACTCTATACGCCGGATCACCTCGTCACCCGCGATCCCCAGCTCGCGCCCGATGGCCTCGAAAGGCTCCCGCTCCAGCGGGACCTCGCGCTGGATCCGGTTGAGTATCTCTTTGTCGGTGCTGTCCATCATGCGACTGCCGGTAGTTGTGCTGACCACGCTTTACGAGCCCTTCTCGACGATTTCTAATCTACAGATTTGCACTATAGCAGGCGTGACTGGAACACGGTATGAGAATGTTTACTTTATGTTACGCCCTCGATGAGCAGGGCCGCGCGAAGCACGCCCGCCTTACTACTCTCGCGCTGCCATCGCCTTCTGGTACTCGGCGTAGACGTTCTGGATGTCTTTCCAGACCAGGCGCTTGGCGTTGTTCAGGTCGTCGCCACGCTGCCTGAGGACGTAGGCGGGGTGGAAGGTCGCCATCGTTTTGATGCCGTCTATCTCGTACCACGCGCCGCGGTCCTTGGTGATCCTGAAGTCCTTGTCTATGATCGTCTTCGCGGCGGGACCGCCGAGGCAGAGGATGATCTCCGGCTTGACGGCCTCGATCTGGCCCTGCAAATATGGGTTGCAGGCCCTTATCTCCCCGGTCTTCGGCTGGCGGTTGCGCATCCTGCCGCCCTCTTCGACGGCGGCCCTGCACTTCACCACGTTCGTCAGGTAGACCTGCTGCCTGGTCAAGTCCACGGCCGCCAGTATGTCGTCGAGGAGCTTGCCCGCCCTCCCGACGAAAGGCAGACCCGTGGCGTCTTCGTTCTCGCCGGGGCCCTCGCCGACGAGCATCAGGGGCGAGTAGGGATCTCCGGTGGCGAAGACCGTGTTGGTACGGCTCTTCGCCAGGTCACACTTGGTGCAGACGGAGACCTGACGGGCGAGTTCCTCCAGCCGTCTCTCGCGGCTCTCGCCGCCCTCAGCAGCATCGAAAAGACTATCCAAAGCTCCTCCGCGGACTGTCCTGGTAACGTTCCGCCAATTATACCCCGGCGACGCCTGCCCGGCGCCGACCGCGCGGGCGTTGCGGGCGCAGCCCAGGTGCACTATCTTCTGCTGCAAGGTTGTTTGTCTCTCGGAGAGGAAGACTGGTTTGAAGCTTAGGGCTGTACTGGACGAGATACGTCCCTACCACCCGCCGCGGCTGGAGGAGGAGATCTCGGTCGACCGCGGCTCGAAGGATTACGTCAAGTTGACGATGAACGAGCTGTCCTTCGGCCCGCTGCCTGAGGCGAGGGAGGCAGTAGTCGAGTCCCTCGCAAGGGCCGGACGCTACCCCGACCGCGACGCCGACCCGCTGCGCGAGGCGGTAGCCGAGGCGAACCCCGGCGTCGGCATAGATAACGTCGTCGTCGGAAACGGCACGAGCGAGGTGCTGGTCGACCTTATGCAAGTCGTGGACCGCCCCGGTGAGCTAGTCATCGCCTGGCCCTCGTTCCCCTTCTACGTCTCGGCGGCCAGCGTGGTCGGACTGCGGACGCGCAAGGTCCCGCTCGACGAGCACCACGGGGCCGACCTGGGCGCCATGCTCGACGCCGTCTCCGGCGAGACGCGCATCGTGATCCTCTGCAACCCGAACAACCCGTCGGGCACTTACCTGCCGCTCGAAGAGGTGCGCTCGTTCGCGCGGGCGTTGCCTGAGGACGTGCTCCTGATCCTGGACGAGGCCTACTACGAGTTCGTCGACGATCCCCTGTACGCCGGCTCGCACCGACTGGCCCTCGGCTCCGAGAACGTCATCTCCACAAGGACCTTCTCCAAGGTGCACGGTCTCGCGGCCCTCAGGGTCGGCTACGGCATCGCCTCAAAGCGTCTGGCGGATCACGTCTGGCGCGCCCACGTGCCGTTCAGCGTAAACCAGGCGGGGCAGGCGGCCGCAACGGTCTCGATGCGGCAGCAGGGAGCCATCGCCCGACGCTCGCGTCTCATGAAGGAAGAGCGCGAACGCGTCCAGGCGGGTTTCGAGGCGGCGGGCCTGGAGTACGTGCCCTCGCACACGAACTTCGTCATGGTCCGCGCCGTCCCCAAGGTCTTCGAGAAGACCGGCGTGCTGGTGCGCGAGGGCGAGGCCCTCGGGTATCCCGTCGGATGGAGCCGGGTCACGGTCGGCAGCCCCGAGGAGAACGGGCGTCTGCTCTCCGCGCTCTCCTAGCCGTCGGCCACGCCGCACCAGTCGGCCATGAGGCAGGCGACCGTGGAGGTCGCGGTCAGAAGCTCGGTGATGCTGATGTGCTCGTCGGGGGAGTGCGCCACGTTCACGTCCCCCGCGCCGTACATCACACAAGGTATGCCCCCGAAGTGGATAAAGAGGCGCATGTCCGCGCCGTAGGGGACGCCTTCTATGGTTGGTGCCCCGCCCGTCACACGCTCGTGGGCCTTACTTACGGCCTCGCAGATCGGCGCGTCAGGCTCGACTTCGGCGGGGGCGAACTGGCCACCGAACCACTCCAACTCCGGAGGATGCTCGCGCAGCCAGGGGTCCCGTTGTGCGACGGTGGCGATACGTTCGGCCACCAGGTCTTTGAAGGGATCTACCTCCTCGCCGGGGATAAGGCCGACGCGGCCCTCCGCAACGAGGGACTCGGGGACGGTCGAGGCCCAGTTACCGGCCCGTACGACGCCTATGTTGATGGGCACTTTGTTGCGCAGTGCGTCGTAGAGTGGGTGGCTGAGTACGCCGTTGCGCTCCTGCTCCAGCTCGCGCAGGTTCTCGAAGATGGGGACGAACTTCTCCAGCGCCGAGACGCCCTCGTCGCGGACGGCGGCGTGCGCCGAGCGGCCTGGTATCTTCAGCCTGAAGATGAGCGAACCCCCCTGGGCGGGCACCAGGGCCAGACGGGTTGGCTCGGTGATGATCGCGGCGTCGGCGCGGTAGCCGCGCAGAACGGTGGAGAGGGCGCCGAGTCCCCCGTTCTCCTCCCCTACCGTCGCCGCCACGGTGACGTCGCCGCGCAGCCCGAGACCGAGGTCAGAGAGGGCGTCGAGCGCGATGAGGTGGGTGACGAGCCCGCCCTTCATGTCGCAGGAGCCGCGTCCGTAGAGCAGATCTCCCTCCAGGTCGCCGGAGAGCGGATCCCCTTTCCACGCGGCCGGGTCTCCAGGGTCCACGGTGTCGGTGTGGGCGCTCAGCAGGATGGAACGTCCGTCCCCCGTCCCTCTCCTCGCGCCGGCGACGTTCGGTCGATCCTCGTAAGAGCCCTGCTCTCCGACGTGATCGCGGTACGGTTCGGTCTCCTCGCGCGTGGCCTCCCACGTGTCCACATCGAGGCCACGCTCTGAGAAGGCGCGCCCGACGACCGCCCCCACGGCACCCTCTTCGCCCGTAACAGAAGGGATGCGCACGAGCTCCTGTAGCAGGCTCACGGCGTCCTCGCGCCTGGCCTGTACGGCGCCGCGTATGGCCTGTGCGAGCCCGTCTTCGAACCCTACCATCAGTCGCGTCCTCCCTCTCTGGTGCCGGCAAGGCGGCACCGTAGCACGGGCCCCTACTCCAGGCAACACCCGACCTGCTTGACCAGATGCCGATGCGTAATTAGTATTGTCGTTCTGGAGCGGGGCTTCGAGAAAGAGGACCCCGTGCAAAGAGATGTCGTACCCAGCCAACTCGCCGGCGGCCGGGTCCGGACGCAGTCACCCTTTCCAGCGCGGCCGGGTCAACTAGAGGGCAGACAACAGGAGGATAAGTTCGAGGTGACGAGACGCTCGAAGAGCCACCTTCCCGCGGTGCTCGTCTGCGCCTTTGTCATGGCCGTTACGCTGATCCCCCTGGTCGGCTGCAGCGCGGGAACCGAAGAGTCCATCGAGGGTGCCGCTCCCGGAGAAACCACGGGCCCGATAGCTTTAGTGGGCGGCAAGATCACCGTCGCCTCCAACATCGCCTATCCGCCTTTCGAATCCTCCCCCAAAGGGAGACCGAAAGGATTCGATATAGAGCTCATGAAAGAGATCGGGAACAGGGCCGGCTTCGAGGTCGAATACGAGAACGTCCGCTTCGACAGTATCCTGCGGGGTCTGAACACCGATCTCTTCGATGCTGCTATCTCGGCGATGACCATCACCGAAGACCGCGAGCGGCAGATAGACTTCTCCGATCCTTACTTCAACGCCGACCAGGCGCTCCTGGTGGCGAGCGAGTCGGAAGTCCAGTCCATCGACGACCTCGCCGAAGAGCCCGTCGGCGTCCAGGCCGGCTCGACGGGCCAGATGAAGGCCGAAGAGCTCCTGGACGGCGAGCAGATAGGGGAGATCGCGCCTTACAGAACCATAGGGGAAGCCTTCGCGGCCCTCGAGCACGAGAAGGTCGAGGGGGTGATCTACGACCTCTCTGCCGCGCACAGGAAGATCGTAGAGAGCGAAGGGAAGATCAGGTTCGTCGAACCCATCTCGACGGGCGAGCAGTACGGGATCGCGTTCCCCAAAGACAGTCCGCTCGTCGATCCCGTCAACAAGGCCCTGGCCGAGATCAAGGACGACGGCACCTATGAGAAGCTCTACAAGAAGTGGATCGGGATGCCTCCCGAGGACATACCGTAGAGAGCTGCGCTCTCAGCACGCTTCGCCTCAGCTCGTCAGCCTGAGCGTGCTGAAAGCCTGCGAAGCAGGCGTGCTCTAATGGCCTCCATCCTGAGGTCCGTTCTCTCCATCTCCGTGGCGACGGTTCTCTCCAGGGCGACGGGGTACGCGAGGTGGATGGCCCAGGCCGCGGCCCTCGGCGCCGGGTACGTGGCCGATGCCTTTACTGCCGCCATCCTTCTGCCGGGCCTGATCTACGAGCTTTTCATGGGCGGAATACTGTATTCGATCTTCATCCCCGTCCTGGTAGACCGCATTACTAGGGTGGGAGAGGAAGACGCCAGGCGGCTGACGAACGCCCTCTTCACCCTGGTGCTGCCGCTAATGCTAATACTCTCGGTCGCGGGCATCGTGTTCGCCAGGCCGCTGGTGTTGCTCGTCACGGACTGGCAATCGGGGCTCTCCCCCGCCGAGGCCGGGAGGACGCTGGATCTCGCGGTGCTGTTCTTCCGGGTCTTCAGTTTGCAGATGCTCTTCTACGGCATAAGCACCATCGGCACGGGCGTCTTACAGGCCCACAGGCGCTTCTTCCTGCCCACCTTCGCCCCCGTGCTGAACAACCTGATGGTCATAGCCTCGTTCGTCGCCTACGCCCTGCTCGTCGACACCGACCAGACCCTAGCCTTCTACGTGCTCGCGGTAGGTGTCACGGCGGGGCTCGCGGTCATGGCCCTGGCGCTGGTGCCGACGATGCTGAGCCTCGGATACAGGCCACGCCCGCAGCTTGGCCACCCCGC
This sequence comes from uncultured Rubrobacteraceae bacterium, assembly GCA_963849745.1. Classification (GTDB taxonomy): domain Bacteria; phylum Actinomycetota; class Rubrobacteria; order Rubrobacterales; family Rubrobacteraceae; genus Rubrobacter_D. Next base: position 226,809 of record CAWKIM010000009.1, on the reverse strand, counting down.
TCTGCTCCCCACGGCCAGGCTCGCAGGGCCGATGGTCGTACTGGTGGCCGCCTCCGTAGGCTTCCAGCTCTTCGGCGCCTACCTGGCCACGGGGTTCGAGGCCCTCTCCGAACTCAACTACGCCTTCACTATCTTCTCGCTACCCTACGGCGTCTTCGTTGTCGCCATCGCCACCGCGCTCATGCCAGAGCTCTCCGAGGATCACTCCCGCAGGGACGCCGACGGTTACCGCGAGACGTTCTCCTTCGGGCTGAGGACGATGATCTTCGTGGTCGTACCGTCGGCGGTGGGCATGATCTCGCTCTCCGAGCCCATCGTCGGGTTGCTCTACGAGCGCGGAAGTTTCGATGCAGCAGATACCTTGACGGTCTCCGGGTTGCTCGTGGTCTACGCAGCGGGACTGCTCGGCTATTCGGTGTACTTCTTCCTCGTGCGGGCCTTCTACTCGCGGCAGAACACAAAGACCCCGGCCCTGTTGAACGTCGCCATCTTCGTGCTCTACGCGGGCCTCGCCTACGGCCTCTCCCGCGTCTGGGGCGTGACGGGCGTGGTGCTCGCCCTCTCTATCGCCTACGCCGTGCTCGCCGCCCTGGGCCTCGTGGCGACTCGGCGGGAGATAGGCCGGATAGAGGGCCGGCGCCTCGTTCGCTCTCTGCTCAAGATCCTCGCGGCAGGGACGGTCATGTACGCCGTCGCCGGTGCGGGGACCTTACTCCTCGGGACCGGTTCGGACTTCACAGGGCGCCTTTTCGTCCTCGTTACGGTGGGCGGCGCCTCGCTGGCCGTCTACACGGGGGTGGCGTACCTTCTGAGGGCGGAGGAGCTAGAGTCCGCCTTCACCCTACTGCGGCGGCGTTCCGCGGGGAAGAGAGTGGGTTAGGAGCCTTCCTGGGACTCCCAGACGGCGCCCGAAAGGTTCTTGATCAGGTCCTGCCCCTGGTACACGTCGGCCGCGCCGTGCTTGCTGAGAATCGCTATGGCGTAGTGGCGGCCGTCTTCCTCGACGATGCCTACCTCGTCGTAGACCGTGTAGAGCCAGCCTGCCTTGTTCGCCGCATCCACGCCTGGGGGCAGGCCTTCGTCGAGCCACCAGTCGAGCTTGTTCTCATGCATGAGGTCGATCATGTACCCGCAGCTCTTCTCGCTCGCGGCCTTGCCTCCGGCTATCTGTTGCATCATGGTAGCCATGTCGCGGGGCGTGCTCCTGTTGTCGAGGGCAGGAACGACGCCCCTCTCACTACTGACCTTCTGGGAGAGCACCGTATCCTCGGCCCCCATTGAACGGGCGACCTCGTTGACGTGGTCGGCCCCCCCCACGGTGCGCACGAGGGCGTTGGAGGCGACGTTGTCTGACTGGGTCATCATCAAGACCAGCAGGTCTCCCACGGTCTGCCTGGTCCCCGCTTTCTCCCACTGCAGCCATCCCGCCCCGGCGGCCCAGTCTTCCTCCTGGATCTCGACCTCCTGCGAGAACTCGAGCTCATCCTCATCCACCTTGCGGTAGACGGCCACCATGATGGGTATCTTTATGGTGGAGGCCGCGAAGAACGGCTCGTCGGGCCTTATCCCATAGCCCGAGTCCTCTTCGAGGTCCCACACGTAGAGACCTGCAACACCGCTGTAGTCCTCGATCTCCCGCCTCGCCCCTTCGAGAACCTCCTGCACACGCTCGCGGTCGGACTCGGGTACATCATCCATGACCGTTTCCGTGGACGAGAACTGCGCAGGTCCCGCGTCAGGCAGGTCTTCAAGGTTCAGCTTCTCGACTTTCGGCTCGGGGACTTTGGCCGCGAACACGTTCTCGGCGTAGAGGTACTCGATGAGATCCTTCGGCACGCCGGAGAGCGGAACCACGTCGTTCTTCGCGTAGTTCGGCTCGTCGGCGCGCACGGACTTTTCGGCCCTCCACGACTCGCCGTCCTTTTGGGTAAAGACGACGAAAGGCTTCCCTTCGTCCTCGGGCTGGACGCGTACTGAGGCCCACGACTCGTCTATCTTGCTCCGGTACACGGCCTTTATGCTCTGGGGTGTCGTCCCCGGTAACTCGGGGGCGAGGGCGACGTAAGCCGCGGCCTCGGGCGTGTCCTGCTCGGGTTCCGGCGCGGGATCCTCAGGCTTCCCCTTATCCGACCCCTTCGCGGGGGCCTCCTCGGATTTCGCCTCCTCGCGGGTCTGGGAAGGGGTGTCCCTTTCGGAAGGGCCGGAGAGGTCGGCCGTCCCATCCCGAGTACTGGTTACGACGTATGCGGCCCCGGCCAGGAGCACCAGGGCCACCAGAATGCCGGCCGGGAGCCTGCGGCGGCGACGCTTGTACCAGGGCTTACGGTGTGGAAGCAGACTCAAGGCGCGCTAGTGGGGGCTTGCCCAACCGGTGGTGTTCGTCGGGTCGGACCACCCTGCGACCCTGGGGGTTGTGGTCTTGTAGTGCGGCGCGTTCTCCGGGGGTGGAGGGTTGAAGCTGTAGCGGTACGTGTAGAGGAAGCCGTCGCGGATCACTTCGCCGTCTTCGGTCACCTTCTTGTAGGTGGTCCACTTGATCCCTTTGACGGGATCCTCGTAGATCTTCTTCGTGCTCATCTCGACCTTCTTGCCCGTGGGCCGGCCGAGGATCTGGGCGTTGAGCAAGCCCTTTTCGTCGACCCACTCGCGGATGACTATGTAGCCGTCGGTGTTGTTCTCGAACCGCATATCCAGGGCGCCCCAGCCGTTCTCCCCGAACCATACCGTCGCGTCGAAGCCGGGCTTTATGTAGGGGAGCACGGCGTAGTGCGGGTGACGCTCCAAGATCTGGAGCCCGGCGTAGTTGGCCGCCATGTACAGCGTCGATGATACCTGGCAGAGCCCACCACCGTTCGCGATGCCGACGCCGCCGTTGGAGAAGGTCTTCGCCTCCTCGTAGTCGAGTGACCTGGTCATGTCGTTGAACGAGAACACCTCGCCGGGTTCCAGGACGGTGTTGTTCACGGATTTGGCGGCCAGCTTCATGTTGTACTTGCGGTTCGGGTTCGAGTCCCACAGGAAGTCGGTCTGGTACTCCCCGATAACCTCCTTCGGCCTGTGACTCTGGACCTCGGCCGTGGAGACCTCCGGCTCCGGAGGGGGCCCTTCGGCGATTGCCACCCGACCGCTCATGTTCTTCAGCGCCCCTTCGAGGTTCGCCAGGGTCTCCTCCTGATCCATGACGCGACCGTTTTCGGCCTCCTCGACCTCTACCTTGCCGCTTTCGGTGACGCGGAAGGAGGCGTCTCGGGGCTCCTCGTCGAACTCGCCGGCCCGCTCTTCCAGAATGCTCCTGGCCCTGTTTTCGTCGTACCCGGCGTCGAGGTCTACCCTCACCCCTCCAAGATACGAGCGTGAGGCGTCGGAGAGGTGCTGGAACACGTTCCCCCTTCGTCCGACGGAGTAGGCTTCGTCGACCGCAGAGGCAGCGTCCACCTTTATGCCGAACTCTTCACCCCTCGCGGAGAACACCTCTTTAGAGGTGCCGAATGAGATCTGCTCGAAGGTAGTCGAGGCGTCATCCTGCACGGCCTCGCGGGCCTCGTCTCTGGTCATCCCGCCAACGTCGACGGTGCCGATGCTGACGCCGCGGCTGATCTCGTCCTCTCCCCCGATCAGGGAGTAGACGGTGAGGGTCCCGATCAGCAGGATACACGCGATCAGGGCTACGCCCGCAGTCTTGCGCCTGCGCGCGAAGGTCGTCTTCCTGCGCTTGAGCTTCACCGCCCGTGGCGCATCGTCGTTGTGCCGCCGGGTGGTGCCCGGTCCACCCGTCTTGCTCATCTCTTTCAAGCAGCCGCCCCTCCTGCGATACCAATTAGCGCCACCGGGGTCGCGGTGGCACACAGGCGCCAATTATCTGGGATATTGTTCGAGGCTTCAACCTCCCTGGAGTGAATGCCGTGAAATCACTCCTGCTCGATCGGAACACTACCACAGAGGGCCGCTCCTGTTCACGAGAGATACCCGGCCACGAGGTGCGTGGCTTGGTTTTTGCGAACGGCTCCATTACACTTTGCCCTTTGGATCTGCACCGTGAAACCCTACAGAGTGGAAGGGCCCTTGCGTCACCGATCAGAAGGAAAGAGAGCAAGCCATGGAGCACGTTTGCCGGGAAGATCGGCTTGCCGGCGTCCCTTTCTGAGGAGCGCCGGATCGGGGTACGGCCGATGAAGACGGCGGTGGAGCCGGTCGAGGGACCGGGGCTGGAAGACAAGATCGGGCAGTTGCGCATCCTCGCTTTCCCGGATTTCCCCGAGGTTCACGAGGTGGATTACTACTCTGCCCTCTACCGTTGGTACGAGGATCATCCTCTGGCAGGAGAGTTGTACCGTTGGGTCTCTGTGACGCAAGAGGGAGAAGTCGTCGGCCACTTGACGGCGTTCCCGCAGTTCTACAGGATCGACGGCCGGCGGGTCGTCGCCCACACGCCGGGAGACTACATGGTGCTTCCCCAGCACGGTTTCCAGGCCATCATGCTGATGCGCTCTTTTTTCCGCCAGGCAGAGAATTGCGTGGTCTGCGACATGGTACCCGCGGTGATCGGCATCGAGACGCGCCTGGGGGCCGGGGTGGTCGGCGACCTGCAGTACGCGGCGAAGCTGATGAACGTCTCGCGGCTACCCATGCCCTCCGTCCCTGCGCCCTTGAGGAGGCTCCTCAAGCTTCCCGAGCAGTTCGCGCCGGCCCGAGGGTTCACCGACAGGCCCGGCGCCGAACCTAACGAGGTGGAGGAGCACGTCGCGCCGCCTGCCCCGCGCCCGCGCGCGCCGATCCCCCGGCCGCTGCAGGGACTGCTGAACGGGGGCCTGCAGGCCGTTGACGAGGCACTGGGCAACGGCCTCGCTCGCGACCTCGAAGCCGAGGTGCTCGACGGGTTCGACGATTCCTTCGACGACCTGTTCGAGAGGGTCGCGGCGGTAGTGCCCTGCACGGCCGAGAAGGATGCCGCGTTCTTGCGCTGGCGTTATGGTCCCGGTTCCCCCCAGTCCCCCGTGACCGTGCTCGGGGTGAGATCTGGTGGGAGGTTGCTCGGCTACGCCGTGCTCAAAGCCGCCTATCATGGCCAGGACGGTTACATACTCGACCTGACGGCGCTTCCCGGGCGTCAGGACGTCGTGTTGGCCCTGCTGCGCGAGTCGGTACGTTCCTTCAGGCGGATGGGCGTCCAGATAATAAGGTACAGGTTCGTAGAGTCGCCTTCTTCGCCGAGGTCCGCCGATTTGCTGCGTCTGGGCTTCTTCTCCCGCAGGGGAAGACGCCACAAGCTGCTGGTCAAGTTCACGGACACCAACCTGCGCGAGACGACGGGCGACCTCGTCAACTGGTCGCTGTCTTTCGGCGACGGCGAAGCAGGCTTCTGGCTCAGATAAGGAGGCTGATACATGGTTTCTAGCAACGGAGATGCGAGGGCCGCCATACGCGGATGGCTCCAGGAGAACGTGACCGGCGGGCGCGACGTCCCGAACGACGAGCCGCTCATAGACAACGGCGTAATGACGTCGCTGCAGACCGTCGAGCTCGTCGTGTTCCTCGAGGACACTTTCGGTATCGTCGTGGAGGACGAGGAGTTCGACGAAGAGAACTTCGGGTCCGTCGAGGCCATCGCCAAACTCGTGGAGAGCAAAGCGGCGTGAGATCCCGTCCGGAATTCACGCTCCACGATCTGCTCTACAACTCCGTGGCGCGCGACCCACAGAAAGCAGCGGTCGTGGACGGCGATACAAAGTACACCTACGAAGACCTGGAACGCCAAAGCGGTTCCCTCGGCGCCGCGCTCGCCGAAGCGGGCGTAGGGAGGGGCGACAGGGTCGGCGTCTACCTGGAGAAGTCCTGGGAGGCCATCGTGGCGATGCTCGCCGCCTCGCGCATAGGCGCCGCCTACGTCAACGTGAACCCCCTGTTCAAGGCGCCCCAGGTCGAGTACCTCGCCGGCGACTGTGACATAAGGGTCATGATCGGGGACACCCCGAAGCTCGAGGAACTCCAGCCGAAGACGGTCCAGACCGCCTTCTACAGGGGCGCGAGGCCGGAAGGAGCGGCCGCCCGTACGTATCAGGACGTGGCGGAAGTCTTAGAGGGCGAAGGCCTCACGGAGGACAGGAACGTCACCGAGTCCGACCTGGGGACCATCCTCTACACCTCGGGATCCACGGGGATGCCGAAGGGCGTCTCGACGAGCCAGCGCAACGTGGTCGCGGGGGCCCAGATTGTCTCGATGTACCTGAAGAACACGCCGGAAGACCGGATACTCTCGGCGCTCCCTTTGAACTTCGACGCCGGGATGAGCCAGTTCACGACCTCCCTGAGGGCCGGCGCGACCCTGTACCTGCTCCGTTCCAGGTTGCCAGGGGATCTGCTGAAGGCCTTGCGCCGGCATGAGATCACTGGCGTAACGGGCGTGCCGCCCCTGTGGGCGCTCCTGATCCGGGGCGCCAGGTCCATCAGGGAGAAGCCGCTCTCCCACCTGCGCTACCTCGCCAATACGGGAGGTCGGATACCCCAGGCCAACCTCGACGAGCTCCGGGATCTGCTGGAGCCCGCGGGGACCAGGATCTTCCTCATGTACGGGCTGACGGAAGCGTTCCGCTCGACGTACCTCGCGCCGGAGGAGCTCCACCGTTCATCGCCCGAGCAGGGCAACTGCATCGGTAAGGCGATACCGAACACCGAGATCATGGTGATAACCAAAGATGGCAAAGAGGCGGCGCCGGGTGAGCCGGGCGAGCTCGTCCACCGGGGGCCCACCGTGGCGATGGGCTACTGGGGCAACGAGGAGGCGACAAGGAGGGCCTACCGCCCGAACCCTCTGGCCCCGCCGGAGCTACTGGACGTCGAGCGGGTCGTCTACTCGGGCGACACCGTTGAGCGCGATGCGGAAGGGTACCTGTACTTCCTGGGGCGCGAAGACGCCATGATAAAGAACCAGGGCTACCGCCTGAGTCCTGAGGAGGTCGAGAACCTCCTCCTGAGTTCCGGGCTCGTGCACGAGGCTTGCGCCTTCGGGGTGGAGAACCCTGCCGTCGGGCAGGATGTGATCGCCGCGATCTCCCTGAGAAACGGCGCCGAGGAGGGGGCCGTGGACAGAATAAGGGAGTACGCCATAAACAACGGGCCTCCCTACATGATACCCAAGGAGATACTCGTCAGGGACGAGCTGCCCAAGACGGGTTCAGGCAAGATCGACCGCAAGGGGATAAGCAGTGCTTACGCAAACGGATAAGGCCCAAGACCTGGCCGGGCGCTTTGGCGGGGAGAGCGGGGGCGAGTTCGCCCCCGCAGGCACTCCCATCTCCGGGCTGGCCCAGGAGTTCGGTACACCCTTCTACCTCTACCACGGGGAGATGATCTCGGAGAGGGTCAGCCGCGTCAGGGAGGCCCTGGGGACGGAGGTCTCCTACTCGGTAAAGGCCAATCCGAGCCTCGGAGTGTGCCAGCTCATAGCCTCCGAAAGGGAGGCCGGGGCCGAGGTCGCCTCCTCGGGTGAACTCGCGGTGGCCCTGGCCGCAGGGTTCGAGCCCCAGGACATCGTCTTCGCGGGTCCGGGCAAGACCGACGACGAGCTCAGGCGCGCCGTCACGGAGGGAATCTTCGCCGTCAACGTCGAGTCCGTGCACGAGATCGACCGCCTCGCCCGCATGGCCCGAGAGGCGGGCAAGAGCATCGGTGTGGGACTCAGGATCAACCCCGAAGCCCAGCTTATGGGCTCGGGGATGCGCATGGGCGGTACGGTCGGACAGTTCGGCATGGACCAGGCGGAACTCGGCGAGGCGGTACGGAAGACGCTAGCTAGAGACGAACTCGTCCTGCGCGGCGTCCACGTCTACACGGCGACGCAGGTCTTCGAAGTGGGGCCCCTCCTGGAGCACTGCCGCAATATTCTGGAGATCTCGCTTCAGGCCGCAGACCTGGCCGGCCGGCCGCTGGAGATGATCGACTTCGGCGGCGGCTTCGGGGTCCCCTACTTCGAGAAGTTGAGTGAGTTCGACCTCGACGGCTTCGCCGACGGCTTCCGCGCCCTACTCTCCTCCTACCGTCAGGATCCGCGCCTCCGAGGATGCCGCTACCTCTTCGAGTTGGGGCGCTACCTGGTCGCAGACGCCGGCGTCTACGTCACCAGGGTCGTCGACGTGAAGGAGACGAGGGGCAAGACCTTCGCCGTCACGGACGGCGGCATGAACCATCACCTAACGGCGACGGGGAACATGGGCCAGGTGTTCAGGAAGGCCTATCCGCTCCTCAACCTCACCCGCATGAGCGAGGTGCCCGAGGAAGGCATCGCCGTAGCCGGCCCCTGCTGCACGCCGCTGGACATGTTCGGCAACAACATCACCCTGGCCGCCCCCGAGGAGGGGGACCTGATCGGCGTCTTCTACAGCGGTGCCTACGGCTACTCGGCTTCCAACCTGGGCTTCCTAAGCCATCCCGCGCCGGCCGAAGTGCTGCTGTGGCGGGGAGGGTCTCACCTCCTGCGTCCCGGCGGCAGGCCCGAGGACGTCTTGAGCGGCCAGAGGGCGCTCTCGGAGTCCGGCGTACCAGGCTAGTGCTCTAAAACGCGGGCCCGAGGTAGGTTCCGTCCACCTCTGCAATGGGCACCTGGGGAGTCGGGATCTTCTTGCCTTCGTCGTCTATCAGGGCGCCGTAGGCGGTCTCCCATTGATCGCTGTAGACGACCTTGCCGTTCCTCGTCCTCTCGTAGTACGCGACCCACTTGGAGGCATCCTCAGCCCTGTAGATGGGCTCGGAGGACATCTCCACCTCGACTTTGTCGGGTACGCCGTATACGTTGGCGTAGATGTAGCCGTCGTTCGAGACGTACTCCTGCACGAGCACGTAGCCGTCGGTGGTGTTCTTGAACTTCATGTCCAGGTCGTCCGCCGTTCCAGGACCACCGTACCAGACCGTTGCGTCCATTCCCGGCCTGATGTAAGGCAACTGCGAGTAGTGGGCGGTGCGCTCCGTTATCTCCATACCGGCGTAGAGGGCCGCATTGTAGAGCGTCGAGGTGACCTGGCAGAGACCGCCTCCCTCGTCCACGGTCTCCGCGCCGTCCACGATTACGTGTGTCTGGTAGTAGTCGAGGTTGGCGACATGCTCCAGCATCGAGAACGTCTGACCCGGCGCCACGAACGTACCGCTTACGGCCTCAGAAGCGATCTTGAGGTTCTCCACCCGCGTCTGTCCCTGGTCTGTGGTCGCCGTGTAGTTGGTCCTGTAGCTGCCCTGCAGTTCGGTCGGCTTCTTGGCCTCGAGCGCGGTCGTGGTGAATTGCGGTTTGGCCACCGTAACGGGCACCTCGTACTCGCGCTTGCCTTCGAAGAGGCCGCCCTGTATGGAGTCGATCAGCTTCTCGCCTTCGACGCTCCGCCCTTCGTGGCTGGGCTTGACGAAGATGTCGCCGTTCGCGTCGAAGTCGTAGCTGGCCTCGACGGGCTTGACCGTAAGGTCGTTGTAGACGTTGGTGAGCCGGCCGTCCAGAAGGCCGCGGTTGAGGCTTACATCGATCTTACCGTCCTGCGCGGTGACCTCGAGAACCGACCCCAGATCCGCCGGTGAGAGTGTCCAACTCTTCCCCTCGGCTTTGAGCACTAGCTGCTCGGAGAGGGCTCCCCTGGCCTTCTTCGCCGCCGCCTCTGCCTCAGCCGTCGTGACCCCGGGGTCGAGCACATCCCCCCTGAGGCGGGTCCTCCCGCTCATGTCGTCGATGGCGCCGTCCACGCTCGCCATGGTGGCCGCGAGGTCCAACTCGTAGCCGTTGCGAGACTCCGTGACCTCCACCTCCGAGCCGTAGATCTTCGCGTTGGCCTCCGTTGGGGGATGGTTTACCTGGGAGGCGATCTCGCGCACCTCGCCCCGCGCTTTCGCAGCCCTGTAGTCGATGTCGGGAGCTATCGTCGCCCCGCCAAAGGAGGCGCGCAGACGCTCGGAGAGCCGCTCGAGTATGTTCCCTTCCCTACCGACGGCGTAGGCTTTATCCACGGTCTCGTCTATGTTGAAGCTAACACCCATCTCGCCGGCCTTGCGGGTGAAGTGCGCGGGGCCGTCGAAGTCGAACTCCTTGAGCGGACCCATGGCCTGGTCCCTGACGCTCTGGCGCGCCTCGGCAGGCGTCTTGCCGCCCAAAGAGACGCTGCCGACCTCCACGCCGCGGTGTATCTTGCCCGAGTTCAGCCAGAAGTCCGCAGCCACCAGTACGGCGACTACGGCGCAGATAATGAATACGGGTCCCACTATCCCCCGTCGCCGGCTACTTTGCTTGCCCGAGTCGAAAGGATTCAAGCTGGACGAGAAACGGCCCTGAGAGGCTCTCTCGTGTTCGTTTCTCCCGCGCCTGTCCCGCCTTCTTCGGTTCTTGAGACTCAACTATCCACCCTCCACGAGCGGCCTTCCATGCGCCCGAATGACAGATTTCTGGAGAGGTTCCCCCTCACCCTCTTGGCTGGCGACATCCCGTCCTGGACACCCCATCCCGGCCCGAACGAGCGCCGCCCGGAAAGCCTAACACGGCAAGGGTGAGTACGCCAACTCTTTACCGATGTTTGCGAGACCGGACTACCGGATCAAGGAGTCGCGTCCGGAGGGGCCTCTTCCCCCTGTTCCTCCAGCGTCACCGCGGGGGTCCCGAGGATGGCGCCCTGGCTCCGGATCAAGCGCCGCTCGGTGTCGTACGCCTGGACCATCATCGCGAGCTCGAGCCCGTCGCGCTCGGCGGGGAGGGTACCCGCCTGCTCCTGCCTGGCAAGCTCCGCGCCCTCGACGCCAAGGACTCTCTCCAGCTCCCCGATCCTGCGACGCATCTTGAGCCGCCCGCCCGGCGTCAGGCGCAGGTAGGTGCGCTCGTCCGGTCCCTGGAAGGGATAGACCCACGCGCTCTGCAACCAGGACTGAAGGATCTCGCTCCTGAGCTCTTCTTTGTTCCTAAGCTCCATCTAGCTCTCTTCCGTCTTTCGCGTAATTTACCGTCTTCCATCCGGAAACTCCACCGCTTTCCCGGCGTATGGAAGGGTATCATGTGCCCCATGCACGAAGCCTCCACGCCCTGGAGGAGGCTCGGGGAGACCCTCGAAGGCTCCTTCGCGGCCCTTGCGCGCGGACTCCTCGCCCCTGGTTTCGCAATCCTCGGCAAGGAGGGCGAGGAGATCGGACGCATGGAGATTCACGGGGCCGAGGGAGCCGAACTCGGGGCCGGGGACCTGGAGGCGCGGATCGAACGCTCCGCCCCCTCCTGCTACACGATGCTCACGGACGGCGTAGAGATTCTCGCGGCAGAACCTCTAGGAGCCTGGAATGCGCCCGAGATAGAGTGCCTGGACCGCCTCTACAGAGGACGGCTGTCCCTCCTGCGCAACAAGGCCGAGGCAGGACCCGCTGGGAAGAGAGCGACGGTACGCATCACCGGAGGCCTCACGAACCGAATATACGAGGCCGTCTTCGACGCCGGCGACGAAGGCTCGCTACCCGTCGCCCTCTTCCTCCTCTACCTTACCGTCGCACTCAGACGCAAGGCCTACGTTACGGAAAGAATCTAAGAGCGCGGACTTCTTTATGGCAATTTGCAAAGAGACCGATCCTCTGTTGAGCGGGAGTAGGGAGAAGAAGTACTATTCCCTACTCCCCAAGCGAGCTGAAGGCGAGCGCCTCCCCACTCCCTAAGGTTTTCGGAAAGGCTGGCACCTTTCCGAAAACCGCTCTAGCGGAGCCGCCTGGGCAGCGGGAGGTCCTTGGGCGTTGCGTAGACGGTTACCGCGGAGCCTCGTGGGGCAAGCGTCCCCGCGGCCGGGTCGGTGGCCCACGTCACGCCGCGCGGTGCGAAACCGTCCTGGTAGTCGTAGACGAACCTCACGTCGAAGCCTCTGTTGAGGAGGACATCCTCAGCGTAGTAGTCGTAGTAGGCCGTTACGTTCGGGACGGGGACCATCTTCGGCCTTGCCGGCGTCCTCGCCTGGGAGGAATCTGCCTCCGTCACGGAGGCGACGTTCCGGCTACTGGACCGGCCCGAGGGCCCATCTACCGTATCGCCTGCGGTACCCTCCCCCTTCGCGCCTCGGGGTGGCGCCGGGGGTTCCGTCTCCACAGGATTCATCCGGCTCAAGGTGTCAGCCACGCTGCCACCCTGCGGTAGGCCGACGAGCCCCGAGGCCAGCGCCCCTCCGCCGCCGAGGAGGAGCAGCAGAATCACCAAAGAGGCTACGACCAGCGCGCCGCCACGAGCCTCGTGGCGCGCCGGTCGGGGCGAAGCTGCCCTCCCCGCCGGCCTGGGCGATGATCCTATCTCTATGGCGTCGAGCATCGCGTCGGCCGAGAAGTATCGGTCCCTGGGCTTTTTGGAGAGGGACTTCATGATCACCGCCTCCATCTCTGGCGTGATCCTCTTGTTCAGCCTACGCGGCGGGGTCGGGTCTTTGTGTATGTGCTGCCTGGCTAGGCTCTTGACGTCGCCCGAGAACGGCGGCCTTCCCGTCAGACAGTGGTAGAGGAGGACACCCACCGAGTAGACGTCGCTCCTCGGTGTCGCATGCTCGCCCCTAAGCTGCTCGGGGGACATGTAGCGGGCGCTGCCGACGATCTCACCGGCATCGCCAGCGTCGTCCTCCTCGACGATGCGGGCGATGCCGAAATCGGCGACCTTGACGGTTCCCTCCGACGTGAGGAGGATATTGGAAGGTTTGATGTCCCTGTGTATGATGCCCCGCCCGTGGGCATAGGAGAGCGCGTGCAGAAGCTGGACCGCCATTCTCCTCACGGACTGCTCATTGAGGCGCCCGCTGCGGCTGCGACGATCACCGAGGAGGTCCCCGAGATCTCTGCCCGAGATACACTCGACGACGATGAAGGGCACCTCGCCATCCTGGGAGATGTCGTATACCTTGACTATGTTCTCGTGATCCAGGGAGGCCATCGCGCGGGCCTCCTGCCTGAAGCGACGCCTGAAAGTGGGCATCTCGGCATAGTGGTGATGGAGGGTTTTCAGCGCGACGGCACGACCGAGGATGTCGTCTTCGGCCCTGTAGACGACCGCCATCCCACCGGAACCGAGCGTGCTCTCCACCCTGTAACGTCCTGCGAGGACGGTTCCAACCGGCGTTTCCAGCCTCTTACCACCTTCGACTGTACGGGGACCCCGGAACGCAATAAGTATATATGCCCGAAGACGCTCCAGGTACACTACCAGAGGGCGACTCTGACGTTACCCAACATGCTGGAGCATGTCAAACGTGCGCGCCACATCTAGTGGCTCGTCGAAGAAGACCCTCGTGGGGGTTTTGGCACATGGAGGGGGAGTAGGATATGAAGACGAACTTCGACGCTTACCTGCGCTACGGGGGGCTCACACGGGCCCTGCACGCACTCGCGGACGAACACCCCGGGTTCTGTAAGGTCGAGTCCATAGGAAAGAGCTATGAGGGGCGTGAGATCTGGCTCGCTGAGCTTACTAACGCGGAGACAGGACCCGCCGAGACGAAGCCCGCCTTCTGGGTCGACGGCAACACCCACGCCGGCGAGGTTACGGGCTCGATGGCGGCGCTCTATCTGATCGAATACCTCCTCGAAAAGTACGGCGCCGAAGACCTCCCGACCCGCCTCCTGGACGAGCAGGCCTTCTACGTGCTCCCCCGGCTCTCCCCTGACGGCGCCGAGCGCTACTTGACGACGGCCCACACCCTGCGGGCGACCCCGAGACCCTGGCCCGAGCCCGAAGAGGAGCCCGGCCTCCACCCCGAGGACGTCGACGGCGACGGCGACATCCTCCAGATGCGCGTCGAGGACGAGAACGGCGAGTGGCGCGCCTCCGACAAGGACCCCAGGCTCATGGTCCCAAGGACCCCCGACGAGGCCGACCCCGAGGCCACCTACTACAGGCTCTACAGGGAGGGGACCTTCAAAGACTACGACGGCTTTGCGAGGAAGATCGCACGCCCCCTCTACGGCCTGGACATGAACCGCCAGTACCCTTACCGCTGGCAGGCCGAGAACGAGCAGTTGGGGGCGGGACCATACCCGCTCTCCGAGCCGGAGTCGAGGGCGCAGGTGGATTTCCTGCTCGACCACAAGAACGTCTTCGGGGCGCACACCTACCACACGTTCTGCGGCGCCATCCTCAGGCCCTACTCCGACAGGCCCGACGACGAGATGCCCGAGCACGACCTCGCCGTCTTCAAGGCGCTTGGCGAGCGGGGCACCCGGATCACCGGCTACCCGAACATCTCCGTCTACCACGACTTCCGCTACGAGCCCAAGAAGACCATAACCGGCGCCTTCGACGATTGGGCTTACGATTCCTACGGTGTCTTCGCTTTCACCGTCGAGTTCTGGTCCATGGCGCAGGCCGCCGGCGTGGAGGTGGAGGACTTTATCGAGTTCTTCCGCGACCCGCCCGAAGAGGCGTCGCTGAAGATGCTCGCCTGGAACGACAGGGAGCTCGGAGGTGATGGCTTCGTCCCCTGGAGGCCCTTCGACCACCCCCAACTCGGAAGCGTGGAGTTGGGTGGCTGGAAGACCAAGTTCACCACCCAAAATCCGCCGCCCAGATTCCTCCGTGCGGAATGCGAGAAGCTGGCCCGTTTCGCCCTCTCCCATGCGGCCACGGCCCCGCGCCTGCAGACCCGCCTGAAGACAGAGCAGCTCTCCCAGGGGCTCCGTCGTGTCGAGCTCATAGTCGAGAACGCGGGGTACCTGCCGACGAACGTAACCAGGGTGGCCGCCGACAAAAAGCTCGCCAAGCCCGTCGAAGCCGAGGTAGAGTTGCCGACGGACGCGAGCCTGGTATCGGGAGAGCGGGAGGTCGAGCTGGGACACCTCGCCGGGCGCTCGGCGCTCGCCGGCAACAGGTGGAAGAGCCCGGCCTTCTTCGGGGGACTGCCCTCGGACTACGCCGGCCGGGCTGTCTGGGTCGTGCGGGGCGAGGGACCCGTCCGAGTCGAGGTGCGCGGAGGGAGGGCAGGCACAGCGCGGCTCGCCACAGATTAGCACTTCAGCACGGCGCTTCGCGCCTTGTCAGCACGCTTCGGGTCTTCGACCCTCGCGTGTCAGCAGGTTTCCTAGGAATTCAGCGGATCTCCATGACCCAGGCGGCGACCCAGCCTTCCTCGGTCCTCACGTAGTCGCCCCTCCAGGAGACGCCCTTGAGCCGGTCGAAGATCCTGGCTGCTTCCGTCGGGTCTTCGAGCCCGATCTCGACGCCCAGGGCTTCGATCTCGCTCCTCGGGACCTGGACGGGGATGCTCTCGAACCTGTCCTTGAGGACCTCGCGCATCCTGATCTGCTGCTGTCTGTCGGGGGTCCGGTATCTGCCCTCTCTGATGGCCGTCCTCCTCTTCGGGTACAGATATTCTGCCCCTCCGCCCAAGACGAAACTGTCGTTCAAAACACTACATAGAATCCAAGGAGGTCGAAGTCCGGCGCCCGGTCTCGGGTCTCACTGCCAGCCGCTACATCCTCCCTAGAACTTCTTTCTGCGTCTCAGTCCGCTGCGCAGCAGCGAATAGCCGACCGGCACGACGAGCAGCGTCAGGAACGTCGAGGTCGCGAGGCCCCCGACGACCGTTATGGCGAGGCTCGATGAGATCAGACCGTTGCCGCCGCCGGAGAGCCCGAGGGCGAGCGGCATCAAGGCGAAGATGGTGGCGAAGGCCGTCATCAAGATGGGCCTGAGGCGCGCCCGGCCGGCCGCCAGGATAGCCTCATCGGAGGTTTCGTAACGGTCTTGGGCTTTGACGGCGAAGTCGACGAGCAGGATGGCGTTGGAGACCACGATCCCGATGAGCAGCAGGATACCGAGCAGCGAGGGCACGGAGATGGCCGTATTCGTCAGGTAGAGGGCGCCGAAGGCCCCGACCGTCGTGAGGGGCACGGCGAGCAGTATCACCAGCGGGACGAGTAGCGAGCCGAAGAAGACGACCAGCAACAGGAAGACGAGCACGAGCGCCACGATTATGGAGAGGAAGAGGTTCCTGAAACTTTCGTCTATGTCCTCGTTCTCGCCGCCGACCTGGACCGTAACGTTCGCCGGCAGATCGAGGTCGGCGATAGCCCTCTGGGCCTCCGTGGAGACCGTCTGGGTGTCTGTGGAGGTGATCCCACCGGTGACCGTGACGGCACGCTCCCCTTCGGTGCGGCTGATCGCCGCCGGAGACTCTACCTCCCCCACCTCGGCGACGTCTCCCACGGTAGTGTCGCTCCCCACCGGCAACCCTCGCACCTCATCCAACGAATCCACGGAGTCCTCGGGTACTCCGACCACCACGGGCGTGTCCCCGAGCGTCGTCACGGTGCCGTCGCCGAGGAGTGAGCCGAGCGAGCCCGAGACCACTACGGGCGAGAGCCCTGCTTTCGCGGCCTTCTCAGGGTCTACTCTGATCTCCACCTCGGGGTTGCCGCCAGAGAGGTCGCTCTCCACGTTGTTCACGTCTTCGAGCTTGCGGAACTCGTCGGAGACGATGTCCGCCGCCCTTGCGAGCTCTTCTTTGGACCCGCCGGTGAGGACGGCCTCGAGCCCGCCCTGTGGCGGGCCGTTCGAGAGGATCTGGACCTGGAAATTCTCCCCGTAGAGCTCGTCGCCCTCACTGTCCACCCGGTCCAGCGTCCGCCTGACGTCCACGCTCTCCTGTACGTTGATAAAGGCCTGGGCTTTGTTGCCTGGCCTGACGGGAGACTCGGGGTCCTGGGTGTCCTCCCCGCCGATGGAGACCTGGTAACTCTTTATGCCCGCGTCCTGTTGCAGGAAATCCTCGAACGGGCGCAGCCTCTCGCTCGTTTTCCCGAGGGCCGTGCCAGCAGGCAACTCCACGTCCGCAACGAGCAGACGCTCCTCGCTCGGCGGGAAGAACGTGACGGGCAGAAACCGCACGAGCCCGAGTCCCCCCGTGAAAGTAAGGAGCGCGAGCAGCAACACGGCCAGCCTGTGCCGCAGACTCCAGCGCAACATCGGGGTATAGACCCCCAAGAGCAGCCCGTCCGACTCACCGGAACGCCGCCTGCTCCCGTTCTCGGGGTCCTCGCTCGAATCTTCGTCCGCCCCTTGTGGCGTGCGGTCTCCCGTACGGCGCCTGAGGAAGAGGCTGACTAGCACAGGGACAATGGTCACGGCCACGATCAACGAGGCTACCAGCGCGAGGGCGACCGTCAGCGAGAGCGGAACGAAGAACTTGGAGATTATCCCGCCGACGAGGGCCAGAGGTAGAAAGACGGCGATCGTGGTCAGCGTCGATGAGGTGATGGCGCTGGCCACCTCTGTGGTCCCCTTGAGGGCAGACTCCTCCGGCTCGTAGCCACTCTGCACGTAGCGATAGGAGTTCTCTAGCACCACGATCGCGTCGTCGACCACCCTGCCCACGGCGATCGTCAGGCCCGCGAGGGTGATGATGTTCAGCGTCAGGTTATCCGCCCAGGAGAACAGGAGGGCGGCGAGCACAGAGGTAGGCAGAGAGACCGCGGTGACCAGGGTTGCGCGCATGGAACGCAGGAAAGCGAAGATCACCAGTATCGCGAGCACGGCCCCGATGAGCGCCTCCTCGACGAGCCCGTTCACCGACTCCTCGACGTCGGTCGCCGAGTTGGCCACGACCACGACCTGATCCGGCCCGATCCTGTCGCGCACGTCATCGAGTACTCGCTCGACCTCTTCGGCGACCTCGACGGTGTTGGCGTCGGTCTCCTTGATCACGTTGAGGCCCAGGCTAGGCTCCCCGTTGGTACGAGAGATCCCAGATAGGCCCGAGCCCACCTCGCGCACCTCGGCCACATCCCCGAGCAGCACCGGCTCCGCCGCCACAGCGGGGGAGCCCGTCGTACCCGCGGCGCTACCCGCGGGAGGACCCGTAGCTCCGGCCGGGGCCCCACTCGGAGCGGCGGACGTGCCAGTCGGAGCCCCGGTCGGAGCGCCGGCTGGATCGCCACCTGGCGGAGCGCCAGCACTCGGTACGGCGGCAGGAACATCTGCGGCCGCAGCGGGAGGTGCCCCACCCGCATCGCCGCCTTCCACCCCGACGGGAAGGTCTTCGAGGGCGCTTATCCCTCCGAGCTCGCTGCTGGTATTTACGGGGGTCTCGCGCCCGTTTACGGTGACGCTACCCACGGGGGCATCCACCTCGGCCCCGCTCAGCGCGCCGACCACGGCGTCGGTCGAGAGGCCCTTCTCCTTTACTTTGTCGGGGTCGAGATCCACCCGGATACGTTTCTCGGCGCCCCCGATCAAGTCTACGCTCGCCACGCCTTCGACCTCCTCGATGGAGGGGACGACCTCGTCCTCGGCGTAGCTTGTGAGGTCGGCGAGATCCTGGTCCCCTGCGGCCAGCGAGAGCGACAGGATGGGGAACTGCGAAGCCGACTGGCTCTTGACCTCGGGATCTCCTGCCTGCGAAGGAAGCTGTATGCCGTCGAGTGCAGCCTGGAGGTCGGATTCAGCCTCCTCGGTGTCGGCGTCGAGGTCGAACTCGACGACCACGACGGAGAACCCCTGCGAGGAGGTGGACCGGACCGCCTCTATCCCCTGCACCCCGTTTATGGCGTCCTCGACGGGCTGTGTTACCTGCTCGTCGACCAGATCCGGTCCGGCGCCGGCCACGGGGGTCGAGATGGTTATGATCGGGAAGGAGATGTCGGGCAATAGCTCCTGGTTGAGGCGCGTCGTCGCATAGACCCCGCTCCCGATGAGCAAGATCGTCGCCAGGATTACGACGGACTTGTTCTTCAAACACCAACGGACGATCCTCTGCATCAGATCCCCTCCCTCGCAGGGGCGCCGAAGCTCTTGGCCAACAGCCTCAAGCCCTTGACGAACGCCAGAGCCTCACTGTCCGTCATCATGCTTATGGCGTCACGCAGCGGGCAACGACGGTCCTCCACGATTCGCCCGGCCACCTCGTGCATGCCCGCCACGTAGTCGACGAGAACGACCCGCCGGTCTTCGGGATCGTTGTGGCGGTCTACCATCCCATGCTCGGCCAGCTTGTCAACGAGCTGCGTCGCCGCAGGCGGCGAGACTCCCAACTCTTCGGCGAGTTGCCCTACGGACCTCGGCCCTCGGGTCAGGGCTATCAAGACCTGGATGTGCCCCGGCGAGACCTGAACGTCAGTCGCCACCCCGCGGCGCGAGATCTCACCCATCTCCACAGGACTGGGCCGCTCGACCAGGCGCATCAACGTCGGTAGCAACATCAAGGTCTCGTCGACGAGCCGTTCCTTGTCCATGTGAATTCACCTACAAATTTAAGCCGCTTATGTAATTTACTCAGATGCTATCCCCGACTTGGGGTTTGTCAACGAGGAATCTGGCCGATGCTTTCGGTACGATCCTGGCATCGAGTATTTCTTTAGGAGGCGGGATGAAGCTGAGGACGGCGCTCCTGGCGATCGGGGGCATTGGCGGGGGGTTGGCGCTCTACAACCGGCGGTTGGAGAGGGGTGGTGGGCGACTTCCGAACCGGCTCGGCGGTGAGGTGCGCTACTACGGGTGGGGCGGTGGGGACCTTGCGTACTCGGTGGCGGGGGAGGGCGAGCCGCTGCTCCTGGTGCACGGCGTCTACGCCGGGGCGTCTGCTTTCGAGTTCCGCAAGAACTTCCAAGAGTTGTCGAAGAGCTTCAGGGTATACGCCCTGGATCTCTTGGGGTGCGGTATGTCGGGGAGGCCTTCGCGGCGCTACGAGCCCGAGGACGTCGCGGTGCAGGTCGAGGACTTCGTGCGGGAGGAGATCGGGGGCTCGGCCCATCTCGTAGCCAGCTCGCTCACGGCGGCGCTCGTCATGCCGGCCGCCGTGCGGAGCCCGCGGCTCTTCAAGAAGCTGGTCTTGATCTGTCCGACGGGTTACGGGACTCTGGACCGTCCCTCAGGACGGCTTGGGGATGTCATCTACGGCCTCTTCCTCGCGCCGGTCTTCGGGAGTTCGCTCTACCACGCCATCGTCTCCCGGTGGGGCATCCGCTACTACCTCGGGCGCATGGCCTACCACGATGCCGATCTCGTGACAGAAGAGCTGGTCGAGGATTACCACAAGGTAAGTCACCAGATTGGGGCGAGGTACTTCCCTGCGGCCTTCGTCTCGGGCAAGCTCAACCTCGGGGTCGCCGACCTCTGGCCGCGGGTGCCGCACAGGACCCTGATCTGCTGGGGCCTCGAAGCGCGTACGGTCCCTGTCCGCGAGGGGCAGCGTTTCGTGCACAACAACCCCCGTTCCGAACCGCGCATCTTCAAGGATGCCTCCCTCCTGCCGCACGACGAGCGCGCCAGGACCTTCAACGAAGAGGTCAGGACGTTCCTACTCGAATGATCCCTCGTTCACTCGGCGTCCACTATCTTGGTGGTGCAGCGCGAGACGCATACCATCTTGTCGTCTTCGTCCGTAATGCGCACTTCCCACACCTGGCTCCTGCGCCCCACGTGCGCTGGCACCCCGACCGCCGTGAGCGTCCCGCTCCGCTTGGGTCTGACGTGGCTGGCACTGATCTCCGACCCGAAGGCAACCTTCCCCGGCGGGCAGTTCAGGAAGGCGCCCGTGCTCGCCACGCTCTCCGCCAGCACCACGCTAACCCCACCGTGAAGGTACCCGAACGGCTGGTGGTGCCTCTCGTCCACGGGCATAGTAGCAACCACCCGCTCCGGCGTGAGCTCCGCAAACTCGATGCCGAGGTTCTTGCCGACACCCTCACCACGCTTGAGAACAGCCTCTATGTCCACGGCTCCTGCCTTCCAGATCTCTCGAACAGCCACCCGTATACTAGCCGTTCGGGCGAGCTCGGCGAGAAGTCGCTAAGAGAAGGTCTCGGGACCCCCAGGTCAGTGTTTCACGGCGATACCACCGCGGGTGGTACGTCTCGTTTTCAGGTAAGAGGAGAAGCCTCCGACCAGGAGCGAGAGTCCCAACCACGCCCACCCGACACCGAACAGGACCCACAACACAGCACCGAAGGAGCCAAAGTCCCGCGAAAAGGAGATCAGTCCGCACATCGACCCGAGGACGAAAGGCAGCAGGCCCCAGGTAGGCAGAGCACCATCGCGGGGGGCTGTGACGGCGAAGAGGATGGATCCCACGGCCAAGACGAGCAGCCCGATACGGAAGGCGTTGTACGCCGGCGCCGTTACGATAAAGCGGTCGTCGATACCGAGCCAATAAAGGCCGATATCGCCAGCGATGATCAAGACGAGCCCCACGACGGCCACGAAGAACCCCAGCTTCTCCAACAAGCCGGAACGCTCCGACTGCCGCAGCTGCATCCCGATCAGACCGAGGAGGATGAGCAGTGGGGCCGCCCAGAACATCTTCCAAAAGACGTTCGGGGTGTGGAAAGCGAGATTGGAGATGGAGATGCCCGTAGGAGAGAGCGCCCACAGCAGGCCACCAGGGACGCACAGTATGCCGCTCCATTCGAGGAGGAATGACAACAGCCTACGCAAGAGTTCCCTTACCTCTCAGGTACGATAGCATCGAGGCGCTCCCGATCAATAGTGGGGCAAGGGGCCGCCGGCGTCCTTGATCACATATTCGTCGAACATCTTCTTCACCACGTCGGGGTTCGACGAGGCGATGTCCTTGTCCATCTTCGGGTCGCTCTCCAGGTCGAAGAGGTGGGGATCTTCGCCGTTGTAGAGGCTGAACATGGCGTACTTCTCGTCGCGGGCCCAGACGTGATCGTGGTAGCCTGCCGTAAAGTGGGTCCTGGGGCCCGGTTCCTTTCCGTCGAGCATAACCGAGAGGTCCTGCCCCCCCATCTGCGGGTGGGGCGCGAGGCCCATCGCACCCAGTATCGTTGGCGCCACATCGTGGGTTGAGGCGTAGTGGTCGCTGGACTGGTCCGCGCCCTTGCCTCCGGGGTGCCTCATAAAGAAGATGGTGTCGGTGAGCTCGGGGTAGAGCGCACCGGCGACCTTGCCGGCGTAACCGTGCTCCCCGAAAGCGTGTCCGTGATCCGATTGCACTATGAGCAAGGTGTTGTCCAGGATCCCCAGGTCTTGTGCCTTGTCGAGGAAGTGGCCCAGCCAGTGGTCGGTCATCGTCACCTCGGCGGAGTAGCGCGCGTGCATCCGCTCGAGCTGGCGCTGTGTGAGCCAGTCCGAGGGACCGCTGCTCGAGGTCACCGGCTCGGGGCCGTCGTAGCCGTCGCTGTAGAGGTCTACGTACTTCTGCGGCGGGTCCCACGGCTCGTGCGGGTCGTAGTTGTCGACGAACATGAAGAAAGGCTGGCTCTCCTTCGCCATCTCCAGGTACTCGGCCGCCTTGGTGAACACCTGCGGGGCGAACCAGTCCTCCTCCCTCTGGCGGCCCACGGTGTTCGCGTAGTACTGGTGCATGATCTCCTCGGAATGCGCGGCGTTCGGGCCCCCGATCAGGGTGTTCTCCATCTTCTTCTCGGAGGCCGGCGACGGAGGCCTGAAGAGGTCTCGCTCCTGGCCCCTGATGAAGTCGAAGGCGTGGAAGCCGCGGTGCATGTCGTAGAAGGGCCTGAACTGGTGCAGCGTGTCGGTGACCATCAGGTTGTAGAAGCCCTCTCCAAGGAGGATTTCGGCGAGGGTAACCTGTCCCCTGGGGATAGGCTGCCAGCCCCAGAGGTTGACGTCCTCGTCGTACCACTTCTGCCAGTCCCTGAACGGGAACGTCCTTATCCCCGTGTGGATAGCGCGCCGCGCCAGTATGGTCGGCAGGGACTCCGGGTAGGAGCGGTCGAAGCGCAGGCTCTCTCTAGCGAGGGCGTCGAGGTTCGGGGTCTTTATCCATTCATTGCCGTAGACGCCGAGGTGGTCCCTTCTCAGGCTGTCTATGATCACCAGTATCACGTTCATTCTCGATCCCCCGCTCGGAAGGTACTCGTCGGGCACTTGTGTAAAGCTGTTCGCCAGGCTGCCGCACCCGGCCGCGCCGAGCATGGTAGCCCCGGCGGCCCCCACCCCGGCTACCTTGAGAAAGTCCCTGCGCGTGAGGGTGCGCTCCTTCAACCCTCGCCTCCGGACAAACGCACCCAGGCCGGGTCCTCGGCGTTCTTTCGACCGCCGTAGTTCTTCGGAGCAAAGAGCGTCTTGATGTTCATCTTAGATGCCTTCTCTACCACATCGCACCAGCCGCCGGAGATTGTAGCGAATAGAGTCCTCCTCCGCAGGAAGTTCTTGACCTTCACACCCTCACGCGCCCCGAGACTCGCGCCGGAGGGGAGGTTGGTCTAATGTATGCGCGACACACTACTCTCGGCAAGGACGGGTATGCACGCAGGTACAAGATGCTCGGAAGGTGATCTCTTTCTGGAGTGGTCCTCGTGAACTGGCTGGTCACGGGCGGCTGCGGCTTTATCGGGACGGCCCTGATCCGTTCTCTGATGCAGGAAGGCGACCACGCTGTCAGGGTCGTCGACAACCTCTCTGTAGGGACGCGGGAGGACCTGGCCGCCGCGGGGGACTTCGTCGAAGTATCGCCCGACGGGCCAGGCCCCATAGCCTCCGGCGGGCAGGTCGAGCTCCTCGCGGGCGACATAACGGACAAAGACCTCGCGCTAAGGGCCGCGAGGGGCGCTGACGTCATCGTTCATTTCGCGGCCAACACGGGGGTGATGCCCTCGGTCGAGGACCCCAGGGGCGACTGCATGAGCAACGTCGTCGGCACGCTCAACTACCTCGAGGCGGCCCGTCACAATGATGTGGGGCGTTTCGTCTTCGCCTCCAGCGGGGGGACGGTTATCGGGGAGGTCGAGCCGCCGATACACGAGGAGATGGTCCCGCATCCCGTCGCGCCCTACGGGGCGAGCAAGCTCGCAGGCGAGGGCTACTGTTCGGCGTACTTCCAGACCTTCGGCGTAGAGACCGTCGCGCTGCGCTTCGGGAACGTCTACGGGCCCCTCTCGGGCCACAAGAACAGCGTCGTCGCGCGCTTTATCAAGAGGGCTGTGGAGGGAGAAGCGCTGGAGATCTACGGCGACGGCACCCAGACCCGCGACTTCATCTTCGTGGACGACCTCGTCGGGGCCGTGCGGCTCTCGGCCACCGTCGAGGGCGTTGGCGGCGAGGTCTTCCAGATCGCCACCAGCGCCGAGACGACGGTGCAGGAGCTGACGGACAGGCTGCTTCCCGCCCTCGCCGCCGCGGGCATAGAGAACGTCGAGGTCCGCAACACAGCAGCCCGCCGCGGGGAGGTGCGCCGCAACTACGCCGACACCTCCAAGGCACGGCGAATGCTCAGCTGGGAGGCCGAAGTCGGCCTCGACGAAGGCCTCAGGCGCACGGTGGAATGGTTTTTGGGTAGGTAGGGCTCCGCGGCTAGCGGCCTGCGGCTCGCATCCACACGTAGAACATACCCTGGGCCACGGCGGCGACGAAGGTGCCGATGGCCAGGGAGTAAGCGACCCGCTCCACGACACCGAAGCCAAGCGCCGCCAGGCAGACGCCGCAGGCGAGCAGGCCGACGAACCACCCGAGCGCCGCGAGCCGGCCGCGTCCCAGTGCGAAGAGCCCCTGGTTGAGCGCATCCGAGAGGAGGTAGAAAGCTGCCATCGTCGCCAGGGCGACGAGCACGGCCAGGCCCGCGTCGAACTCCGCGCCGGCGAATAGCCTGAGTCCCCACTCGCCGAACATCCAGGTGCCTGCGACCATGAGCACGCCGACGAGGCCGACGACCCCGAGCGCTTTGGCCACAAAGCGGTCGAAGGCCCCCCTGCCTTCGGTGGAGAGCACGCGGCTCGCCCGGGGCAGTAGCGCGCCTATGGCCGGGCTCAAGACGTACTGGGGGATGCGCGTGAAGATCAGCGCCGCACTGAACACGCTCACCTGCGCGTCGCTGCCATCAAGGACCCTCGCGAGGATCGGACCGCCGTTCATCAGAACCTGCGCGAAGGCCATGCAAGCCAGCACCGGCGCGGCAAACCGGAAGGCCTGCCAGGCGGAGAAGGGCTCTCCTTCCCGCTCCGCCGGCGTCACCGGAGCCGGTCTGATGGCGAGTACGCCGATGAGCGGGGCGAGCACGATGGCTATGACCGGTCCAAAGACACCCCATCCCACGACGAGCAACACGGCGGCGATGAGCAACCTGCCTGAGGACTCGGCCACTATCTGGGCGCCGAGCCGAAAGGACTGCCTGTGGCCGTTGAAGATGCCGCGCCGGAAGTATTCGGGTGCGTAGAGGACCACGGCGACGACGAACGCGACGGTAAGCCACGGGTCTCCGAACAGTTCATCGGTGAGCAGCGGGCCCGCCAGCAAAGCCCCGAGCACGAACGCCACCACCAACCCTATCTGCCAATACCTGACCGAAGCGACGACAGGACCCCAATCTTTGCCCCTGGCCTCCCTCTCGGCGACGTAGCGCCCCAGGGTCTGGGTGGCGCCGATCCAGAGCACCTGCACGGTGAGGAAAGTGGCCGACCACAACAGGGCGAGCGGCGCGAAGCCCTGCTTGCCGAGGACGTGGGTACAGAGGCTCTGGAACGCGAACGTGAGCACCCCGGCGATGCCGAAGGATGCCGCGATGTGGACGCTCCCGGCGCCCGCTCCCCGCTGTTCTTTGAACGGGTTAGGCATCAGGTTTCAGGCTTCAGGTCTGTTCTCATGAACGAGAGTGTATCCCGTCAAGAGATCGTCCTGTTACGCTTCGGTCAGAGAGACGGTGCGGATGAGATAGATCGCCCCTACAGCGTACCTGATGCCTGAAGCCTGTAGCCTGAAACCTTTATCTCAACCAGGTTGAGATAATGACCCTGAAGACCCCCAGTGGGTAGGCCAGCTTCGGGGGCTTCTTGGTCTCGCCCGCTGCGCGGGTCATCATCGAGACGGGAACCTGCTCGAAGCGCAGCTTGTGCTTGAGGGCTTCGAGGATGATCTCGTTGGCGTTGAAGCGGTCCTCGCGCAGGTTCAGCTTGTGGAGCTCAGAGACCCTGATGGCGCGGTAGCCGTTGGTGCAATCGGAGACCTTCACGCCGGTTAGACGCGAGATCAGGCGCGAGAAGAACACGACCCCCACGTGACGGACGCTCCCGGCCTCCTGGTAGTAGCCCATAAAGCGGGAGCCTAGCACGAAGTCCGCCTTGCCCTCGATTATGGGCTCGACGAGACGGTCCAGCTCCTCCGGTTTGTACTGGCCGTCGGCGTCGAGGTTGATGACGATCTCGGACTTCTCGGCCCGCGCTATGGCGAAGCCCGTCCTGAGGGCGTCGCCCTGCCCGCGGTTGACCACGTGGCTCACCACGGGTACGCCCTCGGCCCTGGCGATGTCGGCCGTCCTGTCGGCCGAGCCGTCGTCGACGACGACCGTCTTGACCTCGTGACCCAGAACCCGGTCCGGGATGCGGCGCAAGACCTCCTGGATGCCACCCTCCTCGTCGTAGGCGGGCACGATTATCAGGACCT
The DNA here is from genome assembly GCA_963849745.1 of uncultured Rubrobacteraceae bacterium. Classification (GTDB taxonomy): domain Bacteria; phylum Actinomycetota; class Rubrobacteria; order Rubrobacterales; family Rubrobacteraceae; genus Rubrobacter_D. Next base: position 200,495 of record CAWKIM010000009.1, on the reverse strand, counting down.
CGCCGGGGTGTCCCTCGGCCCTCTCTTCGGAGGAGAGGTACTTCTCCGAGTACTCCTTTACGGCGAGGCCGGTGACGATCTCGCCGTTGCGGCGTCCGGCCTCGCGCACTCGCCCAAGGAGGTTCAGGAAGAGCCCGAAGAGGAGCAGCACGGCGATGGAGAGCAGCGCGAAACCGCGGTCCTCCAGCCCGAGCAGGCGGGTAAAGATCCCGAAGATCTGGGGTACGACCGAGACCAGGACGACGCCCAAGGCTATGAGCAGCGAGAGGAGCAGATCGAGCCTGCTCCCCCCAGCGCGGTACCTGGAGGTGCCGTACCCCGCGAAGAGCGCGGCGATGACGAGACCCGCGATGCTCACCTGTCCGGCGGCGAGGCTCACAGCGCGGAGGGCTCCGCGGGAGCCTTGTGTACGCTCTCCACCCGCGGCCTCCACAGCGAGGTGGCGGGGATCTTCGAGGTGTCGCAGCGGTGGGCGTACTTACCGGCTATCTCGGTGACCTCCTCCAGCAGCCCTTCGCTTAAGGTGGTCGGTTGCAGGCCCAGATCCAGGAAGCGATCGTGGCGGACGTGCAGATCGTTCTCGGCGGCCTCGTTGCGCGGGTTCTGCACGTAGTCTATCTCTGCGCCCGTGCGCTCGGAGACCAGCCTGGCAAGGTCGCGCAAACGGTGGGTCTCGGTCATCTGGTTGTAGACGTTGACCCGGTCGCCCCTCTCGGGCGGATTCTCCAGGGCGAGCTGTATGCAGCGCACGGTGTCCTGGATGTGTATGAAAGCGCGGGTCTGGCCGCCCGTGCCGTGGACGGTGAGCGGGTAGCCTACGGCGGCCTGCATCAGGAAGCGGTTGAGGACGGTGCCGTAGTCGCCGTCGTAGTCGAAGCGGTTTATGAGGCGCTCGTCCAGCCTACTCTCCGCGGTCTGGGTCCCCCACACGATGCCCTGGTGAAGGTCGGTGACGCGTGTCAGGTCGTTCTTGTTGTAGTAGGCGAACAGGAGCTGGTCCTGGGTCTTGGTCATGTGGTAGATGCTGCCCGGGTTCGGCGGGTAGAGGATCTCCTGCTCTACGAGCTCGCCCCCTTCGGTCTCGACCTTGACCGTCAGATACCCCTCCGGGATCTGCATCCCGGCCGAGCCGTATCCGTAGACGCCCATGGTCCCCAGATGCACCACGTGAGTGTCGAGCCCGCTCTCGGTGATCGCCGCCAGCAGGTTGTTGGTAGCGTTGAGGTTGTTATCCACGGTGTAACGCTTGTGGTAGCTGGACTTCATCGAATAGGGCGCGGCCCGTTGCTCGGCGAAGTGGATGACCGCGTCGGGCTGCCACTCGAGGAGCAGATCATAGAGCTGGCGGTAGTTCTCGGCGACGTTGATGTTGTGGAAGTCTATCCGGTTGCCGCTTAGCTCCTCCCAGACGGCAAGGCGCTCGCCCATAGGGGCGATCGGGGTGAGGGACTCGCATTCCAGCTCGATGTCTATCTTGCGCCGGGAGAGGTTGTCGACTATGGCCACTTCGTATCCTTGCGCCGAGAGGTGCAGCGAGGTGGGCCAGCCGCAGAAGCCGTCGCCGCCTAGAACCAGTACCTTCATTACTCGCACTCCCTTGTCGCTCTACGATACACCCATTGTGTCGTTCAGCGTCCGGCCCGAACCGAACACGCCAGCCAGCGATTGTAACGGAAAAATCGTTGGACGAATACCAGACCGTCTACACCGATCCTTTTCGCTGTTCTCGCGGTCCGGCACGCCGCCTCGCCGGTTCACTTCCGAGCATAGCTCCGTCAAACTACCGGTTAGCATACCCGGCGACGCTATCTTAACGCAGTTTAATGGAAATTAACATCAGCGGGCCGTCTGGGTACAATACTCTCGCCCGGGACATCGGCAAAGGAAGTCTTGGTACGTGGCACTGGAACAGCAAGGGACGTCTTCTCCTGCGGTGGGTGACCCTCCCGGAGGCGAGGGACGGCTTCGCAGAGCTGGTGTCTTGCTCGCCGGGCTGGGGGTCTTCGCGCTCGTCCTCGTACTCTACCTAAAGACCCTGGCTCCCACGGTCCTCTACCTACAGGACCCCGAGCTGCTCGACGCTGTGATGCTGCAGATGCAGGTCTCGGTTCTCGGCATCGCGCACCCTACCGGCTACCCGACCTACCTGATGCTGACGCACCTCTTCACTTATCTGCCGTTCGGGGATCCCGCCTACCGCGTGAACTTCGGTTCCGCCTTCTACGCGGCGCTGGCCGTGGTAGCGGTCTACGCGGCCGGGCTCCTGCTCGGCCGGCGGGTGGTGGCCGCGGCGACCGGCGCCCTGGTTTTCGGGCTGGGGACGGCCCTCTGGTCCCAGGCCGTTATCGCGGAGGTGTACACCCTCAACGCCCTGCTCGTGTCCGTCACCATCGTCGTCCTGCTACTCTGGCGAGAGCACCGCGAAGACCGCTACCTGCTGCTCTCGGCCTTCCTCGTGGGGCTCTGCCTCACCAACCACCTCACCAGCGGATTGCTCTTGCCGGCCGGCCTCCTCTTCGTCGCCCTCGTAGACTGGCGCAGGCTGGTCGACTTCAGGCTCGTGCTAGGGGGGGCCGGACTCTTCGTGCTGGGACTCGTTCCCTACCTGTATCTGCCCGTCAGGGCCGCTATGGACCCGCCCATGGAAGCGAACAATCCTACCGACTTCGGACGCTTCTGGTACGTGGTCAGCGGGGGGAACCTGACCGGCTCGTTCTTCTCCTTCGGCCCTCTGGAGTTGCCGGCTAGGATGGTCTTCTACTGGGAGCACCTGCTAGGTAACATGCCCTTTCTCGTGGTCATGGTCGCGTTGCCGGGCGCCGTCGTTCTGCTTCTAAGGGACCGCCCGGCGGGTGTATTCCTCGGGTTTCTCTATTTCGGCTGGCTCATTCACGCCGTACTGAACGACATCCCCGACATCGACCTCTACTTCATACCGACCTACCTGGTGCTCTCGCTTTGGGCGGCGGCCGGGATCGGGACGCTGCTCGCCGAGGTCGAAACGCGCGTCTCCGGCTCGCCCGGGGTATCGAAGGGGGCTATCCTCGGCGTGCTCTCGGCGATGGTGCTCGTGTTGCCGTTGCTCGGTGTAAGCGAGACCTACGCGAAGAACGACATGAGCGGCGTCTACCGGGGGCGAAAAGAGATCGAGGCCGTCGCCGACAACGCGGCCCCGAACGCCACCATCCTGCACCACAGGAGCGGCATGTGGTACATGGTCCTCGTCGAGAAGCGACGCAGGGATCTGACCATCGTCGACCCCTTCTACCACAACAAAGAGGTCGCTTACGCGGACATAGTCTGGCCCGACGACATAGACCTCGCGACCACGGACCGCCGCTACGGGACCGACGACCTCTCGGGGGTGAGTACGGCCAAGAAGGCCGCGAAAGAGGGTCGTGTTTACGTCCTCGACCAGGGGTCCACGAACCCCGAGCGCTTCCGGAACGCCGGCTTCGAGGTGGTCCCCGTAAGGGCGGGCCTCCTCTACGAGCTGGTGCCGCCGGGCAGGGAACCCTACGCCGGTTAGCTACTCTCCGCTCGGTCGCCTCCCGGTTGGCCGCTTTCCCTGCTTCTCGCTCTCGGCGGCGCGACATTCCTCGGCGGAGCACTGCCTGAGCGCATCGAGTTGCGTTTCGAGTCGCTGCGTGATCTCGGGCGGAGCTGTTGCGTAGATGTTGTTCAGTTGGTGGGGGTCTTTCCTCAAGTCGTACAGCTCGTGTTCGCCGGTCTTGTAATCGACGTATAGGTAGTTGTTCGTACGCAGAGCCTTGAGCCAAGGCCTGCCCCACTCCTCGCTCGATTGGGCGTTCGCGGCCGACGTCCGCCGCCAGTTGCCAGGCAGCGGGTCGCCCGTAAGCAGCGGCACCACCTCACTCTCGGTGATAAAGGGCGGGTGTGGCACGCCGCTGCGCTCCGCGACGGACTCGATAACGAAGCGCTGGCGCCAGTCTCGCAGGGGCTTGGGGTCGTCCGTGAGCAGCGGCACGAGCGAGCGCCCGTCCACAAAGGACGGCGGCTCGGCCCCGGCAAGGTCGGCGAAGGTCGGCGCGAGGTCGTTGTTGAGCACCATGTGATGCAGGGTCTCGCCTTCTGGCACGCCGGGACCGCGTACGATGAGCGGTACCCTGATGTCTTCCTCGTAGGGCGTCCATTTTCCGGCCCCCAGCCTGTGCTGGCCAAGGTGGAAGCCGTTGTCCGAGGTGAAGACCATGTAGGTGTTGTCCAGCTCACCGCTGGCGCGCAGCGCATCGACGAGGTCTCCTATCATGTCGTCCACGGCCAGCATGGACTGTAGGCGCTTGCGGTAGAGCTCTTCCATGTATCTCTTCTGCTCCAGGCTCAAGGGCGGGTTGTCGCTTACCCAGCCTGGCTTGTCGGAGACATCCTTCTCGTCGAACGAAGGCGGATGCGGCAGCGAGACGGCGGGGTAGGCGTTCTCGTCCCTGGGGGCCGGGGATGCCGGCTGGTGGGGGGCCTTGGTGCCGATCCACATCAGGAAGGGCCTGTCTGCCGTAAAGAACGGCGGGTCGGCCCCTGCCGTGCGCGTGATGTAGTCTGAGGCCTTGTCCGACATAACGTCGGTATCGTAGTAGGACTCGGGTTCGTAGCTGACCAGATGGCCGTTCTCGTTGAACGTGTGGCTGAGGTAGTTGCCGGTCACCGCGTACCACTCGTCCCACCCAGGAGGGATGTAGGTCTCTTTGTAGCCGTTGAGATACTTCCCGAAGAAGGCCGTCCTGTAGCCCTGCTCCTTGACCCACGTGGCCATCGTCGAGTTCTCGTGGCCGACGAAGCGGAACTTCTGAAAGCCGCCGCGCGGCGGGTCGTTGCTGAGAATCTCGTGGTTGTGGGTGTACTGGCCGCGCAGGATGGTGGCCCTGGAAGGACAGCACAAAGAGTTGGTCACGAACGCGTTGTCGAAGGTCGTGCCCTTTTCTATGAGCAGCGACTCGAGGTTGGGCATGTGTCGAAGCGCGCGGGCATTCAGGTCGTTCAAGGCCAGATCGTCGGTGAGGATGAGAATGACGTTGGGCGGTTTCGGCTCCTGCTTCTGGTCCTCGGCCTGTTGCTGCCCCTCGGCCGAAGGGAAGCAGGCCGAGAGGGCGCAGGCCAAGGCCACCCCGAGGAGGGTGTGCACGGCTACAAAGAGTATTCTCTTGGTCTGATCCACTACCTTCACGTCCGCATCGCCGGACGGTGCACCGGGGGCGCCGTTCGGACATTTTTTAGCTTTACCCAGGAGAGGGTCTTTGCAAGCTTCTTCGAAGCGCTCGATCTTCCGGGTCTGTGTTTCATCCAGGTTAAGTGTTATACATTCCCGCGATGGGCGAGTCCAACTCCAGAAGACCGGCGAAGCGCGAGAAGCCGGAGGCAACCGTTCGCGCTTCGAGGCCGGCGGGCTGGACGCTACACCCGAAAGGGGCGCCGCAAACAGGCTCCCGCGGAGCGGCGTTTGGTCTCTGATCTGCTCTATGCCCTCACCGCAGCGTTCCTGATCGGGGTTCTGCCAGGGTGGTTCTGGACGCGGTGCCTGCTTGCCTCGGGCGACCGCGCCGAGCAGCTCGCCTACGCCGTGGCGCTCTCCCTCACGCTCGTTCCCACGGTCGCGCTCGTGCAGACCTACCTCTTTGCGACGGGCGTCACCTTCGGGGTTACCGTCGTCTCGGTGGCGCTGGTATTCCTGACGGGCCTTGCCACCTACCTGCTATCCGGACCGGCCAAAGTGAGCGAGGAGCCACTCTCGCCGCCGCCTTCGCCACCCGGCTTTGCGACGCTCGCGCCACTCGCCGCGGCCCTCGCCCTGGCCCTCCTGATGTTTCTCGGCATCGCGCCCACAGAATGGTTGATGATCCCGATAGCGGTCCTCGTGGTCGCTGGCGGGATCGCCTACTTCCCGAGCAGGCAGGGGAGAGAAGCGCCCCCGGCGGGAGATGGGGGCCCGGTCTCCGCGGTGTGGCGCTACCCGTTGATCTGCCTGGTGCTCCTGCTCGTACTCGCGCGGGGCTACCTGGGCCCTGTCGTGAACGGCTGGTCCTTCCCCAGGGGCGTGGACCGCTACGAGCACGCGGTGATGGCGAGCATGATGATGGGGGAAGGGTCGAATGAGGCGTTCATGCTCTACCCGCCGGGCTTCCACCTCCTTACCGCCATGATCTCGCGCCTCAGCGGCATCGAGCCGCTTGAGGTCTTCCCGATCCTTGCTCCCATGCTCCCTCTCTTGGGTGCGCTGGCCCTTTACGCGCTCGCGAAGCGCCTCTGGGGCTGGGAGTACGGGGTGGCCGCGGCCCTCACCGCAGGCCTGCTCCTCGGGGGCACGTACCTGCACTTCGAGGAGGCCCGCTACCCGAACTTCATAGGGGAGTATTTCCTGATCGTGCTTGCCATAGCCGCCCTGGTCGGGATGTACGCCGCTCCGTCGGCGCGCGCGGGGCTGTTGCTCGCGCTACTCGGCTCCTCGACGGTCCTCTACCACCAGATAGCGGGCTACAGCCTCGCCGTGCTGCTCGGTTTGGTGTGCGTTCTCTTCGTGCCCTACCTGCTCCTTAGGGAGCGCAGGAAAGGGGTATACCTCGCTCTCTCGCTCGCGCTCCTCGGTCTCCTCTCCGTCGCCTACGCCTGGGACACCTACGACCTGCCCAGCCTGGTGGTAGGGATGCTCGGCGGGTCGGAGACGGGGAGGGGAGGGGAGGCCGTGGCGATGGCGATCGGGACCAAGCCGGCGAACGGACCCGGACACTTCCTCATGACGATGTCGCACCCCGTTCTCTGGCTCGGTTTGCTCGGCCTGGCGCTCATGCTCGCGGGCGGCGAGGACGCGAAGGGTACCCCCGACATCCTCGCGCGCCTCACCCTGCTGGTGTGGACCCTGCTGCTGTTCGTCGGCAGCCTGACCTCCTACAGCGGTTTCCCCGACCGCTTCGAGCGTGATCTTGGCGTTCCCCTGGCGCTGCTCGCGGCCCTCACCCTCGTCACCCTGGTGCGGCTGTCGACCCGCTCGGGCGGACCCGCCGTCTATGTTGCGGCCCTATTCGCCGTTACCCTCTCGATCACCCTCGTAGGTGCGCAATCCGTACTGAGCCTGGAGCAGGCCGCAGGGCCCAGCGCGCGCCCCAAAGACAGGCCGGCTCCGGCCGAGGTCGTCGCCGCTGGGACGTGGCTCGGGCGGCACAACGAAGGAGGGAGCATAGTCGCGACTCCTTACCTGGAGTACGTCCCGAGCCGGGCCATGCTCGCGATGGGCGGGTATACGCGGATGCAGTCCTACGACGCGGCCAGGATAAGGCGGGCGAGGGACCTCCCGCCCTTCGGGGCCCCTCCCCTGTGGGACGCGCTGTGGGTGCTGGAGCATCCGGCGGGCGGGCGTACCGCACGACTCCTGGAGAAGAACGACGTGCGCTACGTAGTGTTCCACAAGGGCTATCCGTGGATAGACTGGCGTCCTTTCGCGCTCCAGGGCGACCTCTACACGACGGTCTACGAGAACGACAGCGTCATCATCTTCGCGCCCCGCCAGAACTAGCAACCGCTGGGGCCACTATAATCCCCTCCGCAGCTTCTGGGGAGGTCCAGTGGTGGATTACGAGAAAGAGGGCAGAAAGGGCACGGGTGTGGCCTTCGTGCTCGCGGTCTACGCCGCGAGCCGGCTGTTCTACTTGATCTCGGGCTCCTTGCTCGCCTACCTCGTGCCGACCTCTAGCTTCCAGAGAGTAACCCTGGATGTGCCCCCGGGGAGCATGAACATCTGGTCGCACTGGGACGGTGAGCACTACGTCAGACTGGCAATGGGCGGCTACCTCAGCCCCCCTGACAGCGTCTCCCCGGCCTTCTTCCCGATGTACCCGCTGCTCATAAGGTCCTTCGCCGAGCTCTTCGGCGGTCCTATCTCCAAAGAAGCCCTCTCCGTGTGGGGACCCCTCATCTCCCTGCTCTTTCTGCCTTTCGCCTTCTACTTCATCTACAGCATAGCCCTCGAGGGCTGGGGGAAGCCGGTAGCGAGACGCACGCTCCTCCTACTGGCATTTTTCCCTACCACGTTCTTCCTGAACGCCGCGTACACGGAGAGCCTCTTTCTGGCGCTCTCAGCGGGCTCTCTTTGGGCGATCAGGGTGCGGAAGGATCTGTTGGTCGCGTGTGTTCTGGCTGCTCTTGCCGCCGCCACACGCAACGTGGGGATATTTCTGGTCGTGCCCCTCGTGTACGAGTGGATAAAGGACATAGAGAGATTTCGTTGGCGGGGGATCTACCTGCTGCTGGCACCCGGCGGGCTATTGGCATACATGGGTTACTTGTGGGTACGCTTCGGGGACCCTCTCCTCTTCTACTCCGCGCAGGAGAGCTGGGGAAGGCAGGCCACGGGGCCGCTCGACACCGCGAGCAGAGCCTGGGGGACGGCCGTCGAAGGGGCGGGCAGGCTCCTCGAGTATGACCTTTGGGCCCATCCCTCTCCAGGCAATGTGGCGAATCACCTCGCCGGGGCTGGCGACTTCTTCAACCTGGCCTTCTTCGTCTTCGCCACGGTCTTATTGCTCGCCGGGCTCAGACACCTGCCCCTATCCCTGAGCGTCTACGGTTTGCTGCTCGTCGCCCCCGCCGCGCTCTTCGGGACGCCGGGGAGCCCGCTGATGGGCGCCCCAAGGTACGTGCTCGTCGCGTTCCCCGTCTTCATCGTGCTCGCCCTCCTGTTCAGGAACAGGGTGCTCCTCGGCGGATGGCTGGTCGTGAGCACCCTCATATCCCTCGCACTGTGCGGACTTTTCGTGAGCTGGCGCTTCGTCGCGTGAGAGCGGAGGCGTTAGCCGGAGCGTGCTGAAAGGCGCGAAGCGCCTTGCTTTATAATGGCCCGAACGTGTTCTTTGGGAAACGTCTTGAGAGGGGAGGAGGTGTCGGGATGGCGGAGAGGGAGTTCAGGCTTCCTGGCTCTCCCTACGAGGAGCTGGTCAACATTATCGTGGCGTACGGAACCCGCGACGAGGCGGCGAGGGCCGGGGACGTGGGCAAGCTAGACTCGGTTCATCAGTCGAGCTTCAGCCGCAACAACGCTTTCCTCACGGAGATCGGGGTTCTTCAGGGAGAGAGCAAGAAGCTGATCACACGCCGCGGACGCTCTCTGGCCGTGGCCCTGGCGCACAAGGACAACGCCGGAGTCAGGAGCAACTGGCGCGCGATAGTCGCGGCCAGCGAGTTCTTGCAGAACGTCGTCTCCGCCGTGAAGCTGCGCGAGGGAATGCTCTACCCCACCGTCCAGGCCTACATAGCGCACGCCGCGGGCCAGCCCCGCAACAAACCCGTGATGAACGGCGCCGGCGCCATAATCGAGATACTGAAGGCCTCGGGTATGCTGAAAGAGGAGGCCGGAGAGCTGGTCGCGACCTTCGACGAACGCCCGGAAGACATCGTCCCCGAGGATGGTTCGCCCGCAAAGACTTCCGAGTCGAAGGAAACCGTGGTCACCGTGGTCGAGGCCCCGGCGGATGCCCCTGCGGGCACGTCCCCTACGGTCAGCATCCACGTCCAAATCAGGTGTACGGCCGATGAGATCGAGGATCTCGCCCCGCGGCTGAAGGCGCTGCTCAGGGAGCTCACTACAGAACCCTAGCGCACGCCCAGAGGAGGTCGGAGAGTTGGACGTCTTCTATCGCCCTGCGTTCTCCGTCGATGCAGAACGTCGAGAAGGGGCTGCAATCGGGGTAGAGTTCGATCCAGTTTGCGGCCCGCTCCTCGACCACGGTGGTTACGAGGCTGCAGATCACCAGGTCGGGGCCGACGCGCGCGACCTCCCAATCCAGGGTCTCGGGGTGGACCTCGAGCACCTCCACGTGAGGATGTAGCTCCCCTATAACGATGGCGATCGACTGACGATACGAAGTAAGTTCGTTGGCCACGAGTATGCGTCTTACACCCATACCGCAATGGTGACCCCTGGACGGACGCCCAGCATCGCGAAAAGGGGGGATCTTTTTCTAGCCCTATTGGGCTAGTCCGCCAGCTCCTCGGCCTTGTCCACGATGGAGAGCAGATCGGGGAGCTGGATCTCGGCGTACTCCACGCGTCTGCCTCCGATAGATGCTACCGACAGCGAGGCATTCTCGGGGTAGAGTTCTACCCACACCCGCACACAGCTTTTCAGCACGTCCGTGGCCTTGCTGCATATGACCATGTCGGGTGAGAAGCGCCCGATGGCAGTGTCCAGGGCCTCCGGTTCTACGGTCTCTATCTCGACCTCGGGTCGTAGCTGGCCGATGACCGCCGCTATACCCTCGCGGTAGGCGCGCGGCTCGTTGGCCATCAAGACCCGCAGCCTACCTCCCCGGCGCCGCGCGGAGGCCGCCTTCGCCGCAGGGTCTTTGGAGCGCTTGTGGGGCGACATCGGCAAGAAGGTCGTGTCTCCTCGGGTAGCTTCGTGCTTCGAACCTGTCTATGCGGTCGTCGACACGAGCACCCCTGATTCTAGCACGGTGCGCCACACAAAAGGTCGGCTGGCACCGTCGCTCTAGTCCTGCACCGGGGACCACGGACGTCTAACGAATCTCGACAAGGCCGTGGCGGGCGGCGAACACCAGGGCCTGTAGTCTGGAGTGGACATCGAGCTTGCCCAGTATGTTGACCATGTGGGTGCGTTCGGTCTCCACGGTGATGTGCAGCTTCTCCGCGATGTCCTTGCTGTCGAGGCCCTCGCCGAGGGCCTGAAGCACCTGTTTTTCGCGGGGAGTAAGCTTCGCTATGGCCCTCTGGGCTTCGTACTCCTCCTGGCGCCTGCGGCTGACCATTCGCAGCATCTCTATGACCTCTGCCGGCGAGAGCAGGGCCTCCCCGGACCTGAGCCGGCGCACGGCCTCCACGACCTCGCCTATCGCGGCGGACTTGTGCAGCACGCCGGCGGCGCCGGCCTCCACGGCCCTGGCGAAGCGGGCCGGCTCCAGGCTGGCGCTGAGGACCAACGTCATCACGCCGGGACGGGATGCCAGCTCTTCGATCAGCTCGTACCCATCCCCGTCCGGCAACGCGAGGTCTACGACCGCGACGTCCACCCCGTCGGGCACCTTGCGCATGAACGCGCGCGCCTCGGCCAGCGAGCCCGCCTGGCCCGTCACGACGAACTCCTGCTCCCGCTCGAACATAAAGGCCAGGGCCTGCCGGAACGAGGCATGATCCTCGACGAGCAAGATCCTGGTCGAGTGCTCCCCAGCGTAATTCTCTATGACGGCCACCCTTCTAACGCCTCGATGCCTGCCCCCCATCTTACCTCAGCCCGAAAGGACCGGGATGGCGCCACTACCCTTTGAGCAGACGGGTGACGGGGACCGAGAAGCGCACCCGCGTCCCCTGGCCCGGCGCGCTCTCCACACTAAACTCCCCACCGAGTTCGATGGCCCGGTGCCTCATGGACTGCCTGCCTATGCCTGTCGTGGCCCTCTCTGAATCGAACCCACATCCATCGTCGGACACCTGGACGTAGGCGAGCCCTCCGTCGAGACCCAATTCTACCCTAACGTGGTTGGGCTCGGCGTGACGTCGGACGTTCGTGAGCGCCTCCTGGACGAGGCGCGTGAGCTCCTGGCCCGCCTTGTTCGGGAGCCTGGCCGGAAAGTCGTCCTCCACGAACAGTTCGAGTTCGTACCTTCCACGGGCCATCCGCCGGTTCAGATCCACGAGGGTCTCGAGCGAGGAGACCAGAGAGCGGTCCAGCGTCTCTTTTAGGCGCAACTCGAAGATGGCGCCACGTAGCCCCTCGACGGAGCGCTTGAGGGTCTCGGCCGTGTCTTCCAGCGCCGGATTCAGATCGTCCCCCGAGACGACCTGCATGACCTGTATCTCCTGCAACGCGTAGACGATGTCCTGAAGGGTGCTGTCGTGAAGCTCCCTGGCCAGCCTGTTGCGTTCGGCTTCCCGGATCTCCTCGAGCATGCGCTCCGCCTGCTTGCGCTCCGTCACGTCGTGGGCGACGACGCACATGACCTTCTCGCCGTTGTAGGGTACGGCGCTGACGTTGACCTCGACATCGGCCAGCGAGCCGTCTTTGCGACGGTACTGCCTCTCGCCGAGGGAACGGTTGCCCTCCTCCATGATGCGTCCGATATTGATGTCCACACTCTCTTGAGAGTGGGCGACGATATCGTAGAGCGTCATCTCTTTCAGCTCATCGTCCGTGTAGCCGAGCGAACGTAGGAGGGCGTCGTTGGCGTCGAGCACGCGCCTACTCTTCGCATCTACGAGGAAGATGTTCTCCTCCGCCTGCTCGACCACCGTGCGGTAGAGCGCCTCGCTCTGCCTCAGGGCCTCCTCCTGGTGCATGCGCTCCGTCAGGTCTATCACGGAGGTCACCCGGATCCGGCGTCCGGAATAGGGCAGGTGCCTGGGCCTTATCTCCAAGGGGAAAACGGTGCCGTCTTTCTTGAGGCCCATCGACTCGTACGGCCTGGTGTCCTCCTCGGAGATACGCCGCATCACCATCTCCCTGTACTCGGGCGGCGTGAGCTCGATGGCATCCTTTCCGATCAACTCCTCGAGCCCGTACCCGAACATTTCGGTCAGGCTGCGGTTGGCGTCGATGACCTTACCGTTCTCGCTGAGGACTATTCCCTCAACGACCTCCTGGGAGAGTACCTTGAAGCGCTCTTCGCTCTGCCTGAGCTGTTCCTGGGTCCGCTTCTGCTCGGTGATGTCGTACTGGACGCCGAGCCAGTACAGAGAGTTACCTTCCTCGTCCCTGATGAGCGTCGCCTCGTCGCGCACCCACACCACCCGCCCGTCGCGGGCGATCTGACGGTACTCGATCCTGTAGGGCTCGCCGGTCTCGTCGGTCCTCTTTTCTTCGGCGAGCACCCTTTCTCTGTCATCGGGATGCAGCACCCTTAGCCAGTGCTCCTCATCGAGCATCTCCTTTTCGGATGGATAACCGAGCATGGCCTCGTACTGGGGGCTCATGTACGTTATGGCCTTCGGGGTGTCTGAGTCGATGGGTTCCTGCACGTAGGTGACGGCCGGTATCTGCTCTACGAGGTGCCTGAAGCGGTCCTCGCTCAGGACCAGCTCCTTCTCCGCCCGCTCGCGATCCCTCCTCACCTGCGCTTCCCTGAGCTCGCGCTCGATGGCGGGGCACAGCCTGCTCATGTTCTCCTTGGTCACGTAGTCGTCGGCCCCGGCCTTCATGATCTCCACCGCCGCATCCTCGCCTATCTTGCCCGAGACGACGATGAAAGGGAGGTCGTAACCGAGGTCCCGCAGTAGCCTCAGGGCGTCGGGCGCCCTGAAGCGCGGCATGTAGTAATCGGAGATCACGACCTCGAAGGGCTCGTCTCCGGCGTCAGCCGCACAAAGCGCCTCCTCCATGTCTTCCGGGGTGTAAACCCTCTGCGAGAGGGGCTTGTATCCGCCGCGTCTCAGCTCCCGCAGGAGAAGCATCGCGTCGTTCTGGGAGTCCTCGACGAGCAGCACGCGCAGGGTCCCCGACGCCCTCTTCGCGTCGGCCTCACGCAACATCGGCCTTCTTCGCAGGGACCGAACGGTCCCCGATATCCCGACCACCCAGCGTGAAGTAGAACGTGGCACCCTCGCCCACCGTTCCCTCCGCCCATACTCTGCCGCCGTGCCTGTGGACGATGCGGGCTACCGTCGCCAGGCCTATCCCCGTCCCCTCGAACTCGTCCTGCCCGTGCAGCCTCTGGAACGCGCCGAAGAGCTTGTCCGCGTACGTCTGGTCGAAGCCGGCCCCGTTGTCCCGCACGTAGTAGACGGGGGACGCTGAATCCGGACCGGGTCTCCTTTCGGCACCGAACTCGATGCGCGCCGCTCTTTCCCTGGCGGTGAACTTCCACGCGTTGCCGAGCAGGTTCTCGAGCGCCAACTTGAGCAGGCTCGCGTCTCCCCAGGCCACAACGTTCTCAGCGGCCACGAATTCGACCTCCCGGTCCGGCTGCGACTCCTTGAGTTCTTCGACTATCTCCGTGGCGAGGTGGGTCAGGTCCACGCGTTCGCGGCGCAAGGGCCTGCGTCCAACCCTCGAGAGGTCGAGCAGGTCGTCTATCAGGGTGCCCATGTGCCCGCTCGCCGCCCTCACGCGACCGAGGTAGTCCATTCCCTCGTCGTCGAGCGCGTGCTCGTAGTCCTCCTGCAAGATCTGGGAAAACCCGTCTATGGCCCTCAAGGGGGCTCTCAGGTCGTGGGAGACGGAATAAGAGAACGCCTCGAGCTCCCTGTTGGTCCCTTCCAGTTCCCTGTTGGCTTCCTCCAAATCCTTGCTCGCGCGCTCGGCCAGGATACGGCTGCGCACGAGCATCCAGGAGATGCCGAAGAGCAAGACGCTGGCTCCTATGCCGCTGGCCAGCACGAATGCCGGCAGGTTGCTCTCGGCACCCTTCTCGAAACCCGGCAACGTGGCGAAGTACAGGCTCCACTCTCGCCCTGCCACCCAGATGCGGTTCTCCTCGGAGAAGAGCGGGTCGTACCCCTCCTCTTCGGCGCGCTCCACCCCGTCTTCGTCGTAGAGGAGCGAGCTCGACGCGACGTCGGCACCGTCGTACAACTCGAAATCTATGGCCGGGTCGAAGCCGCTCCCGAACACGTCGTCGAGCAGCCCGTCCTGCCTGAAATACCCAACGACGAACCCTTGCAGGACGCGCCTCCGTGCGGCGACCCTCTCCACCGGCTCCCCCTCGGCGTAGACCGGAAGGTACACGGCGAAGCCGGGGCTCAAGACGAGGTCCGCGCTCGACTTCGAGTTCGGCTCCGTGAGCACGTAGACCATCCTGGTAGCCTGCGGAGAGCCCGTGTCGCGCGCCCTATCCATGGCAACCCTGTGGGCCTGTTCCGTGTAGGCGTCCTGGTTTATCATGCTCAGGTTGGCCTCGTCCGTGGGGGCGACCAGCGCGAGCGGGAAGTAGGCGGAACGCTCCCCGCCGGGGTCCAGGTCGGGCCGCATCTCGGGTAGCCCCTCTCTTCTGGCCTCCCCGGCGAAAGCCTCCCTCGCCTCGGGCCTTACGTATCTGGCGAAGCCGAGCGCCTGCAGGCCCTCAAGCCGGCTCTCGGTCTCTATGCCCTCGACGTAGCTCTCCCACTCTTCGCGCTCGACCGCCTTGCTGGCCAAGAACACGCCGCGGGCGCCGAACAGCGCGTCGAGGTAAGCATCGGTCCGCCGGTCCACGGCCGCCTGCGTAGCCTGGATGGTCTCATCGAAACGGACCCGGTCCTGCACCTCGACCGTCTGGCGCACGTAGTACCACGCCAGCCCCGTGAGCAGGAGCGAGATCAGGAGCACCCCGTAGGCCGCCGCGGCGAGGCGCAGGTGGCGCAAGAGCCGGCCGAGGCCCGAGCGCAAAGCGAGCAAGTGCCCTCTGAACGCGTCTATGAGAGACTCCGACCCAAGAGCAACGTGCAGTACACGGCCACGGACGTATCCGCCGCCGATAACGTCGCGCTCACCGCTCCACGAACCTTTCCATCGGACTATCCGCACGGGACGCCCCGTATAAAGCCATGTTACCCGGCGTACAGTCGGCCCGCAAGATTTGGCGGGCGGGCTAGAGAGGTGACCGCAGGACTTTGCGCCGCCACTTCTTCACGCCCAGCATCTCCCTGAACGCGTCGGCCAGTTCTTCGCGGGCGGCGGGCAGTTCCCCGCGCAGCCACTCGTCGAGGTCTGCTCCGGCCCGTTCGTAAGCCTTCTCGAAGTCCGGGTCGTCGTAGCGCCGGGGGAGAAGACCCAGCATCCTCCCGCGGGCGCGGAAGCTCACGATAAGGTCTGCGAGGGAGGAGGAGGATCGGCCCTCCAGCCACATCTCCTGCTGCGCGAGGTACTTTTCCAGGCCGTCCACGGAGCGTTCGATCTCTTCGAGGGGCAACTCTCTGGACGGGCCAGGAGCCCGTACGTACTCCAGAGCGGCCTCGAACTCTTCGACGAGCGGAGTCACCATCCCCTGAACAACCTCGGCGACCTCCACCCGGTGCCGGTAACGGACCTCGTACTCGGTCCTCTTCCTCGCGAAGTAATACCCGACGACCGCGCTAACGCACCCGAGCAGCAGATACGAGAACAACCCGTAAGTCATCGACGGAAGCTGGCTCACACCCGGATGCCACCTCCCGGCCTCCTCCCCGGAGGATGCAACACGTAGACTACGCGTCCCTGCACCCGCACCTCCTCCGCCGGTACCACCATCTCCTCGTACTCTCCCGGAGGAGCCTCGGGCCGCAACCTCAACATCTCCCCCTCCCTGAACAAGCGTTTTACCGTCACCTCCTCGCCCTCCCTGAGCAACACCACGACTATCGAACCATCCGGCGGGCTCTCGTCTTCCTCGACGACCAACAGGTCCCCGTCCTCGATCCTCGCCCCCACCATGCTCTGTCCCACCACCCGCAAGAGGTAGCGCCGCCGCCCGGAGCGCGCCGAAAGCAGCTCGGCCGCCAGCGAATACGCCTCATCGGTCGCCACCGCCTCGAGCCCGCGTCCGGCGGCGATCGTGCCGAGCAACGTCATGTTGCCCGCCGCCTCCCAGCCCTTCCCCGTCAGCCCGAGCGTCCTCGCACCCCTCCCCACTCTCGACACGTATCCCTCTTCCTCCAGAGTGCCAAGGTGGTGGTGTACGGTCTGCGAACTACTCAAGCCAACGGCAGCCCCGATCTCACGCACGCTCGGCGGAGGCCCCTCCATACTCGCCCGCCGCGCAAGGTAGCGTAGGATCTCCACCCGCCTCGGATGTAACGCCTCTCCCATAGGTACACACCCTAGCGCAACACAAGACTTTAGTCAAACATTTGTTTGACTTGGATTAGAGGGCGGTTCGCGAACCGCCCCTACGTGTGGTTTGTTCTAGGACCTGACGCTGAGGTCCACGCCTGGGCGAAGCTCTTTGAGGTGGATGACGTAGCTCTCTCTGACGCGCATGCCGGCGCGTCCGTAGAGTCTGGGGGCGCCGGTGATGCTCTCGGCGTCCACGCTGAGGGCGACTCTATGGACATTGCGCCGGTGGTATTCGGTGAGGGCGTGGCGGAGGAGGGCGAGTCCGAGCCCACGCTTCCGCCACGGGCGCCTTACCGCGACGACGTTGACCCATCCCTCGCCGGCCAGCGTCTTGCAGAGGGTGACGCCCGCTATCTCGTCGCCGTCCATGGCCAGAAACCAGAGGGAAGGATCGAAGCTCTCCACCTCCGTCTCCCTGACGAACCGTTCGAACGTGCCGCGCGGCCGTCCCCACATGTCCCTGAAGGCGTCTTCGACGGCCTCGAAGAGCGGACGCTCGTCCTGGCCGGTGACGAAGGAGCGCACGGAGATGCCCTCGGGCCAGTGCGGCTGCGGCGGGGCCTCGTGGAGTTCGGTCTCCATCACGTACACCCCGCGCACCGGAGCGTAGTCGAGCGATTCCAGTAGCCGTTGCGCCGTCTCGTTGAGCCTGTTGACGTAGTGCTGGACGACGACGCGCGCGTCCTCGGGAGCGTGGGGCATGCGTTCGCGCGTCCAGCGCTCGCCCCAGGAGATCAGGTAGGTTCCTATCCCCAATGCTCGGAAGTCCGGGTGGACGTAGCCGTAGACCGAGACGGTAACGAAGGAGCGGTTGATCACATCCGCGTAACCGGCGATGGTGCCGTCGGGCGCCACGACGGCCACGGCCTCCCCGGCGAGGTCCAGGGAATGCCAGTCGTCGAGCAACTCCTCCACGCTCATGTCCGACGCGCCGTTGTCGGCCAGATCGGAGGCGTGGATCAAAGCCGCCACCTCCTCGGCATCCTCACGTCCCGGCGCCCTCGTCGCGTAGCCTTCCTGCAACTCTGTCATGACCACAAAGTTAGCACAAAGGCACCCGTCGATAGCCGTTCGGGGCGCCAGAAGCTTCCTCTACCTGGCGGACGGGGAGATCAGGCGCCGGCACCAGGCGAGCAGGGCTTCCCGATCTCCCTCGCGCTCCTCTTCGACCTTTAGCGACCCGGACTTCACCGCCTCCTCGGGGCCCAGCCTGCCCGAGGCCACCGCGAGTAGGGTCCCGGCGTCGCCCTGGACGACGAGGTCGGGATCGGGGACCGAGCCCTGCCTGACCTCCACCTCCTCACCGCCCACCCGAAGATGGAACACCTCGCCGTCGATGCGGAACCCGTAGGTACCGGGGCGTCCGTCCGAAGCTCCCGCCGACACGGCCGACCGCAACGCTACCGCAGCCCACCCCGCCCTCACCTCGTCATCCTCGCTCGGGTCGTCGAGGAGCCTCGCCCCCCAACGCGAAAGCGCCACCAGGACGGGCTCGAGCTCCCTCCCCAAAACCGTCAGCTCGTAGACGTTGGACCCAGCCGGCGGCGGAAGCGTCGCACGCCCGACGATCCCCTCCTCCTCCAACCTCTTGAGCCTGGCGGCGAGCAGGTTCGTTCCGATCCCCGGTAACCCACCCAACAGATCCTTGAACCGCTTCGGTCCAGTAGAGAGCTCGCGTACCAACAAGAGCGTCCACCGCTCCCCCACCACGTCAAGCGCCCTCGCCACCGTGCAATGCTGGCCGTAACTCCTCTTCTTCTCGCCCACCTTCGAACCGTGCGCTTCTTTCACGTCGATATCACTTTCTACTGTATTTACTTGACAATTATATAGTAAACAGTATATAATGTCCATGTGATAGAGACAAGAGGTCTAAGATCAGAAAGAGGGACGGATTTGCCCGCAAAGACTGCGACTGAGAGCAATATTCGGGTTACGCGCGCTTCGGAGAGGCCTGCCGAGACCCCGGAGCTCATACCTGGCTACTTCGCCCGCATCGACAAGGGCGAGTTGCTCACGCGTGCCGAGGAGATAGACCTCAGCAAGAGGGCCAAAGCCGGCGACAAGCGGGCCAGGCAGAGGCTCATCGAGAAGAACCTGAGGCTCGTGGTCAGCGTGGCCAAGAAGTATCGTGGCCAGGGGCTGCCTTTCGAGGACTTGATCCAGGAGGGCAACATAGGCCTGATGAAGGCCGTGGAGAAGTTCGACCCTGACAGGGGATGGAGGTTCTCCACTTACGCGACGTGGTGGGTGAGGCAGGCTGTGCAGAGGGCGGTCGCCGACAAGGGGCGGACCATCAGGATCCCGGTCCACAGGGGCGACAAGCTCCGCAAGATGGCCCGCGTCTACAACGAGCTCTCCGCTGAGGCCGAGCGTGAGCCCACCGACGAGGAAGTATCAGGGCGGCTCGACTGGCCGGTGGAGACCGTTCGCGATCTGAAAAGCTCGCTGTGGGACGCCACCAGCCTCAACCAGCCCGTAGGCTCCGACGCCGAAACCTCGGAGATAGGCGAGTTCGTGGAGGACGAGCGGGCCTCAGAAGTGGCCGGGGAGGTCATGGGCGAGATGGAGCTGGAGTGGCTCTCTGAGGCCGTGGAGGGCCTGCCCGAGCGCCATCGCCACGTCCTCGTCAAGCGCTACGGCCTTGGCGACGTGGAGACGGCGACGCTGGCGCAACTCAGCGACGAGCTTGGGATCTCGCGCGAGCGCGTCCGTCAGGTGCAGCGCGAGGCCGAGCGGATGCTGGCCCGCGGTGAGTACGGCAACGCCCTCGGCGCGGCAGCTTAGTTCCACAGAGTAATCTTCAGGAATCCATCAGGGGACGACACGTTAGGCGTCGTCCCCTGATGCGTGCTACGCAACGATCTAGCGGCGCCCCAGTGGGCGCGGCGTACTGCTGGTGCCGAGCATCTTTGCCTGGCCCGATCTGCTGGCGGTCTTCGAGCCACCCTGGCAACCCACCCTCCTCTACCCTCCCCGCGGGACGGCGAGGTTGTGGATCCCAAGCCCGGAAGAGCCCGTAGACGCCCTCAGTGAAGCCCTGGGCCGCGGTCGCGCCTCCGTGCTCAAGGGCCTAATGGTCCCGCAGACCACGACGGAGATAGCCCGCCAGGCCGAGGCGAGCCCGGGGACGGTCTCAGAACACCTCTCCCGCCTCAGGAAAGCCGGCCTCGTGGAGCCCCACAGGCAGGGACGCAGCGTGTTCTACCGCCTCAGCTACGAGGGCGAGGCCCTGCTCAGGCTGTTCGGCGAGGCCGGCTAGTTTTTCAGCCGTGTTGCCGTGCCATCTCCATGACCTTGCGGACAGTTCGCCAGTTTCGGGCGGTCACCGGCACGCCGAGTAGCTTCTCGATGTTCGCGGCGAGTTTGGACCTTCCTATGCCGTCCGGCGCGTACAAGTAGAGCACGCCATCGCCCAGGACGAAGCGTTCCCGGTCGCCTTTGATCCCTTCTAGGGCGTCGAGATCGGGACGCTCCGACGGTGCAGCCAGGAAGTACAGGTTAAGCGCCTTCGGTTCGGACTCCGCCTCGGGGAAAGGATTGGACCGCATCGCCCTTTCCATCTCCTCCGATGCCAGCAGGAGTACCCGGGGCTCGAAACTGTGCCGCTCTTTGATCGCGGCCCCGATCGTCTCCGAAAGCAAAGCCGCGTCCTGCTCCTCGTTCTGGAAAACCGCGTTGCCGCTCTGGATGTAGGTAACGACGTCCTGACATCCCAAGTCTTCGAGCGCGGCCACGAGGTCCTTCATCGGTAGCCTGTTCTTCCCGCCGACGTTTATCCCCCTGAAGAGCGCGATGTAAGTCGTCATCCCTTCCTACCCTGATGCCAGCCTACTACCCAACGCACTACGCCTGTTCCTGATGATTGTACGCGCGAAGAGGACGTGCCCCACCCGCAACTCCTGGTAGCAGGCACAAAAAGAGCCGTCAGCAGCTACGGGGTGTTGCGGTCTTGTTGGATTCTCTCCCGCGGCTCCTTCGCGGAGAACGCGAGAACCGAAACAACTTGCAAGAACTAGTCCATTTGGGGGATACGGCGGAACTCACTACGAGGTCATAATGTCCGGGATGGCACATCGAAAATCCCGTACGCCAACAGCGGGCGAATGCGGTATGAAGCAAAGGAGAGGCAACCAGAGAGGGCCGGGGCTCTGCTAGAAGCCCCGGCCCTTCTTCCCTCGCCCTTATTCACCAACCTCGTAGAAGGTGAACTCTGCGGCGTACACATCTACAGAGTTGCATAAACCCGGAACGAGGGCTGTGCGGAACCAAGCGTGACCCTTCCGGTTGCTCCCCAACATCGGGGAGCAACCGGTCTTGCTATTGCGAAGCCCTTATGAGGAGACTTTCTCCTTGACCCCGAAGGTCAGGCCTTCCTCCGCGCGGTCGACGACGACGGTATCGTGGGGGCCGAACTCGCCGCCGATGATGCGGCTTGACAATGGGTTCTCGACGTAGCGCCTTATGGCCCGCGCCAGCGGCCTTCCGCCGAACTTCGGGTCGTAACCCTCCTCGGCGAGGAACTCCTTCGCGGCGGCCGTCACCTCGATCTGCACGCGCTGGCTCTCCAGGTGCTTGTTCAGGCGCGAGAGCATGATGTCCACGATCTTCAGCACATCCTCCTTGGTGAGGGGCTGGAAGACGATGATCTCATCCACCCTGTTGAGGAACTCGGGCCGGAAAGCCCGTTCGAGCGCTTCCCTGGCCCGCCGCTCGGTCTCACGGAAGTCCACGCCGTCGCTCGGGGTGAAACCGAACTGCCTCGTTGAGACGAGGTGCTGGCTGCCCACGTTCGAGGTCATGATGACTACCGTGTTCTCGAAGTTGACCGTCCTGCCCTTGGCGTCCGTCAGGCGCCCGTCATCGAGGACCTGCAGGAGCGTGTTGAAGACGTCGGGGTGGGCCTTCTCGATCTCGTCGAAGAGGACGACCGAGTAAGGACGACGCCGCACCTGCTCGGTGAGCTGTCCCGCCTCCTCGTAGCCGACGTACCCGGGAGGCGCGCCGACGAGCCTAGAGACGGTGTGGGCCTCCTGGAACTCGGACATGTCTACCCGGATCATGGCGTTCTCTTCGCCGAAGAGATACTCGGCGAGCGTACGCGCGAGCTCGGTCTTGCCGACGCCCGTGGGGCCCAGGAAGATAAAGCTGCCGACGGGACGCTTGGGGTCTTTGATGCCGGCCCTGGCGCGCCTTATGGCCTGGGCCACCGCCCCGACCGCGGGCTCCTGTCCGACCACCCGCTCGTGCAATACGCCCTCCAGGTTCAGGAGGCGCTCCGCCTCTTCCTTGACGATGTTGGTCGCAGGCACGCCGGTCCACTCCTCCAGGATGCCGGCGATGTCCTCGCGCGTCACCTCGGGGGCGTTGGTCTCGCGGCTTCCGGCCCAGCCCTCCTGCTGTTCGTCGAGCTCGGCCTTGAGCTGCTCGATACGCTGCTTGAAGCCTGCGGCCATCTCGTAGTCCTCGGCCCTCACGGCGTCTTCCTTCTCGCGTTCGAGGCCAGCTATCTCCTCCTCGATGCGCCTGACGTCGACGGGCGGCACCGTCGAGCGGAGCCGCACCTCGGCCGCCGCCTCGTCGAGGAGGTCTATGGCCTTGTCAGGCAGAAAGCGGTCCGTTATGTAGCGGTCGCCGAGCTGGGCCGAGGCGATGATGGCCTCCTCCGTGATCTTCACCCTGTGGTGCGCCTCGTAGCGGTCCCTGAGGCCGAAGAGTATAGAAACCGTCTCGTCCACCGTCGGCTCGTCGACGAGCACGGGCTGGAAGCGCCGCTCCAGTGCCGGGTCCTTCTCCACGTGCTTGCGGTACTCGTCGAGCGTGGTGGCCCCGACGACCTGCAGCTCGCCCCGGGCCAGCGCGGGTTTGAGCATACTCGAGGCGTTCACGGCGCCCTCTGCGCCGCCGGCCCCCACGATGGAATGAAGCTCATCGATAAACAGGACGATGTCCTTCTCCTCCTGCTGGAGCTCCTTGAGCATCTGCTGCATCCGCTCCTCGAAGTCCCCCCGGAAACGGGTGCCAGCGACGAGCCCGCCCACGTCGAGCGCGAGGACGCGCTTGCCCTTGAGCGACTCGGGTATGTCGTCGGAGACTATGCGCTGGGCGAGTCCCTCGGCCACCGCCGTCTTGCCGACGCCGGCCTCACCGATGAGTACGGGATTGTTCTTCGTGCGGCGGGAGAGGATGCGGACGACGCGTGAGATCTCCTCGGCCCTCCCGATAACAGGGTCGAGCTCGCCGTCGCGCGCGAGCTGCGTGAGGTCCCTGCTCACCTGATCCAAGGTTGGAGTCCGGCTCGGCGGACCCTGCTGCCCGCCGCCCATACCGGGACCTCCCGCGGCGGCGCCGGGCATCCCCGGTCCCATCTGGGCGCCCCGCTGCTGCATGAGGCGTAGGATCTCACGCCTCAACGCCTCGGCGTCGCTCGCGCCGTGCTGCTGCAATATCCTGTAAGCGTTCCCATCACCCTCGCCGAGCAGCCCGAGCAACAGGTGCTCGCTCCCCACCTGCCCCGCACCCATCTGCCTGGCCGCGGCGAAGGAGAGCTGTAAGGCGCGCTTGGCGCTCGGGGTGAACGTGTAGATCTCTTCCCCCGGATCGCCACGGAACTCCTGA
This sequence comes from uncultured Rubrobacteraceae bacterium, assembly GCA_963849745.1. Lineage (GTDB taxonomy): Bacteria > Actinomycetota > Rubrobacteria > Rubrobacterales > Rubrobacteraceae > Rubrobacter_D. The sequence goes on along the minus strand of CAWKIM010000009.1, from coordinate 177,136 downwards.
AAGCGCGCGCGCATCCCACCGACGTCAGCGCCGGCGCGCTGCAGGGCCTCGGTCGCCACGTTGTCGCCGGTCACGATGCCGGCGAGCAAGTGATCGGTCCCGATGGCCGCCGTCCGCGTTGTGCCGGCCGACGCCTCTCGGGCCCGTATCACAGCCTCCTGCGCCTCTCCCGAGAGCGCGTCGAACAGGCTGCCCTGCCCGCCCTGCTGCTGCTGTATGAGGTTCTGGAGCATCGCGAACGGGTCAGACCCGCCCTGCTCGCCCCCGATCATGCCGAGCTGCCGCGCGCACTGGGTGCACAGATAGTTCGTCGCCCTCCGGTCACCCTGCTGCTGTAATACCTGTACGCTCGCCGGCCGAATACCACAGTTCTCACATATCATCCGTCAAAAGCCTCCTGTATGAAATCCTCGTACTCCCTGATTCCCCGTGCCGGGATAGACCCAATCTCTAAAATCTAAGCCTGGCACGCTCATATTTTATTACTCCTTCGTGGGAGATCAAGGTAGATCGGGAGAGCATATCCTACATGGGCTTGCTGCATAATGGGACTTAGACCGTGTGAGAGGAGGTTGGTTATGAGGATAGGAATTTTGACCAGTGGGGGTGACGCGCCGGGGATGAACGCGGCGGTAAGGGCGGTGGCGCGGACGGCATTTTTCCGGGGTTGGGAGGTCATGGGGGTATGGGCCGGGTACAGGGGCCTTTTGGAGGGTAGGATCTACCCGATGGACCGGCGCCGTCTCGGGGGCATCATCCACCGTGGGGGCACCGTGCTAGGGACGGAACGCTCGCCCGAGTTTGCGACTCCCGAGGGGCAGAGGAGTGCGGCGGGCAAGCTCGCCGAGGCCGAGGTCGAGGGGCTCGTGGTCATAGGCGGAAACGGGAGCCTGACCGGGAGTTTGAGGCTGGCCGAGCTCGGGGTCAAGGTGGCCGGGGTTCCGGCGACCATAGACAACGACGTGTGGGGCACCGACACGGCCATTGGGGTGGACACGGCGCTCAACACGGCGCTCGAGGCGATCGACAGGATCAAAGACACGGCCAGCTCCCACCAGCGGGCGCACGTGGTCGAGGTGATGGGCCGCGAATCGGGCTATCTGGCGCTCATGAGCTCCATCGCCGGCGGGGCCGAGGCCGCCGTGGTGCCCGAGTTCGAGCCGAGGCCCGAGGCGCTGTTGAGTTTCCTCAAGAAGGCCTACGAGCAGGGGAAATCCCACTTCATAGTCGTCGTCGCCGAGGGGGCGTCGTTTTCCGCCGAGGAGTTGCACGAGTACATAAACGAGTCGGAGGGCACCTACGACTCGAGGCTCACGGTCGTAGGCCACATTCAGCGCGGTGGGATCCCGACGGCATCGGACAGGATCCTCGCCAGCCGGCTCGGGACGGCGGCGGTCGAGGCGCTCGCCGACGGAGAGGCCGGGGTGATGGTAGGGATCAGGGGCCCTCGCATCGAGCGCGTGCCGCTCGAAGAGGTGGTAAGCAAAGAGCAGCCCCTGGACTCCGATCTCTACAGGATGGCCGAGGTCCTGGCCGAGCTCCCGGAGTAAGGTCTCGGGTACGGGGTATATTCTTCAGATCAGACAGAAGATAGTCTGGAGGTCGACGTGCAAGAACGAAGTTTTATCGGACTCGAAGCGCGGGCGGCTGACGGTACGGAGATCGGTCGCATCGCCGAGGTCGTGACGGACGAGGAGAGCGGGGAGGTCACGCACGTAGTCGTTGAGACTGAGGACGGGGAACGGCTGGAGGTCCAGCTCACCGACTTCTCCCTGGACCCCGACGCGGACTTCGCGACCTTCCAAGCCGACGCATCGGACGAAGAGCCGGGCGACCATACGGACGACGAGGTAGAACCGCAGGGCTACGCACCCGGTGACCTCGACGAAGAGAGCGCGGAAGACTATGAGCACGAGGGCCAGTTCGTTACCGAGCCCGAGGACAACGAAGACGCCGGGACCGATGAGGACTTGGAGTCGCGCGAGGATTGGGAGGATGAGTCCTACACCCCGGACTCCGGATACCCACGCAACGACGTCTACATCGACCCGGATACCGGCCAGGAGGAGGTAGACCCGCTTCTCAGCAACATCGAGAGCGTCGAGCACGACGTGGCAGGTCTGCTCGACGGTACCAACTTGGTGGTTCGTACCGTCAGGGAGGGGGTCGTGGAACTGACCGGCGCGGCGGCCACGCAGGAGGACCTCGCCGACGTCGAACGCGAGGTCATGGGCCTAGACGAGGTCCTCGACGTCGATACCACCGACGTCGACGTGGGATAGCCTCTGTGACAGCGGTTTTCGGAAAGGGGTCAACCTTCCCGAAAACCGTAGGGAGTGGGGAGTAGTATTTCTTTTCTCTACTCCCTACTCCCTATCTCCCTACTCCCCTCTCCGGATTCCCGCTTGCGGGGGGACGAGTATGGGACTCCCATATGTCTACCCTCGCCTACCGGTCTTTTGGAGCGCTGCGGGCGCCTCTGTCCAGCCCTGCCTGGCAAAGTAACTGGCGTAGGTCTCCATGAGATCCCCGTCGATGGCGGGCCGGCTAGGTCCGCTATCACCAAGGGCTCGGCGTGCGTTTCGGTCTTCGTAGGTGTTCCCTTCCCAGAGCTCATCGGCTGAGGGCGACGCTCCTTGCAGGACCTCCCCTGGGGAACCTTCTTCGGGGGGAGCAGCGTCTATCCTTTGCAGCCATTCGTCGTAGGGTAGGCGTTCCAGCGGGTAGCCTTGCTCCTCCAGCTGGTCGATGACCTCCTCAGCGGGCGGGGGTTCGGAATTCGCCAGATGGTAGGTCCCTCCCTGCGCCGCCTTCTCCGATGCGAGGTGCAGTATCGCGGCGGCGACGAAATCCACGGGGGTCATCTCCATGCGCCAACCCTCGATCTCGGGAGCGTATCCGAGCCGCATTGACTCCACTATGACTGCGCCGATCAGGTCGCGCGGGTTGGAAGCCCCCGTTTCGCTGTGCCCCGAGACGTTTCCCGGCCGGTAGACGCTGACTGGCAGACCGCGCCCAGCGGCCTCCCGCACCAGCTTCTCGGCGACCCACTTGGACCGGCCGTAGCCGTCCTCGCGGGCCTCGGCAAGCTCGTCGAGGTCGGTGTCTTCCTCGCAAAGGCCGTTGCCCGGCGGGAAGATGCCGTTCGTGGAGACGTGGTGCACGGGCTTCGCCCCGTGGCGGCTCGCCAAGCGCAAGACCTCGCGCGTGCCGCCGACGTTCGGCGCCTTCAGCTCCGAGTAAGGGTAGATCAGGTTCACTACCGCACCGGGGTGGAAGATCAAATCCACTTCGTGGGCCAGCACGTCGAACTCCCCCTCGTCCAGGCCGAACAGGGGCTCCCCGAGGTCCCCGTCGATGGGCACGATGCGCTCCGCCCACTCGGGCCGCCACAGCCCGTAACCCCGCAGATTGGTCTCGATGGACTCCATACCTCCAACGTCCCCTCGGGGCCTTACGAGGCAGTGGACACGGGCGTTTGTCGAGGAGAGTAGCCCGGCGAGCAGGAAGGCCCCCAGAAACCCGGTCGCCCCGGTAAGGAAGACGTCGCCGGCGTCCTGAAGGGTCGGCGTGCTTTCCGCGGCGGAACGCGGGGCTATCTCGGGTTCGAGTACGGCCTCGGCTGCAAGGTCCTCGGCGGTCGCCACTTCGCCTGCCTTCCCGTCACGCTGCAGCGCCTCGATCCTGTCGAGCAGCCCTCCCGGCGTCGGGTCCTCCATGAACAGCGGCATGGAGACTTGTACGCCGAAGCCCTGTTCGACGCGGCTGGAGAGTTGCGCGGCGGCGAGCGAGTGCCCGCCGAGGTCGAAGAAGTTGTCCTCGGGACCGACCTCGCCCTCGTCCAGACGAAGCACGTCCTCCCAGGCCTCCACGAGCAGCGCCTCCTTCTCCGGGCGCGCGGCAGTTTCGGGGAGCCTGGCAACGTCACCCGTGTCTCTGCGTGCAGGCCGAGGCGGCGGGGGCGGGAGTTCAGAGCGATCGACCTTGCCCGATGTAGCCTGGATGGGGAGCGCCTCGAGCTCGACGAAGACGGAAGGGATCGCGTAGTGCGGCAGGCCGTCTTGCAGGATACTCCTTATCTCCTTGCTCCGTCCCGTCTTCGGGTCGAGGCTCCATCCCGAGTAGCGTTCGTCGTCTTCGGGATCGGGCACGATGTAGGCGACGAGGCGTTTGTCCTCGCCCTCCTCACCCTCCGAGATTACGACGCAAGATTTTACGGCGAGGTCCTCTTCGATGGCGGCCTCGACGGCGCCCAGCTCGACGCTGTAGCCCCGGATCTTGACCATGAAGTCCACGCGGCCGAGGATCTCCAGGCTCCCGTCGGGGAGGATGCGGGCCCTGTCGCCCGAGCGATACATCTTTGCGCCGTTCTTCGAGGAGAAGGGATCTTCCGGGAAGCTCTCCTCGGTCTTCTCGGGCAGTTCGACGTAGCCGCGGGCCAGGCAATCGCCGCCGACGAAGAGCTCTCCGGCCTCGCCTTCGGGCACGCGTTCACCGTCAGCATCGAGCAGATAAAGGTGCTCCGGGTCCATGGGAACACCGACGGCGCAGTACGTGGACTCGGGGTTCTCGACCAACTCGCGCAGGTCACCGGCGGCCACCTCGTGGGTCTCGCTGCAGCTGTAGACGTTGAGCAGGCGCGCATCCGGCAACAGCTCCATGGCGCGGCGCGCGAGCGTGCGGGTGACGACCTCGCCGTTCAGCCACAGGGTCCTTAACTTCGAGAGCCTCTTGCAGACATCTGGCCTGCTCGAGTTCAGAACGGCTTCGAGAAGAGACGGCGTAAAGAGCGTCTCCGTGATCCCATACTCTTCGAGAAAGCGGATCAGGGCCTTCGGGTCATAGATGACGTCGTCGGGGATGACGACCGTCGTAGCCCCGCGTAGCAACGGCCGCATCATCTCCCAGATAAAGAAGACGTTGCACCCGACCCTGTCGCCCGGGGCGTAGTCGCTGATGCCGAAGCGCCACAGATAAGACAGGACCGGCGCCCTGTGCGGATTGGCAATCCCCTTAGGTTTCCCCGTCGTCCCCGCCGAGTACGAGATGAAAGCCAGGTTGTCCTGATCGACCTCGGGCCTGCCTTCTCCTGCCGGAACGTCCTCCAGTCCCTCTTCCCAGCCCTCGTCCAGGACGAACGTCTCCGTCCCTTCCGGCAGGCGCTCCACGTACCGCTCCTGCGTGAGTACGATGCGCGGGCTCGCGTCAGCCACGACATCGGCGAGCAAGGGCGGCGGGTAGGCGAGCTCGAGGATCAAGTAAGCGCCGCCGGCCTTCATGGCGGCGAGGCAGGCGACCACGTACTCGGCCCGCCGCTCCATGTAGACACCTACGGGTTCGTCGGGGCCGATGCCCCTGCTCCCGAGATACGATGCTAGCCTGTCGGCGAGCGTGTCCAGCTCACTGTAGGTCAGGGAGATCCTGGCGTCCTCGAGCGCGGGTGCGTCGGGCGTGCGGCGCGCCTGCTCCTCGAAGAGCTCGTGCAGGCAGAGGTCAGCAGAGTCTTTCATCCTAGCGCTCACCAGCAGGGCATCCGAAAGTTACCGAGATGCCTGCACAGATATCAGATTGGTACACGTCCACCGTCGAGCCTGACGACCTTCGCATAAAGATCAACCTCTCCTTGCTCTTCCTTCAATAACTACGCGTTGCTTTGAAACATAAGGGGCGCGGCAGAACGCCGCTGTAGAGACGATGCGGACCACGCCCCGGTCGAACACCCGGAGCGAAGCGGCCCGGAAACGTTGCATGACATACTAACCCGCCCGCATGTTGATTCCAGCGACTATTCTGAAGATAGGTTTAAAGTTGTATTAAGTTTTGTTAATACAAGCATTCAGATCCTGCGCACCAGAAGGGCGTTTCCGAGGAGGAGCAGGATTGTTTCCGAGACGGCGACCGAGGCGAAGGCGGCCGGGTAAGGCAACCCGGTTGCGACGGTGAGCACCACCCCGACGCCGGCGGCGGTGTAGAGGGCGTAGAGTAGTGAGGCGAGGTAGGTTCCTAGAACACCGCCGATCCTCTTTGCTACGAGATAGCAGAGCACGCCGCCGGTGACGTCGACGAGCGGCATGAAGACCAGCTCTAGGAACCCGGCGAAGGGGCTGAAGAGGTTGATGATCACGGTCCCTATCCCGAAAGCTGGGATGACCACGGGGTACTTGATGACTAGAGGTTTGAGGGCCTCTCCGATCCTGAACTGTACCGGCCCGAAGGCGATGGGCGCGACGGCGAGGCTCAAGACCACGTAGAGTGCCCCTACGACCCCGGCTATCGCGACCCTACGGGCTGGGCTCTGTCTCTCGGTCATCGCTCCGCTTACTGGGCGAGCGCGCAGCCGTCTTTGCGCGGGTCGCTGCCGCAGGCCCTGACGCCGTTATCCAGGATGCGGATGAGCTGGGCGCCTCCCGCGGGGATCATGAAGTCTTCCTTGACTTCGATGCGATGACCCCGGTCGCGCAGGCGGGCTATCTCTTTCTCTGGGACGCGACCCTCGATGAGGAGGTCGCCGTTCTCGTGGCGATGACGGGGGTGTTCGACCGCCTCCTGAGGGTCCATGCCGTAGTCTATGAGGTCGACCAGTATCTGCGCGTGGCCCTGGGGCTGCATCGCCGCGCCCATCACGCCGAAGACGGCCCAGAGAGCTCCGCCGCTGGTAGCGAGGCCGGGGATGAGGGTGTGCATGGGGCGCTTTCTCGGAACGATGGCGTTCGGGTGGCCGGGTTCCAGGCGGAACGAGTTGCCGCGGTTGTGGAGACAGACGCCGGTTCCTTCGGCGACGATACCGCTACCGAAACCTCTGTAGAGGCTGTTTATGAACGAACAGCCGTTGCCCTCCGCGTCGACGGCGCAGAGGTAGGTGGTATCCCCCCCGGGATCGGGAGCAGAGACCACCGCCGCGGCATCGCGGGAGATCGACCCACGCAGCTTCGCAGCATAGTCTTTGGAGAGTAACTCCTCGGTCGGTATGACGGAATGTGTAGGATCTCCGATCCTACCGTGCAGGTCCTCGAAAGCGAGCTTCTTGGCCTCGACCTCCAAGTGGATGCGGTCGGCGCTTGAGGGTTCCATAGTGGCCAGGTCGAAGCCTTCCAGGATGTTTAGCATTTCGAGGGCGGCGATGCCCTGGCCGGGAGGCGGGATCTCGTAGACCCTGATGCCCCTGTAGTCGGTCGAGATCGGCTCGACGAACGTCGATTCGTGGGCCGCGAGATCCTCCTCCGAGAGGTAACCGCCGGCTTGCTGCGTGGAGCTCGCGATGCTCGCCGCTATCTCGCCCTTGTAGAAAGCGCCGGCGCCACGTTCAGCAACGGCAGAGATCGTGGCCGCCAGGTCCACCTGGGAGAAGATCTCACCTGCGACAGGAGCCCGGCCTTCCGGCAAGAAGGTCCGTGTGGCTGCCTCGTTCGTGCGGAGTACGTCTTCGTGCTCATCCCAATAGCGGGCGACGACCTCGGCGACAGGATAGCCATTTTCCGCGAGCTCCCAGGCGGGCTCGAGCAGACGCGCCAGAGGCTGGTTGCCGAAGCGGTTTGCGGCGTCCTCCCACAGCCTGACTGCGCCCGGGACCGTAACCGTGAGGGCGCCACGCTCCGGCATCTCGTCCAGATCCAAGTGTTTCTCGACATCAACGTCCGCCGGGGCACGGCCCGAGCCGTTCACCCCGGTTACCCGCCCGCTCTCGGCGTCGTAGAACAGTAAGAAGGCGTCGCCACCCATGCCAGTCTGCATCGGTGAGAGAACCGCCATCGCGGCGGCCATGGCGACGCACGCATCCGCGGCCGTTCCCCCACTATCGAGGGCGCGGAGCCCGATAACGGCGGCGCTGGGGTGTTCGCAGGCGACAGCCCCCTTTGTCCCGAAGACCGTCGAACGGCCTCCCGGATCAGGCCTCCTAGTGATGGCTTTCACTTTTCGGAACACGTGCTGCGGACCTCCTGGAAGGATCTATGATCGCTCTTACAGTCTACTGAAAGGGACGGCGAGTATATTGGTGCTCGTAATCCAATAGGAGGTAACTCATGAACGGCGGCAAAGGAATCTACGTGGGTGGGACCTTGATCTCCATCCTCCTCTCACTGGCCCTGTACTTCTCGGGTAAGCGCGAGACGGCGATCTTCGTCGGACTCTGGGCTCCCACCATAATGAACCTGGGCCAGAGCCTGTTAGACGAAGACTAGATCCTCCCAAACTCGCGGAGGAGATCGACGAGGGTCAGACGTTTCACGATCGGCCTTCCGTGGGGGCAGATCTCTCTAAACTCGGTCGCAGACCACTCTCTCAAGAGTACTTCCATCTCTTCGCCGGAGAGGTTTTCGCCGAACCTGGTCGAGCCCTTGCAGGCCAGCGCTTTGGCGAGGTCTTCGCCCCCGGCGAGCGCGTGGAGCGCCGCGAGCAGCGCTGTCTCGGGGTCGGTGACGGTCGCGGGCACAGCCGAGATCCGCACGGCGCCCTCTCCGAAAGGCTCGAACCGGAACCCCAAAGCTTGCAACTCTACCTCGAAGTTCGACATCTCGGGCGCGAGGTCCTCGGGCAACTGGGCGACGACGGGGCTCGGAAGCGGGATGGCCTCGGCCCTCGGGTTCTCGGAGAGTCGCTCGTACAGGATGCGTTCGTGGGCCCCGTGCTGGTCGAGGACGATCAGTTCCTCACCCTCCTGGGCGATGATGCACCTTCCTGCAAACTGCCCGATGAGCGCTAGCCCGCCGTTACCCTCCTCGGGCGTCCCGCCGCCACCCATCTCGCGCTCCTGGGCAAGCGCCGACCTTATGGTCCCTACCACGAGCGGGTAGGCCGAGCGCCCACCACGCAACCGCACGGCGCTCTTGGCCGGATGTACGTTGACGTCCACCTCGCCGGGCCCGAGCTCGAGCCGCAGGAACGCGGCGGGATGCCGTCCCTTGGGCAACAGATCGGCGTAGGCCTTGGCTACCGCCGGCGCGAAGGAGTCGGCTTCCACGACCCTGCCGTTAACGGCGACGTGCAGGTAGCGGCGCGTCGGGAAGCTGACGGCGAGCGGGCTGACGAAGCCCCACACCACGGAGTCCTCGAGCGCCACCAGGCTCCGCGCGAGCGAGAGGCCGTGGATTTGTGAGATGCGCTCCCTGAGGTCGGCCGCCGCGGGGAACGCCAGGGAGCGACGCCCTTCCGAGCGGAGGAAGAACCCGACCTCGGGGCGGCTAAGGGCGAGAGATTCGACCACCGTCGCTACGGCGTTCGCCTCGGCCCGCACCGTTCCGAGGAAACCGCGGCGTACGGGAAGGTTCAGGAACAGGTCGCGCACCTCCACCGTCGTGCCGGGAGAATGGGCCGCCGTCGCCGACTCGACTGTCTTTCCGGCGAAGACGCGAACGCGGGCGCCGAGAGAACTCTCTTCGCCGCGTTCGCGGGTCGTGAGCGTGAGATCCGAGACCGCGCCGATGGCGTGCAGGGCCTCTCCGCGAAAGCCCAAAGAGACGACGCTGGCCAGGTCGTCAGCCGTCCGGATCTTGCTCGTCGCGTGCTCCGTAACCGAGCGGCCCGCGTCCTCGGGCGACATCCCCGAGCCGTCGTCGCTCACCCGGATCAGGGCAACCCCACCGTTCTCGATCTCCACCTCGACCCTGCTCGCCCCCGCGTCGAGGGAGTTCTCGATCAACTCCTTGACCGCAGACGCCGGACGCTCGATGACCTCCCCGGCGGCGATCCTGTGCGCCACCTCGGGCGAGAGCACCCGGACCCGTCCGGCATAGTCGGCGGCCTCTTCGGAGACCAGCGTGGGGAAGAGCTTCATCCGGTCTCACCCGGCAAAGTCTTTGACGCCTTCGGCTTCGAGGCGGGTGAGGATCTCACCGGCCCGGTCGGTGACCTGGGGTGGCAATCCGGCGAGCCTCGCCACGTGGACGCCGTAGGAGGAGGACTCTGCTCCGGCCTCGATCCTGTGCAGGAACACGATCTCACCCCCCACCTCTTCGACGTTGGCCTTGTAGTTTCGACAGCCGGGCAACATCTCCACGAGACGCGTAAGCTCGTGGTAGTGCGTGGCGAAGAGCGTGAGGGCCTGCACGTCGTCGTGCAGGTACTCGGCGATGGCCCAGGCGAGGCTCATCCCGTCGTAGGTCGAGGTGCCGCGTCCCACCTCGTCCAGGATGACCAGCGACCGCTCCGTCGCGCTGTTCAAAATACTCGCGGCTTCGGTCATCTCCACCATGAAGGTAGACTCACCGCTCGCCAGCCTGTCCTCGGCCCCGACCCGCGTGAAGATGCGGTCAACGACGCCCAGGGATGCCTCGTCGGCGGGGACGTAGGAGCCGGTCTGGGCCAGCAGGGCGATGAGGGCCACCTGCCTGAGGTAGACGGACTTGCCGGCCATGTTGGGACCCGTGATGATCTGGAGCCGCGAGTCCCCATCGACCTGGGAGTCGTTGGGGACGAAGGGCATCTCCAGGTTGTGCTCGACGACGGGATGCCTCCCACCGGAGATGCTGACGCCCCGTCCCTCTACGAGCTCGGGGCGACAGTAGCGCAGCTCGGTCGCGGCGGCGGCGAAGGAGGAGATCACATCCACTACGGCTATGGCGCGCGAGACCTTCTGCAGTTCGGGCGCGGCCTCCTTGACGGCGGCGCGTATCTCGGCGAGGATGCCGCGCTCGATGCGCTCGACCTCGTCGCGGGCGCCGAGCATCCGCGATTCGTGCTCCTTTAGCTCCACCGTTACGTAGCGGGCGTTGTGCTTGAGCGCCTTGCGGTGTTGGTAGCGTTCGGGGACAGCGCTCGTCTCCTTGCCCGCCACCTCGATAAAATAGCCTTCCCCGTCCCTGTAACCGACCTTCAGGGTCTTAAGGCCCGTCTTCAGGCGCTCCTCGGCCTCGAAGCGCGTCAGCCACTCGTGGGCGCCGTCCCTGAACTCGCGCGCCTCGTCGAGCTCCCCCGAGTAGCCGGGACGGATGATCTCACCGCTCTCCTCGGAGATCGCCGCGGCGACCAGCTCCCTTACCCCGGGCGGCTCTTCCATCGCCCCCAGCACCCGCGAGAGCAGAGAGGACCCAGAAGATGCCGGCCCCAACGTCTCCCTGAGGGGTCCGATCTCCTCCAGCGCGCCCTTGAGCGAGAGTAGATCGTTGGGGGAGGCCGAAAGCCTTACGATGCGCGTGGCGATGCGTTCCACGTCGGGGATGCGTCCCAGATGCTCGCGCACATCTTCGCGCAACATGTAGTCTCCGGCGAGCACGTCGACGGCCCCGAGGCGTTGCCTGATGCGATCCACCTCCAGCAGAGGACGCTCCAGCCACCTCCTGAGCGCGCGCCTGCCCATCGGCGTGCGCGTCCGGTCTACGGTCTCGACCAGGTCGTCCAGGCCCAGGTTGCGCCTCGTCGCCGCGTCGAGGACCATCCCAGAACCCGGGTCGTAAGGACGGAAGATCACCACCTGCTCCGGCGGACCGCCGCCGCGCAGGGAGGCCAGGTACTGGATCAAAGCCCCTGCCGCGCCGGCGAGCGCCGGGCGCCCTTCGAGCCCGTATCCCTTGAGACCGGAGACGCCGAAGTGCCTCTTCAGGGCCTGCTCTCCCGCGGAGGGCTCGAACGTCCAGCGTGGGGCCGAGCTCACGGCGGCGCGCACCTTCGGCAGTCTCTCGGCCGCGGTCCGCTCGGGGACGACGATCTCGCGCGGCGACCAACGCTCCAACTCGGCGGGGAGCTGCTCCTCGGGGACCTCGGTGCCCGTGAACTCTCCCGTCGAAGCCTCGACGACGGCTATGCCGGCCAGGCCGTCCCTGACGACGAACGCGGCCAGGTAGTTGGCCCGCCCCGCGGAGAGGACGTTGTCCTCGATGACGGTGCCTGGTGTCAGAACGCGGGTGACCTCACGCGTGAACTGCTTGGGTTTCGTCGGGTGCTGCCGTTGCTCGGCGACGGCGACGGTGTAACCCTTTCTGAGCAGGGTGGCCAGATGCTCCTGGAGTGCGTGTCCTGGGACCCCGGCCAAAGGGACTCGGCCCTCGCCGGCCGCCTCGCGGCTCGTCAGCCGGATCGAGAGCGCCTGCGAGATCCTCTTGGCGTCCTCCTCGAAGGTCTCGAAGAACGTCCCGACCTGGTACAGGAGGATCGTCTCCGGCGGAAGTTGCGCCTTCAGCTCCGCGTAACGTCCAAGCATAAGGCTATTCTACGGCCCGTACCCCGCTTCGTCAGCCCCAAAGTCGCACCCCGGACCGGGATCACAAGATGGTTATCACGGCGCCGACGACGAAAGCAAGGTAGAACAGGCCACCGAGCATCAGCCTTCCGGCCCGCAGTTTCCCGGAGAGCCTGAGCGAGAGGTAGACGAGTCCTCCCGAAGCCAGGGCGAGCACCACGGCGATGAGGTCGAGCGAAGCGAGGTTCCACGGCGTGAAAAGGACGCCGAAAGCAACGGGTACGGTGCTCTGGAACATCATCGCGCCCGTAATGTTGCCGAGTGCGAGGGTGTCCTTGCCTTCCCTTATCCAGAAGATGGAGTTGAATTTCTCGGGGAGCTCGGTCGCCAGGGGCGCCAGTATCAGGGCTATGAGGCCGGCGGGCAGCCCCAGGCCCGCGGCGGCGTGCTCGACCGCATCGACGAAAAAGTGTGCGCCCGCAACGATGACCCCGAGGCTCGCCAGCGCCTGGAAGACGACGGCGAACAGCGGCGGCTTCTGCCAGCGCGGCAGGAATAGAAGCCTCTTCGGCACCTCCTCGAGATGCTCGCCGGAGAACAGCGTTCGCCTGACGTAGAGGCCGTAGCCGAAGGCCAACACGAGGGCGAAGGCGACCTTCAAGTACAGGGGCAACTCCACCAGTCCGACGCCCGCGGCCACGGTGAAGAAGACGAGGAAGAACCCGACGTCCCTGCCGACGGTCGCCGCGTCGACGCGCAGCCTCATCCCCTGGTCTCTGCGGCGCCGAAAGAAGAGCGCCGAGACCCCGACGACGAACATGGCGAGGGTCGCGAGCATGAACGGTGCCCCGAGTATCGCTCCTATACCGATCAGTGCTCCTTCTTCCGATGCTTTGCCTGTAAGGACGGGCTCGAGGATGGCGACTATGGCGATCATGCTCTCGGGCAAAGCGGTGCCCACGGCTGCGAGGAGGCTTCCCACGGCCCCCTGACGCATCCCGAGGCGTCCTCCCAGTATCTCTATGGCGTTCGTAAAGAAGGCGGCCCCCAAGATGATCGCAACCAGCGCCACCACGAACTCTATAATCGTCGACAATACCCATCTCCTCTCTCAGACGGGCCGCGAGACACGATAAAGCGAGACCATCGCGGCCTGTTTGCCTGCCGATGGTCTCGCTCTGTGCGCCTTGGCGCTGGTAACCAGCCGGGAGATCACTCCGTAATGACGACCGGTCCCCCCGCAACAGCGGGTGGCTACTCCCCAATTTCCCGTGATCTTACCCGATTGATTCTTGTCGATGGTGAGACTCTTCACCGTGCCACCGGGGCGAGGACCTGCGCCGCATCGCTCGTCGACAGCCACGGCCGGCTCATGCCGGACTTGATACGCCCTTCGGCGCCTCTCTGTCGCGCTGTACACGGGGCTCGGAAAGAGATACCTTAGCAATTAGTCAGTCGCGCAGAGAGGAGCGAGCGTGAGTCCCAAGCCTGTGATCCTGGATGTAGACCCTGGGCACGACGACGCTGTGGCCCTGATGCTGGCCTGCAGCCACCCCGACCTGGACCTGCTCGCCGTCACGACCGTTGCGGGAAACGTGTCTCTAGAAAAGACTACGCGCAACACCCTGCGGGTGCTCTCCCTCATCGGATGTACGAACGTGCCCGTGGGTGTTGGCGCTTCGGAACCCCTGGAAAGGCCGCTCCACACGGCCGAGGACATTCACGGCAAGAGCGGGCTGGACGGGTCCGAGGAGATCCCCGATGCTAGTTTCGGGCCCGACGAAAGGAGGGCCGTGGTTCTGATCGCAGACACCCTACGATCCTCTCCCGAGCCAGTCACCCTCGTCCCTGTCGGGCCACTCACCAACATCGCCACGTTCCTGCGCGAGTACCCCGATCTGAAGAACCGCATCGCGCGCATCTCCCTCATGGGCGGGAGCATGGGCCACGGCAATACGACGCCGGCCGCCGAGTTCAACATCTACGTCGACCCCGAGGCGGCCCGCGAGGTCTTCGAGTCAGGACTGCCGATAACGATGTCGGGCCTCGACATAACGCACCAGGCCGGCGCCGGTCCTGACGAAAGGGAGCGGCTGCGGGCCACAGGTAGGGTGGGAGGCGTAGTAGCCGGATTCCTGGACTTCTTCGCCGCCACCTACGAGAGGGTTTTCGGCTTCGACGACCCGCCGCTGCACGATCCCGTCGCCGTAGCGGCAGTCCTCGAACCTGGCCTGCTAATGACGCGTCCGATGCGGGTCGACATCGAGTGCGAGAGCGACCTCACCCGCGGCGAGACAGTCTGCGACTTCTACGGTGTGACGGGCATGACGCCGAATGCCGAGGTCGGCGTCGATCTCGACCGCGAACGCTTCTTCAAGATACTCTACGAGGCGCTGGGCCGGCTGTAAGACGGTTTTCTCTGTATGCTAAAGTACCGAACCATCAGAGGAACATCAGCCTCTCCACGCGCTACGGTGAATAGCGTAGGATGTACTCAGGGAGTGTCCTTGGGGAAGGACAGGGCCCTACACGACGGAGGTGATCTTCAGATGGCCGCGGTCGACGATGTAGACGGACTCATCGAGCGATATCACCTCGCGCTACACGAACTCGTCAACGGCAACCCCGAGCCCCTCAAAGAGATCTACTCCCGTAGAGACGACGTAAGCCTCGCCAACCCCTTCGGCCCTCTCGTGCGCGGATGGGATAGGGCCGCGCGGGCCATAGAAGGTTCCGCATCCAACTACAGGGACGGCGAGATGGTGGGCTTCGAGAACGTGGCGAAGTACGTCACCCCCGAGCTTGCCTGTATCGTGGAGATAGAGCGCTACAGGGCCAAGGTTGGCGGCGGTGAGGATATCAGCCCCGTGACTTTGCGCGTCACGAGCATATTCAGGCCCGAAGACGGCACCTGGAAGATCGTGCACCGTCACGCGGACCCCATAACCACCCCACAGCCGGCCGAGTCGGTGATCCAGGAGTAGTCCTACCTTTAGTCGAACTTCTTGGTACGTCGGCGCGAAGTTCGGCAAGGCCCCGGTCCGGCACCTGCCGATCCTGACTCGTTGGACCGGGGCCATGGACACTTCTCCAAGCCACAGGACCGCCACCTGGCCCCACGGGAGCAGTGCCGCTAACCCGCGGCCAGCACGATCAAGATCGCGTTGATGACCAGGTAGGAGGCGCCGAACACGCACAGCGATACCAGGTCGCGGCGCCGCGCGCGGCTCTCGCGGCCCGAGTCGTAGTCCCTCCAGGAAACAACGGCCATGGCGGCCGCGACGAACACGTAGGCTAGCGCGACGATGTGTATCTTGTCGACCAACGACACCGCTTCCGGGGAGCCGAGCAAGGAGTTGCCCACCTGCATGTTTACGACGGTGGCGAACAGGGCGCCGACCAACACCATCATGCGCCCACTGAAGACGGGTGCCTGGTCGGGGGCCATCAGGAAGGAGAGCAGCGCTATGGCGATTGCGGCGTAGACGCCGGCAACCAGCTTGACGAAGCCGACCACGCTCTCACGTTGGAGTTCGACGGTGACCAAGACGTGTTCCTGGGCGCCTCTGCCGGAGCGCGCGGGATCGCCGAAGTCGGTCGCGTTCTCGCGGGTATGCCGCTCGACGTCGAAGGCGGCGATCCCCCACCCTTCCGGCGCGATGCCCTTGTCGTATCCAGAGCCTGCGCGGTCTACCCCGCACGCCGGGGCGTCGGAGCCGGCGATGCCGAGGTCCAACGCGAGGTTCTGCCGGTCGAAGGGGAAATCCGTCACGTCCCAGTCGTGGAGCACGGTCGCCCTGGCCTTCAACCTGGACCATTCTCGGTCCTCCCGCCTGGTCGTCCGCTCCAGGCGAGTTTCGATCTGCTTGGCATTTACGAACTCCAGGCTGTTTAGAGGGTTGTCCCCCGGAGGGTGGACGCTCCAGACCCAGAAGTCGATACCGAACGAGTCGCCCACGGGGTCCAAGTCTCGCAAAGACGTGACGTAAACCCCGATCGGGCAACCCGCCGCTTCGGCGGAGATTCCGCCCTTCGCCCGCCCGTCCAGGGCCCACGCCCCCGGCGAGACGAGCAAGATCAAGGCGACCATCGGCAAGAGGGTAGTGGCAGTGCTCCGGAGCGCGCGGCTAGGAGACGGAACCATCTGCGCATTCTACAACCGGCGAGACTGGACGGTTTGCTCCAGCTGACCCCCTCAAAGCACTCCGGTGAACAGTGATGGAAGACGAGCTACTCTTGGGCGCGGGCCGTGCGCAGCGAGCGGACCACGAAGGCGTCGAAAGTTGCGAAGGCCGGAATATCTCCTAGTGAGGCTTCGAGTTTGGCGTGGTCGAGCGCCCCTGTTACCGTCACCCTGCGCCCGCGCGCGATGCGCTGGAGTGCGTACGATTGTGAGGGAGGGAAGTACTTGTCGTGGGGACCGGTGGCGAGCTCGACGGGGACGTGGATCCGTCCCGTGCCCGCGAGCGGCGAGAGCTCCCTGAGATCGGCGCGCACCTCCTCGGGCAGCTCCGCGTAGAGGTCCTCGAAGCGCTCCGGGTCTTCGTTGGCGAGCAGCCGAATTACGCTCGCGGCCTCGGGTTCCAGGTCTTCCGTCCGGCGCGAGCGTAGACTACCGAGCGGGTCAGGGTCCTCGCGGTCAATTCTTGCAAGTTCGCCCGACAGCGTACGCCGGTCCTCGCCGGGCGGCAGCGCGGCCACGAGGGAGTGGGCGATGACGTAAGGGAGGAAGGAGTCTGCCTCGTAGCGGCTCAGCTCTCCGTCTGACCGACGGTAGTGGCCGGTCGTTGCGATGTTCACGACGGTGCGGATGTCCGAGTAAGGCGCGATGCCGGCGACGACCGAGATCCGCCCTTCGAGGCTCGACTTCTCCGCCGCGAGGAGGGCCAGCGTAGCGCCGGTCGAGACCCCGACCAGGGCCACCCCTCCGTCTTCGACGTCCGGTCGTGCGGAGACCTCGCGGACGACCTCGACGGTCTCGCGTGCGGTCTCGGGGGTGATCTCAGCCTCCCTCAGCCCGGGCAGGTCGGGCACGACCACGAGGTAGCCGGCCCGCGCGAAGCCCTCGGCCAGGTTCCGCACCTCGGGCAGTTTCCTTCCCTCGCGCACGGTCCCGTTGACCAGGAATATAGCCGGCCAGGGACCCTCCCCCGCGGGCCTCGCGACGAGCGTGGGGTTGCCGGCCACGGGGACGTCCTCGAAACCGGGCTCGCCGCTCACGGCTTCGGCCGCGGGCGTCAGTACCGGCGCGCCGAGAACGGAGGAGATCACCATGACGGCGCGCGCCTGCGCGTCCACCCACGACCAGTACGAGACGAGCAACCCGATCAGTACCGCGAGCAACACGAGGTAGAAGGCTCCGGCGCGCCTTCTACCTGAGAGTCTCTCTGCCGAATCCTTTCTCCGCAACCCCTCTCCCGCCGGGGACGATCTCGTCTACCCGTAACTATGCAACGTGGACAACCGCCTGTCCACAACACATCGCGAGTTCTGGTATCCGGACGGATTCCTTTTGCACGGACCCGGGTAAGACTTCTTAGACTTGCGGGCACATACCACCGAGAAGGAGGAACTTCATGGCAGACCTGCCACAGCAGGGCGCGTCACTGCCCGACCTGGAACTCACGACCGAGAGCGGGGAGCACATCGGTACGGGCGAGCTAACGGGCCAAAAGACCGTCCTCTACTTCTACCCCAAGGACGATACCCCGGGCTGCACGAAAGAAGCCTGCGCCTTCAGAGACCGCATGAACGACTACGCGAAGGCGGATATACAGGTCTACGGCGTCTCACTCGACTCCCCCGAATCTCACCGCGAGTTCCGCGAGAAGTACAGCCTCAACTTTCCACTGCTTACCGACGAGGGTGGCCGCGCTTCGGAGGCCCTTGGGGTGCTACGCGAGGATCGGAAGATGGCCAGACGCGTCACCTTCCTGCTCGACCCGGAAGGTAGGATCTTCAAGGTCTACCCCGAGGTCTCCCCCGAGACCCACGCCGAAGAGATCCTGGAAGACGCCGCCTCGCTGTAGTATCCGAGGTGGGGACGCGGTTCAGCCCAAAAGGAGTCGAGTGAGGCGCAGATGCACGCCTTCGTCCTCGTCCGTGACGTAGTAAGTTCGGCCTTCTGGCGTGACGGCCATGCCCTCGACGCTAGGTAGGCTAGGGAATTCGCGGACGAACTCGGTCCATAGGGAGCCCGAGTGGGCATCATAGGGAAGTGCGCAGCGGAAGTGGGTTGCCACGGTCTCCCTGCCGCCTGGGTAATCCTGGATCAGGACGCTCTGTTTGTCACGGCTATCGACGTTGCCGGTTACGAGGTGTAGCTCCTCGCCCTCTTTCGTCCCCAGCAAGGCGAGGTCGCGGACGCCGGCCATCTCGCCGCCCCTGCCGACCGCATGGGCCGTCCAGAAACCGCGGACTTCCGGGAGGGCGCCGTCCGGGTCGAAGAGGCGGTCGATGCCTTCCAGCTCTACCAGGATCGGGCGCCCTTCTGCCGTTGTGGGGAAGCGGAGGCCGAGGAGGAGTGTGCCGTTCTCCCTGAAGGCCGCGCCTTCTATGTTGATCGGGTAGTCGTCTTCGCGCACGAGGCCGGCCCACTTCTTGTTCTCCTTCTCACCGCGTTCGATCGTCGCCTCGATGAGCGCTTTGTGCGACTGCTTGCCGAGTGGGATCAGCCCGGGGCCGCTCTCCTCGAGGGCGTCGTTGATAAGGCGATGGAGAACGAAGCTCCGGCGGGAGACGTCGAGATCTATAGCCGGGTCTCCTGTGATGTGCCTGACGTCGGCCTCCCGAAAGCGGGCGACGAAGCCGCGTTTGGGCTGGAGGGGTCCGTCCTTGCCGCCGAAGTGGGAGCCGAGGATGTAGACGTAACCCGTGCTCTCGTCGCGGGTGATCGCCTCGGCGTCCTCCGTCTTGCCCGCGGCCCAACTGGTCTCGGCGCGCAGCCGCTCTATCTCCCAGCCCTCCTCCTCGGGGGAGCCGCGACGGTGACCGATGGCGGCGACACAGTCCTCGATCTCACCCTCATCCAGGCACGCCCAGAACCCGAGGTCCCAACCGTGCTCCCCGAGCAACTCTTCGTCCCCGATCGCCTCTAGTCCCGATGCCTCGTTCGGGTGCAGGTTGAGTTCCATCTGGAAAAGTTCGTCTTCACCGACCATACGTCACCTTCTCTTCTATGACACGCCCACATACTACGCACCTACCATCCGAAAGTTCCTTCGCCACGCGTGATACGGTAGATCGCTCCGCTTCTCTAAGCGGAGCGACTCTCCGTCATTCCCGCGAAAGCGGGGAGCGGGAATCCACGGATAGAAGGAGAGCGTCGGGCAATGTCGGACTTCTGCGCGACGTTGGTATTCACGCGAACCGGGTACGAGGGGCGTTTAGCAGCGACCTGCTTTGCCCTTATGGGTGGTCTTTCAGGAAATCGAGCACGAGTCGGTTGAACTCTTCGGGTCGCTCCATGTTGGGCACGTGTGCCGTGCCGTGCATGACGACTTTGCGCACGTTCGGAAGCTCCCTCTCGAGTAGGTCGGCTGCGGCGAAGATGCGCGGCTGGTCCTCGTCTCCGACTATCAGCAAGGTCGGGGCCTGGACGTCGGGGATCCTGTCCGCCGCGGGCGGCTCCGGTGCCCACTCATCGCCCAGCCCCGAGGCTTCGTTTCTGAGGGCGATCAGGTTCATCTCCCTGACCAGGTCCCTGACAGAGGTGTCTACGTCTTCGGGGGATCTCCCTGGGCCGTCTACCCAGACTTGGACCTCCAGCTCGGAGACCCGCTCCAGGTCCCCCGCCTCTTCGGCGGCGAGGATCTCGTCCCACTGCCTCGGGGGGTCGAAGTCAGGGGCGAACCCGCCAACGGCGGATCCCACGAGCACGAGGTTACCGACCCTCTGCGGGTACTCGAGCGCGAAGTCGAGCACGGCCCCGCCCCCCATCGAGCATCCTACGAGGTGCGCCCGCTCGACGTCCAGGGAGTCGAGCAGGCCGCGCAGGTCCTCGTGGTGGGAGAACGGTCCATCCACCATCGCGGTCATCCCGAAGCCCCTCATGTCGTGGCGGATTACCCTGTAGCGGTCGGCGAAGGCCGGGAGTTGGCCTTCCCACATCCTGCTGTCCGCGATCCCCGCGTGTACGAGGACCAGCGGTTCCCCTTCTCCCGCAACCTCGTAGTAGATCCGCGCGCCGTTGACCTCGGCCATGCCCGTCTCCCGAAGCATATCTTCCCTTTCCCTTATACGTCTACGGCTCCTCCGACCCCGTTACCGTGCGCAGGGTGACGCGCTGGCGCCGGGGTTCTGTCCCGTTTTCGGCGGCACATACTCTCTGAAGACGCATCGGTTGCCAGGATGTGGCAAGGCCAGTATAAGCTCCCCGCGCCTGCGGCGCAGGAGGGTCAGGCGCGGGCGCAGGTCGCTACGACCACTGCGTCTGCGGCCGCTGCTGCGCCTCGCCGTCCACTTCCAGATCCACCTTCTCGTTGAAGAAGCACAGGTGGCCTTCTAAGCCGGCGGCCGCGGGTATGGGGTCGGGGTAGTGCCAGACGATCGCTTCCCTGGTCTCGCCGCCCGCCCGCACCGAGTAGTAAGACGCAACCCCCTTGTAGGGGCATTCCGTTCTCTTGTCGCTAGGGAGTAGTACGTCTTCTGAGACGTCTTCGGGGGGGAAGTAGTAGCGAGGCGGCAGACCGGTCTCGAAGAGGATCCTGGGACGATTCGTCTCCGCAACAACCCCCCCATCGACGAGGACCTTGACGTGCCTGGAGCTCTTCAGGACGTCGACGCGGTGATAGGGGTCTCGGGGGTGGACAAAGACCTCCTCGTCCTCTTCGTACCAGTGATCCATCTTCTTCCAGTAGAATGCCAGGTAATCATCGAGCGGCGGAGCAGAGTCTATCGGCTCGGGGTAGCCCCACACGGCGTTCTCCGCGACGCTGTCGCCGACACGCACAGACCAGTAGGAAGCGTCGCCCTTTGCCGGGCAGTGCGTCGTGAGGTCCGTGGCCTCGAGAAGGTCCATCCGCACGTCCCCCCTGGGGAAGTAGTAGACCGGCAGGTGTCCCTGCTCGTGCACGAGCTTTACCCGCCTGCTGTCGGCCACGGTCTCCCCGCCGAACATTACCCGCACCCGGCGCGGAGAGTCTTCGAAGAACAGTACGTGGTCTCCGGGGGGACGCACCTCGAAATTGAATGACTTATCGCCCTGGTCGCCGAACGGTCCCGTCCCGATCGTAAGGGTCATCGCACCTTTCCTCTCTTTCGGCCGCTACTCTCGACGAGAGCAGCGGCGGGCCCGCGTCTCCGAGCCCTTATGGTACATGCGTAAAATGGGTCGGGTGACCTACTCAGAATTACCCAGCCTGGCGTGGTCCAAATATCCGACGATAACGCTGCCGGCAAAGACGATCATTCCAGGGCAGGCACTCAGGGTCTCTACCAGTTCATCCGTGACACGCCGGGTGGACAGCGGATACAGTTAGAGTCGGACCGGACTTAGAAGGGGCAAAGGGCGTGACGTTTTTGGGCGACGAAGGCGAAGAGATCATCCGCGTGGCGGTAGTGGACGACCAAAAGCTCTTCGCCAGGGGGCTCTCCGGCCTCGTAGAGTTGTTGCCCGGCGTCGAGGTGGTGGGCGTGGCCTACAACGGCGAGGAGGCCATCGCGCTCTGTCGCAAGGAAGAGCCGAACGTCGTTTTGATGGACATCTCCATGCCGAAGATGGACGGCATAAGCGCCACCCGCGAGATCAAGGCCCTTCTGCCACGGACCGCGGTCGTCATCCTCACGGGCCACGAGGAAGACGAGCACGTCTTCGAGGGCATAAAGGCGGGCGCGCAAGGCTATCTGCTAAAGGACTCGGAGCCCGAGGATCTCTCGCGTGCGATCCACACGGTCTTCGCGGGGGATACCATTATCGCCCCCGACCTCGCCCAGAAGATGCTCAACACCTTCGAGGGCGGCAGACGCGAGGGTGGTGCCCACCTCGCTCCTCCGCTGACCGACAGAGAGCTCGAAGTCATAAAGGCCCTGGCCCAGGGCATGAGCGACAGGCAGATAGCGCGTTCTTTGGGCATCTCGGAGAAGACGGTACGCAACCACACCTCCAACATCTACAGGAAGCTGCACATCTTCGACAGAACCCAGGCGGTGATCTACGCCGTGAGGGAAGGCGTCATAGACGTCCAGGACCTGGAGTACCGCCCGCCGGGTGAATCCTGACCGTAATCTCCGTACCCCGGCCGGGCCGGCTCCTAACCTCGAAATCTCCTCCCAGACCTTCGGCCCGCTCGCGCATCGCCGAGAGCCCAACGCCCACTCTGGCCGGCCCGGTATCGAATCCCCTACCATCGTCTGAGACCTCGATCAGAATCGCCTGGTCATCCGTACGCAACCCCACCTCGACATGCCTCGCTGCGGAGTGACGCCGCACGTTCGCGAGGGCCTCCTGCAGTATGCGCAATAATTCTACGCTCTCCCTTCCGGAGAGTCCGGCATCGAAGCCCTTCTCGACGACCAGCCTTATCTCGCGCTCGGGCATAGTCTGCCGGCTCAGTTCGACCAAAGATTCGACCGACTCCAAAAACGGTCGTTCCTTCTCGCGCCTCAGGTCGTATATGGCGTTGCGCAGACCCGAGCTCGCCCGCCCGAGAGCCCCGAGTTCCTCTTCCAGATCGAGACTCGTACCAGATCTCTTGGCCCGCAGGTGGGTAAGGCGCAACGACTGAAGCGCCCCCGAGAGGTCCTGAAATACCACGTCGTGCAGATCCCGGGCTATCCTGCGCCGTTCGGCCCGGCGGATCTCTGAAAGGATCTCTTCGGTCCTGATACGCTCGGTGATGTCGTTCTGAACCCCGACGAAGCTGGTCGTACGCCCCTCATCGTCACGAACGGGGTAGATGCTGAGCTCGTTCCAGAACAGGCTTCCGTCCTTGCGGTAGTTTCTGAGCACGACGGTGCAGTGCCGTCCCTCGCGGACAGCCGTCCTGAGCTCCCCGAGTGCCGGCTGGTCCCGGTCCTTGCCCTGCAAAAAGCGGCAGTTGCGGCCCAGGACCTCCTCGGCGGCGTAGCCGGTCGTCCTCTCGAAGGCAGGGTTTACGTACACGAGCGGGACGTCGGGCTGGTTGGGGTCGGCGATCACGATGGAGTTGGTACTGGCGGTCACCGCCCTTTCGAGCAACCGCAGTTTGTCAGGACCATCCATAGATTGTCCTCATCTGCGACCCACCCTCTACAAGTCGCCCATCAAACAGACTAACCATGCCTACCCTACTCTTTATACACCTTCGGAGCGGGCGCTCGCCAGGGGCAGAGTCTTCGGCGCCGCGAACCAGGCGAATGCTGCTCCCCCCAGGACGAACCGGGACGAACACCCTGGGAGTGATTACCCGGTAACGACTAGTCGGAAAGTCCGATGGCACCAGGACGCGCCTGGTGCACACTCGTTCATGAAATGTTTGTACTCGAGCGCATCCAGCGGCACTCCTCGATCCTACGACCCCGTTGCCGGCGCAGGAAGGCCCTGGCGAGCGGCGCTCGAACGCGGGTGAAGCGGCATGAGCTTCGAGGGGGTGACGCGTAATGCGCGGCTAACGGATATGTGGGACACGGACGTTCTGGATCATCGCAGCACCACGTAAGCGCTATCTACAAGGAGGTTGAAGTTGAGCAACAACTTTCGCAGGGTATTCATCGTCGGGTTGGCGCTTCTTGCGGCACTCGCGTTGACGGCACCGGCCTTCGCGCAGGGCGGTGAAGATGCTCAGGTACGGGTGGCACACCTCTCACCCGACGCCCCGAACGTCGACGTCTACGTCAACGGCGAGCCGGTGCTCACGGACGTCCCTTACACCACCGTCTCTTCATACCTGTCGCTCCCTGCCGGTACGCAGCAAGTTACCGTCTACGCCGCGGGCGACACCTCGAGCCCGGTCATCGATGTGCCCGTGGAGCTCGCCGCCGGCGGCGCTTACACCATAGCGGCCGTGGGACTGGTGACCGACGGCTCGATAACCGCGCAGGTCTACCAGGACGACCTCAGGGCTCCCTCCGCAGGCAACGCCAAGCTACGCGTCATCCACGCCTCGCCGGACGCGGGCCCCGTCGACGTGGTGCCCAGGGGTGGGGAGCCATTGGTCACGGACCTGGCCTTCCCGGATGACACCCCCTACGCTGAGGTGCCCGCCGGGACCTACACGCTCGACGTGAATGCCGCCGGAACAGATCAGACGGTCCTGACGGTCCCTGATGCCGCGTTGGCCTCCGGCGGGGTCTACAGCGCTTTCGCTGTCGGCACGGTCTATGCCGACAGTCTTGACGTACTTCTGGTGCAGGACAACGCGGGCACGGGCGCGACCGCAAGCGCGACTGCGAGCGCTTCCGCGAGTGCTTCCGCGAGCGCGAGTGCTTCCGCTTCCGCGCCGGGAGACCCGCTACCACACACCGGAGGTAGCCCCTGGCTACCCTCGACCGTCGCCATCGTGTTGGCGTGTTCCGGAGTCGTCGCGCTGGTGCTGATACGGCGCGTAACCGCCTCGTAACAGCTCTGCACGAAATCTGAAGCCCACGAGTGGTGGAAGGCCCGGCATGGATGCCGGGCCTTCTCCTTGTTTCTTCGTCCTTGCACATCATGCGCACGGTGGTAATCCACGCATCCCGCAGCCGTGTCTTCGGGTTTCAGCGTTCGGCGCTAGATGGCGGCCGGCACGAAGTATCGGGCATTCTCTGCTGACTCACTCGGGGGAGAGTCCTTTTCTGCGCAGTTCTTCGAGCGCCTTCTCTGACTTCTTCAGACCATCTTGGCCCATGCCCTTGAGGATCTCTGGGGCTTTGGTGAACTGGATCTCAGAGTAGTCGACGACCTGCCAGTGGTTGCCCCAGGGGTCGAGGAAGTCGAGGCCCCTGCCTGGCAGGATCTCCACCCCCATCTCCTTGAGCGCCCGGCGGACCACCCTCCTGTCGTCCACCACCATCCCGACGTGCCTGTGTCGGTCTGGGGAGCTGTTCTCGCCTTCGGCGAGCGCGAGGAACTGGTCTCCTGCGTCTACGAACGCCATCCTGGGTCCGCGACCCCGCAACTCGATCTCGAAGAGGCGTCCGTAGAACTCGAGCGCCTCCTCTATGTCCCCGACCTCGATGGCGACGTGATTGAACCCGATGAGCTTCGCGCGGTCATCCATCACTCAATTATCTACTCGTCAAGTTCGTCACGCTACCCCGCAAACGTCGTGGCGCCCTCCGTAGCGGCGGGGATCTATGGTATTTTATGGGCATGGGTAACGGATCCCCCACCTTCATCTTCATGAGGCTTCGCAGCTTCTAAGCCGGGCGCCTCTTTCAGAGCCAGGGACCTCCTGACAGGTAGCATTGACTACCTTGCAAGCAGCGTCCCCAACCCAGGCTCCAACCACGTCTGAATAGAGCCTTCTGCCCGAGGATCTCGGATCGCAGCGTCGCTGTAGATCTCGCCCGGCTTTCACGTGTCACCCAGGTAGCGAAGACATGCAGAAGATGGAGGGTGATCCCGAACCATGCAACGAAGAGACGGGCCGCGTACAGAGCCCGATGCGACTCGCGGGAAGAAAGAGTGGGATGGCGACCGGCGAAGGAGCCGGCGCGAGCTGGGCCAGAACTTCCTCAAAGACAGGCGGATCGCACGCCGGATAGTCACAGAGTCCGGAGTGGGAAAGGACGACCTCGTGGTCGAGCTCGGGGCCGGAGGAGGGAAACTAACCTGCCAGCTCGCGAAGGTGGCCGGGCGGGTTGTGGCTGTAGAATACGATCCTTACTGGGTCCTGCGCCTGAGAGAACGTTTCGCTGATGACGGCAACGTCCTCGTGGTCCATGAAGACGCCCTGAAGGTGGAGCTCCCCGAAGAGCCTTTTACGGTCGTTGCGAACGTCCCATTTTGCAACACGACTTCGATACTGCACCGTCTTCTGGACGACCCGACCACTCCCCCCGAATGTGTTTACTTGGTGGTGCAGAAGCAGGTGGCTTTGAAGCACGCGCGGCGGAAGCCAACCACGTTGAAGACCCTGCACTGGAGCCCCTGGTACAGGTTCTCCGCTGGTCTGGAGTTACCGGCGGATGCCATTCATCCCAAGCCTCAGGTCGCCGCCTGCCTGATGGTCGCCGCCAAGCGCGGACCGCCGCTCGTCCAACCCTGCCACAGGCAGCTGTTCCTGGGTCTCGTACGCCAGGCGTTCGAAGGGCGTGGCAACACCGTGGGCACGGTCCTCAGGCCGGCCTTCACCAGAACCCAACTCCGCAGGCTCGCGAAAGATAATGGTTTCGCACTCGATCTTCCTCCCTCCATGCTCACGGTGCGCCAGTGGGCCAGCCTCTTCGACTTCATGGTCGGGATGGTCCCCCAGGATAGGTGGCCCCACGCAAAGCAGCACGCAAGACGAGCAAGACGACGTTGACGAGCGTGCCCGTCAAAGATCTCCTTCCCGCCGGCTACCCTCTGAGTTGCGGCAGGACGGAGTGCGCCATGGCTTCCAGGGCGTCGATGTCGTCCACTTCCAGCCATTGGAGCATTACTCGCTGCACGCCGGCCTCGGAGAGATATCCGAGCCGCTCGACGATCTCGCCCGTCGTCCCGGCGAGGACGGCGGCGGGGAGGTGATCCCGAAACTCTCCTTCGAGCTTGCGGTCTACCTCGGCCTCCGTGCGACCGAAGATGACGCGGGTCATCAGCGTCCTGCGCACCTGTTCGGGCGCCCTCCCCGCCTCGCGCACCAACTCGTCGAGCCTAGCGTTGAGATCCACGAAGGCCTCCGCCTTCAGGAAGACAGCGTTCCACTCGTCCGCATAGCGGGCCGCCAGGGGAAGGGTCCTTCGCACACCGTTGCCCCCGACGACCACAGGCGTCCCGCCTCGACGCGGCGAGCGCGGCATTAGTAGGGCGTCGTTCAGCTGGTAGAACTCGCCGTGGAAAGATACGGGCTCGTCGCTGCTGAGCAACCTGGTCACCACCTCGAGTCCCTCCTCGAAGCGGGCGAAGCGCCGGTCTGTGTCGAGCACGTCGAAGCCGAAGGTTCCATGCTCCCATTCGTTCCAGCCAGCGCCGAGGCCGAGGCGCAGGCGTCCGCCGGCCAGGTTGTCCACGGAGGAAGCCTGCCAGGCTGTGATTACGGGATGCCGGAACGAGACGGGCGAGACCAGAGGACCGAACTCTATACGGCTGGTATGCCCCGCCAGCCAGGTGAGCGAAGACCACAGCTCCAGGCCATCCCTGTAGATATCTGTCTGTTTGTTGGGGAAGTGGTCGGATCGGTAGAGACCAGCGTAGCCGAGGTCCTCGACCGCCAGCGCCAGCCGTCGCCAGCGGTCCCAGCCAACACCCTCCTGCCCCTCGACCATGATCGCGACTTCCAGCACTGAACCCTCCTCTTCGGACGTCGAGTCATCGTAGCGCCGCGCTGCTACCGAGAAACCCTTTCACCGAGTGCAGCGACTCTTGCGCCAACGGAGCTTTCGTTCGAGTGACTCTACTGCACGCTCGGTAGATGATCCGGGCGAGATCTCTCGAATTCGTCTAGCTCGTCCTCGTGCGTTAGCGTGAGGCTTATGTCGTCGAGGCCTTCCATGATGCGCCGGCGGGTGAAGTCGTCCATCTCGAAAGTCTCGTGGACGTTGGGGGCGGTGACGGTGAGCTCGTCGAGTTCGATGGTGATCACGGTCTCCGGATCATCCCTGACTGCCCGGAGAAGGTTCTCGACGGTCTCCTCCGGCAGGTCGATGGCGAGGAGGCCGTTCTTGGTCGAGTTGTTCCTGAAGATGTCCGCGAAAGACGGGGCTATAACCGCTCCGAAACCGTGATCCTTTATCGCCCAGACTGCGTGTTCGCGACTGGAACCGGAGCCGAAGTTCTCGCCCGCGATAAGGATCACGGCGTCTTTGTGCTCTTCCCTGTGCATTATGAAGTCCTCGTCCTCGCGCCAGCCGGAGAACAGGAACCGACCGAAGCCGGTGCGCTCGATGCGCTTTAGGGCGTCGCTAGGGACGATCTGATCCGTGTCCACGTCCGAAAAACCGAGCGGAAGCGCCGTCCCGGAGACGCGCTCGACAGGCTCCATTAGCCCACCTCCAATGGTACGCCGAGCTCCGAAGGCGAGGCGAACCTGCCCATTACGGCCGTCGCCGCTGCAACGACCGGGCTGACGAGATGTGTCCTGCCACCCTTGCCCTGCCGTCCCTCGAAGTTGCGGTTGCTGGTCGAGGCGCAGCGCTCGCCGGGCTGCAGTATGTCGGGGTTCATGCCGAGGCACATCGAGCACCCCGCGTTGCGCCAGTCGAAGCCGGCCTCCGTGAAGATGTCGGCGAGTCCCTCTTCTTCTGCTTGCTTCTTTACGCGCATAGACCCTGGGACGACCATCGCCCTTATGCCTTCCTTGACCTTATGGCCCTCCAGGACGGCGGCGGCGGCGCGCAGGTCTTCGATGCGGGCGTTGGTGCACGACCCGAGGAAGACGGTGTCCACTTCAATATCCCGAATAAGGGTCCCCGGATCGAGCGCCATGTACTTGAGCGCCCTCTCGTGGCCTTCGTTTTGCGGCTCAGGGACCTCTCCGTCGAGCGGGACGGTCTGAGCCGGGGTCGTACCCCAGGAGACGTAAGGAACCAGGTCCTCGGCCTGGATCACGACCTCCTTGTCGTACTCGGCGCCCTCGTCGGTCGGGAGCTTCTTCCACTCCTCGACAGCAAGCTCCCAGGCCTCACCCTTTGGGGCATACTCTCTGCCCCTGAGGTACTCGAAGGTCGTCTCGTCGGGCGCTACGAGACCTGCCCTGGCCCCGCCCTCGATGGACATATTGCACACGGTCATGCGCCCTTCCATCGAGAGTTGCCTGACGGCCTCACCCCTGTACTCTATGACGTGCCCGACCCCGCCACCCGTCCCGATGCGGTTCAGGATGCCGAGCATGAGGTCCTTGGCCGTAACGTCCGCGGGAAGCTCGCCCTCGACGGTGACGGCCATGGTCTTAGGCCTGTTCTGGGTGAGTGTCTGGGTGGCGAGGACGTGCTCGACCTCGCTCGTCCCGATGCCGAATGCGAGCGCGCCGAACGCACCGTGGGTGGCCGTGTGTGAGTCGCCGCAGACGATCACTAGTCCGGGCTGGGTGAGGCCCGTCTCCGGCCCGATGATGTGCACGATGCCCTGCCCGATGGAGCCCCACTCCTCGAGCTTGATGCCAAACTCCTCGCAGTTGCTCTTCAAGGCCTCCATCTGCCTGGCCGAGACCTTGTCCTCGATCGGCAAGCCGAACGCCGAGGTCGGGACGTTGTGGTCCATCGTCGCCAGGGTCAGGTCGGGACGGCGCACCCCCCTCCCGGCGAGCCTGAGGCCCTCGAAAGCCTGCGGGCTCGTCACCTCGTGAACCAGGTGCAGGTCGACGTAGATGAGGTCGGGCTCACCCTCTGCGCTCCGCACCACGTGCTTCTCCCACACCTTCTCTACCAACGTCTTAGGCCTATCCATCAGCGTCCTTCCCATGTTCCAGGATCCCGCATCCCTTTTTACCATTGTAGACCGCGAACCTGTGATCTTTGTATCTACAACCGATCCCCTCGAAACCGGCCTCCCCGAGCCAGAGGAGCTGCGCCCCTAGCGTCGCGTTTCTGTCGGCCCTCATGCGCGAGACCGCCGCGTCCACATCTTCTTCCGAGACCCCTGCCTCGCGCACCCGCCGCAGCCACCATTCCCTGTAGAGCGTCTCCTCCTCGGGCGTCTCGCCCGAGATCTGATCCGCGTTGACGAAATACCCGCCTCCGGCGAGCGAACGGTGGACCTTCTCGAACAGCTCCCTCTTGTCGCCGTGCGTGAGGTGGTGCACGGAGAGCGCGGAAACCACGAGATCGAAACCCCCTTCGGTTCTGGGCAAGGGCTTGCGCGCGTAATCCATGGTCCGAAACTCGAAACGGCCCCGTTCCCCCGAAAAACGTCGGCGCGCCACCCTGAGCATCTCCACCGAAAGGTCGACTAGCGTCACCCGCGCCCGCGGAAACTTCCCCGCCACCACCGCGCTAAGGAGTCCCGTCCCGGCCCCGAGGTCGAGCACCCGGATCTCCTGTTCTTCTCGGAATGGGATACTCTCCAGTACGGCCCCGTAGAAGCAGTCGAAACCGGGCACGAGCTCAGGACTGATCCTGTCGTAGTCCCCCGCAGCCTGCCCGAACGGTGTCCCGACCGTCACGCAGGCCTCCTCGCCATGATGTTCAAACGGACGTAGTCCAGGGCGGGCCTGCCGTCCACCGCAGTCACCCTCTGCGCCACCCTCGCTGCAAAAGTAGACCGCACCTCCTCAGGTAACTTCTCCAGGTGTCCCCCCAGCACGACCGTCCCGAGAAAACGGGCGAGCTCGTCCACCGAATCGAACGCCGCGACCTCGTCGTGCAGCCAGGTCTCGACCTCTTCGAAGCCCGCGGCCTCCAGACGCCTCGCCGTGGTCCTCGCATCGGCGTAGTACTTGTCGTCCTGCCAGCCCACGAAACAGTCCAAAAAGCGCTCCTCTTCCATCGTCTCTCTCGTCGCCCTCGTGGCGCGGGAGATGTTACCCTCGCCCCCACACTGGGCGACGAGGCTCCCACCCGGCTTTAGAGCCCGCGCCAGGTTCTCGAAGAGGCGGTCATGGTCCCATATCCAGTGGAACGTCGCCGTGGAGAAGATCAGATCCACCCGCTCTTCTACTTCGAGCGCTAGCAGATCCTGGCGCTCCACCCGAACCCTCGGCTCTCCTGCAAACCGACTCCTCGCCGCCTCGACCATCGCCCGAGAACCGTCTATGGCCAGCACAGACCCCTCGGGCAACTTCGCCAGCAAAAGCTCCGTCACCCGACCGGTGCCGCAACCAGCGTCGATCGCAGCCTCGTCCCCACGCACGTCCATACGCCCCAGGACATCGACCCCCCAGCGGGTCTGCGGCGCAGAAAGCTTCTCATACTCGCCTGCGTCCCACTCGCGAGCCAGGATCACACCTTCTTGTGTTGTCTCATATTTTGAGACATAATGACCAACATATGGACAGTGTAGAAGTTCTTTCATCCGGAAGCAAGAGTGGGGTAGGGGTGTTGGACAAGTCTGTAGCTATCCTTGCTTTCCTTTCTGGGGGTGGCCCTGCGACGCTGCCTGAGGTGGTCGAGGGGACCGGGTTGCCGCGTCCCACGGCGCACAGGCTCGTATCGGCGCTGGAGACGCACCACCTCGTATCGCGGCGGGATGGGCGATACGTACTCGGCTTGAGGCTGCTCGGTTGGGGGAACAGGGCTGCTGGGGTAGGTCTCGTGGAGCGGGCGCGGCCCGTGTTGGAGCGGTTACGGGACGAGAGTGGAGAGAGCACGCAGCTCTATGTGCGGGAGGGCGGGCAGAGGGTTTGCGTGGCGGCTATGGAGCGGGTGACTGGCTTGAGGGACACCGTGCCCGTAGGGGCCGTCATGCCGCTGGAGCGAGGATCGGCGGGGAAGGTCTTGCTGGCGTGGGCGCCTGGAGGGATCGATGGAAGGCCCGATGCGGCCCAGTTGCGAGGGATCCGGGTCAGAGGCTGGGCTGAGAGCGTGGCCGAGCGGGAGGCCGGGGTGGCCAGCGTCAGCGCGCCCGTATTCGGGGAGGAAGGGAGGTTGAGGGCGGCGGTAAGCGTTAGCGGTCCGATCTCCCGCCTCGGGGAGAATCCTGGCCAGCGGCTCTCCCAGCTGGTCGTAGGAGCGGCAAGGAAGATAGAAAAGGATCTGGCCCCTTAGCCCGATTCTCTATGCTAGACGGCATTGATAGAGCTTCTCCAGGGCAGGTTCTTTCGAGGCGTCGAGAACAGCCTTCTCGAAGGTGATGTTGGCGTGCCTGCCTTCGAACTCCAGGGTGGCGATCTGGTTTTCGAAGAAGGTGGCGTTGTGGGTCAGGCGCCAGGCGAGGGGTTCTCTGCGGACGCCCGCGAGGCGGGCCAGGAGGCGCGTGGCGAGGGTGGCGGGCTTCGACCAGGCGTGACCCTGGAGGAAAGACTTCTTGCTCGGGAGGGCGTTGCGGAGGGGGGAGCAGACGGCCTGGTAGAGGCGGCTCTGCGCGCTACCAAAGAGAGTAGCTTCGGCGAGGTAGCCGTGGTGGACGTCGCCGGAGAGGATCAGGATGGTGGAAGGTGGGGTGCCTCTATCGCCGCTTGCGACGCTTTGGATCAGGCCCACCATAGCGGTGAATGAGTCGTGGAAGGATGCCCAGTGGTCGAGGTCTTCGGAGCGGCGGAAACCCTCTGCCCAGCGGGCGGCCCGGGCTCCCCAGGCGCCCGAGCATAGCTTCTCGTCCCAGCTCTGGAGGTGGTGCATCGTGGGACCGAGTAGCAGAGGGAGCGAGGTGCCAAGGAGGAGGTGGTCGAAGTCGCCCGTGGCCATCTCGACGATCCAGGCCCACTCTTCCTCGTCGACCATGGAGCGGCGGTCCTCTTCCAGCACGCGGCCGCCTCGGGCGTCCATCATCAGGAGGCGCGTGTTGCCGAAGTCGCGGTGGTAGCTCCAGCGGGTGCCATCCGGGCCGCGATGGGCGCGGTAGGCGAAGTCGCGCAGGACGGGCCAGGCGTCGTCTGCATCCCTGACACTCTTGTAGAGGTCGTCTCTGTCGAGTACTTCGGGGGAGAGGTTGCCGAGATGCTGGTAGAGCCAGTATGAGGCGTAGCCGCCGATGATCTGGTCGTTCCAGTTGGGCTTCTGGCGCATCTCTTCGACCCAGGCGGCCGAGATGTTCCAGTCGTCTGAGACCTCGTGGTCGTCGAAGATCATGGCTGAGGGCACGGTAGAGAGGAGCCAGCGGATCGCCGGGTCGGCCCAGGCGTCGTGGTAGATCCTGGCGTACTCCTCGAAGTCAGCGACGACCTCGCCTGGAGGGCCTTCCGTGCTGCGGCGCTCCCCTATGAACTCCAGGGTGTCGAAGGGGGGTTTGTGGGCGTAGATCTGATCCCCCAAGAGTACGAGCGCATGCGGCAGTTCTTCGGGCTGTTCGTCCTTTAGCCTCATGGCAGTGGCGTAGAGGGCGTCGACCCCGAGGCCGCGTCCGTCCTCATCGTGACCCAGGGTATAGGGGGGCTCGTGCGGTGCCGAGATGCGGCACGAGCCGAAGACTAATCTCTGGTCCTCCCCGCTCTTCATGGGGCGGATCACGCTGGGCGGGAAGGGAGAGCCGGGCTCTGGCCAGACCGTCCTGTCATCGAGGCGCACCTCGTATTCGCAGGCTTCTCCGGCCTCCAGGCCCGTGACGTGGACGAGAGCGTAGTGATGGTCCCCGACGCTGAAGGTTGGCGAGGAGCAACCAAGCACCTCCACCTCGCAGGCGGCGTCGGTCTCGACCCAGACGGTCGCGTCCGTAGGACCGACGTAGCGCAAGAGCGGGCCGATGATGAGCTCAGTCACGGGATTCCGGTCCAGGTTGCGGTGGCGCGAATGCATGACAAGACGGCGCCATCGTACTTGACGCCCGAAAGTCGCGCGAGGGTGCGGCGTGCCGAGCCTTCTCGACCACGCACAACCTCCGGGACCTCAAGAAGCGTGAGGATTCAACAGCGTAGCTTCCCGTACCCTCGAGTAGCGCGGACCCATCCCGGCGGCTCCGGAACGGCTGGATCCCTGCTCCGGGAGGAGGGGCAACTCCAGTCATGGTCGCGGTCTCCCTTCGGTTTGGTTGATCGTGAACCGGACGTCCCGAACGTCGGCGTTGGGAGTCAGGAACGCTAGCAACCGGAGGCCCTCCTCGGCGAGAGCGGTAGCCTCCTCGTCGAGCAACCGTCTGAAAGGGCGGATGGTGAGCGTGGCCTTGCCGCGGTGTCGCGCTAGCTTCCAGGTTGCGTTAGTGAAGCCGTCGAGGAGCACGATGCTGGGCATCGGGCCGTCGGAGGCGAAATCCTGCTCACGGTACCCGTCCGTGATGACCCGGGAGCGGTCAGCGTATGAGAGCAGCAGGTTGTCGTAATCGTAGAGGAAGCGCGGCGGGGCAGGGGTATCGGGGTCAGGCCTCGGGGCATTGGGCAGGTCGAAGAGTTCGGTGCCTTGCTCGTCGCGGAAGGAGATCAGACGCGGCCGGAGCCGTTCGATCACCTCGCGCAGACGGGTCAGTCCCGACCAGATCTGCGCGTCCTTGACGGTAGCGGGGCCGAATGCAGCCAGGTAACGCACGATCAAATCCTCAAGCGATGAGCCGGGCGAGGGAACTCTTCCGAGCCACGCCTCGACGCTGGTATGTGCGGCGCGGCCGCTCTTGCCCCAGACACCGCGGGGCGGCACCTGCACCAGCGGCACCCAGGCGCGGATGGCCTGGCCCAGCGCGAAGGCGTCGCGACCGGGGAAGCGCTCCTCGAGCAGCCTCGCCAGCTCGCTAAAGGTGCGTGGTTGCTCCTCGACCAGCGCCCTGGCCGCAGACGCCACCTCCTCCCGGTCCAGCCCCTCCAGGCGCCGGCCGAACTGGCCCCTGACGCTGCGCTCGATCACGGGCTGAACCACGGGCCGTAGGGCCAGGCAGTCCTCCGCGGTCACCAGGTGGATGGTGGAGCGCATGAGCGCCAGGCGAACCAACCGACGCTCCTCTAGCTGCTTGCCAACCGCCTCCGGTTCGAGACCTTCCAACCGCGTCCACAGGCCGACGTACCACGAGTGGGTCGTCTGGGCCTGCAAGCCGACGAGCGCTGCGACCGCCTCGGAAACGGGCAGCTCCGCACGGTGCAGGAGCATCTGGCGTGCCAGCGTGGCGCGATTGAGTACGCGCCGGCCGAGCACTGAACCGGGGACGTCGTTACCCACTATCCGACGCACTCCACGATCACCACAGTGATGTCCTGGTCGACCTTCTTCTGGTGACGCCGTACTGCCAAGAGTCCGTTCTCGTCGGCCGTGGCGAGCGTCGAGTCAGCGTTGGAGTCTATGATGTCCCTCGCAACGGACACGAGGCCCTGTTTGCGATGCGTCCTCTCCCCTTGGTGGTCCACTCTCTTCCTTACCTGCCTAACCCCCGCCCGTACCCTGCGCCACTCCGTCGGGATGCCAACCCTGGCCGACATCGCCGTCTCCGCCGGAGGTGCTCCCATAGTACGCGAGTGAGCTCCTCTCTTCGAACTCGGATCGGGAACCAGATATCGCAGAGATCTACGAGGAGATGATGCATTTGGGGATACACTCCTCGATAGTGTAGAGTTCCAATGCAACACAGCGAACTTAGGCTGACATAGGAGGGGGTTATGCCGGAGAAGAGCAGAGTCGCGGGCCTCGCACGACGACCAGACATGACAGGCACCGTGCGGCGCTTGCTGAAGCTCATCCTTGTCGTGGTCCTCCTCGTCGGTGCGTCGCAGGGAACCACTCTCGCCGCGCCAACCTCGTGGGACTATGTGGCCCTCGGCGATTCCATGGCCACTGGCTACGGTGCCTTCGTCAAGGGCTATGTGCCCCGCTACGAAGCCTACGCCGAGACCGACACCGGGGTGGCGGTCACACGCACGAACCTCGCCCAGAACAAATGGACCAGTTCCCAACTGCTCTCTGCCCTCAGCAGCGACCCGACGTTCCGGCGCGCCATCCGCGAGGCGGAGGTCGTCACGTGGAATATCGGCGGGAACGATCTCAGGGCGGCCCGTAATTCGTACAAGAACGGAACCTGTGGTGGGGTCGATAACCAGGACTGCCTGCGGGCTAGCGTGGCGACACTCAAGACCAACTGGACCGCCATCACGGCGGAGGTTCTCGAGTTGCGTTCGACCAGCGACACAATCGTGCGAACAATGGATATCTACAACCCCTACGTCAGGACCGACATAGTCTCCGACACCTGGCAGAACGACGGCGGGATGAACGACTTTCAGGTTTTCAAGAAGTATCTCGACAGGGCCAACCGTCACATCGCCGCCACCTCTTACACGGAGCGCGTACCCTACGCCCCGGTGTATCTGGCCTTCAACGGGACGTTCGGCGATGAAGATCCGAGATCCAAAGGTTATCTGAGTTTCGACGGACTACATCCGAACAACACCGGACACAGGATCATAGCCGGCGAGCTGCGGTTGCTGGGCTACGCTCCCTGGGGATAGGTCTGGCTGCTCTGCATCCCCGGTAGATGGAGGTTGGGCCGGTACTGAGGAAACGCCGGCCCAACCTCCTCCGTGTCCGTTAGAATAACGCCCATGCAAAGCAAGGAGCGAGTATTCAGCGGGATACAGCCGAGCGGCACGTCCCATCTAGGCACCTATCTGGGGGCATTGAAGAACTTCGTCGCCCTCCAGGACGACTACGAGACTTTCTACTGCATCGTGGACCTGCACGCGCTCACGACGCCGCGGGACCCGAAGGTACTGAGGAGCAGCGTGCGAGAGATCGCGGCGATCTACCTTGCCGCCGGCCTCGACCCTTCGAGGGCTGTGATCTTCCGCCAGAGCAGCGTGGGCGAGCACGCGGAGCTAAGTTGGCTTTTGAACTGCATCGCCAAAGTGGGCGAGCTCTCTCGCATGACGCAGTTCAAGGACAAGACACAGAGGGGCGGGACCGAGGCCGCGAGCGTCGGACTCTACGCTTACCCCGTCCTGCAGGCCGCCGACATCCTCCTCTACAACGCCCACCTCGTCCCCGTTGGCGAGGACCAGCGCCAGCACCTCGAGCTCGCCCGCACGCTCGCGCGGCGGTTCAACCATCTCTACGGCGAGACCTTCGTCGTCCCCGAGGTCATGATCCCCAAGACGGGGGCGAGGATCATGGCCCTCGACGAGCCGACCGCCAAGATGAGCAAGAGCCGTCCGACCCCGGGAGGCTACATCTCGCTCCTCGACGAACCCGACGATATACGGCGCAAGATCCGCCGCGCGAAGACCGATTCCGGCACCGAGGTAACCGCCTCCCCCGATAAGCCGGCCATCTCCAACCTTCTCGGTATCTACGCCGGGCTGTCGAACAGTGCCGTTCAAGAGGTCGAGGAACAGTATGAGGGCAAGGGCTACGGGGACTTCAAGAAGGATCTCGCCGAGGTGGTCGTGGAAGGCCTCTCCCCCATCAGG
Organism: uncultured Rubrobacteraceae bacterium; assembly: GCA_963849745.1. Taxonomy (GTDB): domain Bacteria; phylum Actinomycetota; class Rubrobacteria; order Rubrobacterales; family Rubrobacteraceae; genus Rubrobacter_D. Next base: position 140,020 of record CAWKIM010000009.1, on the reverse strand, counting down.
AAGCGAACGCTGGAACTGCTGGACAACCCTAAGGAGTTGGACGCCCTTCTGGAATCCGGCGCCGAGAAAGCCAGGGCCGTCGCCCGCCCCGTCCTCCGCGACGCCGCATCCAGGATGGGACTAGACTAAAGGAAGATCCCGAGAGAACCTATAACTTGGGAGGTGTGACGATGGGTGCACAGTACGTGGTAGACGAGAACGGTGAGCGCGTAAGCGTCATCCTGCCAATCGAGGTATACGAGCGACTGATCGAGGAACTTGAAGAACTCGACGATGTAAAAGCCGCCGAAGAAGCACGACGTGAAATAGAGACCGGCGCGGACGAGCTCATCCCGTGGGAGCAGGCTAAGAGAGAGATGGAAGAGGAAAGAGCTCGGTCGAAGCGAGACGAGGTTGTATGAGGTCGTTTTCAGGAGAAAGGTGGAGAAGAGCGTAGCGCGGCTCCCAGACGATGCCTACCAGCGCATCACACGTGCCATCGACAACCTTTCAGAGACTCCACGACCGCCGGGCTGTACGAAGCTCAGAGGCCGAGACGAGTGGCGAATTAGAGTAGGAGACTACCGAATCGTCTACGGAATAGACGACGGGCGACGTGTACTAGAGGTTCTGAACGTCGCCCATCGGCGAGACGTCTACAGCCGGGGATAGAGATGCAACGCCTGCGTTCTACGCTCGACCGCATAGACCGCAGGGGATACGGGGCCTACAAGGACCTCTCCGGCTCTCATGATTTCATTTCTTTCACCCTTTACATAGATCGGGTGCAGAGGGACCCGTTCGCCCCGCCTTCCCTGATCCGAATCCGAACCAAAGCGAACTCTTTCGATCCCGCGCTCTTCGAGAATTCGGTGCGCAGGGTCGCGTTCGAGGACTTCCTCACCAGGAGCGTAGAGAAGGAGATCCGGCGCACCGTGCGCGGACACCGGGGCTCGGGAGGGAGCGGACGGGTCGAGATACAGCACGCCTCCCAGGTAGTCCTCCCCCGCACCTCGATGGTCGTCGAGCCCGGATACGTCGAGGCCCGCATGGCCGTAGGTCTCCCCGCCCAGGGCCGAAGCGTCGACGCCCGCGCGGCCAAGACAGTGCTGCTCGAAGAACTGCCCGAGGTCGTACGCAGGGGTCTCGTTCCAGCCCCCAAGGGCGACGTAGACGTAGAGAGGGCGAGGCTCCACGTCGAGACGGTCGAGGACGCAGACCACCTGCGAGGTCTGCTTCCTGGTCTGGGCCTGGTCGCGTTCGTCGCCGACGGGGCGGTGCTACCGAGGGAGAGTGGGGCGAGCGACAGGCCGCTGAGGGATGGCGCCGTACCGTTCGAGGGTCCGGTGGAGTATAGGGTGGAGGTGGAACTGCCCAACGGAGGGTTCGTTTCGGGGATGGGGGTTCCTGAAGGCGTCACGCTCGTTGCCGGGGGCGGGTTCCACGGGAAGAGCACTCTGCTCTCTGCGCTCTCGTGGGGCGTCTACGATCATGTGCCGGGGGACGGCAGGGAACTGGTCGTGGCGCGGGGGGATGCTGTCAAGGTCAGGGCCGAGGACGGCAGGAGCGTTTCCGGGGTGGACATCTCGGCCATGATCGGAGAGCTTCCCGGCGGCCGGAGCACAAAGGACTTCTCGACCCCGAACGCCTCGGGCTCGACCTCGCAGGCCGCGAACATCGCCGAGGCGATCGAGGTAGGGACGTCCCTCTTTCTCGTGGACGAGGACACGAGCGCGACGAACTTCATGATCCGGGACGAGAGGATGCGAGAGCTGGTGAAGCGCGAGCCCATCTCGCCGTTTATAGACCTGGTGCGTCCCTTGCACCGCTCTCTCGGAATCTCGACGGTAGTGGTGGTCGGGGGAGTCGGAGACTACCTCGACGTGGCCGACCGTGTGATCCTCTTGGAGGACTACGCCCCTTCCGACGCAACCCCCCGCTCGCGCGAGGTGACCCGAAAGTTCCCGCCCCGCGCCCCGCTCGCGGAAAGAGAGGTGATTCCGCCGCAAGAGCGCGCCATCGACGCGTCCTCGATAGACCTGAGACGGGGCAAACGACAGACCGCCCGCGGCAGGGGCCTCTACACCATCGAACTGGGCCGCGAGCGGGTCGACCTCTCCTACCTGGAGCAGCTCGCCGAGGCCGGACAGACCGAGGCGGTGGCCCGTATCATCGGGGAGTGGGCTACCGCCGGTGAGGCCAGCGAGGTGGGAGAGCTCGTCAGGGACACGCTGGCCTCCGTCTCTGAGAGAGGCCTCGACTCCCTGGGTGGCTACACGGGACACCCCGGTGAGATGAGCCTGCCGCGCGCCCAGGAAGTCGCCGCCGCCACAAACCGCGTGCGTCCGCTGCGGGCCGCCCCCAAGATGTAGAAGACATACCATTATGGCTGGTATCATTAGCTACTGAGCGTGGCGGAGATCAGGGAACATCAGGTAGAGGAAGCTACCGACGCGGGTAACCCGGAGACGCCCTCCTGGTTCAGGTCGAAGGCCGTTGCCGTGCACCTGTACACGGCGAGCGGCGCCGTGCTCGCTCTCCTTATGCTCGTGGCCGCCTTCCAGGGCGAGGCCGTAAAGGCGCTGTGGCTGATGCTCGCCTCGCTCCTCATCGACTCTACCGACGGTCTCCTCGCCCGCCGTTTCAGGGTCAGCGAGGCGCTCCCCTTCTTCGACGGGGCGCTCCTGGACAACATCGTTGACTACATGACCTACGTCTTCGCCCCCGTGGTCCTGCTCTGGAGCGAAGGATACCTGCCCGCCGGCAACGCTGGCATAGTTCTCGCCGCGCTGCCGCTTCTGGCATCCAGCTACCAGTTCTGCCGCGTCGACGCCAAGACCGAGGACCACTACTTCCTCGGCTTCCCCAGCTACTTCAACGTCGTCGCCTTCTACGCCATCGTCTTCCACCCGGGCCCGCTGGTGCTCGCCGCCGTGCTCGTGGCCTGCTCGTTCTTGGTCTTCGTCCCAATCCGCTACGTCTACCCGACGCGCACGGTCGCCTTCCGCAAGCTCTCCCTGAGCCTCACGGCCCTGTGGCTCGTGAGCTACGCCGCGATACTCTGGCAGATGCCCGACCCGGATCCCCTGATCCTGGCCTTCTCCATCCTCTACCTCGTCTACTACTTCGGCCTCAGCCTCTACCTCTCGGGCAAACTGCTCGAAGCCCGCCGCACCCAGGAACGCGAAGCTTAGGAGCACGCCGGCTACGCCAGCTTGTCAGCACGCTTCGGCTTCGCCTCGCTTTCAGCATTTCAGCCTGTTTTGCACCGGCCCGTTCGGCGCCTCGGCCCCCCGTCGCGTCATTCCCGCGAAGCTTGTCCCCGCGAAAGCGGGGAGCGGGAATCCACTGCCACTAATATCGAATCGGGTTGATCACTACCAGCAGGAGGAGCAAGCCCCCGACGTCACCGCGGACGAGAGCCCAGAGTCTTTTCTCTACTCCCCACTCCCTTCCAACTGCCGTAGCTAACTCTTGCCAGAAGCCCGACGCCCGCCAACCGCTCCTGCTTGACATGATCATGCCTCTAGACTAATATCGTAGAAATGAACATGTTCATTTCTGAGGGAGGATGAGGTGGAAGGGTCTTTGGGGCGGGCATTGACGCCGAAGGCGCGGCGGACGAGGGAGCGGATCCTGGAGGCGGCGCTTGCGTTGTTTGCGGAGAGAGGGTACGAGGCTACGACGATGCGTGATGTGGCGTGGGAGGCGGGGGCCAGTCTGGGGCTTGCGTACAGGTATTTTGCGTCCAAAGAGGCGTTCGCGCTGGCGTTGTACATGCGGCTGGCTGAGGAGTCTGAGGCGTGGGCCAGGGATGGGCTGGCTGGGGGGACGGTGGCGGAGCGGTTCGAGGCGGCGATGCTTGCTAAGTTGGATCAGGCATCCCCCCATCGCGGTCCTCTGGCCGCCCTCCTCACCCGTGCGCTCGACCCCAACTCCCGGCTCTCGGCTCTAGGGGAAGACACCGCCGCGGTTCGCGAGAAGATGGGTGGCGTCTTCCTGGAGGTCGTGCGGGGCGCTAGCGATGCCCCTGGACAGAAGCAAGTCAGAGAGCTTGGCAACGTCCTCTACGCGCTGCACCTGGCCGTCCTGCTCTACTGGTTCCACGACAAGACGCCGGATGCACGTGCCACTCGAGAGCTTGTAGGATCTGCACGCGAGACGCTCCGGTACTTGCGGCCCGCGCTACGGCTTCCGCCGATGTCCCGTGTTCTCTCAGGGCTCGCCGGTGCGCTGGCGAACGTGGGCATGAACGCCGCCGACGAACCCGGGGAAGCGTAATGACCACGGATCAGCAAGAAGTCCGCATATCGCCAGCGAGTCTGATGTGGGGCATCTTCTGGCGCAACGTGCTCTGGTACGCGGCGGCGGGCATGGCGCTCGGCGGGCTGTACGGTGCGCGTTTGCCGGGTCCATCGTGTTCTTCCTGTCCATCCCTGTAGGATTGGTCACTGGACTGCAGCGCCCGTGTGTTACGAACAGAGGACGGTTCAGAGGTGGCACGGCTGCCTGCGGACGGGATAAATCAATTCTCTTGGAGTTCGGGTTCCTCGGTGCTCGCAATGGTCGAGGCGGAGAGTATAAGCCTCTGGCGGGTGCGCGACGAAAAACTCCTTCACACCTTCAAGGGCGAGTACCTCATCGGGCAGAAGCCGATCTTCTCTCCCGATGGGAGTCTGCTGGCGACCAACGAAGAGTGGAACGCCGGGACCGTATTGTGGAACATCGAGAGCGGCCGGAGGGAGCGTGTCCTTCGCCCTTCACCCCGCTTCGAACCCGACAAAGACATCACGGTCTTCGCCAATGACGTGGCGGCGTTCAGTCCCGACGGCGAACTATTCGCAAGAGGTGGCGGAGGTGGGCAGGCAACCGTGTGGAGAACCACGGACGGGAAGGTCCTGAGCACGCCGGGTGAAGGAGCTTCGGCTGTAGCCCTCGCCTTCTCCCCCGATGGCAGCCTGCTGGCTACCGCGGATAGCCTCGGTGAAATAGCGATCTGGCGGACATCAGATGGCGCCAGGGTACAAGACTACGATAGCCCCGGATTCCCTATATGGGCGGTTGCTTTCTCTCCAGACGATGATCAGCTCGTATCTTACGATTACGATCTGCGCACCTGGCCCGTCAGGGAAGAGTCTTGAAGTTCCGTGCACCGGACATCTACGACGCCGGCTTCGTGGAGCGGCTCTTCGACGAGATGTCGGGCACCTACGAGCGCGTCAACTACCTCTCGTCCTTCGGGTTCTCCAGGCGATGGCGAGAGCAGTTCGTGGGCGAAGCATCTATCGGTCCCGGGATGACCGTGTGCGACCTGATGTGCGGCGTGGGCGAGTGCTGGGAGGCCGTCTCCGCACACCTCGCCGGGGGCCGTCTCGTGGCGCTGGATTTCTCCGGCGGGATGCTCCGTCTCGCGGAGCACAGGCGGGCGGACCTCCCCGACCTCGACGTCACGCTTCGCTGGGAGGACGCCCTTGCGAGTTCCCTGGGAGATGGCTGTGCGGATCGCATCGTCTGCGGCTTCGGGGTGAAGACCCTCTCGGACGAACAGAGAGAAGAGTTCGCTTCGGAGGTTGCGCGCCTGCTCCGGCCGGGAGGCGCATTCTCCCTCGTCGAGGTCTCCGTCCCGCGAGGATGGTGGCTGAAGGGTCTCTACATGCTCTATCTGAAGCACATCATCCCGATCATCGGGTGGGTTCTGTTGGGCAACCCCGAAAACTACCGTATGCTGGGCGTCTACACGGAGCAGTTCGGGGATTGCCGAAGTATGCGGAACGCGCTCGTTCGTAACGGGCTGCGGGCAACGTACCACGAGTACTTCTTCGGTTGCGCCTCTGGAGTGAGCGGCATCAAACCGTAGGAGCGAAGACTGCCCGGGGACCACTACACCTGCAACCTCGGCTCGCGGCTACAGGCGTAGCACTCCCGGACGAGTCTTGCCGGTGGGTGGAGGTTTCGTTGCCATACTCACAAAGTAGCGGAGAAGACTACCCTTGAGTTCCGTCTCCGAAGGAGGAACGTATGCGCAGAACCATTGTTGTTGTCGTCAGCCTCCTGTTGGGCATCGTCGTGACGGCTCCGGCTATCGGACAATCATCCATCGGTGGTACGGATGGGAGCGACGACAAAGTAACCGGCCAGGCATACGTGCGCCACGACGGCGGCACGGACGCCGGGATAAGGCACTGCAACAACAACGCCACCGACCCGGCGGCGGACGACAACCTGAACGACAGCGACGTGGACTCCAACGACGGCGGCACCCGGCGGCAGGCTAACGAGCCGTTCTCGGTCGTGGACCCGACGGACCCCGACACCGTGGTGGCCGGCTGGAACGATTACTGCCTGACAGATCTGGGTGCCGGTTGGCAGGGCTTCGCTTACTCCACCGACAGCGGCGAGACCTGGACCGACTCGCTCGTCCCCGGCTACCCGCAGGACACCTCGGAGGAGGGGCAAAATTCCCCGCTGTTCGGGGATCACACCGATGCCGGAGACCCTATAGCCGCGTTTGATAACGACGGCAACCTCTTCGTGGGCGGCATCGCCTTCAACCGTACGGGAGCAGTCAACGGCGACGTGTTCGTCGCGACCTACGGGACGGACCCGGTCGGCAACTATCCCGTGGACTACCAGCGCACGCGCATCGTGGGCGAGGGAACCCCGACGCGAGGCTTGGGAGGAGGAATATTTCAGGACAAGCCGCTACTTGAGGTGGACCGCACAGGCGGCCAGCATGACGGCAACGTCTACGTGTGCTGGTCGCGCTTCACCGGCGGGGGGCAGAACCGCATCCTGTTCAGCCGCTCGACGGACACCGGCCAGACGTTCTCGCGTCCGATCTCCCTCACCACACCAGGACAGATCGGATCTGTGCAGGGCTGCGACATCGCGGTCGAGGCCGACGGCGACGTGTACGTCACCTACCGAACCTTCCCTATCGGCAGCCGGCGGAGCGCCGGACTCGCTTTCAACCGCTCTACAGACGGCGGGGCCAGCTTCGGCAAGGCGCAACTCATCCGCAACATCACCGAGTACTTCCCGTCCGATGGGGCGCGCGACTGCGGTGACGGGCCCTACGTGTGCCCGACGGAGTATGTATTCCACCGCGTACCGCTGGAGCCGCGCGTAACGTCAGACCAGAGCGGCGAGCTCCCTGGAGTCTATCTGACGTACAACGAGATCCGCCGGTCTGACAGTACAGTGCCGAGCGAGACCTCCTTCACTTCCGCCGGAGCCGGGAGGGTGGGGCAATCGCTCGTCTACGTGACCGGCACTACCGACGACGGCAAGACTTGGACCGATCCGGTAGCGGTCGACGACGTCCCTGCCGGACATCAGTTCTTCTCGGACATAGACGCCTTCAGGGGAGAGATGGGCGTAATCTGGCAGGACAGCCGGACCGATCCCGCGTACTCGGTGCAGCGTCCGATCGGCAACGCCGCGACTTCTCCGCCGACGTCGTCACCTGGTACCAACGAGGTGAACTCCTTCTTCGCGCATTCGAATGACGGCGCATCGTGGTCGGGCTCGATCCAGGTATCGAGCGTCGGACACCAGTCCCAGTACGAGATGTTCGGCAACCGGGACATTCCCTTCCACGGGGACTACAACTGGATCTCTCTTGCCAACACCGACCCGAACGACCCGAACAGTCCTCTCCTCGCCTACATGAGCTGGGCGGACAACCGCGACGTCGTTCCCGGCACGGACCCGCGCGAGATAGAGGAGCAGAACGGCTTCGACGACGGCTTCGATGTACTGCAGTGCCGCGTTGACCTGGCCGAGAACACCCAGAGCAGGGACGACGGCCCACTCGCCCGCCGCGACGCGCCCTATACGGGTGACAACTGTGGCAACGGCGGCGGCCTCGACCAGAACATCTACGGCAGCTCTTTGCTCCTCCCGTAGCGTAAGGTCAAGCGCGATGACCGGCGCCCTGGAGATCGTCCGGGGCGCCTCGTTCGGGGCCTCAGCCGGTATAGCCTTCCTCCCGGGAGGGATCGTGCGGGCCGCGTCCGAACCGGTTCGCAGAGGCGGAGGGAGCGCGAACCCCTGATCCGGGCCGGGTTTCTGCGGCTCGTTGACGAGCTGTGCCGATCATGTCAAGATTGGCGGAACATTCGCGGACCGGGGAAGGGTTGGAGCGTATGCAAGGTGTTCTGGATTTCCGGCTTTCTATCTGCATAGCTACCGCGCTGGTGGCAGCGCTGGTCGCCGTAGCCGGCACCTCGGCCCGCGAGTCCGGGGCGCAGGAGGGCATGACGGACCTGGACGTGTTGTTCGTCGGGGCGCACCCTGACGACGAGGCGTTCGGCCTCTCCACTTAGTCGGGTAGGAACGGCGCATCGCTGCGCCATTCCCCCCTCAGAACCGTGCTTGCGGGTTTCCTCGCACACGGCTCAAGCAACTCGCTTCCGCATCTGAAGGTCTTCTTGCCGGTGCTACTAGTGTGTGGATCTGTTGGTGGCAGTAGAGGTGTAGAAGTTGCACGTTGGACCGTTTGTCCGTTCCGCCCTTGCTTTTGGGTAGCAGGTGGTGGCGCTGGAGGGCTTCTCTGTTGAACAAGGAAGTTCCACAATGGCTACAGAGTCCCCGCTGGGCGCGTGCCAGGCCCATGAGCCTGGGTGGCAGGAGATCGTCGTCGATCTTGCGCCGTTCGCGCTCTAGCCAGTAGCCTCGTAGGGCGGGGTCGTCCGGGGAGGCAGCGCCTTTTACGAGCACGTGCCTCTTTATGGGCGTCCAGGAGAGCTTAAGGAGGTAGGCTCCGGTTTTCTTGTCCCCGAACACCCATCGGTCGGCGCGCCTAGGGTTTAGCGCCCCCCAGTACTTCTGCCTACACCAGCGCCACCCTTTGCGGGAGTGGTTGGACCTTACGTGACGCGCGCAACGGGTGAGCATCCAGCGGTCGAGAGTCTCGAAGGTGTGCTTGGAGACACCGATCCTAAAGTAGTTCGCCCAGCCGCGCACTATGGGATTTAGCCTCTTTAGGATTTCCATGACGTTGTGTCCTTTGAGGTTCATCCATTCTAGGCGCACGCGATCTTTGAAGTTGCGCACGGAGTCCTTGCTCGGCTTGATCAGGAGCTTGTAGCCACTCCTTGCGGTTTTTGGTGCTGGGTAGTGCCTTATGTTGAAGCCGAGGAAGTCGAAGCCCTCGGTGAGGTGCACTATGCGGGTTTTATCCTCAGAGAGGCGCAACCCTCTCTTTAGCAACCACTCTTGTGCCTGTCGGCGGGCTGCCTGGGCATCTTCTTTGCTCTCGCAGAACACTACCCAGTCGTCTGCGTAGCGGACCAGGGCTCTGCTTCCCTTGATCTGGCCGCGCCTGTCGTAGCGAACACCCAGAGCTTGCTCCATACCGTGGAGGGCTATGTTCATCAGCAAGGGGCTGATGACGCCTCCCTGCGGCACGCCGGCTTCGCTTTGATGCAGCGTGCCCATCTCCACATAGCCCGCTTTGAGCCACCTTCGGATCAGTTCCCTTGCGGGAAAAGGCCCGATGGCCTCAAGCACTCTCTCGTGAGAGATCGAGTCGAAGGCTCCTTCTATGTCCGCATCCAAGACCCATTTCTTGCGCTTGTTGGGACGTGCGATGTTGAAGATCTTGGCTATGGCATCGTGGCAACCTCGTCCCGGTCTGAAGCCGTAGCTGGCCGGCTCGAAGCGAGCTTCCCAGTAAGGCTCCAGGGCGTTCTTTACGATCGCCTGCATCACCCGGTCTATGACCGTGGGGATGCCCAAAGGCCGCATCTTGCCATTGGCTTTCGGTATGTAGACCCTCCTTGCCGGTCTGGCCTTCCACGGCTGGTAGGACCGGATGTGGTCCACCAACTCGCTTCTAGCCTTCGGTGTCTTCACCACGAGCATATCCACACCCGGCGTGTTCCTGCCCGCATTGATCTGCGTCACCCGACGCACACTCAAAAGAGCGTTCGCATAGCTACGCAGCACGAGCTTTTGCAGCGACCTTGCCTTACGGTGGTCGCCTTCCTTCGATGCCCTGAAGATGCGCCGTCTCAGGTTGCTTACGGACCTCTGGACCTTGCGCCAGTCGATGGCGTTCCAGTCGGTTTTGGGCCGTCCCCCGGCTCCGTTTGCTAAGCCTACTGTTTCGTGGCTTGCACCCAACTTTCACCTTGAGGTTAGCTTCCCTTACCGCGCCCTTCGGGCGACTCACCAGGATCGCGTCAGCACCCTTTCGGGTCGGGCAACGTGAGCCCTATCCGGCGGGTTATGGTTTCCCCGCGCCTTTCGGCAGATCCGGCATTCGCTTCTCGATCCTTCCCTCTCCCGCTGGGGATTTGGGCCTTCCTCGCGGTCGGCTTACTGCCTCGGGCAGACCCCATCGGGGTTTACACGTTCCGCATGAGGGAGATGCGGTCGGGGTGGGTGCCTTCTTTACGCCGAGGTCTTCGGTGTTCTTAAGCCGGAGCCGACCACAAACTCCGGTGCGAGTGCGACCACTCATCATCGTCTCAACCAGGTAATTTCGATGACCTGTTCCTCTTTCGACGCGTCGACGAAGATTCACTCTCGTTCACCCGTCCGACCTTCGCCTGATCCGGTTTGCTCGCCTGGTTCGAGCTCCCATTGGACTTCTCCGGCGGCTTCACACAGGTCGTCACCGATTCTGCACGCTCCGGATGGCGACGGGATCGAACACTATCCCGGGTCCATTCAAGACCACTTCTCTCATGCGACCTCGTGTCGCACCGGCCAGTGGAACGAGTACGACGGAGTCGAGACCGGCGTCGTCACCATCACCCGCGGCGAGGGCGGCGGTAACGCGGTAGGTCCGGAGGAGGGTCCGGCGCTCGGGCTCATCCGCGAGGCCGAGGAGCGACGCGCCGTCGGCAGGGCTGGCATCGACGACGTCTACTACCTGGACAAGGTGGATTTCTACTACACCGTCAGCTCCCCGCTCACGGAGCAGGTCTGGGACCGCGAGGACACCCTGGCCAGGGTCGTGCGCATCATCCGCGAGACCCGTCCTGAAGTGATCGTCACCATGAACCCTTCGCCCACACCCGGCAACCACGGCAACCACCAGTACGCCGCCCGCCTGGCCGTCGAAGGATTCTACGCAGCGGCGAACCCTAACGCAAATCCGGAGCAGATACAGCAGGAGGGCTTGCAACCCTTCCGGGCCGCCAGGCTCTTCCGGGGCGGCGCGACCGGCGCGTCCTCAAACGGGCCACAGTGCTCCTCCAGCTTCCAGGCCGCCGAGTCCACGGACCTCTGGTACGGCGTGTGGTGCGGGCGCGCCTCCGAACGCAACGACGGCAAGAGTTGGGCGACGGTCGAGCGCGAGGCGCAGCGCGAGTACGCTTCGCAGGGCTGGTCCGTCTTCCCTGACGTCCCCACCGACCCGAACGCTCTGGGATGCGACTACTTCACGCAGGTGGATAGCCGCGTGCCCTTCACCGCGCGTAACAGCAGCCCAACCGCCATGCTCGAGGGCGCGCTCGTCCCCGCCGCCGGAGGACTGCCGCTAGGCACCGAGTTCTACCTGACGACAAGCACCTTCAACGTCGTGGGCGGCGAGTCGTTCACCGTTACCGCGCACGCCCTCAACAACAGCCCGGCCACCCTGAAGGGCGCCTCCGCGCAACTGAACCTCCCGAGAGGCTGGGACGCAAAGGGTTCCGGCCGTCTTGGGGATCTGATGACCAGCAATGAACGGACCGCCACGTTCACAGTGACCCCCACGTCCAAAGCAGCCACGAACACCCGAGTCAACCTCGGGGCCACCCTCTCGACTACTTCCGGCACGGGCAGGACTACCGAGACCGTGCAGGTGGTTTCGGGGGTCCGCGGCACCGTGGAGCCCTTGCCTGAAGTCGCGCAGTTCCGGCGGTGGGTTCAGGAGACTGGCGTCGAGCAGTTAGACAGCCTGATCAAACCCCTCCTCTCTCTCGGCAGCGGCGAGAGCCGCCCCGTACGCGTTGACCTGAAGAACTTCAGCAACCGCTCCCAGGCCGGCAACGTCACGATAGATCTCCCCGCAGGCTTCTCCGCCGACGTCGCGACGAAGAGCTACAGCGGCATCCCGGCGGGCGGCACGGGCGCGGTCACCTTCCAGGTAACCAACACCGACGCCTCTCTGCCGACGGCCAACCAGGGCGGCGTGAACGGCGACTACAACTTCTCGGTGACGACCACAAGCGCGAAGAGCTCCGGCTCCCAGGAGGCCGCCCTCAACCTGGTTCCCGTTACGACCGTCAAGCAGGCATCGAGCGCCCCAACAGTGGACGGCGTCGAGGCGCCCGGTGAGTACGATGGCTCCTCCCTGGACCTCAGCCGCAGGTGGGAGGGCGAGCAGCCGTCCTCCGCGGCCGACGCTTCGGGTAGTGCGAAGGTAGTCTGGAACGATGACACGCTCTACTTCCTCGTCAACGTGACCGACGACGTGCTCGGCACGGTCCTGCCGCCGGAGGACGCCAAGCGCCACTGGCGCACCGACTCGGTCGAGATCGCCGTAGACCCCCGCAACAACTCGGCGAACACCTCGACGACGTTCAAGGTCGGCATCTTCCCGACGACGGACGACCCGGAGAACGGTAACCTGGCCTTCGCCTATCGCGACGCCGACAACCACCAGGGTCCGGCGAGCGAGACCGCGCCCACCATGCAGGTAGCCGCCACCCTGAACGAGCCGTACACCGGCTACACCCTGGAGGCCAGTATCCCGATGTCCGAACTCCCGGCCGCAGTCGACCCGCAACGGATGGGCCTGAACATCTTCATCTACGACTCGGACACCCAGGACAAGACGGGCCAGACCCGTCTAGGATGGTCCACCTTCGGAGGCGTGCAGGGAGATCCCTACCGCTGGGGTCACGCGTACCTGCCCGGCTACGTCCCACCCGCGGGCCGCTCCACAACGCCCACAGCCCCGATCATCCCGACCGACGCAACCCAGAGCCTCGACTCCCCACAGTCCATCCTGCAGGCGGCGATGACCGGGGTCCCCGTCGCGGGCGGACCAGCATCCGAGGACCAAGTCGAAATCACCTCAGGGCCGACACTCTCTGATGACACGGTTTCGGCGGATCTCACCTCCGACGGCCCTGGCAACGCCCACCTCTTCGCCTGGACAGGCTCGAAGGTGTCGGGTGAGTCCACCCAGTCCCTGTCCGCGGGCACGACCGGGGTCACCCTGGCGACCGACCCAGCCGACCGAGAAGCCCTGCTCGCGAACGGCTACCTGCTGGTCGGCTTCGAGTCTGCGGGCGGCGGCACCGACAGCGTAGCCGCCCGCATCAGATGAGATCAACCACGGTTCGAGGAGGGGACGTCCTGCATGATGTTCCCTCGTCGGGTGGCTGAGAGAGCCCATCTGTTCGGATGCTTTGACGCACCGCCGATCCGTTGCTACGCTCATCGAACGAATTTCGGCTCGAAGAGGAGAGAATCGGGATGGCGTTGAACGAGGCACTACTGAAGCGGTTGATCGAGACTCCCGGCGTCCCGGGGCGGGAGGAGCGGCAGCGTGAGATCGCACGCGAGGAGCTTGGCTCTCTGACGGACGAGGTCCGCACCGACGCCCTGGGCAGTGTGATCGGGACGAAGAAGGGGAGCGGCGACGGGCGCGTGATGGTCGCCGCGCACACGGACGAGATCGGCTACCTCGTCAAGTACATAGACGATCAGGGCTTCATCCGCCTGCAGACCCTGGGCGGCCACGATCCCGCCAACATGGTCTCCCAGAGGGTCCTGGTAACGACCGCCGATGGCGAGACGCTCCGCGGCGCTCTCCAGCCGGCGCGCAAGCCACCGCACCTGGTGGCGCGCGGCGAGGAGCAGAAACCGCCGCAGGCCGATGAGTTCTACGTCGACCTCGGCATGGACGCCGAGACGGTCAAGGAGAAGGTGCGCATCGGGGACTACGCGGTCATGGACCGCACCCTGGAGAAGGTCGGGGAGACCTACGTCGGCAAGGCGATGGACGACCGCGTCGGCGTCTTCGTGATGTACGAAGCACTGAGGGCTATGGGAGAACATCAGGCGACCATCTTCGCCGCCGCCACCTCCCAGGAAGAGGTCGGCCTTCGCGGCGCCGAGGCCAGCGGATCGGCCCTCGAGCCTACGGTCGTCGTAGCGCTCGACGTGACGCTCGCGATGGACGTGCCGGGCGCCGGTAAAGAGAACACCATAACCGAGTTGGGCAAAGGGGTTGCCATCAAGATCATGGACGGCTACTCCATCTCCCACCCGAAGTTGGTGGAGCATCTTCGTGCCATCGCCGAGCGCGAGAACATCCCCTATCAGATGGAGATCCTCCCGGCCGGCGGCACCGATGCGGGCGGTGTACAGCGCCTGCACGGTGGCATCCCGGCCGTCACGCTCTCCGTCCCCTGCCGCTACGTCCACACCCCGAACGAGATGGTGAGCGCCGCGGACGTGGAGGCCGCCATAACGCTCCTCGCCCGCTACCTCGAAGAGGCCCCAGACGCCGACTACGCGCTCTAGGGAGTCGCGCCTCTTGGAAAGGCGTTTACCGGCCGCCCAAGACTAGCTAAAATCCTTCAGGAGGTGTCTGGCGGTAGGCCTCTTGGTCTTCGCGGAACGACTTTACTGCCAGGGGAAAGACGCAAGGCGGCGCTTCGCAGCCTGGAGATCTGGCTCGCGCGACCGGTACGCAGACGATGACAGGAGGAAAGGTGTTGGGCAAGAGACTGAGACGTTACCTGGTTGCGTTCGGGATTGGCGTGCTGGCTCTCATCGGGGTACCTGCCGCAGGCTTCGGTCAGGCCGGCGATTACCAGAACCTGGAACCTGGCCAACGCGCGGATCTGGACGAGAAGGCTTCTGTGAACTTCGTGTTCGTAGGCTACGACCAGGACGACGTAAGCGCCGGGAGATTCCGCTCCACGCTTCCGGACCAGTACAAGCCGATCGTACGCTCCAAGTACTTCTACAAGAAGAACATCCAGAAGGCGCTGCTCGGCTTGAACTACACCTACGACTATAACGTCAGATTCGCCAACGGAGCCTACGAGAGGAGATTCTTCGGCTACCTGTCGGACGCAGCGAAGCCCGCGCCGCTGACGGATTTCCAGAAACTGTACAACGGCAAACCGCGCACGTTCTGCAAACCACCGAACGGAGAGCCCAAGCCCTGCCAAAAGCAGGGGGTCCGCGACATCAAGAAGAACTACCGCATAAGCGCTTCATCCGTCGAGAAGTGGCTCGCAGCGAATCCGCCGGCCGGCATCGATACAAAGCGCAATACCGTCTTCTTCATCAACTGGTGGGGCGACGGGGAGAAGCCCCGCAAAGGCTTCAAGCACCACGTTTACACCAAGACGAATGAGCCTGACCCCGACACAGGCTTCAACTTTGGTAGGAAGGACGACAGCCGCAAGCTCATTGCCTGGGGTGGCACCCCCGCATATGACGAGGAGAGCGGCCTGGGCTCCACGCGGCGCGTCTGGTTCCACGACCTCTCGGCAGGACCAGACTCGTTCACCGACAACTGGAATGTCGACGACCCCGATCTCACGGGGGACAAAAAGGAAGACTACCGGCTGCCTCCCGTTTGGGAGTATTACGCCAAGGATGGCTACCGCCCGGCCTCTAGGCTCACCAGCGACCTATCCAAGGTTGCGCGTTACGTCGCCATCGACCTTTTCTTCACCAGCTCGCCGCTCTACCCGCCGCAGTTCACGCCACGGCTCTTGCCGGATAAGATCAACTTAGACGTCAACACCCTCGAGGGCATTCCGGGCAAGAACTACTCGGGAAGCTACCAGACCCCGAGCTTGATACTCGACGAGATCAAAGAGTTACACCACCTGCCCTACTCCATAGACCAGCAGGATGTAGCCTACGAGGGCAGGGCGAAGCGCTGCTACTTGCTCTGGCTGGCGAATGTGCCGTGCTACCCCAAGGAGATCTTTGCCTATCCAGGGACCGCCAACTTGTTCCTCTACGGCGCCGACAACCTCGGCAAACTGCTGGACGACGAACAAGCGGCCCGCGAGTACGAGGCGGTACTCCTGAACTGGGCCGTCGAAGACGGTCCGAGGGGCCTGACCTCGCCGCCCTATCTCGGCTTCGCTGACGACAATTACCGCGACGGCACCCAGAGCTTCATCTTCAGCTTCATCTCGCCGGACATAGCGCAGAACTACGGGCTGACGACAACCGAGATCCACGAGTACGGTCACCACCTCAACCTCAGCCATCCGTTCGACGGCTTCGATTATGAGAACAAGACGGACTTCGGCTGGAACGGAAAGTACTACTTCACCGCGGTCGGCAACGAGGTCAACTCGATAATGAGCTATGTGGACCTCAACTGGGACTTCTCTCAGTTCGACCGGGACAACACCGACCGCTTCCAGGCGGCGGCCTACATAAACAACGCCAACGCCCTGGCGCGCAAGATCCAGAACGACCCCGATGCCGACCAGGCGGCGGCCGAGCTCGCGGCAGCCGACGTGGCCTACGGCGAGGCGAAGGCGGCTCTAGCCCGACACGACTACGCCGGCACCTTCGAGAAAGCCCGCGAGACCTACGAGCATGCCCTCCAGGGCGCCAATGACGCCGAGGTACCCGTAAAGCCAAGCGATAAAGGCAGGACGGCATTTCGAAGGTTCGAGGCATCGAGCGCGGTACCGGACCGCTACATAGACAGGCCGCTGCCCGCCGAAAGGGAGAAGCCGATGAAGAGGCAGGATGCGGCGGATATCGAGGTGCACAAAGCGCAGCATTTCTCACCGTTCGCCCACCGCTTGCGACGGTAACCCTGAAGAATCGGTGCGATGAGGGGCCCTGCTACTCACGCAGGGTCTCTCGGTCCGTGAAGCACTGAATAGGTCACCGGGTCCGTCCCTGTGTGCGAACTCCACTTCCCAAGGAGGCAATTTGAAGGATTATGATCCGGACTCTCCGTCCTTCATTCGGGCCATAGAAGAGAACGGCGCCGAGTTCCTGCTGGCGCTCGGACGGGCGGCCGGGGCCGAGGAACGCGACGACCGCCGGATTCGATGGGCCATCGGGAACTCCCCCATCGACTACCACAACTGCGTCGTGCATGCCGACCTGACCCGGGAAGAGGCGGACGGGGAGATCGAAGCCTCCTTGCAAAGAATGCGAGCACACGGTGTCCCCGGCACCTGGCATGTCGGGCCTTCGATGCGTCCAGCCGACCTTGGCGAACGCCTCATCGCGCACGGCTTCGAGTACGGCGGCGACGATATAGGGATGGCCGTGGACCTATCGACGCTGCCGGAAGAGGTACCGGTGCCTGCAAACTTCGTAGTCGAGCGGGTATGCGACGAGACCGGGCTCACGGCGTGGATCGAGGCGCTCGGCTCGGGCTTCGGGGCCGGACCCGTCGAGGCCGAGTGGGCCGGGGAGATGTACCGCAGGTTGGGTCTGGGCGACGAAGGACCGTGGCGCCACTATGTGGGGCTATTGGCCGGTGAGCCCGTGGCGACGTCCACATCCTTCTTCGGGGCCGGGGTCGCGGGGATCTACTTCGTGTGCACCGTCGAGCGTGCCAGACGGCGGGGTATCGGGGCTGGAATTACCTTGGCGGCGCTGCGCGAAGCCAGGGATCTCGGCTACTCGGTAGGTGTCCTCGGTTCTTCGGAGATGGGCTATCCCGTCTACCGCAGGCTTGGCTTAGAGGAATACTGCAGGATCGGGCTCTACGAGTGGCATTCTGGGTAGGTGGCGCCCACACGGGGCACCGGATAAGGTAGCATGTGCGTTCGACGTTAGGGCGAATACCAACGGAGGGGATCTCGATGGCAAACAAGACTTACGACCGAGCGCCTGAGATGGCGCTCGAGCCCGGCTACGAGTACTACGCCAACTTCGTTACCGAGAAGGGTCCTGTGAAGGTGAAGCTCTTCGCCGAGGAGGCGCCCGAGACCGTCAACAACTTCGTCTTCCTGGCGCGCGACGGGTATTTCGACGGGACGACGTTTCACCGCGTTATAGCGGACTTTATGGTCCAGGGTGGGGACCCGACTGGGACGGGGACCGGCGGGCCAGGGTACAGGATCCCGGATGAGTTCCATCCCGGGCTGCGGCACGACAAACCCGGCGTACTCTCGATGGCGAACGCGGGTCCGAATACCGGCGGGTCGCAGTTCTTTATCACGCACGTGGCGACGCCGTGGTTGGACGACAAGCACGCGGTCTTCGGAGAGGTCGTCGACGGCATGGATATCGTCGGCGCCATAAGGGAGCGGGACCCACAGCGCGACCCGGAGCCGGGCGACAGGATAGAGCGGATCGAGATCGAAGAGCTCCCGGGTTCCTAGCTGTCAGCACGCTCAGGCTAGCGCCTTCGCTAGTCAGCTTTCGCTTGCGCAAGCCTTGGCTGGCCGGCTGACAAGGCGGCGCAGCCGCTGTGCTGACATGCTGACAAGCGACAGCCGGAGGCTGGAGCGTGCTGACCGGCTCTAAAGCAGTCCGATACGGTCGGGAGGCCAGAAGCGTAGGAAGGCTTCGCCCTCTATGTTCTTCTCGGGCAGTGGTCCGAAGACCCTCGAGTCCGCGGAGTTGCCGCGGTTATCGCCCATCACGAAGACGTGATTCTTCGGGATCTTGGTCCGGGCGTAGAAGCTCCTGTCGGGAAGCTTCTTGTTCGTGTACGGTTCTTTTTGGGGTTCACCGTTTACGAAGAGCCTGCCACTCCTTACGGCGATTTTGTCTCCCGGTAGTCCGACGACCCGCTTTATCAGGTCCTCGTTGGAGTTATCGACGCTCTCGAAGACTATGATGTCTCCGCGCCTGGGGTCCGTGAAGCGGTAGATGAACTTGTTCACGAGCACCCGGTCGCCGATCTCGAGCGTCGGGATCATACTGCCCGAGGGGATCCAGAAAGCCTCCATGACGAACGGCCTGACGAAGCCGAAGACCAACGCGAAAGACACGAGCAGTATGACCAGGTACTCGAGCGCCCCTCCACCCTTCTTGGTGGCCGGCCGACGCTCTTGGCTGGAAGTCTGGAACTGCTCGTCGTGGTAATACGGCTTCTCGGACATGAAGTAGTAGGATAACGCACCGGGACGGATATGACTCAAAAAATTCTGGGTTCCTAAAATACGCCGAGCGCCTCGGCGTAGAGGCGGAGGGCCACGATCACCATGAACACGCCGAAACCGATACGCACCACGCCCTCCGGAAGCCAGTCCCTGAGGCGCACTCCGAGGGGGGCGCCGATCACGGAACCGATGATGAGGGGCGGCAGGCTGAGCAGATCCTGCACGTCCCTGAACCCGGTCGCCACGTAACCGGCCGCCCCTACGATACCCGTGAACATCACGACGGCGAGGCTCGTGGAGACGGCCCGCTTGGTCGTTAGCCCCATGCCGAGCACCATCAACGGGACCATCGCCACCCCTCCGCCGACCCCGACGAGCCCCGAGAGCGTCCCTATAAAGATGCCGGCCAGGAAGACCAGGGGGACGGGTATATCCTTGCGGTTACTATCGTACTTGCCCCCGCCACGGGCGGTCGGGTAGGCGAGGGCTATGAGTAGCGTGGCGAACGCCACCTTCACGACGATCTCGGGGGAGACGCGGCTTATGAGGACCCCGATCAGGGCCGAAGGCGCGATGGCCAGGGAGAGGAGGCCTGCGACCCGCCAGTTCACGGGGTCCGCGCTCCTGGCGTTGCGAATAGTGCCGGAGAGGGAGCTGAAGATGATGATCACCAGGCTCGCCGCGACGGCGTCCTGGATGTTCCATCCGCCGACGTACAATAGACCGGGGACGAAGGCGATCCCTCCACCGACCCCGACGAGGCCGGAGAGCATCCCCCCAACGACCCCGATGGCCCCGAGGAACAGGAACTCCAGGTAGTCCACTTCGCTAGGCTGCGGAGCGCCGCCAGCGCCAGAACAAATAAACGGCTCCGGCCACCAGCGCCACGGCGACGGCGTAGTCGAGGTAGTGCAGGTAGTCGCCTATCGTCGTCCAGTTCTCGCCGAGCACGTACCCGAAGTACGTCAGCGCGAAGACCCAGGGTATGCATCCCAGGAGGGTGTATACGGTGAACTTGGTGAAGTTCATCCTGGCCGTGCCGGCGGGGAAAGAGATGAAGGTGCGGACCACAGGCAGGCAGCGGGAGACGAAGACGGTGAACTCACCGTACTTGTCGAACCACTTCTCGGCGACATGCAGGTGATGCGCCCTGACACCCACGTACCTTCCGTAGTGGAACCAGAGCTCGCGCCCGCCCCAGAGCCCGATAAAGTAAGCGATCCAGGAGCCTACCACGTTCCCTAAGACCCCGGCGGCCACCGCCGCGAGGAATCCCATCTTTCCCTCCGAGACCAGGTAACCCGCGAAGGGTGAGATCGCCTCCGAGGGGATAAGTATCCCCATGCTCTCCAGCAACATCAGCACGAAGACCGCGGGGACGCCGTAGCTGCCGATGGTCGCGGTGACGAACTCTATGAGCGGATGTAGGATCGCTTCGAGCACGATGAGAAGCTACCACTTAATGACATGGATGTACAATGTCTATCCGCCAGAAACCCAAGGATAAAGTATGCAATCTATCTGGGCCTGGTACTACCCTTCGCCGCGGCTCGACTCGGCCGCCCTAAGGCTCCGGACGGAGAGCCACAGCGCGTACAAGGCACCGACGCAGACCAGCCAGAGGAGGGCGGCGAGGTAGCCTGCCACTATGTCTGTCGGGTAGTGCACCCCGAGGTAGAGCCTGGAAAAGCCGATCAGAAGCACGACGAATATTCCCGAGACGACCACCGCCCATCGCGCTACTCCCCGCAGCTGGTATGCCAGGACGAGCGTGAGCATCCCGTAGAAGCCGACGGCGACGGTGGCGTGGCCGCTCGGGAACGAATAGAAGGAAGCGTGGTAGCCGGAGTCGAAGAGCTCCGGACGCGCCCGCTGGAATACGCCTTTCAGCACGGTGGTGAGCACGGCACTCCCAGCGGTCGAGACCAGGAGGAGTATCGCCGAGAGCTTCCAGCCTTTTCGGTAGAAGAGAATTACGACCACGACCAGGAGCGCTAGCACGAACCAGAAGTAGCCGAGCGCTGTGGCGATACGCATCGGCCCGTCGAGCCACCCGGGTAGAGTCGTGTGGATCCAGAGCAGCCCGGTCCTGTCGAATGTGCGGCTCTCGCCCTCGACAACCGCGTCGGCCAGCTCGGTAAAGGCCCAGATAACGAAGGCCGAAAACGCGAGCCCCGCAGCAAGCCAGGCGGCGGAGACCACCGTCAGGCGCTCTGCGACCCACCGGACTATCTCTCTCCGGGTCTCGAGCATAGAGAGATTCTAACCCGTTTCGGTACCCTGGCTGCGCGTATAATCTCTGTGGCGGACGGCCGGTCCGGAGAAGGAGGAGCGAGCACCTTGCAGAACAACGACATCGTCCGGGCGCTAGAGACCATCGCGACGCTCATGGAGATCAAAGACGAAGCGTACTACCGCGTGCTCGGCTACACGCGGGCAGCCGAGTCGGTGGCCGCCCTCGGCAGACCGGTGACCGAAGTCGACGATCTCAAGACGCTGCCCCACGTCGGCGCGACGACGGCTGAGGTGATAAGGGATCTGGCCGAAGACAGGACGCCCCAGCTACTCGCCGACCTGACGGCCGAGATACCTGAAGGCCTCGTGGAGATAACGCGCCTGCCCAGCGTCGGGCCGCGCACGGTGGGACGCTTGTGGAAGGAACTCGACGTCACCAACGTCGAGGAGCTCGCGGCCATGGATCCGGAGCGGATCTCCTCCCTCAAGGGCTTCGGGAAGAAGAGCGCCCAGAAGATGGTGCAGGCCGCAAGGACCTACAACGCGACGGAACGCCGGATGCTCCTGGACCAAGCGACCTCTCTGGGGGAGCAGATCCTCTCGTTCGTCCGCTCGCATCCGGCGACACAGAGGGCCGAGGTCGGTGGCTCCCTGCGCCGCATGAAGGAGACCGTCGGCGACATCGACATCGTGGCCGCGAGCGAAGACCCCGGCTCGCTAGCCGACGACTTCGCGGAGGCGCCGTTCGCCGAGGAGGTCCTGGCCCACGGCCCGAAGAAGGTCTTTATCCTATCCGGCGGGACCGAGATAGACCTGAGAATAGTCGAGCCCGAGGCCTACGGCTCGCTCTTGCACCACTTCACCGGCGGCCAGGCCCACAACATCGTGCTGCGCGAGCGGGCCGTCAAGATGGGCTTCAACATCTCCGAGTACGGCCTGGCCAGGGCAGGGACCGGCGACTACAAACCCGTCCCTACGGAAGAGGATCTCTACTCGCAGCTCGGCCTCGCCTACATCCCTCCTGAGTTACGCGAGGACGCCGGCGAGATCGAAGCCGCGGACAGCGGCACTCTGCCCGACCTCGTCTCCGTAGAGGACGTCCGCGGAGACCTGCACGTTCACACCAACTACTCCGACGGCAAAGGCACCATCGAGAGCATGGCCGAGGCGGCCATCGAGCTCGGCTACGAGTACCTCGTCTTCTGCGACCACTCCCAGAGCCTCAGGGTGGCGAACGGCCTCTCGCCCGAGCGTTTGAAGGAGAAGCTGGAGGCCGTGAGGAAAGCCGACGAGGACTACGCTGAGATCCACCTCCTCTGCGGCTCCGAGGTCGATATCTTGAGGGACGGCTCCCTCGATTACGACGACGAGATTCTCGCCGAACTGGACTTCGTCGTAGCCTCCGTGCACACATCTTTCGGGGTCGGCGAGAAGGCCATGACCGAGCGCATCGTACGGGCGATGAACAACCCGTACGTGCGGACTATCGGCCACCCTACGGGCCGCATCCTGAACCGCAGGGAACCCTACGAGGTGGACGTGTCGCGCCTTATACGGGAGGCAGCGGCCACGAACACGGCCCTCGAGCTCAACGCCTACGTGGACCGCCTCGACCTCGCGGTTCCCTACGTCCGCGAGGCCGTGGGAGCGGGCGTCAGCATCACCATCGACACGGATGCCCACGACGAGCGGGCTCTCGGCTTCATGAAGTACGGCGTCTCGCAGGCGAGACGGGCCTGGGTCGAGAAGGGGAGTGTGATCAACTGCCTCCCCTACGAAGAGTTCGAGAAGTACCTGAAAGACGGGAAGTAACACCCCCTGAGGGGGACGCCTTCTCCGACCTTGCCGAACGCTACGATTCATCGGGGGCCGGACCCTACAGGTCCGTAGCACGGCCGATCCACCTGGTGGGACGCGAGAGCCCATCCGTGGATGATCCTCATCCGGATTCCACACGTAACACTTGAGATAGGCCATTCAAGGGATGTACTTTCCGACCGCGCGATACTAGGATGTAAGCACCGGATCGGAGAGTGGAGACGAGATGCTCGAGCGGCTAAGGGCGCTTTCGCCCCCATCAAGGTACTTGATATACGTCGCTGGTGTGCTCGTGGTGCTTGTTGTGGCGGTCGGCGTAGGCGCGGCGGCTGCGGTCGTTATCGGCTGGCAGTCCGGGAGGGTAGCGACGGGGCCCGCTGAAACCAGTGCACTCGAAGGCAGCAAGTCGGAGACGACCATCGCTGTCGAAGCGTCGGAAGACACGGCGACCGAGCCGCCAGGCGACTCTCAGTACTCCAACGATACGGCCTATAAGGCCTCGTTCACCCATCGCGCTACGGATAAGAACAGCCGCGGAGACTACACTTATATCGGCGACCCGAGCATAAACGGGGATCCGGACGCTATCGTCCTCGTCTCACCGACCCCGGATCAGGAAATTCTCGGGACTGCTTCATACGAACACAACATCGGTGTCTGGTACGAGGGCGGGGCCCGAAAGTGGGCGATCTTCAACCAGGATCGGGCGGCGGTGCCCGCAGGAGCCACCTTCGAGGTGGTCGTTCCGCGAGCATCCGCGAAGTTCGTCCACCGCGCCGGTCTCGTGAACACCGCCGGAAACTACACCTACCTCGATGATCGGCTTACCAACGGCGAACCCGACGCCGTACTCTCGGTCACGCAGAACTGGAATCCCGGAGGCGGCAGGGGCGTATACAACGACCATCCAGTAGATACCGTGTACGATGCACAGGTGGAAAGATGGGCAGTCTACAACCGAGATAACGTGTCGATACCCAAGGGAGCCGCCTTCAATATCGCCGTCTCGGCGGGCACCAACTAGCGTGCGATGTAGCAACGCTGCGGCGGATTTCACCTCGCATGCCGTCGTGTGGGTGAGGCAGAGGAGAGCCGCGTGCTTCCGTATCAGATGTTTGTTGCGGTCGAAAGTTGGATAGGATGGTCGAATCTCTTTATCTTGTAGAGTTCGCGTGGATAATCTGATCCGGCAAGAAGCAGCTTAGGTATGCAGCTTCACGGGCAGGGAACCGATGCTTCCGCGCTCTTGGGAGTCCGGCTCGATACCCGGAAGTCGGAGGGCCGCGTGTACACGGCCTATCCGAACCTCACCAATGTCCGCTGGCTGCTGCCGGCCAAGGAGCCCGCTTTGCGCCGGGCCGGTATAGGGGGGTTGTATCAGCCCAATAGTCTGCGGGGCCGGGTACTACGAACGATCATAGGCGCCGGAGCCGTGCTGGGGGAAAGGGTTTGGCTGGAGGAAGACGCCCTGGCGCGTTTGGAGACGACGGTGGCCTCCGTCATGGGAGTGGAGGCGGTGCGCCTGGCTTTCTATGTCGGCGTACCATCCCCTCACCGGAAAGTCACCGCGCAGGTGCTCACCCCCGAGGGGAAGACGCTGGCTTACGCCAAGATCGCCACTTCGGCACTGGCCCAGGAGGCGCTCGAAACCGAGAGGCGTGCCCTGTTGCGGTTATCGGAGAGCGCGGGCCTCAAAGGCATGGTGCCGGAGGTCTTGGGCTCACTTCCCTGGCACGGGGGCACGATACTCCTCATCACGATGGGCCCTCCGCGTCCGGGTCCCAGAAGGCTGTCATCCGCGCACCTGCGTTTCTGCACGCAACTTTTTCGGTCATTCGAGGTACAGGAGGTGTTTGCGGAGAGTCCGATGTGGACTCGCATATCCGAAATATGGCTCCATCTTCGGAATAGCTCACCCGAAACCCTGCCCGCCAATCTTGCCCCGGCCCTCGAGAGGCTGCACGACGAGTTGGGGCCGGTGAGTATGCCTCTGTCTATAGCCCACGGCGACTTCACACCCTGGAATACCCGCTTGGGACCGCGATCCCTGTTCGTCCTCGATTGGGAGCGTGCCTCCGAAGGAATGAGCCCCTTGTACGACGCGTTCAACTTCCAAGCCCTGCAGGCCGCCCTGCAGGGGCGGCGAAGTGGCATCCGGGATCGCCGATTTCTTCTGACCTTGTTGGACGCCCTGTGGCCGGAAGGACGGAAACATCTGCCCGATTTGTATCTTGCTTACCTGGCACACGTCGGCCTGCTCTACAGCGAGGCCCAGAGCCTGGAACCCGGCGTGGGAGAGAAGAAGGTCTGGGGTTGGTTCGGGCAGCAGATCGAAAGCGTCCTGAGCGAGGATACGTCGTTGTAGCCGAGAACGCCGGGTGGGAGGGCGTGACTGTGTCCCGCACTCTCCCACTATGCCCTGAAAATCTGGGTATGGTAACTTGTGCCAGATGAAGATCCTGGCGGTCCACAACAGGTACCAGCGACCCGGCGGCGAGGACCAGGTCTTCGTGGACGAAACCGCCCTCCTGGAGGCCCGGGATCACCGCGTGGTGCGTTACGAGGTCCACAACGACCAGGTCGAGCGAGTGAACCGCCTGACCCTGGCGAAAGACACGGTATGGAACACTTCGGCGTATCGAGAACTACGGGCCTTGATCCGCCGGGAGCGGCCCGACGTGGTCCACTTTCACAACACCCTACCCCTGATCTCCCCGGCCGGCTACTACGCAGCCAGGGCCGAAGGCGTGCCGGTGATCCAGACCCTGCACAACTACCGTCTGCTGTGTCCGGTAGCCCTGTTCTTCCGCGATGGGCGGGTGTGCGAGGATTGTATGGGCAAGGCTGTCCCCTGGCCCGGGGTCGTTCACGAGTGCTACCGGGGGAGCAGGGCGGCGAGCGGGGTGATAGCGACGATGCTCACCGTCCACCGCGTTATGCGTACGTGGACGGAGATGGTCGATGTCTACGTTGCCCTTACAGAGTTTGCCCGCAGTAAATTCATCGAGGGCGGCCTCCCGGCGGGGAAGATCGTGGTGAAACCCAACTTCGTTGCCCCCGATCCCGGTCGGGGCCAGGGAGGAGGCGGGTACGCCCTGTTCGTGGGCCGTCTCGCGCCCGAGAAAGGAACGGGGACGATGCTGGCCGCCTGGGAACGGCTCGGAACGAGGATCCCGCTCAAGGTCGTGGGAGACGGCCCATTGAGGGATCGGGTAGTAGAAGCCGCCGCCAGGCGATCCAACGTGGAGTGGCTGGGACACCGGCCGGTGGAGGAAGTCCACGCGCTGATGGGGAAGGCCGACATGCTCGTCTTCCCCTCAGAGTGGTACGAGACGTTCGGCCGGGTAGCGGTAGAAGCTTTCGCGACGGGCACCCCGGTTATCGCGGCCGACATCGGAGCGGTCGCCGAGCTCGTAGAACACGGCCGCACGGGACTCGAGTTCCGCCCCGGCGACCCGGAAGACCTCGTCACACAGGTCGAGTGGGCCCTGTCGCACCCGGCGGAACTACGACGCATGCGTGATGAGGTCAGGGCCGAGTTCGAGGCAAAGTACACCGCGGAGCGCAATTACCGGGCGCTGATCGAGATCTACGAGGCCGCCCTGGAGCGCAAGAAAGTGCCGGCTTGATCCCGGCCTCCAGGCACGTGCTCGGCATGCGGGTAGACGCTACCTCCTACGAGGACGCTTCACAGCGCGTGGCGCGATGGGCGCACGATGGGCGCTCGGCGTACGTGTGTGTGGCGACCGTGCACATGACCATGGAGGCCTTTGACTCCTCGGCGTTTCAGCGGGTGGTAAACGGGGCCGACCTGGTTACGCCCGACGGAAGACCTCTGGTTTGGGCGTTGAGGAGCCTGGGGGTCAGAGACGCGACGCAGGTTCGGGGGACGGACCTGACGACGCACGTGGTGGAGCGAGCCGCACGGGAAGGCATACCGATCGGGCTCTACGGCGGCACGCCGGACCTGCTAAAGACGTTCGTTAGCATCCTGGAAAGGCGCTACCCCGGGGTGCTGGTAGTGTGCCAGATCGCTCCGCCGTTCCGTCCCTTGACGCCCGAGGAAGACGAGATAGTAACGGAGGAGATCGTCTCCTCGGGTGCGCGTATCCTGTTCGTGGGTATCGGCTGTCCCAAGCAGGAGAGGTGGATGGAGGCGCATATGGATCGCATTCCAGCGGTGATGTTGGGCGTTGGCGCAGCGTTCGACTTCCACACGGGTCGGGTGCGCCAGGCCCCGGGCTGGATGCAGGCGGCAGGCCTGGAATGGTTATTCAGGTTGCTGATGGATCCCAAGCGTTTGTGGAAACGCTATGCCAAACACAACCCGAGGTTCGTCGTGCTGTTCTTACGGCAGCTTCTAGGGCTACGATTCGGTAGAAAGCAAGGCGGGTAGGCTAGAGAACGCAGTGGGTAGCTTCGGCGCACGCCCTTTCGGGCGAACCAACGCGCCCGAGAAGGGCGGCGAAATGTGCCTGGTGGCCGACGTAACGGGTCGCGGCGAATCCCGGTACGTCGAGGATATGATGTGAACGTTTCGGTATCTTCTAGTATATTGAGGATTAGAAGTGGTCGTTTCGTGATGTTGGGAGGGAACACATGGCAACACGGGTCTTAGTGACAGGCGCCGGCGGTTTTATCGGGCACCATCTGGTCAAGTACCTGGTGGATCAGGGCTACTGGGTGCGGGGCGTCGACATCAAACACCCCGAGTACGAGCCGAGTCCGAGCCACGAGTTCGAGCTCCTCGATCTCCGCCGCTTGGACAACTGCCTGATAGCCACCCGGGGGATCGACGAGGTGTACCACCTGGCGGCGGATATGGGTGGCATCGGCTACATCACCGCTTTCCACGCCGATATCGCCCGCAACAGCGCCATGATCAACATCCACATGCTGGAGGCGGCCCGGATCAACGCGGCCAAGCGATTCCTTTTCTCCTCCTCGGCCTGTGTATACCCGATGTATCTCCAGAAGAGCCCGGACGTTACCAACCTGAAGGAAGACGACGCCTACCCGGCGGAACCCGAGGAGGGGTACGGCACCGAGAAGCTCTTTATGGAAGAGCTCTGCAAATACTACAACGAGGACTACGACTTCGAGACTCGGGTGGTCCGCTTCCACAACGTCTACGGGCCACTGGGCACCTACGAAGGGGGCAAGGAGAAGGCACCGGCGGCCATCAGCCGCAAGGTGGCCCTGGCCACCGACGGGGACGAGATCGAGGTCTGGGGCGACGGCGAGCAGACCCGCTCCTTTATGCACGTGGACGACTGCGTAGAGGGCATCTACCGGATCATGCGCTCTGAGTACCCCCACCCGCTCAATCTCGGTACCGACGAGCTGGTGACCATCAACGAACTGGTCGACATGGTGGCCGAGATCTCCGGCAAGCGCATCACCAAGCGCCACGATCTCTCCAAGCCGCAAGGGGTGCGGGGCCGAAACAGCGACAACAGCAGACTCCGCGATACGCTCGGTTGGGAGCCCAAGATCCCGCTGAGGGAAGGCCTTACGCCTACCTACCGTTGGATCGAGTCGGAGCTCAGGACCGCAGGAAGGGTCCCCCAGCCCGCCTAGAGCAGCTCGTGGAAGGTCAGTCCTTCCGCGAGCCCTCCAGCCACGCCGAGAGGTCCCGCCCGATGAGCTCCTGCAGCCTCAGGATGTCTTCCCCGTAGGAGTCGGTCAACTGCCTGCGCACCTCCGGCGGGAACGGCGGAGGCTTGACGAAGATACGGCGCTTGACGTACCCGCGCAGTCTGGCGGGGAGGACCCGTTCGACGAGGGCGGGGTTGCGCGCAGTCAGCGTTCTCACCCCTTTGTACAATCTCCCGACTCTCGGTACGCCGGAGGGGTTGTACTCCATGGACGCATCAGGGACGAAGCTTTCGTCGATATCCAGGAAACGGAAGACCTCGCGTAGAGTTCCCAAGGGGTCGTTTCTCAGGTCTTCGTAGAGCCAGACTCCGACCTGGTCCCGACCGAACGTGTCGAAGTACCGCTTTACCTGGGCGTAGTAGAAACCTTTCTGTTTGTAGTACCAGAGGGGTCCCCACTTGTCCCGCGTACGCGCCTCTTCCGCCTGCAATCCCTCGGCGAAGCTACCGAGCGGTTCGCGACCGACCTGTACGCAGTACACGAAATTGGAGTACGCCCTATCGGCGGGGTTGCGAAGGATCGCGATGAGCCTGGCGTCGGGGACAGAGCTTTTGATGAGGCCGGGGGCCCTGGGGCTATACAGGTACGAGGCGGAGGCCTCGCCGATCGCTCTCTCGTCCGAGGCGCCCGCGAAAAGGGTCTGGTACTCCGCGAGGTCAAGTACAGGGACGCTCCTGCGGCCCGGCCTGCGGTATTCCGAGTCCATACCCTCGAAGAAATGTGGTTCCTTGCGGGGGCTCATGTAGACCTGCGGGTGCTGGTTGAGGTACTGGTAGAGCGAGGTCGTTCCCGCCTTCTGCGCGCCTACTATGAAGAAGTTGGGCATCGTCACGCGCCTATACCCCTTTGCTCGCGGCCCGGCCTTATCGTAACCATATCGAGAGGTCCTGTCCCACGAGCTCCTGCAGCCTCAGGATGTCTTCCTTGTAGCCTTCGACCAGCTCCTCGCGGAGCTCCGGATCGATCGGCGGCGGCTCGGTGAGGACCCGGCTCTGCACCGCTCGACGCATCTCGAAGGCGAGCGGCAAGATTCCGGACGTGGGCGGCAGCGCTTTCCGGAGGACCCCGACCGTTCTGTTCGTTGCCCTCATTGCGGCGCGGGCGGCCCTGCTCGCGGGCACGCCGGCCGGGTTGTACTTCGAGGAAGTATCCGGAGCGAAGGTGTCGTCGACCTCGAGGAAGCGGAAGACGCTCTGGGCCACGCCGGCGGGATCTTCTCTCATGTCTTCGTAGAGCCACACCCCGAGCCTTTCTCGCCCGAAGACCTCGCAATAGCGTTTCAACTGCTGGTAGTAGAGCCCCCTGCTGCGGTAGTGAAATACGTAGTGCCAGCGGTTACGAATGCGGAACGGTTCTTCGCGGAGCGCTTGCGCGAAGTCGGTGATCGGCTCTACCCCCATACGGAGGGCGTACAGGAAAGCCGAATACGCCCTGTCTGCGGGATTGCGCAGAAGGGCGATCGTCTTCGCCCCTGGTGCGTATCTCTCTATGCGCTCGGCGGTCCCCGGAGCGTAGATGTACAAGGGGGTCGCCTCGCCGATCGCCTTCTCATCTTTCACTCCATCGAACAGCGCGCTGTACTCCTCGATGCTGGTGAACCTCGGAGGTTGGCGATGCCCCTCGAACTCGCGCCCTACGACCCCGCCTTTGGGATCAATCTCGTGGTCGAAGAAGAACGGCTCTTTGATGGGGCTCATGTAGACCTGCGGGTGCTGGTTGAGGTACTGGTAGAGCGAGGTCGTCCCCGCCTTCTGCGCGCCTACTATGAAGAAGTTGGGCATCGTCATCTGATTACCTCACCCGCTACTCTTCACAAGAATGCTTCGTCGTCGATCTCGATACTACCCAAGGAATGCCGCCGAGCTAGGATGCCACCCCTCCCGGGCTCTGTCAATGATCCTGGAGGGCCCCCTCTACCTTGGGCCGCTCGGGTCGGACGCGCATCGCGGTCAACCGAGATCGGCGTCTGCGGGGTCCTGAACCGCCCGGTGCAGGCTGCTGACAATCGGCACGTATGTCCATTACAGGTATGTTAGGGTCAACTACCGACACCCAAAGGAGTCGGCTTGTCCTTCCAACTTTCGAACTCCCAAGAGATTAAGGAGGCGGCTTGATCGAGACCAAACAACGGAGCGACGTTGGGCCGGTCGACGACGGCCCCGCTACCTCAAGTAGCGGCGAAGTTGCGGAACAAGCGCCCGGGCTCGGACATTTTACCGGGACAAGCTCTCCTGCCCCGAACCCGCAATATCCGGTTCTCAAAGTACGCAGCCGTTTTCTCCGACTTCGCGCGGAGTGCCTTTACTTAAAGCGAACTCTACTCTAGAGAGGAGCGTTTCTCTATGGCGAGATTCTGTGGAAGCGAAGCCAGGGCTTTCCTACCATCCCTAAAGCAGCGGGCCTACAGCCCGTGGTTTCTGTGAGATTCGACGGCGGGTGACGGGACCCGACTTACCGAGATATTCTGAAGTATTGTGAGATCGTAGATGGGAGCTGTAACGTAGTATGAGCGGCGATAGCGGAGTTTGGCCGAAGATATCTGTGGTGACGCCTTCTTTCAACCAGGGTCAGTACATAGAAGCGACGATCAAGAGCGTACTCGATCAAGGTTATCCCAACCTGGAGTACATCATCATGGACGGTGGCTCGACCGACAACACCGTAGAGATCCTCGAGAAGTACTCGGACCGACTGGCTTTCTGGGTGAGCGAACCAGATGAAGGTCAGACCGACGCGCTGATAAAGGGGTTCGACCGGGCGGACGGCGACATCCTGTGTTGGCTGTGCTCCGACGACCTGTTCGAAGCCCGCACCTTGCAAGAGGTGGCCGAGACCTTCGTCGAGCATCCTGACTGGGAGGTGGTCTACGGTGACAGCTTTTGGATAGACGCCGATAGCCGTCCCATCCGTTTCAAGAGGGAGATCCCCTACTACCGCTTTATCTGGATGTACGACCACAACTACCTGCCGCAGCCATCCACGTTCTGGCGTCGCGGTATCTACGAGAAGGTGGGCGGCCTGGATGCCCGGATGGAGTTGAGCATGGACGCCGACCTGTGGTCCCGCTTCGCCGAACACACCTCCCTTCGTCACGTCCCCCTGGCCTGGTCCCGGATGCGCTACTACCCGGAGCAGAAGAACCGGCGTCTACGCACCAAGAGCGACGAGGAGGATCGCGTGATCCGAAGTCGCTATCTGCCCGACGAACCCCGGTGGCTCCTCCACCTGAAATGGTTCCTCGCCAAAGGACTGCGGGTTGCCCTGAAGTTGGCTCGAAGGGCCTACTGGTAACCAGCGAGAAGCCCGCAGGAGCGAGAACCATCGGTACACGAGCAGGGTTTCTATAGAGACCCACAGCCGCACCAAAGATCTCGTGCGGGGTTTCTCCCTGCGGCAGTAAGGAGAAGCGAAATAGAAGTAATGCGAAAGATTAGCACGGTACTCGATTGTGATAGAATGCGGCACTATCTTGCAAGTCTTACATTTCGCGGGACTACACAGAGCAAGCGGTGCTTTTACGGTAGCCAGAAGGGGGGACAGAGTGGGAAAGGAATGGAAGTGCGACACAAAGAGGACGCTCGTTGCCGCCATGGCGGTGTCGGTGTTGACGGCCATCATGCTGGCACTACCCGAGAGCGCCCTTGCGTTGCCGTCCGAGGTCCCCGACAAGACCCCGATGGTCGACGGGCGCGTCAGGGCGATCGAGCAGGTCGGCACCAACATCTGGGTGGGCGGCCGTTTCACCAAGGTCAAGGAGCGCGACGGCACGGTCCTGGCCAACGTAGCCAACGTGGCGGTCTTCGACTCGCAGACGGAAGAGTACCGGCCCGTCGCGCCGAGCCTCGGGGGCACGGGCACCGAGGTGTGGGACATGATGGTGTACGGGACGGGGCCAGACGCCGACGTGCTGATCGCTGGCAACTTCCCTGGGCCTAGTAGCACCAAGAAGAACCTGGTCCTGGTCGACGGCACTACCGGAAACGTAATCCGATGGTACAACAACTCGCCGACGCTGAAGTCGGTTCTGGCCGCGCCCGAGCTCGGGAGGGTCTACGGCGGGGGGGTAAGTCTCTCGGCGTTCGACTTCGCCACCGGCAAGAAGCTTTGGACCAAAGCGAAGACCACGGTAGACGTCATGCGTACCCACGACAGCAAGCCGGCCTACCGCGACCTCGAGCTCGACGCCAACGGCAAGACGATCTGGGCTGCGTGCATCTGCGACAAGGTGGACGCTGCCCCGGCCAAGGCCCTGGTCAAGCTCGACACCGAGGGAAACCACGACGCCTCCTGGCTCACCCAGGCGGGAGCAGGAACGTTCGGACAATCGGTGGTGGACCACGATGGGAAGCTCTATCTGGCGGCTGGGGGCAGCGACTTTCTGGCCGAGTACGATAAGACGGCCAAGGGCGCCCGCGGTTGGGTGCGCGACACTTCAGGCTCGGCGCAGGCAGTGGCGGTCTTGGACGACAAGCTGGTGGTCGGGGGACACTTCTACGCGGTCGGGGATCAGGGCGGCGACCGTTGCGGGGCGGGGCGGCCCGGGGACCTCGACCAGAAAGGCAATCCTACGCTCGACCCCTACGGCGAGTGCCAGAGGAGGCAGGGCATAGCCGCCTACTCCTTCCGGGGCGATCTCGACCAGTGGGACCCGGCTTACTCGGGCAGCTACAGCCTGGTGTGGGAGCTGCACGCCGAAGGATCCAGGCTGCACACCGGCGGAGAGTTCAAGAAGGTCAGCGGGGTCACCCAGAACTCCTACGCACGCCTCTCGCCGGCGGCTTCGCCGTAGGAGGAAGCACGGTGCACCGTGAAGACCTTGCGGGGAGATCTTCTGGTGTGCCCCTACAACACACGAGATTTTGATACGCTGCGCACCCTGATGCAGCGCTCGCCCGGGGTACGAGGTTAGGCGTGTAGCGTCTCCGGGCTGAGGTCGTTACTCTCTTCCTGGTGCCGGTTCGCGCATCGGATTCGTCAAGCGCTCGTATACAGCGTCGGCCCTGGCGATTAGCTTCTTGCGCTTAGGGTTCTCCAGGTCGTATTCTATGTCGTCTTTGATTCTCTCCCTAGCAGCAGCCGGACGTTGAACCTTGCGCTCCCAGAGCGTCTCACCATACTTTTTTCTGGCCTGTTCCTCCATGCCTGCGAACAGTTTGCCGACGTTCTCTTCGTCGTGACGAAACAGGGAGAACGTGGTCCCGAATCTGTCGTTTATGCGTTTGATGACCTGTCCGAAGTCCTCGGTTACCTCCTCGAAGAGTCCGAGGACGTACGCATCGCGGTATTTCTCGGAGGTCTCGTAGAAAGAAACGTAGTACCTGAGGGCCTGGTCTACAGAGATCGGGTCCCGTATCACCAAGGAGAGTACGGCGTCTTTGGGCCTGCGTATCAAGACCAGGGTGGGTATCCGCAACCGGGCGGCCCGGACTACCTGCGCAGGAACGTGAAGGTGGTGGGCGATGCTCGTTACGTCGAACCCCTCGCCTTGAGCCATGATGAAGGCCCTCCTGGCAAACGAATTGCCAGACCTCGGGAACCCTTCTATTACCACCTGCTTGTCCGGGGTTACCGCGCGCGTGAGATCCTTACGTGTGCGCAACAAACGATACAGGCCGAAGAAGATGGTGGGGTTGCCACCCGCGTGGATCTGGAGCCACTTTTCGAGCCACAAGGAGGCGACGTTTTCGTCCAGATGTGGTCTCAACCGCTCCTCGATAGCCTTCATTACGCTTCCCCTTCCGATTTGACGCGTCCCATTCTACACACTCTGCCGGCTTCTACCATTCCGGTTCGACTCGAAGATCTTCTCCGGGGGTGCCCAAGTTGGCCGCTGGAGACAAACTGCTATCTCGGTCGTACTTCAAGCAGACTTGTCGATGCGAACTCGTACGCTTACATCTTCCACGTAGGAGCTTATGTATGCCAACAGCGCGTAGACGAACGCCGTGAGGCCCAACATCTCGAACATCTCTTCGACGGAGGTCTGCAGACCCTTGAGAATCGTCGGAATGGCGCTCGCACTCCCCTGACCAATCATGCCGCCCGACGCGGACGCTATCCAACTGGCTATGGCGTCGGAGGAGGACACCACCTGCGCGGTGAGCATCTCTATACCGAGGGCGCCCAGCACGAACAGGGCTCCGGCAAAGAGAAAGAAGCGGCGGGTTGTTCGGGGGAGATGAGCGAGAAACCTCAGGTATGCCAGCAGGACGATAAGTACGAAGATGGCACCAGGTACCACCCAGAAGAAAGAAATAGCGCCGGTGGGGGTGAAGCCCGTGATGCTATTCAACAAGCGTTCAGATTGTTGCCCTATTGCTTCGTGTATCGAAGCCACTTCGTCTAGAGACAAGAGCAACAGGATGATGGAAAGTACACCCCAGTGCAGGCTATACCGGTCGTTGCGTTGTCTCTTGGCGACCGTGACTACGGCGAGGAGAAGCGAACAGAGCAGAAACAGGATCGACTCAAACCACGTAGGGATGCTCCTTTCATCACCAACATCGAATAGCCTCAGTGGATCCAGCCACTTTGCTTCACCCCCCATGTACAGTGCAAATCTAGCGGCAAGGCCAGCTAGAGTGATCATCAGCACCG
This sequence comes from uncultured Rubrobacteraceae bacterium, assembly GCA_963849745.1. Classification (GTDB taxonomy): domain Bacteria; phylum Actinomycetota; class Rubrobacteria; order Rubrobacterales; family Rubrobacteraceae; genus Rubrobacter_D. The sequence continues at coordinate 104,726 of CAWKIM010000009.1, read as the reverse complement.
CTATAATTATGACCCGAACGATCGTCTTGGCGTAGATGGCAAGTACCATGAGGCCCTCTTCACTTCGATCTCTCCTACTACCTCGTCCTATGGTAGTACATTGGGCGGACGGACACTTGCTCTTCCGGCACAGCACCTTCGCTCTTCTCAGGTTGACAGAGGTGCGTTTCTCTCTTCCCCGTATGTCCCGGCGCTCGGGTCGATGTCCGTCCGCCAAACGCAGGATGTCGACGACCTGCTGGCACACAGAAGATTCACGCCAAGGGTCGAAGGCCAGGGAACGGGCGATCCCGGCTTTGTATCCATTGCTCTTTCATCGGCCGTTCGGCCGGTGGTTATGGCGGTGATTCCGCCGAGGTCGCCGGGTCCGGCGCCGGTCCGCTCGCCAGCAACCCGAGGGCGATCAAGATTATCACGAACGGAGGCTGGAAATACTCCTGCGTGAGGGCGTTGGTCAGATTGAGCAGCAGGTAGAACACCACAAACAGAAAGACCAGCCATCCTAGAGGATCACCCCTCCGAGCCCGACTCAGCGCCAACGTCAGGGTGCCCAGACAGAACGCCAAGAGGATAGAGAGCCCCACCAATCCCGTGTTGACCAGCTCTTCCAGGTATCCGTTGTGGGCTGAAGCCCGCCCCGAAACGGCGGTCGATGCCAGCTCAGCGAGGTGCACGGGGCTCCAGAAGGCCGCGAAACCAGCCCCCAGCCACGGATGTTGCCAAACCTGCTCGATCAGGGCCTGCCAGAGCGGGACCCGCCCCGTCAGGTTCGTGGTGGCCTCGACGTTTCCCCTGGTCAGGAACGGGAGGATCGGGCCCAAGATCTTCTCCAAGACGTTCTCGGTGTAGTAGATGTACGTACCGACGCCGATCATGAACAGTACCCCGGCCTGCAGCACCCTGTCCTTGATGCTGGTCTTGTAGAAGAGGTAGAAGATGCCGAACGCCACCATCCCCCACACGATAGGGCCCCGCGATTTCAGCGCCAGCAGCGGGAGGACGAGGACCGCAACCCAGAACCAGTCGCGCTTCAGCCACTGGCGAACCCCCAGAACGTGGGTCGCGGCGAGGACAAGCAGGGCGACCATTATGGGGCGCGTCACGTACGCGGAGAAGTTGCCGCCGATATCCAGTCGCTGCGACGGATCGAGGAGATCGTACTGTTGAAAGCGGAAAGGCAGGGGCAATAGGATCACCATGGCCGAAAGGACGCTGGCCCAGAAGAGGTGGCGCAGAAATAGGTCCCTGCCGTTCGGGAGGCCGCCGTAGAATCCGGCGCCGAGGCCGAAGCAACCGACCGACACCAGGATGAAAGCGATGACGTTGCGGATGGTGAGCGGAGGGTAGATGCTCCAGATCAAGCTGGCCGCCGCCCAACCCAGGTACAGAACCCACAGGGCTGCGAGCCACTGGAACGTCCCATCGAAACGCCTGATCGCGGCGGGCAAGAACAGGGCTCCGACGAGCCCGAAGGTGGAGATCAACACCTGGTTGCTCAGTGATCCCGTGGAGACGCCTACACTCGATGGTCCCCGCGGAGTGTAGGCGAGGAGCGGGGCGATAAGCGCGACCCAGAAGACGAGCAAGTACCCCGACACCAGCCTGGCGGTCTGGGTGCTGCGCGGCTTGATCTTCTCCTTTCCAGAGACCTTGGGGCCCGCGGAAGCGAGTTGGCGGCCACCGGCGAAGGCCCACAAACCCAGCGCGAAGAGAACCGCAACGGCGGTGAAGGTGGGCACCGGAGCGTAGACCGTGCCCACGCCGCCCACAAGCGCCAGTGCCGCCAACGCCGAGGCCCTCGCCACTATGGACAACGCCCACCCATACGGTTTGGATCCTTCATCACCGGCATATAATCGCCTACGAGGTGCTGGTGTGCAAGGGTACCGGTAGCCTGGCCTGTAGAGGTCATAGAACAGGGACGGGCGTCTCCCGATGTGGCGCCCGTTCCCTTGCGTCGCCCTTCGTCACCTTTGGACCTCCGACCGGCTACTTGTGTACGTGGATGCGGTTCCACGCCGGGAGCTTTTGTAGCTTCTGCCTGAGGATCTTGGGCTCCGAGAGATCGCGGACGAGTCCCCAACAACCACGCCCCACATCCGAACCGACCCGCCTGTATGACGTTGGCAGCGAGTCGAGGTCGGCCAGGAGTTCGTCCAGATCGTAGCCCATGATAGCCAGCCGGTCCCGGCCGATCCAGTGCAGGTAGCGGCGACACCAGCTCTTGCGCACGGGGTTGTTGAGGGTTCGCTTCCACCCTTCCAGGGGCTCGCTGCTCACCCTGCCGTATCTCTTTACACCGGAGGGATCGCCCTTCCTGCCGCCGAGCCTGACGGCGCCGAACAGCTCCAGGGCCGAACGGTCGAAGGGCATCTCCAGGTAACGAAACACCTCGCCCCAAGCCTCCTCGGGTTTCGTGACGATCTCCTCGTAGCGCATCGCGTGGATCCTGTCCCTGTGGCGTTCGTAGGTGCTGAGCAGGTTCTCTATCCCGTCGAAAAGGTCTACCTTGAAGCGGTAGAGGTTCCACTTGGCGTCTCCCCAGGTCTCCATGACGGAGGCCACCACGGCGAGGGGGTTCCGCCAGAGAAAGAGGTACTTCCCCTCGGGGAACGCGGCCACGATCTCATCCGAGACCAGGTGGTAGCGCGGGGTCTTGTCCAGGAAGTAGCGGGTGCCCTCGGGGGATGCTTTGTCATAGAGGCGGAGGGCGAACTCGCGGATCTCCGCGATGTAGTCCTCCCGTCCGCCGGGCAGCCTCCCGTAGAAGTCCTCGATCGCCGAGATCATGGACAGGTGGTTGTATTCGGCGTAGATTCCATTCTCTCGGAGGGTGTATAGATACGGCAGCAAGATCCAGGGTTCTGAGGTCGTCGCGATCCCTCCATGCGCGGCCAGGATCCGCTGCGCCAGGGTGGAGCCGGAGCGTGGCAGCGAGAGGAGAAAGATGGGCGTCGGTCTGGCGCTCACGTTCGCCGTTCCATAGCAGCTGGGACGTAGGCTACCACTCGGGGTCCGTCTCGTAGCCGAGCTCCACCAGCAGGGGCCCCGCGATCTCCCTGGCCGACCGCGCGTGCTCCTCGGAGAACTCCTCCCGCCAGCCCCCGATCTGCCCCTTCCTGAAGGTATTGCTCACCCCGAAGATGTTCTCCTCTACCGTGCGCATCATCCGCTCGTCGGGCTCGAGGCCGACGTGTCGTGCGACCCGCTCGACGGTGCGCCTCTGGGTCTCGGCGCTCCCCCCGCCCTTCGGGCCGACCAGGTCCTCGAACTTGACCATCATCGCGCTGTCATCATCCTGCCACCCCAGAAACTGCCTGTAGCGCTCATCGAGGGACTGGAGCCTGCGCCCACCCAGCTCTCCGCCCCGGATCGAATGCAGCAGCCGCTCGTGGTCCGAGGGCAGCTTCAGGAACGCCTCGTGGGCAAAGTGTTCACTTCTGTGCTTGATGTGGTGCATCTGGGAGACGGCCACATCGCGCGGGTCACGCAAGATGCACACGACGCGCATCCGCTCTCCGGCAAAGAGGGAAGCGAGTTCGGGGCTGTAGACGCAGTGGGCCGTCACGAACTGGCCTTCGTCCACCCGCGAAAGACGCCGCTTGAGCCATCGGCGATCTATCCGTTGGGGGGATGTCACCCCGATGTTCACCTTCTCCTTGCTCCTGGCCCTCAGGAGCTTCCGGGCAGGGGCGAACGGGCCCGCTACGAGGCGCGATCTTATGCCCATCTCGGAGGTCTGCTCGAACCCGAGCAGGGTTAGCAGGCGCGCCAGAAGATTCGTACCGCTCTTGGGGATGGAGTTGGCCACGATCCTCATCCGATGATCCTCCGATCTTTCCGAGGTGACGGCCGTGTTTCGGATCTTTCTCTCTTACCCAGTAGCATAAGCCATCCGGCGCTGCTAGAAAGGCCAGACCTCGAGGCCGTGTATGGTGTTGCGCACATCCATCGTCAGGTTGATGGACTTGAGGGTCTTGGAGTCGTTGAGATCGTAGACCGAGACAGTTGCCGGGGAGGAGCCTCCGGCGATCAAACCCTCGCCCAAGACGCACAAACCCCGTCCGAATGCCTGGCGGGCGTGATCCTCGGGAAGGTGCGAGTTGAGGAGTTGCCCCTCGTCATAGTGCTTGATGGGGAAAGAGACGGACCCTCCGTCGCGTCCGAAGTAGCTGACACGGTTGCTGCTCGTGTCGTTGAGCAGCACGCCTTCGCCGAAAGGTCGGGCGTTGTGCGTCCCGTAGGGGATGCGAGCGTGGCTGGCCAGCTTCGATCCGTTTATGGTTAGAAGGTGGGCGCAGCGCGTCCCAGCGACGGTCAGAAGCCCGCCTTCGTAAGAGACGCTATTGAGGTGGCAAGTGTTGCTGCTGACGGGAGGACCTTCGTCGGAGTTCGGGTCGAAAGCCTGTAGCCTGGGCATGGGCTCCAAGACTCCCACCGACTCGCGCAGTCCTCCCAGGTTGAACTTTTTCTCGGGTCCCCGGAGGCGAAATCCCATCGCCTTCAGCTGTCGCTTGGGGCCCTGAAACCACACGTGGTAACCCTTCACGAACGAGCGCGTACGCAGATCGTACTCGAGCACCGAGTCACGCCCGGTGGACGTTACGTAGAGCGTGGCGTCGGTCAGGTACGTCTCATGGCAATGACTGAGGTATTCGTTGCGAATGGACCTCACAAAGCGGAAGTCTTTGGAGTATACGAAGATCTCGTCGCTGGCCGCGAGGTAGATCTCGTCTTCGTAGAAAGCTATGCCGCGCAGTCCCCTGGGGCCGCCTCGTCCTTCCCAGCTTATCGATGGTTCGTCGTAGCGTACGACCTGCTCGACCGCTTCGGTATGCAGGTCTATCAAGTAGACGCCTCCGTGGTTCTCACCTTGATGGGCGGAGCGCACTACGGTGCTGGCGATTATTTTTGGGAGCCGTTCCATGCCATCCTTTGCAGCGTGTTTGTACGGCAGCGCATTATACACACCCGGCCCGAGCGGCGTGCGGGACCCGCTTCCACCTCTCCAGGGATTAGCCGCTCACCTCTGCCGGGTACTACCAGTTGGGACCAGCCTCATAGCCCAACTCCACCAACAACGAGCCCAAGACCTCGTCGACCGCCCGCACGTGCTCGGCCGAAAACTCCTCGCGCCAACCCCCGATCTGGCCCTTCCGGAACGTCCGCCCCGCCCCGAAGAGACCCTCTTCGACCGCTCCCATCGTTGCTTCGTCCACCTCCACCCCAAGGTGCCTGGCCACCCGCCCCACCGCCAGCCGCTGGGCCTCCTCGCTCCCCCCTCCCTTACTCCCCACCAGGTCCTCGAACTTGGCCACCGCAGCCCCTCCGTCTCGCTCCCACCTCAAGAACTGCCTGTAGCGCTCATCGAGCGATTGAAGCCTGCGTCCGCCCAGCTCTCCGCCCCGGATGGCGAGCAGCAGCCGCTCGCTGTCAGAGGGTAAGGCCATGTATCCCTCGTGGGCGAAATGGTTCTCCAACTGCTTGATGTAGTGCATCTGGGAGACGGCCACGTCTCGTGGGTCGCGCAGGATGCACACGGTCCTCATGCCTTGCTGGCGGAAGAGGTCGGCCAGTTCGGGGGTGTAGATGCAGTGGGCGCTGACGAAGCCGCCGTCGGGGACCTTGGAGAGGCGGCGGGTGAGCCAGCGGCGGCTTATACCCTGTGGGGAGACCACCCCGACGGTTACCTTCTCCCCCTGACCCCGCAACAACCGCCTGGCTGGCCGGAACCGACCGCCTTCTACGAGGTGAGGACCTATCCCCATAACGTCCTCTGGTCCCCGAAGTCCGAGGATGCTCTTGAGGCGCTTGTTGACCAGGGGAAACCGGTAGTTGCTCTTCGCGAGGTGTGGTCTCGCGCCTCCCAGGTCTACCATCTCGAACCCGAGCAGCACGAGCAGGCGGTCGAGGAGGTGGGTGCCGCTCTTGGGGATGGAGTTGGCCACGATCCTCATAGCATCACTCCCTTGCTCTCACAGCGTCCCTCCCGCCACATGCCAAGCGATTCGGCTAGAGTGCTCTTGCGCCTCTATTAGAGGTTGCTGTACGGGGAGGTTCCGCCCCTGGAGGCCTCGAAATTGTTCATAACGGTTCCCAGCACGTTCGCCCCGACGCCTTGCAGGCTGCGCAGTGCTTGTCGCAGAGGGCCCTTGCGCGTACGCTGAGAATCCAAAACCAGCAGAACCCCATCCCCGTGGGCCGCCAGCACCACGGAGTCGGACACACCCACAGGGGGCGAATCTACCAGGACGTAGTCGAACCTCGGCCGCATTTCGGCAAGAAACTCCGCCAGACGCCTCGAGCTCAGAAGCTCGGCCGGGTTTGGCAGCGAGGGACCAGCGCATATCAACTTCAACCCTGGTATCGGCTCCCGCCAGACCTCTTCCATCCTGCTGCCGCCGGCCAGGATGTCCACCAGACCATTTGTATTGCTTACGTCGAACATGCTGTGCAGGCGAGGTCTACGAAGGTCGCAGTCCAGGAGCAGAACATTCTTGTCCGTCTGCGCGAGCGTCACCGCCAGGTTGGCGGCGGTCGTGCTCTTTCCCTCACCGAAACTCACGCTCGTCAGCACTATTATCTTGGGCGGGGAATCGATCAAAGCGTAGAAGAGGTTGGTGCGCAGCATCCGGTAAGCGTCGGAAGCGGTGCCGGTGGGGTCGTAGATGGTCACCAGATCCAGGGTAGCATCCTCACGCCTTCTGTGCTTCTGCGAAGAAACAGCGATGGTCTTGCTTTGTGGATCGGTCATGCTAGCGTCCTTTTATTCCTCTTGCTCTTCGTAAGACTAAACTCCGGTATGGTAGCAAAAGTGGGTACGCCCGAGACCTGTTCCACTTCTTCTGGCGAGCGCCAACTGCGGTCCAGGTACTCCATCAACAGAGCCAGTCCTATGCCCAGCATAATGCCGAACATGGCCGCAAGGAGCCCGTTCCTCATCGGGTCGGGGCTCACCGGGCTCTCCGGTACCATCGCTTCCTCGTAGACGTTGGCCGTCAACTGGCTGCCGGCCGCGCTCCTCTCGGAGATCAGCTCCGAGGAGACCTCCCCGACCGTGTTGACGATCTGTGCGGCTTGCACGGGGTCGTTGCTTTGGTAGGTCAGTACTATGAAACTCGTGCTCTCGACCTGCTCTATGGCCAGGTTTTCCAGAAGCTCTGCCGGGGTCATCTCCAACCCCAGGCGTTGGATGGCCTCATCGGCCACGGGGCGGCTATCTATGGCGTGGATCATCGTCAGGATGATCGTCTGGAGCCCCTCGACCGTTCCGGCGAGGTTCGTCTGCTGATCGCCTTGCTTCTGATCCACCCACACCTGGGCGGAAGCCTCGTAGGTGGGCGTTTGCCACAGACTCGCCCCTACAGCGGCCCCGACTACGACGCAGACGACCAAGAGGATTACCCAAAGTCGCTTGAAGATGACTTGCGTTAGGTCGCTCAGGGAGAAGGATCCCTCGTCTTCGGAGACCCTGGTGAAGGCGGCCGACGATCGGGTGCCATTCGCTGGTGTTACAGACTTGTACACGGTTTCACCCCTCTGGCGATCGTACAAACTCGCGTGCTGGCGGTCTTCCGCCGATTCATGAGTTTATCTGCTGCCCAAGCATTTTGCGACAACGGGAACGGCAACTACGCTAAAATGTGCCGGATGGCCCACGTACGGGACAGCGACAATCCCTATTATTCGTTACTGTAATTTCCCGCGAGTGTTTGTGGAGGGCGCGATACAGATGAGCAAACGATTGATATCTATTTCCGAGACGTCGAACGGGCGACTCTTGTTGGCCCTTGCGGTAATGGCCGCGGTGACGATGATACAGGCCATCCTCGGCGCCTCCCCCGCCCTGGCCCTCTCCGAGACCCCCGATGACACATACATGACGAACGGGCAAGTCTACGCCACGGCGCTCTCGGGAGACGGCAAGGTTCTCTACATAGGGGGCGAGTTCACCGAGGTGAACCAGAAGTCGGGCGCGAGCCACGAGGTAAGCAACCTGGCGGCCATCAACGTCAAGACCGGCGACGCCATCGGCACGTGGCGTCCGAAGGTGAGCGGGAAAGACGCCGTTGTTCGCTCGCTCGCCGTCCAGAACGGCAAAGTGTTCATCGGCGGCAACTTCACGGCCGTAGAGGGCGAGCCGAGGCAGAACCTGGCCGCGGTCGGCGCGTACACCAAGACCGTCGTGTTGTCGCCTTTCAAGCCGCAGGTGGGGAGCGACGCCTCCTACGTATTCGCCCTCGAAGCGGGCGACCGCAAACTCTACGCCGGTGGAGGATTCTCCAAGGTCAACGGAGCGCCGCGCAAGAATCTGGCGGCGTTCAGCCTCAAGACCGGGGTGCTAGATCGCCATTGGAAGCCGAAGGCTACCAGGGCCCCGACGTGCACAGACCCCAAGTGCTCCCACAAGGTGCGATCCCTGGACCTCGCCCCCGGGGGGAGCTCGATCTTCGTGGGGGGCTCGTTCAGCCACGTGAGCGGCACCAACGGCAGAGGGGGCCCGCGTCAGAGCGTGGCGCGCCTTTACACCGCTAGTGGTAACTTGCACCCGTGGAAGGTCCCAAGCTGGACGATCCAGGCTCCTCAGACGGCGTGGGACCTCACCGCAACGCGCACCAGGCTCTACGGCGGCTTCGGCGCCAGGCGGAACTTCCTCGCGGCGTTCCGCCTCGACAAAGGCAACATGGGCACGCGTATCTGGCGGCGTGCCACTATCGGGAACGTGCAGAGCGTGGCGCTGACGAGGGACCACTCGCGGCTGTTCTTCGGCGGGCACTTCGGGATCAACGAGTACAACCAGAGCGTCTGTGATGGCAAGCCCCTACGCGGGCTCGCCTCCGTGAACCCGGAGACCGGGAAGATCCGCTGCGGCTGGATCCCTTCCCTGGATCAGAGGAGGCGCCCGAGCTACGAGGGGACGTGGACTCTGATCACGACCCCCTCCTACCTGTGGGTCGGCGGCGGGTTCATCGGCGTCTCCGACTCCAACAAGCCGCGGCCCGTCGGCGACGGAGCCACCGAGGTACCGCAGACGAACCTGGCCCGCTTCAGGCTATAGAGCCGATGCGCGAAGGATGGACTCCTTCGCGCATCGGGAGGCAGGACCCCGAGTCGCTTCGATCGAGACGCATCGCACGTGATGGTTGGGCGGGTGCGACGCCAGGCTCGCCCCGAGAGGTTCGCGTGACGGCATCCTCCCGCCAGCCGGGCGATCGCAACACCTTAGCGTGCCAAAGGTGCAAACCAGGATCGTTTCGGGTCAAGTCGTATCGAGAATCTGCTAGTATCGTTGTTGGTCTGCAATAATCTACAAAGGTTGCCAGGGAAAGTGCCCCAGTTGTCCAGCCGCGTGATTCACACGTACGCCGAGAGATCGAAAAGAGTTGGATGCAATAAGTAATGGCGAGATTGACCCAAAGGCACAGACTCTGGATAGAGATGTTGGTGGTCTTCGGTGCGATCATCTTCCTCCTGGCGGGGGTGGCCTTGAGCCTACCACGCTCCTTCAAGCCGGAGGTCAGGTGCACGCAGGGTCCCACCGCCTCGAAAGCGCAAAGCAAGCTGTGGTTCAACGACGGCGTTTGGTGGGGGATACTTTTCGACGGGTTCTCCGAGGAGTACCACATCTACCGCTACGATCAGGCAGAGGACGCCTGGAAAGACACCGGCGTACTCGTCGACGCGCGCAACACTTCCAGGGCCGACGCCCTATGGGAAGACGGCCACCTCTACGTGGTCAGCGCCGGGACGGAGGCGAGTCTCGACAAGGACGGCGCCCGTTTTTTACGCTACAGTTACGATCCCGTGACCGCCCGCTACTCGCTCGACAAAGGTTTTCCGGTAACCATAACCGAGGGCGGTATGGAGGCCATCACGGTAGCCAAGGACACCACAGGCATGCTCTGGGCCACTTATACCCAAGGCGACGAGTTGCGCCGCGTCTTCGTAACCCATACTTCGGGTAAGGGCGACTCGAGTTGGGTGAAGCCTTTCGTCCTGCCGTCAAGGGGCACGACCGTGAGTTCCGACGACGTTTCGGGGATCGTCGCCTTCGGCTCCAAGATCGGCCTTATGTGGGGCAACCAGTACGACGAGTCGGGCAAGTCCGGATATTACTTCGCCATGCACGAAGATGGAGAGCCCGACGACGCGTGGCGGCAGGACAACCCGGTTATGGGAGCGGGTATGGCCAACGACCACGTCAACCTCAAGGCCGACTCAGGGGGGCGGGTCTTCGCCACCCTAAAGACGCGGCGCGACCGCATAGACCGGGATCTCGACGCACCGTACAGCATGCTGTGGGTGCGAGACCGAGACGGGGGTTGGACCGGCCACGTCTTTGGTACGGTGGGAGACTCCCACACGCGCTCGCTCGCGCTCATAGACGAGGAGCAGCGCCGGCTCTACATGTTCGCCTCGTCCCCCACCTGCACCGGTGGCAAGGTCTACTACAAGCGCACGAACCTGGACGACATCTCTTTCGAGGAAGGCCGCGGGAACCTGTTCATGAAAGGCCCCGAAGGGACGAACGTCGGCGACGCCACCTCCACAAAACAGAACCTCGACGAGGTGGCAGGGCTTCTGGTGGTGGCGTCGGACAAGAACCGTGGCTACTACTACAACATGATCGACCCCCGCAACCAGGAGAAGCTTTTCCCGGACGGAGCCCGCATAACGACCGACGCGGCGTCCTCCGGGTCGGCGGAGCATCGGCGGAAGAGGTGATCCTACCGTCTCAGATACTCCCGGCGCTCTTTTCGCTGCCGAGCCCGTCCTCACCGCTCATCTTCGAGGCCGGACCGATCGCCCTGAGCTACCATGGCCTCCTTATCGCGCTGGGCATAGCCGTAGGTACCTGGATCACGGGACGAGAGCTCTCGCGCAGGGGCTACGACGGCGCACTGGCGTTGGGCGCGCTCTTCTTCGTGGTCCCGCTGGGCGTCGCCGGAGGACGCCTCTACCACGTCGCAACCGAGTACCATCGGTACACCCGCAACCCCTTTCCCAAGGTCCTGGAGACGTATGACGGGGGCCTCGGGATCTACGGCGCCGTTGCAGGCGGCTTCCTGGGCTTGCTCCTCTTCAGCTGGTACCGTGGCATAAACGCGCTAACCTTCGCCGACGCGGCCGCTCCGGGTCTCGCCCTGGGCCAGGCTATCGGTCGGTGGGGAAACTACTTCAATCAGGAGCTATTCGGAGAGCCCTCGGATCTGCCGTGGGCTATATACATCGCACCTCTGAACCGGCCGACGCAGTTCGCCGATGCGACCTCGTTCCATCCGACCTTCCTCTACGAGGCACTATGGGACGTGCTTGTGTGCCTGGTCCTGCTCTGGGTGGCCCGCCGCTTCTCGGAGCGGCTGAAAGCCGGCGACGTCTTCATGCTATATGTGATCTTTTACTCCTTAGGACGTTTCCTCGTCGAGACAATCCGCATAGATGCGGCTTTCGTCGTAGGCTCCATCCGCGGCAACCTGCTGGTAAGCGGCGTCCTGGCTTTAGGCTTTGTCCTGGTCTTGGTTCTCAGGCACTCTCGCATGCTCCAACAGAAACGCTCCGAACCGTACTGATTCGCCCGAGAGCTCGAGAGGCAGCCCACACCAGAAGCAAGTAGAGTGCGAGAACTGCGATCTTGAAGAACACGTAGGTAATAGAAGGACAGTGCCCACGAAGTGGTTTTTGGAGAAGAGGATGTTTTTCGCCTACTCCGCCACTAACAAGCGCGAGGAGAAGGGCCTTCACCGCGGCCTCCACCTTCTGCTCCTGAGTGCGATCCTGGCCCTCTCAGCCTTCTTGAACCTCTCCTGGCTGACCAGCGAGGAGTACGCAAACGTCTACTACGCCGCCTCCGTAAAGAACATGCTCATAAGCTCGCACAACTTCTTCTTCGCCTCCTACGACGCCGGTTTCGTCTCCGTGGACAAGCCTCCTTTGGGGTTCTGGATCCAGGCTGCCAGCGCCCATCTGTTCGGCTTCGACGGCTGGAGCCTACTGCTGCCCCAGGCCCTCGCCGGGGTCCTGTGTGTGGCCCTGCTCTACCACCTGGTGGCTCGCGGCTTCGGAGCAGTGGCTGGTTTGCTAGCAGCGCTCGCCCTGGCTCTGAGCCCCATAAGCGTCGCTATAAGCCGCCATAACAACCTCGAGGGCTTGCTGGTCCTTGCCGTGCTGGTGGCGGCTTGGGCCTTCATGCTCGCCGCCGAAAGCGGCAGGCTGCGCTGGCTGGTTGTTGGCGCCCTCCTGATCGGGTTGGGCTTCAACATCAAGATGCTTGAGGCTTTCGTGGTCTTGCCCGCGTTCTACCTTTTGTATCTGGTGGCTGCCCCGGTAGGCTTGCGGCGCCGAGTGATCCATCTCGGTCTCGCCACGGTGGTGATTATCGCAGCATCCCTACCGTGGGTTGTTGCGGTGGATCTGACACCGGCCGAGCAGCGTCCCTACGTCGGGTCTAGCTCCTTCAACACCGTAACGGACCTGATCGTCGGCTGGAACGGTGTGGGGCGCATCGTGGGCAGCGACGAGGGTGTCGGAGATCCAGGACCTTTGAGGCTACTCAACCCACAGCTTGGCTCTCAGATAGGGTGGCTCTTGGCGCTGGCCGTCGTGGGGCTGGCGGCCGCAAGTTGGCAGAGCATACAGGGGCGTCCTAGCCTCCCGCTCCTCAACCGCCAACAACAGGCCATCGTGCTGTGGGGTACTTGGCTGATCACGCTGGTGATGTTCTTCAGCGTCGCAGGAGACTGGGACCCCCACTATCTGGCCATGCTAGCCCCGGCGGTCGGAGCGCTGGTGGGAGTGGGGGTGGTGACACTGTGGGAGGAATACCGGAGGCCGGGTTGGCGTGGGTGGCTGTTGCCCCTGACGCTCCTAGCAACAGCCAGCTTACAGATACATATACTCGCCCATTACCCGGACTGGAGCCCCTGGTTGGCGCCTGCAATCGTTATCCTGAATCTGGGTGCAGCCGTAGGCCTCGTGGTGGCACGCCTGACGCCTCGCTTGAAGGGCAGTGGTCTTCCGCTAGCCCTGGTCGCGATAAGGGTAGGGGTGTTTTCCCTCTTCCTCGCCCCTTCGATCTGGGCCGCCTCTACGGTATGGTACGGTGCCGAAACCCGATCGCCGACCGCTGGTCCTCAGGCAAAGCCCAGTGAAACTTCCAACAGGTTTGGTAGCGAGGGTAGCGAGGTCGATCCCCTGGTGGATTACCTGGAGGCCAACCAGGGTGATGCCGAGTACCTGGTCGCTGCTATACGCTCCCGGATTGCCAGCCCCATAATCCTGAACACCGACGAGCCTGTCGTGTCGTTGGGCGGCTTTAATGGGGCTGACCCGGTCTTTAGCAACGAGAGGCTTGCAGATCTGGTAAGCGAAGGCGCCGTGCGTTACTTCCTGATAGAGGGGCGTGATCGCAAAGAGAAGTCGGTAAGGTGGATAACGGACAACTGCGAGCAGGTTCGGCAGCAGATCGGGCAATCATCAGACTCTACCGTGCTGCTCTACGACTGCGTTGGTGAAGCCCGGTAACCCTTCATCACAAAGTATTTGGAGCACAGCTAAGACGAGCGACACCAACAGCCCGCCTAGAAGTTTGCCACGTCCTTCTCGGCGGTCCATACCGCGGGGTCTTCGGCGTCTTCCGCCTCGCCCTGTTCCTCGAGCCAACGCTCGCTGTCGATGGCGGCCCTGCAGCCGTCGCCGGCGGCCGTTACGGCCTGGCGGTAACGGGTGTCCGAGACATCACCGGCGGCGAACACGCCGGGGACGCTCGTCATGGTGTTTTCCTCTTGTATGACGTAGCCGCCCTCTTTCATCTCGACCTGCCCCTCGAAGAGGGAGGTTGCAGGGGTGTGCCCGATGGCCGTGAAGAACCCGCTGACCTCGATGGTCCGCTCCTCGCCGGTCTTCGTGTTCCTGACGCGCACCCCCTCGACGGCGTCTTTGCCCAGGATCTCCTCTACGACCGTGTCTGTTACGAACGTGATCTTGGGGTTCTTACGCGCCCTTTCGAGCATGATCTTGGACGCCCTGAACTCGTCGCGGCGGTGGATCAGGAAGACCTCGTCTGCAAACTTGGCCAGGACGCCGGCCTCCTCCATCGCTGTGTCACCCCCGCCGACTACGGCTACCTGCTTGCCCCTGTAGAAGAACGCGTCGCACGTGGCGCAACCGCTGACGCCCTTGCCCATCAACTGCTGCTCGCTCTCGAGCCCGAGCCACTTGGCCTTGGCGCCCGTGGCGATAACCACGGCCTTTGCGAGGGTAGGCTCATCCTCATCCTCGGGCCACAACTTGAACGGGCGCTCCGAGAGATCGACCCTCTCGATGTTCTCGGGACGCATCTCGGCCCCGAATCGCGCGGCCTGGGCCTCGAAATCATCCATCATCTCGGGCCCCATGACGCCATCCCTGTACCCAGGGTAGTTCTCCACGTCGGAGGTCAGCATGAGCTGTCCACCGCTCTCGAAACCCTGGAAGACGAGCACGTCCAGACTAGCCCGCGCGGCGTACAGTGCCGCCGTGTACCCCGCAGGACCCGAGCCGATTATCACGACGTCATATGATCTCTGAGCCATCTAAAACACCCCTCGTGTATGCAAATTCTCCAGCCTCTCTAGTTTAATACATCTTGCAAGCCGTATAGTGTGAGCTTTACGTCGCCGCTCCTCTCACTCGCGCCAACCGGCCAGAAATTTCTTCTGCTCCGGCGTCAGCGTGTCGACGCCCATGCCGACGGCGTCGAGCTTCATGGCGGCTACTTCGTCGTCTATTTCCGAGGGGAGGAAGTGTACTTTGTTCTCCATCGAGGCGTGTTCGTTCGCGAGGCGGTGGGCGCAGAGGGCCTGGATCGCGAAGGTGAGGTCCATGATCTCGACGGGGTGACCGTCGCTAGCCGTCAGGTTGACGACCATGCCGCGCCCGACGAGGTGCAGTCTACGGCCGTCGGCTGTGGTGAACTCCTCGACGTTGCGGCGAACCTCGCGTGCGCCCGTCGCCGCGGCCGTAAGGCCGTCCACGTCTATCTCCACGTCCACCCCGCCTGCGTTGGCCAGGATCGCACCGTCCCGCATCCGCTCGAAGTGCGCGGCCGTAAGCACGTCGCGGCTCCCCGTAGCCGTGATGAACACCTCCCCGATCTCCGCGGCGTCCAGGGCAGGCAGGACGTCGAAGCCGTCGGCGTAGGCTTCGAGGCCGCGCACGGGGTCGACCTCGCAGACGGAGACGCGGGCGCCGAGCCCCGCGGCGTAGCGGGCGATACCCTTGCCGCACCACCCATAGCCCAGCACGACGACGCGTTTGCCACCGACCATCAGGTTGGTGCTCTGCATGATCGCCGTGAGCGTGGACTGGCCCGTCCCGTAGCGGTTATCGAAGAGGTACTTGCACCTGGCGTCGTTCGCCGCGAGTACGGGAAATTCGAGGACCTCCTCCCGCTCCATGGCCCTGAACTTCGCCACCCCGCTAGTCGTCTCCTCGGAGGCCCCGCGGATATGCCCCAGCAGATTTCGCCGCGTCGTGTGCGCGAGGCGCACGAGCCCTGCCCTATCGTCGATAAGCACAGCCTCCCTGTCATCTGCAACCCGGTCGAGCACCCGCTCCAGCTCCCTGTCGGCATCTTCTGGGTCGTTCTCGGATGAGGCGTAGACCGTCACGCCACGCTCGGCCAGGGCCGCAGCCACATCGTCCTGTACGAAGAAGGGGCCAGGGCTCGCCACGGCGACGTCGGCCCCCGCCTCGGCGAGCACGACCGTAAGGTAGGCGGTCTTGGCCTCTATAGGGAGGGCGACGCCGACGCCGAGACCCTCGAATGTGCCGTCCTTGAGGTATCTTTCGCGGACGGTGTTGAGGACCGGCGAGTGGTCGGCGGCCCAGTCTATCTTTCTGTGGCCGTCGGGGGCGAGCGCCGGGTCCCTGACCATGGATCGTTGCATACCGTTACCTCAAGCCTCCGATTCCTCCCCTTCGCCGGCTATCATCTCTTCTGCTGCCTCAATCTGTTCCCTTCCGCCGAGCATCAAGGCGCCTACCACGATAACGATCAGGAACGGGATCAGGGCGAGTCCCACCCCCGCGCCCATAGGAGAAGCGCCCGTGAGCGAGAGGATCAGGCCGACGACCGCGCCGCCGATGCCGCCCACCCAGACCAGGATGTTGCCTATTCCCTTTAGCCTGGGGGCCGAGACCTCTTCGGGCTCCATTATCTCCGTCCACAGGAGCCCCCACCGCTTGACCCGCGGGTAGAGGGCGAGCAGGAGTAGCGGCCCCAACACGCCGGCCATTATGGCGTTATTGAATGTTATGAGGGGAAGCGCCGCCTGGAACGGGATGAATCCGAGGAGGGCTACCCACCAGGAGATGATGAGAGCGCAGACCACCGAGGCCAGGATGGTCACGAGTATGTACACTCCAAGCTTCTTGCTAGAGTCCACGTTCGTCTCTATGTTTTCGTCACTTCGAAAGTAAGCGCCCCACATCTTGTAGGGCAAGTAGGCCAGGAAGAAATTGCCCACGAAACCGCCGACGCTCCCGAGGGTTAGCGTGCCGAAGAAGTCCCCGATCAGGTTTCCTATCGCCGCCCCCCAGGCGCCAGCCGGCCCGAACAAGAGTCCGAAGACCACGGGGAACGCGTTAGCCGGTCGGAGCTCGATATATCCCGGCACGATGGGGAAGCCTTTGAACGGGATCAGGACCGCCGCGTAGATCGCCGCGCTCAACGCCACGAGCACCACCAGCTGGGTGTGCCGCCACATCGTGAAGACTTCCTTCATCTTCGTACCTCCCTTCGCTCGCTTACGCTATCTGGTGAATCCTTCCAGTCCACCGTACCCTGCTATCCGTAACGCGATGCACCCGGCCAGGAGTGCCACGAACGCTACTATGACCAGCGCGTCCCTCCTGCCCATGGCGGTGTGGAGAAAGAAGGTGCGACCGGAGCCGGCCCCGAAGCCTTTGGACTCCAACGCCATGGAGAAGACATTCGTCGATCGGACCGTCGTGACGAAGACAGGCACCAGGAGCGGAAGGTGATTGCGAATCCGCTGGATAATGTTTCCCGAGTCCAGGTCGAGACCGCGGGATCTCTGGGCCTGGCCGATAGTCAGGCCCGTCGCGACTATCGTGGGGACCAGCCGCAGGGCCGTCGAGACGGCGAAGGCGAAGCGGTATGGTATCCCGAGACGAACCAGCCCTATCGCCACCTCCTCGTTGCGGGTGGTGGAGAGGAAGATCATGCCCGCGACCACGGTGATGATTATGCGCAACGCGGTGCTGAACCCGTAGAGCAAGGCCTCCCGCTCCACGAAGAGGAAGAGCGGCGTCCGCCCACTCCCGACGATGGACCAAAGTATGGTAGTTATGACGAGAATCGCGAGCAGGATGAACCATATGCGCCCGAGGTTGGTCAGGGATCGCGCCTGATACCCGAAGAACAGCACCAGCGCGAGCACGGCCAGCTCGTAGAGCGGGTCCAGGAAAACGAATGGCAGCGCAAACATCCCTAGGAGTAAGAATATCTTCGTCCTGGGGTCCAGGCGGTGGACCCAAGTGTCCCGGTCGAGGTACAGGGACGGGTCCATCTATTCCTCCTCGGTCACCTTCGACATCTCCTCCACGGATAGCACCGGGTATCCCAACGCGTTCCCGAGTGACATGATGTGCGGGGGCCGAAGCGAGGCGTCCCGCAGCTCATCTTCTTGCGCAAACACCTCCCTGACGGTGCCCTGCAGGGCTACCCTCCCTTCCCTGATCACCACAGCCCTGTGGGCATACTCGGCGACGACCCACATCGTATGGGTAACGGCGATGATCGTGGAGCCCGCCTCGTTCAGGCCCTTGACCAAGTTCATCATGCTGCGCTGCTCGGCGTAATCCAGGCCCGTGGTCGGCTCGTCCAGGATCAGGACCTCGGGACGCACGGCCAGGACCGAAGCCACCGCGACCCGCTGGCGTTCACCCTTGGTGAGCCCGAACGGGTCTTCGTCCCCGCGTCCCTCCAGACTCACCGCGGCGAGGGCCTCTTCGACCCGCTCCTCGATCTCGTCCTCCTCCATACCCCTGATCTTCGGCCCGAACGCCACTTCGTCGAAGACGGTGTCGGAGAAGATCTGGTGGTCGGGGTTCTGGAAGACGTATCCGACCGTCTGGCCGAGCTGGCGCAATCCCTGCTTTACGGTCTCCTCTCCGCCCGCCAGGACCGTGCCATCGGTGGGCTTGAGTAGCCCGTTGAAGTGCTTGACGAGCGTGGTCTTACCCGACCCGTTCTGGCCAAGTACGGCCAGGAACTCGCCCCGTCTGACGGAGAGGTCTACGCCCTCGAGCGCGACGACCCCGTTCGGGTAGCGGTGGGTGAGCCCCTCGACCACGATCACCGGCTCTCCGTAACCTTTCTCCCTCTTTGCGTCGGCCTCTACCAGCTTCCGGTGGCGCTCCGGGCTCACCCGCCAACCCCGCCGCTTGAACTCAGTGACCCCCTCCTCCGGCGTCAGGGGCAACTGTCCTTGCCACAATCCCATCTCGTGGAAGAAGCGGGTGACCTGTAGCGGCATGACACTGGATTCCTGCAGGAGCTCTACGTCTCGCAGGACTTCTCTAGCTGGCCTGTCGGCGACTACCTTGCCTTCCCTAAGAACGATTATGCGGTCTGCGTCTAAGGTCTCCTCGGTCTCGTGCTCGACGACGATGAGGGTGACGTCGTCGCGGTCTTTGAGGTCTTCGGCGATCTCGAAGATGCCCAGTTTTCCGATGGGGTCGAGGTCTGTGGTCGGCTCATCCAGGCAAAGAATGCGCGGCTCGATGGCCAGCACCGAAGCTATGGCGAGGCGCTGCTTCTGGCCACCGGAGAGGGTGGCCGGCGTTCGGTTCTCGAACCCTCCGAGGCGCACCTGGCCGAGCACGCTCTCGACGCGCCTGACCATCTCCTCACGCTCCACGGCGAAGTTCTCGGGCCCGAAGGCGACCTCAAGGGCCACGTTCGTCGAGAAGAGCTGTGCCTCGAAGTCCTGGAAGACGAGGCCTACCTCCTGGGCAAACTCGCCGACCCTCCCCTCGCGGGTGGATCGTCCCCCGACGCGCACCTCCCCCTCCATCTTGCCCTTGAAGAAGTGGGGGATCAGACCGTTCAAGGAGACACAGAGCGTGCTCTTCCCCGCCCCCGATGGACCCATCACGACCACGAATTCCCCCTCGGCCACTTCGAGGTCAACCCCGTCGAGCGCGGGCTTCTGCTGTCCCCTGTAACGGTAGACCAGCCCCTCGATGCTAACCTCGGGTTTCATCTATCCTGTGCACCCTCCCATCCGCGAAGAATATGACAGTTAGGGTACCCTGCGCTACCCCTGCAACGTTCGCATGCGATGTGAAGTGGTCGTGATGGGTGTTGTGGCAATACAAACTGCTTGCATGGAACGCAAGATGGATCGTACAGCCCTTTCTGTAGTGCGGTTGGATGAACAGGATAACGCCGAGAAGAGGTATTGGCGCGTTCTTGAGATCGCCCAACTATCTTCAGCTATAGGACTTCGAACCTAAAGAGGCGGTATGATCTCCTCTCCGTAAGTTTCGAGCGTTTCCTCCATGGCGTCGTGCATGAGGTAGACGTTGAACTGGTCCGCGCCGAGATCTCTTAGCTCATCCAGCTTCTTTAGGTGATCTTCGACGGTGCCGAGGACGCAGAAGCGGTCGACGATGTCGTCGGGGACGAAGTCTGTGGAGGGGTTGCCGGCCTGGCCGTGATGGCTGTAGTCGTAACCCTGGCGGGCCCTTATGTAGTCCGTGAGGGCGTGCGGGACGTCGCTGTCTTCGCCGTAGCGGGCGACAAGGTCGGCCACGTGGTTGCCGACCATGCCGCCGAACCAGCGGCACTGGTCGCGCTGGTGGGTGAGGTCTTCGCCGACGTACGCGGGGGCGGCGACGCAGACCTTTACCTCCTCAGGGTCGCGGCCTGCGTCTTTCGCCGCGTCGTGGACGTGCTTCATGGTCCAGTCCAGGATCACGGGGTCAGCTAATTGCAGGATGAAACCGTCGGCCTTGTGCCCGATGAGGCTCAGGGCCCTGGGACCGTAGCCTGCCATCCACACGTCGAGCTTCCCGTCGCTGACCCAGGGGATACGGACCTTGACGCCTGAGTAGTCGACCTCCCGCCCCTCGGCCAGCTCCTTTATGACGTGCATTGCCTCTTCTAGCTGCCTGAGCGTCGTCGGCTTGCGGCCGAGGACCCGCACTACCGAGTCGCCGCGCCCGATGCCGCAGATGGTGCGGTTGCCGAACATGTCGTTGAGCGTGGCGAAGGTCGAGGCGGTCACAGATGGGTCGCGGCTGACGGGGTTGGTGACGAAGGGTCCGACCATGATGCTCTCGGTCGCGGAGAGCATCTGCGAGTGTATTACGTAGGGTTCCTGCCAGAGGATGTGCGAGTCGAAGGTCCAGGCGTACGTGAAGCCGAGTTCCTCGGCCCTCTTTGTCAGTTCGACGACCCGGCTCGCCGGCGGGTTCGTCTGGAGCGTCACGCCGAAGTCCATGCTTTCTCCTATCCTATCCTGTGCCACCATTCACGGAACTCGGTGCACTTGCCATCAGCATCGAGCTTCACCAGAAAGATGCCGTCGAGCTCGACCGCAGAATCCGAAGTCAGCCTCGTAAACCCTGAGTGCCAGTGGGCGATGCCGCCGGACTCGGTGATCGCGAGGACCTCATAAGAGAACTCGATGCCTTCCTGGTAACGCGTCACGTCCGACCAGTAATCCCGGATGCCCTCCCGACTCTTCACGGGGTCCTCGAACGGGGTCTCGTGGTAGGTCGCGTTCGCAGTGAACAGGTTCGCCGCGGCCTCCGGATCCCTGGTCTCCCAGGCCCGCTTGTAAGCGTCCAACCAGCTTTCGAACGTTGCCCGGTCCATGCCTTTCTCCTAATCCTTTCCCGAGACCGCGGCCACGGCGCCGAGTGCTATGTAGACACCTCCTGTGACGTAGCGTCCGGCCCGCCGCAAGCCCGCGCCCACACTTTGCTTCCTGACCCACTCGCCAGCCGTACCACCGAGCAGCGCGTAGAGGCCGTCCGTGAACAACCCGAGAATAGCGAGCGTGGCGCCGAGAACGACGATCTGAATCCAGGCAGCACCCCTGGACGGATCGACGAACTGCGGGAGGAAGGCCAGGAAGAACAGCGCGACCTTAGGGTTGAGGACCTGCACGAGCACGCTCTGCGAAAAGACGCGGAACCGGTTCCCTCCACCTCCAGACGGTGTCTCCTCGTCACCACCGTCGCGTCCGAGAATACTCTTGAGGCCTAGCCAGATCAGATAGGCTGCGCCGAGCCACTTCACGACCGAGAACGCGGCCGCCGAAGAGACCACGATAGCCGAGAGACCCGCCGCGGCGAAGACCACGTGCAGTAGGGTTCCGAGCTCCACACCGAGGACGGAGACGAGCCCGGTCAGGCGCCCTCCTTCCACGCTGCGGGCCACGACGTAGATGACGGCCGGTCCAGGCACGAGCAACAACACCAGCGCCGCCGCGACGAAAAGGGCGTATGTAGAGGCGTCGGGCATCCTCTAGGTGGCCTCCGGTTCGCGGACCGGTTCCGCGGCGCCACCGCCGATCACGGAGAGCGCCAGGTAAGCTACGGCAGCAACGCCGAAAGTAAAGAACAGACCGTAGTTATAGAGGCTCTCGATGAAGGTGGGGTTGGCGAAAACGCCGGTGAAGTTCGGGGTGGTAGCCGCCTTGAGGAAGCCGGGGATCACGGGGACCACCCCGATAAACACGGCCGCTATCGCCCGCCAGTTCCAGCCGCCTGAGTAGGAGTACTTCCCGTCCATCTTGTAGAGTTCGGCGAGGTCGAGTTGCCTGCGGCGCACGATCCAGTAGTCCACGATCATCACCGCCCCGATGGCCCCGAGGAGGCTGCCGTAACCGACCAGCCAGGTAAAAACGTAGGCGCCAACGGTCTGTAGGATCAACCAGGGGAAAGAGACCACGCCGATGATGGCGGTGATGACGCCGCCGGTCCTGAACGAGATGTACCTGGGCGCCAGGTTCGAGAAGTCGAACGAAGGCGAGACCACGTTCGCGGCCATGTTCGTGGAGATCTGGGCTATCGCGATGATGAACATGGCGAGGATGAGGAGGAGCGGGATACCGCTCGTGAGCCTCGTGATGAGAACGACCGGGTCCCAGATGGCCTCCCCGAAGACGACGACGGTCGCCGCCGTGACCGCGATCCCGATAAACGAAAAGGCTGTCATGGTGAGCGGGAGCCCGAGGGCTTGCCCGACGACTTGGGAGCGTTGGGTCTTCGCGTAGCGGGTGAAGTCCGGGATGTTGAGGGATAGCGTGATCCAATATCCTACGTTCGCCGCCAGGGACGGGAAGAACAACGCCCAGAACGGGGCGTTGCCTTGCTGGAGCTCAGCCGAGGTCGAGAACACGTTACCGACGCCGCCGCCCGCGACGAACCCCCAGATCAGGAGCGCGATGCTGCCGCCGAGAAGGAGCGGCGCGGAGAGGGACTCGAACCACTTCACGCCCTCGATGCCGGTCAGGATGATTGCGAGTTGTATCGCCCAGAACACGACAAAAGCTATGAACGTGTGCCCGGGAACGTTCGCCCAGCCGCCCCAGGCCGCCGTAACGAGGGCGTTGAGGGCCGCACCCCCCAGCCAGGTCTGGATGCCGAACCAGCCGCAGGCCACCAGCGCCCGCGCTATCGCCGCGAAGTTGGCCCCACGCACGCCGAAGGAAGCACGGACAAAGACGGGAAAAGGCACGCCGTACTTGGTGCCGGCGTGGGCGTTGAGGACCATAGGGATCAAGACGATGATGTTGCCCAGGGAGATGGTCAGGAGCGCCTGCCACCAGTTCATTCCTGCGGCCATGAGACCCGAAGCCAAAAGGTACGTCGTGATGACTATGGACATCCCGATCCACAGCGCCGCTATGTTGTAGGTCGTCCACGTCCGCTGCTCAGGACCCGTAGGCGCAAGGTCATCGTTGTACAGGCGCGAAGCCATTGCTCCGGTCCTGATCCGGTCCAACTCCGCCTGGTTGTTTACCGCCAGGTCCCTGAACTCTTCCACGTCGCTCCCTTCGGTCGGAAAGCATTTCAGCTAGTCAGCACGCTCCAGCCTTGGGCTGTCGCTTGTCAGCATTTCAGTTTTCGCGTGCACAAGCCCTGGCTGACAAGCCGAGGCCGCAGGCCGAGGCGTGCTGAAGTGCTGACGAGCGGAGGAGAAGCCGGAGCGTGCTGAAATGCTTATCTCGCCCAATCCATCGTCTTTTTCGTGAGGCTGTGTAGCGCCTTTACGGAGAGCTCGAGGTCTTCCTCCGGCGTGTCCTCGTCTTTGGTGTGACTGAGGCCCTTAAGGCTCTTGACGAAGAGCATCACGGTGGGCATGAGGCGTGCCATCTCGGCCGCGTCGTGCAGGGGTCCGCTCGGCAGCCGGTGCGACCTTCCTGCTACCTCGTCGCACGCCTCTTCTGCAAGGGAGATCAGATCTTCGTCGAAGGGGATCGGCTCTATGCGCCACAGGCGCTCCCATTCGACGGAGACATCTTCTTCTGTGGAGACGCGGGCCGTCGCCTCCTGCGCGGCATCGAGCATGCTCGCTAGCACGGTTGGGTCGAGCGCGCGCTGGTCGAGGGACATCTCGCACCATCCGTTGAACGCCGTGACGATCGCCGGGCTGACGTTGACGAACCCCGTGGTGGCCCTTACGTCATCGCGGGCCGTTGCATCATCCCTGAAGGCTATCGCCGAGCGGGCCGCCGCTATGAACGCGTCTCTCCTTACCTCCATCGGTGTCGAGCCTGAGTGGGCTTGCTGGCCCGTAAAGCGGACGGCGTGACGCTCGACGCCGAAGGTGCCGAGCACGACCCCGAGCGGCAGGTCCATCCTCTCCAGGACCGGACCCTGCTCGATGTGCAGCTCCAGGTAGGCGACGGCGTTCTCGAGCTGCCGCCCCGCCTCGTTGACCCTGTCGAGTTCCACGCCATACCCGTCGAGCGCGTCCGGCAGCGCGATGCCGTCGCTGTCCTTCAGGTTGCGCACGTCGTCGGGCTCGAGTGCGCCAGCGGCGGCGCCCGAGCCGAAGAGGCTGCGCCCGAAGCGGGCCCCCTCTTCGTCGGCCCAGTCCACGAGACGCAGCGTAACGGGACGCTCTTGCGGGGCGAGGACGCGCATGACTTCGAGGGCGCCGACCACGTTCAAGGCGCCGTCGAGCCAGCCCCCGTTCGGGACGGAGTCTATGTGTCCGCCGAGAATGACGCTCCGCTCGGAGTCACCGGGTGCCGTGGCCCAGACGTTGCCGGCCTCGTCGGTCTCTATCTCGGTTATGCCTTCTATCTCCTCGAGCTTGCCCCTGAACCACTCGCGGGCCTTCGCCCACTCCGGAGTCCACGCGACGCGGCGGGCGCCGTCGGGACCGCCCGTGAGTTCGGCCAGCTCCTTGAGTTCGTCTACGGCGCGGCCGGCGTCTACCTGTTCGGCCTGCATCAGCCGACCTTCTCGGGGGTGGCGGCCCCGACCTCGGCCAGTGCCTCCTCCATGATGTCCGCGGCCTCGTCGGCCGCTTCGCGGGTGATGGCGAGGGGCGGGGAGATGCGGATGGTATTCGCCTTGAGGCCGCCCTTGCCGACTAGCAGACCGCGCGAGCGGCAAGCCTCGAGGAAGCCAACGGCCGCCGCAGGGTCGGGAACTAGACCCTCTCCGGCAAGCTCCAGGGCCAGCATGAGGCCCCGTCCGCGGACTTCGGCGACGACCTTGTGCCCCTCGGCCATCTTTAGGAGGCGATCCTTGAGGTGGGCGCCGACCTCGTGGGCGTTGGTCTGCAGGTCGTTATCCAGAATGTAGTTCACGTTCGCCAGGGCGCCCGCCGTCGAGATCGGGTTCCCGCCGAAGGTGGAGAGGTGGAGGTTCGGGGCCACGGACTCGACCACATCGGCCCTGCCGACGACGGCGCCGATGGCGAGACCGTTGCCGAGGCCCTTGGCCATCACGATCATGTCCGGCTCCACGTCGAAGGCGTCGATGCCCCAGAAGTGCTCGCCCGTGCGCCCGAAGCCCGTCTGGACCTCGTCGGAGATCAGGAGTATCCCGGTCTCGTCCAGGATCTCCTTTACCCGCTCGAAGTAGCCGGGCGGCGCCTCGACGAACCCTCCGACGCCCTGGATGGGCTCGGCGATAAACGCTGCGACGTTGCCCGTGGTCTCCTCTTCTACGACTGCGCGCACGTCGTCCGCGCACAGGAGGTTGCAGCGCCCCTCGTCGCGGCACAGGGGGCAGCGGAGCCTGTATGGGTTGCGGGCGTAGGCCACGTCGAGGGCCGAGCGAGAGGTCGGGCTCCAGGTGCTCTGGCCCGTTATGCCCATCGTCATGAAAGTGGAGCCGTGGTAGGAAGAACGGAGGGCGATGATCTCGCTCGAGTTGCGGTAGCGCGTCGCGAACAGGAGCGCGGCCTCGTTCGCCTCCGAGCCGCTGCCGACGAAGAAAGCCTTCTTCTCGCCGGAGATCGGGGCGAGATTTATGAGCTTCTCGGCGAGTCTTACCTGGTTCTCGATCAGGTACAGCGTCGAGGTGTGAAAGACTTTGTCCACCTGGCTCTTTATGGCTTCGCTGATCTCAGGCACCGCGTGCCCGCTAATGGTAGTGACGATGCCTCCGAAGAAGTCCAGGTACTCGTTCCCCTCAGAGTCCCACACCCTGAAACCCTCGCCGCGCACGAGCTCGAGCGGTTTTTCGTAGTACAGCGGCGTCCACGAGGGCAGCGCCGCCTTGTGCCGCCGCAATAGCTCATCAGGGTTCGTCATACCCGCACCTCCAATCCCTCCGTCGCCGTGAAACTCCGCTGGATAAACTTACCCGAACCCCGCTCGCCGACGACCTCGCCGTCCTTGTAGACTAGCCCGCCACGCACGTACACCTCCGCCGGGCCGCCGTGAAACTCCATCCCTTCGTAGGGCGTGTAGTCCACGTTACCGTGACGGTTCTCGACCGTCACCGTCGTCGAGAGATCGGGGTCCCACAGTACTATGTCCGCATCGGCGCTGGGGGCCAGGGTTCCCTTTCTCGGGTACGCGCCGTAGATGCGCGCCTGGTTGGTGGAGAGGACGGCGACGAACTGGTTCTCGGAGAGCTTGCCTTCCCTAACGCCGAGCGTCCAGAGGGTCATGGCCCGCTCTTCGGCGCCCGGCAGCCCGTTGGGGATCAGGGTGAAGTCGTCCTTGCCGAGCTCCTTTTGTTCGCGGTAGTCGAACGAACAGTGGTCCGAGCCGAAGATCTGGAGGTCCCCGAACTTGAGGCCGTTCCACAGCGCGGGCCTGTTCCTCGGGTCCCTGAGCGGCGGGGAGCAGACGTACTTGGCGCCCTCGAAACCTTCACGGGCGAGATCCTCGTACTCGAAGGCGAAGTACTGGGGGCAGGTCTCGGCGTAGACCGTCTGGCCTCGCTCGTGCGCCAGGTGAATGGCTTCCAGCGCCGGCGCGCACGAGACGTGGACTACGAGTATCGGAGCTCCGGCGACCTCGGCGAGCCGTATCGCCCTGTTCGTCGCCTCGGCCTCGACGGGCTCGGGGCGGGTGAGGGCGTGGAAGCGGGGGTCCGTGTCTCCACGCGAGAGCGCCTGCTGTTGCAGCTTGGCGATGGCGTCGCCGTTCTCGGCGTGTACCATGACCAGCACCCCTGCATCTTTGGATAGTTGAAGTGCCTCGAAGAGGTCTTCGTCTTCCGTGTAGAGGGGCGTCCCCTTGTAGGCCATGAAGATCTTGACCGAAGCGACACCTTTCTCTGCGAGGTCGGGCAGCTCCGTCTTTATGTCGTCGCGCAGGTCGGTTATGGCGACATGAAAACTGTAGTCTATGACAGCCTTATCCCGGGCCTTCTCGGTCCAGGCGTCGAAGGCTCCGGCGAGGGTGCCGCCCGCTTCTTGCAGGGCGAAGTCGATGATCATGGTCGTGCCGCCCGCCGCTGCCGCCTCGGTGCCCGTGGCCCAGTCGTCCGCGGTGACGGTCCCTCCGAACGGCATGTCCATGTGGGTGTGGGCATCGATGAAGCCTGGCATTATTAGCTTGCCCGATGCGTCTACGGTCTCGGCGCCGTCCGTGTCGAGGTTCGTGCCTACTGCGACTATCTTGTCGCCCTCGACGAGCACGTCAGCCCGGTAACTGCCCTCGGCCGAGACGGCGGTCCCGCCGGAGAAAAGAAGCCCGCTCATAGTGTTCTCCTTCCACTTGGCAGCGGTGTGTTGGCTAACTCTCGCACACCCCGCGCCCCCGCGTCAATCGTGAATCCGGGCGATCTCCGCGGGCGTTAGGAGGCTGTCGCCGATCGGCTAACCGTCCCGCTCCGGATACCGGCACAGCCGAGCGCACCCTCTACCGCAGGGTGGGCGGCTTTGAGGCGGAGCCTCTTCGGGACGTCTTACGTCATCGTCAAACAGGACCGTTCGGGCTGGACACTTCGGGCGAGGGCGGACGGCCCAAAGCGATGAGGCTCGAGGGGTTAAAGCAGACGCTGTTCGCCTGCCACGAGACCTGGGGGTAGCTTCTCTGTCTACCGATCACGCGAAGTTCGGCAAACAGAGACCCTCTAGATGCTCCTCAAGTAGGGGGCGGCACCTAATCGGAGGGCTCGCGCGGCGGGCGCTTCGGACGGGAACCCTTGACCGTGGCGATGATCTCCGCGAGGGAGGCACTCTTGGCGAGGAAGGCGCTGGCCCCCATCCCCAGGAGCTCACGCACCACGCTGGGGCGGTCGTGCATGGTTAGGATCACCACCCCGGGCGGGGGGGAGACCTCTCTCCGGATCAGTCCCAGCGCCTCCCTGCCACCCACGACCGGCATCGCCAGGTCCAGGATGACGACATCCGGCCGCGTCTCCCTGGCGAGCTCCACGGCCACCGCGCCGTTCTCGGCCTCCCCGATAACCTCGATGTCCCCGTCCGTAGAGAGCATCTCCTTGAGGCCCCGACGGAACTCGGCGTGGTCGTCGGCCAGCACCACCCTTATGGGTTTTTCCTGTCCCGTGCCCTTCGAATCGCCGGTCGACTCCACCCTACCTGTTATCCCACACCGCGGCGCGCACGTCATGGCCCCAAAGGTGCAAAATACACCCCGAGCAGGCCCAAAGGAGGGGAGCGGGGCTCGCTGTCCCGGGAAGCTATAATCCCGGAAAGGCAAACGCGCGATTTTCGGCGGGCAGGCGAGGAAAAGTTCCGACGGGCGTGGCGGAGACGGCGCCCGCCGGCGGAAGTGGGTTAAGCATGGCAGGAAAGACAGGAGGATCTCCGGGGCGTGCCCTGCTGGACCACGTCCCGGAGATGGTCACCATCAGCGACCGGGAAGGCAGAATAGTCTACGCCAACCCCGCCACCGGGCACATCTCCGGCTTCGCGCCAGAAGAATTCGTGGCACTCGACCCCTTCGAGCGGATGCACCCCGAGGACCGCCCGCGCTGCGAGGAGGCGTTCGAGGAGCTGCTTGGCACCCCGGGCCTGAGCGTGGATCTGGAGCACCGCGTAAGGCACAAGGACGGGACGTGGCGCTGGGTAGAGGGAACGTTCACGAGCCTCTTCGACGACCCGGACGTGGGCGGGCTCCTCGCCACCGTGCGCGACATCACCGCCCGCAAGCGGGCGGAGGAAGCTCTGCGCGAGAGCGAGGAGCGGCAAGCGTTCCTGCTGGAGCTCGAGGATGCTCTCCGGCCGATCGCCGACGCGGTGGAGGTGCAGGTCAAAGCGCAGCGGCTGCTCGGACAGCGTCTCAGGGCCAGCCGGGTGTTTTACGTCGAGGTGGAGCCGGATGCCGACCGCATCGTGATCCGTCGCGACTATGCTTCGAGCGTGGCCAGTGTGGCGGGCCGCTACGCGATTACGCAGTTGGACGCCCGCGCGCGCGAACACTGGCGCGCCGGCTCGACGGTGAATTCGGAAGACGTCGAAAGGGACGCGTGGCTTTCGCCGAGCCAGATCGCGGCGCTGAGGGCGACCGAGGTCCGCGCGTGGCTCGGCGTTCCCCTGCTCAAAGGCGGTCGACTCGCGGCGATCCTGGGCGTGCACCAATCCGAGCCTAGGGAGTGGACGCCGGCCGAGGTCGCACTCGTCCAAGAGGTCGCCGAACGCACCTGGGCGGCGGTCGAGCGCGCCCGCGCCGAGGAGGTGCTGCGCGAATCCGAAGAAAGGTACCGTGGCATCTTCGACTCGATCGACGAGGGCTTCGTCGTCGCCGAGCTCTTATTCGACGACGAAGGCAAGCCGTTCGATCTCCTGGTGCTGGAAACCAATCCGAGTTTCGACCGGATGATGCGGACGACTGACGCGGTGGGCAAACGTGCCAAGGAGATCTTCCCCGACGCCGAGTCGTCTTGGTTCGAGGCCTACGGGCGCGTCGTCGGGACGGGCGAGAGCCTGCGCTTCGAGAACTACCTCGGGCCGCTCGACAGCTGGTTCGAGCTGTACGTCTCGCGCATAGGCGGCGTGGACAGTAGCCGCTTTGCCATCGTCTTCAATGACATCACCGAGCGCAAGCGGGCGGAAGAACGACAGGCATATTTACTGAAGTTGAGCGACGCCCTGCGGCCGCTCGCCAGTGCGAAAGAGATCAAAGCGACCGCGACACGCATCATTGGGGATCACCTCGGCACGGATCGGACGCTCTACGCCGAACACGTAGTTAAGGACGGTGAAGAATACTTCTTGGTCGACAACGTGTATTTTCGTCCGGGATTTCCGTATCCTGATGGCCTTACCCCTGTTGCGAGCTTCGGTAGAGACGCTTACGAAGTGTTGAAAGGCCGTACCGTCGTCGTCAACGACGTAGAGAAGGATCCCGGTATCGCGACCTTGGCCAAGGAGCGGTTCAGGGCAGCATCGCTCGCCGCGTATGTGGCGCTGCCTCTTATGAAGGAGGGACAGTTCGTCGCGGTGTTCGGGGTGCTCCACGCTCGTCCGCGTATATGGAGGCCCGACGAACTGGCACTCATCGAGGAGACCGCCGAGCGCATCTGGGCGGCGGTCGAGCGCGCCCGCGCCGAAGAAGCCTTGCGAGCCTCGGAGGAGAAGTACCGCACGCTCTTCGAGTCCATGGACGAGGGGTTCTGCATCGTGGAGGTGATCCTCGACGGGGCGGGCGAGCCGGTCGACTACCGCTTCGTGGAGACGAACCCGGCCTTCGAGCGGCACACGGGCCTGCGCGACGCAGCGGGCAAGCGGATGCGGGAGCTCGAACCGCGCCACGAGGGCACTGGTTCGAGGCCTACGGGCGCGTCGCCCTAACGGGCAACCCGGAGCGGTTCCAGAACGCGGCGGAGCACCTGGGCGGCCGGCTCTATGACGTGTACGCCTTCCGCGTCGGCTCCCCGGAAGAGCGGAAGGTCGCCATACTCTTCGCCGACATCACCCGCCGCAGGGAAGCCGAAGAGGAACGCCTCCGGCTTCGCCTCCTGGAGGCCTCGGTACGGGCCGAAGTCGCGGAGAGCCAGAGGATCGGCCGCGAGCTCCACGATCGGGTGGCCCACACCATGGGCGTAGCCCACCAGAGCCTCCAACTCCACCAGGCCTACGCTCAGAGCGACCCGTCGCGCGCGGCCGAGAAGCTAAGTCTCGCCACGGAGGCCACCAAGACCGCCCTCGACCAGACCCGCGACCTCTCCGCGCAGCTCGCTCGCCCCGAGGCGGAGGAGACGCGCGACGGGCTCGGGGCCGCGCTGCGCAACCTGCTGGAATCGCACGTACCGCCCAGGGTGGAGGCTAAGCTCTCGGTGGAGGGCGACGAAACGGCCGTCCCTCCGCGCGCCAGCGAGCAGGCGTACCTGGTGATTAGGGAGGCGGTGCGCAACGCTGTCGCGCACTCCGGATGCGAACGAATAGATGTAATCCTCGAGGTCGACGACTCGGAGCTTCGCGGACGGGTGGAGGACGACGGGGTCGGCTTCGACCCGGGCCGAGAGTGGGACGACCGGGAGGAGGGCGAACCCGCCACGGGGGTGGGCCTCAGGTCCATGAGGGAGCGTACGGAACTGCTGGGCGGCCGATTGGATGTCTCCTCGAAGCCGGGACGGGGCACCGCGGTTGAGGTGCGGGTTCCCCTCGCAGATTGACCGTTATTCAACGAACATCGCAGAAGGGGGTTCGGGGAGATTGGGTGACCTGCGGGTCGTACTCTCCGCCTGCGTAGGACCATGGGCCGAACACAAGATGTTGTGGTGTGGGATAGAGTACGCGGGCTTTGTGGCGGGGTCCGGTATGTAGAGGACTACGCCTGGGTTGATGGGAAGCGATCCGCACGGAACGGTGCGATCAGCGGGTCTATTTCGCCGGTCAGGATCTCACGCGCCAGCAGACGCCCTATCAGCGGGCCGAGCGTGACGCCGCTGTGGGTCACGGCCTCGTAGTAACCGGGAATCCCGGAAAGTGCGCCGACGCAAGAATGCCCGTCCGCCGGAACCGGACGCATACCGAATCGCGCCTCCACTACCTCCGCCTCTTCGAGTGCCGGAAGTACGAGCCTCGCCCGTTCCAGAAGCTCGGCGCAGAGCGGGTCTTCGATCCCGGCAAAGTCCTCAGTGAGCCGTTCGTCGACGGAGTCATGGTGCAGCAGGACGTATCCGCGACCGTCGGGGCGGACGTTGATGAGCGGTGTGTGCATGAGGTGTCTCAGAGGCTCTCCAGGGACGGCGACCCGCACGAGCAGACCAGGGAACACGTCGAGCGGCAACTCTCTGCCGACCATCTCCGCCAGGGAATTGGCCTTCGCTCCCGTAGCGTTGACGACAGCATCGGCATGAACCTCTCCATCCTCCAGTCGCAGCATCACTCCTTCGCCCTCAACCTCGATCCCGCGCACAGAGTCCCCAAGATTCGTCTGTGCACCGTTGCGGACGGCGGCCTCCACAAGCGTCCTCGTCAGAGCAGGAGCATCGGCCCAGGATTCTCCAGGAAAGTGCGCGACAAGGAGATCCGGGTCGGGGAATGTGGCTTCTGGTTCGAGCTCCTTGCTGACCGTGGAAGCGGGAAGCATTTCGGCGGCGTAGGACCAGGAGCGCAGGCGTTCGACGCGTCGTTGGAGGTTCTCCTGCTCTTCGTCCGCGGCCCAGATCAAGTTTCCCGTGGGGTAGAGCCAGTCTCCGCCGATCTCATCGCGGAGCCGCACGTGTTCGCTCATCCCGGCAGCGTTCAACTCGAAGTACTCGCGGGGGAGCTTGTTGTTGGCGTTGACCCAGGCGAAGCTGGTCGAGGTCGTGCCCGAACCCGGTTCTGCCCCGTCGATCACGACAACCTCAGCCCCGCCCTCGGAGAGACGGTAGGCGACCGAAGAGCCCACGATCCCCGCTCCTACAATCGCGACCTTCAACGCGTCTCCACGCCGGTCAGAATAGTCTCCTTCATTCATTCTGCCTCCAGATCCAAACTCCAAAGTCACTCTCCTCTAATACCTCGGCGAGCCTTCGGGAAACGGCGCAAAGGCTGACGAAGCGGGCGCATCTTGCCATAGATTGGGCGTACAATCTCTAGCGTATCGAACATCCGCAAAAAAGCGACAAGGAGAGGATCGGGACGATGGGCAGAGTCTACGACGACATCAGCGAGGAGCAGGCCCTTTGGATCGGGGAGCAGCCCATGTTCTTCGTCGCCACCGCCGCCCCGGACGCGCACGTCAACCTCTCACCGCGGGGGCTCGACACGTTCAGGGTACTCGGACCGAGGCGGGTGGCCTGGCTGGACCTCACGGGCAGCGGCGTCGAGACCATAGCCCACCTGCGGGCTGACGGCAGGATCACGCTGATGTTCTGCGCGTTCGAGGGACTGCCGAAGATCCTGCGCCTCTACGGACGGGGCGAGGTGCGTGAGCCGGGCGACGCCGCATACATCGAGCTGCGTCCCAGCTTTCCGGACCTGCCGGGAGACCGCGCGATCATCGACGTATCCGTGGGGAGGATAGCGGACTCGTGCGGCTTCGGCGTGCCGCGTATGGACTTCGTTGGAGCGCGCGACAAACTCCTGACCTCCGCCGAGCGCAAAGGCCCCGAGAAGATGGCCGAATACCGCGCCCTCAAGAACACCAGGAGCATAGACGGCCTGGCTGGTCTTGACCCGGTACGTTCGGGAAGGTAGGAGAACCAGCGCGCGACGCCTGCTCACGCCCGGCAAGCCGTAGGAATGCGCGTCTGAATCCGCCCACGATGTTGTTCTTTGGGTAATGCATTTCGGTGGTGCTGCGCCGCGAACCTTACGCGCCGGCTCTGGCTCGTCTCCGCTATACTGCGTGGCCCGCGAACGAGAAAGGATAATGCCCGCTTCGAAATCGCAAGTAGTCCTGTTGACCGGGGGCCTCGGCGGCGCCCGCCTCGCGCCGTCGTTGCGAGACGCCCTGGGGCCAGGCAGGCTCACCGTCGTAGCCAACGTCGGCGACGACCTCACCTGGCACGGCCTGCGCGTCTGCCCCGACCTCGACTCGGTGACCTACTCTCTGGCCGGCCTCTGGGACTCAGAACGCGGCTGGGGGCTCGAAGACGAAACGTTTCGGGTGCGAGACGCGCTGGCCGGTCTCCAAGAACCCACGTGGTTCAACGTCGGCGACCGCGATCTCGCGCTGCACCTTTTGAGGACGGAGCACGACGGAAGCGCGCAGGCTGGGGAGGCTATCCTTCACGGCTAGTACGGCATCCCTGAGCTCGTCCTCGAAGACCACCACTACCGAGTCGGAGTCGGCGAGGATGTGCTCTAAGGTGGCACCGCGCTGCGAGGTGTTGACGGGGACGCTCAAGGCCCCGATGAAGACTATCCCGAGGTGCACCCAGATGAACTCCGGGCGGTTGCCCATCAGGATCGCGACCCGCTCGCCGGGCCTGACCCCGAGGTCGAGCAGCCCATTGGCCGCGCGCTGGATGTTGGAGATGACCTCGGACCACGTGTACGTCTCGTCGCGAAACTTCAGCCAGACCGCGTCGGGATGTTCCTCGACTCTGGTCCGGATCGTGTCTTCTACAGGAGAATGCGCCCTTGCCATCAGGTCACTCCGCTTCGCTCCTGCCATACTTGACGGATCGTTCCCTGACGACTGCAACACCCAACCCCGTCTCGTACCACGGGAGCATGGTCCGCTATAGTCCCTTCCACAGGAAAGCATGCTAACATCAGCCTCTTTTGGCAGCAAGTGCCACCATGGTCGCATCCGCCTTCTTACTCCCTTGTACGGGCGGGTTTGAAACCCGCCCCCTACGCCGGAAGGGGATAGCCCAGGGAGCTTTCGGCCCGCTCCGGGGGCCACACCACGCGGCGCACGCCATCCTGCCATTGCACGACGAGGATCTCGCGGCCGACCTGAAGCCCCGTCTCCGAATCGAGGCGGAACCCGCCGTAGAGCGTCGTGCAGTCCAGCCGTCTTGCCGCCGCCAGCTGCGCCTCGTCGTCCACCCCGCCGTCCCGGAGGCAGCGAGCGCAGAGTATGCCGCTTGCGAACGCCTGGACCGCCGGGTAGGAGGGCTCGGTCCCGGACTCGCGTCGGAACCTCTCCACGAACCACCTCGCGTCCGGTCCCTCGTCCGTTTCGTGGGCGACCGACGCGATCCACTGCGCCGAACCGAGTAGACCTTCGCGAAGGTTTCCGATCGGCGCAAGCACCTCCTCGACCCCGGCTCCGACAAACGACGCAGCCTTCCAGTCGCCCGGCAACAGCGACTTCGCCGCCTCGACCTCGTCCTCGAACCTCCCTACTACGAGCAGGACGTCGGCGTCCGGCAGCGTCGCGGCTACCTTGGCAGCGCTGCCCGGCTCGAAGGAGAAGGTCTGTATTTCGAAGCCCATTTCTTCGGCGGATGTCACAGCGCCGTGAGCTACGTCCCGTCCGAACCCGGTCGCGCCGTGGAGCAGGCTCACGGTGGAGGCGTCCGGATCGGCGGCGCGTAGGGCTTGCAAGATACCGTCGAAGTATGACGAAGCCGGCGAGAGTACGTTGATGATGTGCGGGAAGTCCGGACGGGAGAGGGCGGAGGTCGCGCCGCCGTGGTTCCAGATGACGCGGTCGGTGGCATTCGCCGCTGCAACCGTGGGGCCGCTTCCGTATGGACCGAAGAGGATGTCGGGACGGGCGGCGACGGCCCGCACGGCCGCGCCCGGATCGGGCGCCGCGTCCCAAACTTCCAGGTCCACCCCAGTCCACGGTGCTGGCAACTCCGCCGCGTGGTCGGCCCATAGGGTCAGGGCCGTCGCGCTCTCGCGTCCGAAGCGGGCCAGCGGACCCGTCAAGGGAGTTACGAGTGCCGCCCGCAGCCCGGGCACGAAACGGTTATCCGGTGCCGACTACTGGGGCGGACGGGTCCGGAGCCGGGGCCCGGGAGTTCAGGTAGCCGAGCACGAACACAGCCCCCCAGAGCAGAACGAAGCCGAGGATCTGGTTCGGACTCACGCCGACCCCGAGGAACGTCCAGTTGAGGACGACCGCCGTCGCCGGGAAGGCCAGCTCCGCGAGCGTCGCGTAGGAGGCCCTGGTACCGCTGAGTCCCCGGTAGTACAAGAGCAGTGCCAGGAGGCCAGGGACCAGGGCGAGGAGGATCACCCTGCCCGGTTCGGAAGTGAACCCGGTGCCGAGCCCACCCACGGAGCCCTGCGCTACCACGATGGCGGCGAGCAGTGGCACGGCCAGGAGGAGTCGCGCCCCTGTCAGGGTATTGAAGGGCATGTCTTTCAATACCAGCCGTCCCAACACGGTCGAGGAGCCCCACAACAGCGCAGCGCCCAGGGCGAGGGCCGCGGCGAGCGCTTCGGCGGAGGTCAGGGCCCTGAACGGTCCCAAATCTCCGAAGGAGATCAGGTACGCCCCCACCATCGCCACCGCGAAGCACGGCCAGTACGCCCACCCCAGCCTCTCGCGCAGCAAGACGGCCGCCAGCGCGATGGCGAAGAGCGGCTGGGTCTTCTGCAACAGGATCACCACGGTCGGGTTGCCCACGGCGAACGCCGTCGTGAAAAGCAGCGTCGCCACGGCCGAACCGCCCCACCCTATGATGAGCAGCGCGACCCACTGCGCCGTCCCGAGGCCGCGGAAGAATCTCCAGCCCAACACCACGGCCGGCACCGAATACACAAGCAAGACCAGGTGCTCGAGGAGCACTATCTGAGACGGTGAGGCCACCTCCAACAAGGGCACCCGCAAGATTGCGTCCGTCCCCCACAAAGACGCCCCGACGGCGACGAGCAGTACGCTGGCGTA
Source organism: uncultured Rubrobacteraceae bacterium (assembly GCA_963849745.1). Lineage (GTDB taxonomy): Bacteria > Actinomycetota > Rubrobacteria > Rubrobacterales > Rubrobacteraceae > Rubrobacter_D. Next base: position 68,538 of record CAWKIM010000009.1, on the reverse strand, counting down.
GCCCCCGTTCCTCCAACCCACGCGCTATCCCTTCTCCGGCCAGTGGAGCTTGGGGATGACGCGTTCGCCGTATGCTCTGATGAACTCCTCCTGGTTGCGCCCGACGTTGTGGACGTAGACTTCGTCGAAGCCCAGGTCTACGTAGTGCTGGATATGCTCGAGATGCTCGTCGAGGTCGGCACTCATCAGAACCCGATTCACGAAGTTCTCGACGCTGACCTGCTTCGCCATCGCCGCGAAGTCCTCGGGGTTCCTTATGTCCGCCTTTGGGAAGGGCATCCCGCCGTTGGGCCACTCCCTGACGGCCTGCTGCTCGGCCTCTTCCTGATCCTCGGCCCAGGAGACGTGGAGCTGTATCATGCGCGGCATCTCGGAGGGGTCCTTGTCTCCGCGGCGGGCCCCCTCCTCGAACTTCTCCATCAGGTTCTTTATCTTCTCATCGGGGGCGCCGACGGTGATGATGCCGTCGCAGAACTCGCCCGTCCTACGGCTCTGTATGGGACCCGCTGTGGCGACGTAGATCGGGGGCGGCGTATCCGGCATGGTGTAGAGCCTCGCGCTCTCGAGCTTTATGTGCTCGCCGCTGTACTTGACGACCTTCCCCGTGAAGAGCCTGCGGATGACCTCGATGGCCTCCATCAGGATGCGCAGGCGGGTCGGGGCCTCGGGCCAGTAATCGCCGACGATGTGCTCGTTCAGCGCCTCGCCCGCCCCGAGTCCGAGCCAGAAGCGTCCCGGGTACATCGCTTCGAGCGTCGCCGCCCCCTGGGCGATTATTGCCGGATGGTAGCGGAAGCCAGGCGGCGTCACGCCCGTGCCGAAACGGAGGTTCGTCGTCGCACCGAGTGCGCCCATCCAGGACCAAACAAAGGCGCTATGACCCTGATCCGGGGTCCAGGGGTGGAAGTGATCCGAGGCCATCACGGAACCGAACCCCGACTCTTCGGCCGTCTTACTCCAACTCAAGAGATCCGTGGGATGGAACTGCTCGAACATCGCCGCATAGCCAACAGTGCCCGTGGGTTTCATGAAGCCTCCTTTTCGTGGGTTTCAGGTATCAGGCTACAGGCATCAGGTTTCCTCGGAGAGAGGATCTCCTCTTCCTTCGGCCCACAGTGTACAACCGCAGCGCGCGAGCCGGTCCCCGATCAACGAGAACGGTTGCGCACCAGGACCTGTAGCCTGATACCTACTACTCAAAAATGATCCGGCCCAGAGAGCCAAGGGTCTCCCTGGGGAAAGAGAGTATCGAGGAGATCGAGCGCTTCGGGAGAGCTTGCCTCGATGAGCCCGTGCCTGGCAAGGTCCCAGGCCGGTAGGTACCCGGCGTAGAGTTGGGCGAGCTGGCGCACGTCGAGCGAGACCCTCTCCCCGGCCTCAACTCCGCGGATGACCTCGCCCTTACCGACGGTGTACTCTCCGGCGTTCTCGGGCACCCCGTCGTCCGAGACTTCGAGGACCAGCGGAGCGTCGGCCTTACGGTTCAGGAATCCCAAAGCGCCCTCAACGTCGACGAGGCGCAGCATCTGGTCTGGTTCGATCTTCGCGTCTACGTGCGAGCTTCTCAGGTAGGGGTGAAGCGGCTCTCCGCGCGGGGTGAAGAGCTTTATGCCGTAGACCAGGGGATCCAGGCCCGCCATAAAGGAGTAGAGCGCCTCCCTTGCCCGCTGTGTTGCGGCAACGAGCTCCTCTACCGACACAGTGCGCCGCGGGTCGCGGTCTTGCCACCCTGAGGTCTTATAGAGGATGTAGCCTTCCACATCACCGTCCCGCCCATAGACGGCGACGTCCACGTCTTTCTTGGACAGAGTCGTTTGCCAGTGTCCTTCGCTCCTGCGTGCGCTGAGGGTATGCCCCTTCGCCTCCGCTGTGTAGAGCTCCATCAGCGAGGTGAGGTCTTCTTCCCTGTAGGCCCTGAGGTGACTCTGTTCGGGACTCGTCGGGAGGTCGGCGGGCTTGAGCCTGTACTCGATCGCCTCGGTGGCCAGTTCGTAGCCGAAGACCCTGTAGAAGGCGTGGGCGAAAGGGGAAAGCAGCGACAGAGCGACGTCCCTGACGCGCATGTCGCGTAGCACGGCGCGCATCAACTCCCCCGCGTAGCCCCGCCGCCTGTAGGCGGGATGGGCCATGACCGCAGAGATGCCGCCCATCGGTCGCCACTCGACATCCACATAAGACTCCAACGGCAGCACCGTGGTGCTCGCCCTTATCTCCCCATCCTCCTCGATGACGTGGACCTGCTCGAGGTCCAGACGAGCATTCTGGGCCGAGTCGAAGTTCCTCTCCCAATCCGAGATGCTACCCCCGAAGGCCGCCACCCCAAGACGTGTCAGCGCATCCATGTCCCCGTCACGGTACCTGCGTAGTTTCATCATCCTCCGGCTCTCTAGAGTGCGCCAGGATTCTACCGGAAGTGCGGGGCGGGGATCACCCGCTTCTGTGCACCTTGCCTACTCCGCGGGCCTCGAGTCCTCGATAGAATCGGCCATCCACCGGCACCACTCTGCGTATTCTCTCTCGTAGCTGATGCCGCGCCTGAGCGTGGCGTAGGAGGCGAACTCGGGGCTATCGGTAGAGGTCAGATCCTCCCGCCACTCTTCCTCCATCCAGGTCCGTAATCCCTCGTAGTGCGCGAGCTGCTCCTCGTGCCTGAGTTCCTCTTCACGGAAGAGCCGTACGGCCTTCTCTTCGTCCGCCAGCCAGACCGAGTACGTCTTCAGCGTCAACTCGTCCCGCGTCGGTCTCGGCACGGGCGGCAGGGTCACCCATCCCTGCAGCGCGTCCAATCCCTCGGCCGTGATCTCATACACCTTCTTGTCTGGCCTCTCCCTTTGCTCGACCACGCTGTGCGTCACGTACCCGCCATCCTCCAGCTTCGCCAACTCGGGGTAGATCTGGCTGTGCCTCGCACTCCAGAAGTATCCGACCCGCCCAGCCATCCGCCGCGTCAGATCGTACCCGCTTAGATCCTCCCTCGAGAGTAAACCTAGGATCGCATAGCCTAGCGTCGTCATACTCCTCCAATGTTTCGTTATGTCACTCTTGACATACTAGCTACCGGCCTTTAGAGTACCATATGTCAGAACTGACATAAAGAACGTGAGAGGAGCGAGAGATGTGCGGCTGGTCTTACGTGGGACGTGGTGTAAGGCGGCATGCCGGTGGGCGTGGGTTTTTGGGGTACGAGGTGGAGAAGATGAGTCCTGGGGCGAGGATCTCGGCCGCGCTCTCGGTGCTTGTGCCGGTCGGGCTCTCCGGGGTCTTTCTGGTCGCTTTCGTGCCTTCTTTGTGGTGGATCTTCACGACTTACTTCTGGGTAGCTTTCCCTGCGTTAGGGCTGCTCACGAGTGGGATTACGGGGCTGAGCGAGGGTGGGTCTGTCCGGGTCTCCGAGGAGGAGCGGGAGCGAGAGTTGCTTGAGGCGATCCGGGAGAGCGGTGAGATCTCGGCCGCTGCGGCAGCGGCGAGGACCTCATTGACGGTCGCCGAGGCCGACGGGATGCTCAGGGAGCTGGCCGAGAACGGCCACCTCGAGGTCATGGCCAGGGGCGGTGCGATCTTCTACGCGTTGTGGGGGAATGGGGAAACCGAGGGAGGTCATAGAGCGATGCACAGGCTCGACGCCGGCACCTGGGAGACGTGAGGCCATGGGCCGCGAATCGCGTCTGACGGCCGGCATTCTGCTGATCCTGATGCCCGCCGTCGTTTACGGTGGGACCAGCATCCTGTGGCTGTTGGTAGGAGATCCCGACTACGTGCAGAACCAGTTGCGCCAGGACCTCTGGCGGGCGGGACACGCGCACGCTGGCGTGCTGCTCGTGCTCTCGCTGGTGACGCTGCGCTACGTGGACGAGGCCAACCTCCCGGCCTGGCTCAAGAGTGTGGCCCGGCACTCTATCCCGGCTGCGGCAATTCTGTTGCCGGCGGCGTTCTTCTTGTCTGTGCTCTCGCCGGAGGCTACAGAGCCGAACGCCATGATCTATCTGGCATACGTCGGCGCTGTCTCCCTGGCCATCGGTGTCCTGGTATTGGGTATCGGCCTCGTCAGAAGACCACGCAATGAGACGAAGGAGGTTTGATGAAGGCGTAGCCGGACTCGGGTTCTTGATCGCAGGCGCACTGGCGGAGGACGCACGATAAAGGCGTAGTGCGGCTTACAGTAGACACAACCCTTTCGAATCGGACAGGAGAGTAGGATGGCGCAAGTAGTAGACGGCAGGTACACGGCGCGGATGGACGAGCCCTTCGCCATTTTCATCATCGGGATGTGGCTTCCGCTTCACAAAGACCCTGCCGCCATCGACCGCCGGATGATCCGGGTGAGGTCTACCGAGATTCCCCATAACGCCCTTACTGTCCAATTCGATTAGGAGGTTGTGTTAATGGTCCAGATCGTGCCCAAGCGTAGAGAAACGCCGAGGCTGCAAATGAGCCCTGGCCAATCCTGCACTAGACTGTCCCAAGACCGTCGTAGCGAGATCAGAGCAAGGAGGAGAGATGGCGCTCAACACTGACAGGCGCACGGTGGACCTGTCTGCTTTCCCGGACCTGGTGGTCATCTACCTGGGGATGCGGGTCAACAAACCTAGAGGGCTGAGGACGCTGCTTCGCTTCGGACCCAAGATCGCTAAGTCCGTCGCAGATCGACCCGACGGCCTGCTCTTGCACGAGAACATGATCTTCTCTGTTGTGCCCCCCCACGGCGGCATGCGCCAGTACTGGCGGGACTTCGAGTCCCTGGAGAGGTGGGCGCGCTCGCTGCCGCACAAGGAGTGGTGGGCGCGCTTTGTGCGCGACACGGGGGGTACGGGGTTCTGGCACGAACTGTACTTCATGCGTGGCGGGATGGAGGCGGTCTACCTCGACATAGCAGAGCACCCCCTCGGCTTCCTGAACTTCGCGCCCGCTGAGCCCGCGAGGGGAGCCATGTTCTCAGCAAGGAGTCGCCTGAAGGCGGGAGGAGAGACCAAGGTGGCTGTGCCAGTGAGCGAAGAAGAGCTATACGATCAAAGATGAAGCTGCGCGTGGTCGTCGTCGTGGGCGTCCTTGGTCTTCCGCTTCCGGCGCTCCTAACGTCGGTAATTCACCTTCTCTGGGCGGCTCAAAGCGAGCGATTCGACCACCGTCGCGACCGACTCTGCGTCGGTTAACGCCGATTGCGACAACGGGAAAGCTGCCCTACATGGTATGCCTCAATGACGGTGGCCTTTCAAGGATCCGGCTAATAGCCTAGGGTGAGGCCCGCGAGGAGGCAGAGTCAGATCAAGGGCGTAGCGTCCGTGCCATGGTCCACTACGTCGCGCCCGCCGACACGAGGGGTTCTCACGCACCAGCCTTGAGGCCCCATACTTGGAAAGTGGGCGCCATGCTCATCAGCGTCCTGTCGTCATCGGCGAGCCTGCCCAACTCGCCGACGATGCTATCCACCTCGGGATCGGATGCCAGCCCCGCGCCAACCACCGCCTCCCTTATGTGCTCCATCGTAACCTGCGTAACCAGCTTGCCCTCGCCTTCGCGGAAAGTGGGCACGACGAGCCCTACGCGCACCTCTTCCAGCCCGGCCTCAAGCGCCATCCCCAGAAGGCGCACCCCGATCGCCGCGTCCCCGCCCTCCTTCATCCTGGCAACGGCCTGGTAGAGCTCAACGAAGCGGTCGAAAGCGGCATTGGACGGGTAGCAGACGTGACCGGGGAAGAAGACGTCTTCGAAGACCAAGCGCCCGCCCGGCCGCGCGGCCCGTACCATCGCCTCGACGGCCCGTTGCGGCCGAGGCAGGTGCGAGAGGAGGTAGCGGGCGAAGACCAGGTCGTAGGCCGACTCCTCTGCTAACTCCTCGGTGTCCAGTGTTCGGAAGGTCACCGGTAGACCTTGGTGTTCGGCCTCCTGACGCGCAAGGTGCAGGATCGACTGGTCGCGGTCGATTCCAACTACGCTGCCTTCGGCTCCGACGAGCGCGGCCATCTTCAGCGTCACATCCCCGCTGCCGCACCCCACGTCCAGGCAACTCATCCCGGCCCGCAGCCCGGCCACCCTAAGCAGCGGCTCCGTGGTCGGCCATTTGACCCGGTTCAGGAGGTGCAGTCGTTCCGCTCCCGCTCGGCCTCCTCGCAGCACGTAACCCTCAGATCGCGACGAACGTCCCATTCCCATGTTCTCCAGTCTGTTGCCATCGTATGCCTTGCCCGGAGGCATGATGCCAGTCGGGCCGTTCCGGTGCACGTCCCCAGCACCGGACGTAGCGAGAGGATGCTCGATAGGCCCGCGAGGAGGACAGGTAGGCACTCACCCCGCACGGCATCTGATGGAGTGGATCGTGGTGAGCTCTGGTAACCTCAGAGTTGGTCGCGGGACGAGCGGAGGAGGACAGTGTGGAACCGCGTGAGCCTACTGACGAACAGCGAAAAGCCATGCTCAGGGCAATCCACGAGCGCGAGGGCAGATGGGACGAGGTAGACCCCGACACCGAGGTCGCACGCATAGGCAACGAGATCGGCTTGCGCGAAGACCAATCTTACGAGCTCTTCGGGCATCTCGTAGACGAAGGTTTCGTCGAGCCGGGTCGTGCTTATCGAGCAGGAGGCGCGATGCCGGGTAGCATCAGCCGGGTCGTCGGACGTGAAGAGAACATGACGGTCATAGGCGACGACGTTCGGCTTACTGGCCAAGGGCGAGCGGTGATCCAGTAGTTCCACTCGAGGTGCGCAAAATGGAGGCACTGGCGGGGCTACCTACGGACGAAGAGACACGAATTGTAGAGTCGGCTCAGGATTAGTGCGTCACGACGTTAAGGCATGTGGCCGGGAAGCCGTATCCCTCGCCAGATCGGTACGGCCGAGCCGCTTCGTGCACCTTCTCCCGAACCGTGTTCTGCACTTCGTGAGAAAGGGACCGCAGGACGGGCGATGAGGACGCCGACGTCTCGGTGACATAACGCCAGTAGGCACCCTGGTCGGCGAAAGGCCAGCGAAAGGTTACCTCCTCGATCTCGGGTTCGGCGAAGCCGGCCCCCACTACCAGCTCTCGGATGCGCCCCGCATCGGCCATGGCGAAGGCGCTGGGCGCCTCAGGGTCGGGCGGCGGAATATGTCCTTGTGATTGCAGCACCCCGCCCACGAGCGAGAGAGCCGGGTTGCGTTCGCGGGCAGCCCAGACGGAGAAAGCTAGCCGACCTCCAGGACGCAGCACGCGCCGGGTTTCCGCAAAAGCCGCAGAGGGATCGATCATCAGCATGTAGGCCCAGCGACAGAGGACGCCGTCGACGCTATCCGTCCCCAGGTCCATTCGCTCGGCATCGAGTACCCTAAACGCCGCGTTCTCCACGCCCAGCTCCTCCGCCCGCCGGCGAGCCGCAGCGACCATCTCGGGCGTGAAATCCGTGACTATGACGCGCCCAGACTCACCCACTAGGTGTGCCGCCATGAGCCCGGTGTCGGCCAGGCCGGCGGCCAGTTCGAGTACGCTGTCCCCCGGCTGCGGATCGAGCCTTCGAATCATCCACTCGCTGACTGGACGCGAAGCCTTCCAGAGTTCGTCGCGCTGCGCGTACCAGCCGCAAGCCACAGCGCCCCATGCTGCCCTGCTTTGCTGGCGTGCCGTTTCATGCTGCCCTGACATCTCGGCAGGTGGTGTCATGTCACTCTCCCTTGTGCGACTCTCTCGTGTACCAAGATAGAGAGCCGACAAATTCGGCGCAATTTGTTTGCATTCAGACCGGGCTTTGTTACCCCACCAACCCTTACGAGGCCCGTCGAGACGTTCCGCCCCACCTCACTGCTCAGATACGCGGCGGCGTTAGCGGGAGCTGGGATGACCGCGCAATCAGTGCCCCTCGCCTTCGGGCCCGTGCACAGCCGCATCGAAGCCGGTTACGGGAACATGACCCCAGACCAGGTGGAGAGGCGGCTCAAGGGTACAGAGCACGTCTCTGAGGGCATCCTCAGGTAGCCTCAAATGGCTCCCCTCCCTTGGTTGGTTGCTCACGGGTGTGGCCCGCGAGGAGGCGGAGGCAGGGGTGAGATATGCTCGGACGAGGCGTTTGTCCGGACTCCTTCGACCCCACCGTAGAAATCCTGTCTGGGGAGAACACTGGAACACGACCCCCGCTATACTGCAGCGTAAGCGCTCGACTCGCAGCATTAAGCCCTTGTCCCGGCTCATAGCTGAAGGCTAGATAGCTGAGGGCTCCATTCTCGGAAGGGTTCATCCTTTTCGAGGATGGCTCTAGGCTCGCCAGAATGCCGGGCTGAGCAGGACCAGAACCGTAAAGAGTTCCAATCTTCCCAGGAGCATCAAGATGGCGAGGGTGCTCTTGGCAGTTGCGGGCAGATCGGCGTAGAACTGTGAGGTGCCTGCTGCGCCGGGGAACGTGCCTGATATGTTCACGCACGAGAAGACCGATCCGAAAGCCTGCCCCACGGGAACCTGGTGCAGGGCGATGAGAAGAGTGCCAACGGCGACGGTTGCCACGTACACGAAGAAGAAGCTGAGGACCCCCACCCGAATCCGCTCTGGCAGCACCCGGTCTCCCAACACGAGGGGCGTGACGGCCCGCGGGTGAACCATGCGAAACATCTCCTGAGTGGCGTGACGCGTCAGAAGGTAGACCCGGATGGCTTTCATCCCACCGGCCGTCGAGCCCGCGCAACCGCCGACGGCCATGATCAGCACGAGAAGCGCCACGGAGAACGAGGGCCAGGCGCTCCAGTCCGCCGTGCTGAAGGCGGTCCCTGTGGTGAGGCTTGCACTCTGGAAGAGGGCTTCGCGGAAGGCCACCGCCAACGAGTCCTGGTAGGCGGAGGCGCGAAGATCGGCGGTTATCATTATCGTACTCGCGAGGATCACCCCGAGGTAGGTGACCAGCTCGGCGTTACCGACGGCACGTCCCAATCCGCGTCGGGCTGCCGTGTAGTAGATGGCGAAGTTCGTGCCGGCCAACACCATCCCCGCGGTGATGGCGAGCTCTACGGCCCAGGAGTCGAAGGCTGCCACGGAGTCGGAGTCGGTAGAGAACCCGCCGGTCGAGACGGTGCTTAGCGCGTAGTTGACCGCGTCGAACGTCCCCATCCCAACCAGGTGCAGGACTAGGACGCCCCCCAGTGTAAGGCCACCGTAGACGAGGGCCAGCACCTTGACCGTGTCCCGAATCCGAGGGGTGATCCGCTCCTGCACCGGGGTCGCCGCCTCTGCCGTGTAGAGTTGGGTGGCGCCGAACCCGGCTTGCGGCGCGATGGCCACGAACAGTACGATGATGCCCAAACCCCCGATCCACTGACTGAGGCTGCGCCAGAGCAGCAAGGCGGGTGAGAGTCCTTCCGGATTTACCGTTGCGGCCCCCGTGGTCGTGAAGCCGGCCATGGAGTTGAAGAAGGCGTCCACCGGACCCATAGCACCGTGGAGGAGAAACGGCGCAGCCCCGACCAACACCACACCCAACCAGCACACGACCACCATGAGGAAGATATTCTGTCTGGATACGTACCCGTTGCGCCTGGACCGTGTGAGAAAGAAGAGGGCCACCCCAAGGGCCAGGGCCGTCGTTCCTGGTATCCAGAAGGACCAGCCGTCGTCAGGGCCCGTCAGCATCGAGTAGGCCGCCGGGACGAGCATTACGGCACCCACGGCGGCCACGAGCGCCGCCAGCGCATTCGCGATCACCCTCAGGTTCAGAACGCTCACACTATCCGCCCACGCTGGTTAGATCCCACCGGCGTCAGCGCCGGATGCTCGGGCCGATGCGCTTTACGGCGGTGCGGAAGTCGTAGGTGGTGACCGAGAGGGCCGAGAGCTGGTGGGAGGCTATCCGCTTCTCGAAGTCGCGGAGGTTTATGGTACGGCGCATGCAGACGAGGGCGGCCTCGCGGCAGAGGGCTTCCAGGTCGGCGCCCGAGTAGCTTCCGGTGAGTCCCGCTATCTGATCCAGGTCGAGGTCGGGGTCCGTGGGCATCTCGCGGGTGTGGATCCCCAGTATGTGCCGCCGCGCTTCGGCGTCGGGGAGACCGATCTCGATCTCGTGGTCGAAGCGACCGGGACGCCTGAGGGCGGGGTCGAGCGCGCGTGGCCTGTTGGTGGTGGCTATGACGCAGACTCTACCCAGATTATTGAGCCCGTCCATGAGGGAGAGGAGTTGGGAGACGAGGGTAGCTTCGAAGCTCTCGCTCATCATGTCGCGCGATGAGGCGAAGGAGTCTATCTCGTCGAAGAGGATGATCGCCGGCGCTTTGGCGCGGGCTTCGTTGAAGATGGAGCGCAACTTCGCCTCGCTCTGGCCCCAGAACTTGTTGAGGATCTCGGGCCCCGAGACGGCCACGAAGTGTGCCCCGCTCTCGTGGGCGACGGCCCTCGCCAGGAGCGTCTTTCCCGTCCCCGGCGGCCCGTAGAAGAGTATGCCCTTATGCGGCCTGATGTGGAGCTTGCGGAAGATCTCGGGGTGGGTTATGGGCAGTTCGACAGACTCGCGGATCAGGTCGATGGTCTCGCGCATCCCGCCGACGTCCTCGTAGCGGGTAGCAGGCACGTTGCGGCTGCCGGGCGCCGTGCCGCTCGCCGCCGCGACGCCGGCTCCTCCGCTTCGTACGCTCCTTGCGAGACGCTCGATTAGACCCTCCCTGTCCTCCCTTAAGTCAGACACTTCGCGTCCTTCGCGCGTCTTCACGACCTTCCAGCCAGACAGGTCTCCATCTTCCCTGTAACCCCAGGAGTGGTCTCTGCCAGGGTCTATCCTCTCGGGGAGGCGGGCCGCTATCTCGGCGGTCGAGTCGAGGTCCAGGATGGGGCACCTGACGCACGGGCCGAGGTCCGAAAGGACCCGCTCGGTGATGGCGTCCTTGTCCACCTCGAAGACGGCCTCATCGTCCATCTTGCCGAAGGCGTACCACGAGTTGTTAGTGAGATGGTCGTTGTCGTAGACCCGGATCTGACGGCAAGGGAAGAGCTGCTTGTCCGCCAGAGAAAGGGGCGTGCACCACTCCCTCGCCGTCCTCCCGGAGCGCTGCTTGCGCAGGAAACACCTCAAGCCCCCGAAGAGCTCGTCCGCCGAGAGCGAGGTTCCATCTGCCGCGTACTCGGTGTCGACCTCGCCGCGCAGGAGCCCCGAGAAGTCGTCGAGGAGCCGCCAGTCGGAAGGGAGATCCAGGTCCACACAGACCCGAGCCGAGCCGTTCACGCCCTCTACGCGGTAAGAAGGATGGCGGGACGCAAGCGCCACGGCCCGGCCGAGATGGCCTTCGGATCTCAACGGGAAACCGACTCTCACGCGCATGTCCCGCAGATTCTAACCCACGCCACCCGCGGGCGGAGAAACCACGGAGGGATTCGTACATTTGTGATCCTATCTCCCCCTCGGCTTGCGCTGGGCGATCGGGCGGGCTACCGTGCCCGTGCATCCCGAAGAGAACAGGAGACCCTTTGAGTGAGCAAGATAGCAACCCGCCGGTCTCGACGGGCGGGGGCGACGACGGGACGACGACCCTGCTCGGGTCGGGACGGATGGGCAAGGACGATGCACGGATAGTCGCGCTCGGCGACATCGACGAGGCGAGCTCCTTTCTCGGCCTGGCCCGCGCCGAGGCGGACGAGGAGGTCGGTGGGCTCTTGATCCGGCTGCAGCGGCTCCTGTACCGCGTTATGGGCGACTTGGCGATGCCCAAGGAGGACAACGTAGTCGACGAGGATGACCTGAAGTCCCTCGACGCCGCCCTCGAAGAGTGGCGCGGGCGCACCCGGATCCCCAAGGAATTCGTCATCCCGGGCGAGAGCCGGCGTGGCGCGCTCCTCGACGTCGCCCGCTCCGTAGCGCGCCGCGCGGAGCGCAGCCTCGTCGCCGCCGGATTCGCAAACGAGCACCCCTACGCCGTGCGCGTCGTCAACCGCCTCTCCGACCTCCTCTTCGTCCTCGCGCGCAACGCCGACGGTGAGAAGACCCTCTCGAAGGGGTAGGGGCGCTTCGCGGGTAGGGGCGGGTTTGAAACCCGCCCTGCCCACGAACCGCTAATAGGCTCCTTTGTCGACAAAGAGGGCTCTAAAGGTGCGTGCCAATAGGACCAGATCTAGCCATACCGACCAGTCACGGACGTAGTGGATGTCCATCTCGATCCTGTCAGCAAAGACAGCGTGGTTGCGGCCGGAAACCTGCCACGGTCCGGTTACCCCTGGAGGTGCGCGCAGAATCTCCTCGCGCGCGTCCCCGATATCTCCCGACTCGCGGGGTAGGTAAGGGCGAGGGCCGACCAGGCTCATCTCCCCGCGCAAGACGTTCCAAAGCTGCGGCAGCTCATCCAGGCTGGTCCTGCGCAAGAATCGGCCGACGCGCGTAACGCGGGGATCGACGCGTAACTTGTGATACTTTACGTACTCTTCCCTGAGGCCGGCATCCTCGGCGAGCATAAGCTCCAGCACGGCCTCCGCTCCGGGTACCATGGTACGGAACTTGATGCACGGGAACGGGACGCCGTCCTTGCCCATCCGCCAGTCCGTGTAGAAGATTGGCCTTCCGGACTCTGCATGGACGAGCAGGGCTATCACCAGCAGAAGCGGCAGCACGATGGCTCCGCCAGCCACGGTAGCTCCCAGGTCTAGTACGCGTTTCGCCCTCCGCGCCCAAGGGTTGAGAAGGTTGTACTTTATCTCCACCGCCAGGGTTCCCGCAAAGTCGCGGGCCGTTACCGCCGAATTGGTCAATCCGCCAAGGTGCGAGATGAGCAGAACGTGCCTGAAGGTACGGCTAGCCCGGCTGACGAGCGGTGCCAGGTGCGAGCGCCGGATAAAAGGCGTGGCGAGGATTATGGTGTCCACGCCGCGTCCGCGAGCGAGGTTCTCGGCCTGGGTCATGGCCTCTTCGTGGGAGCGGCTGTTGAGCGACTTCCCCGACAGCGTCAGGCCCCGGTCGATAAGGGCGGCCGGCGCGTATCCCAGCACCCATTCCTCTTCCAAAAGCTTGACCGTTCGGACGCTCGTGTCCTTATCTCCTATGACGACCACGGGTCTGCCCCAAATACCGAGCCTCCACACCCCCCACCGCGCCAGACTCTGTACAAGGGGAGAAAGAAGCAAAATGCCCACAAAGCCTAGCGCCAATAGCAGGCGTGGGAAGCTCTTGTAAAACTCAAAGTCACCGAACCTCGCGGCTATGTCCCCGAGGCCTAAGACTATGACAATGGAAACGGCGGCGGCGGCGCCGAGAACGGAGTATGTGTGCCGGCGAAGCCTCTCCGCCGAGCTCAGACCGTACCCCGGATACAGCCCCATCAAATAGCGTAGCCCTATCCACACCGCCACGGCGAAAACCCCGACCACCATAGCAGTCCTCAAAGGGTAGTTCGCCCACCCCATCAAGTTCCACCGGTCCAAGATGCTCTGTAGCTCGTACGCCGCCAGCCAGACCAGCACCGCCAGCACGGCGTCCGACAAAAACAAGAGTAAGACAACCGTTGGTTGTCGCCAAGCCTGCACCAGGCGGCGCTTTGGCGGCCGCGCGTGCCGCGATGAGGACTCTTCTATCTGTTGAGCAGTATTGCCTATACTGGGAACTTGACTCCTCCTCAACATCCTCTCTCCCTCAACCGAGCAAGATGCTACTTGTCCGGAGTCCTGTACAAATCGCCGAAAAACGCTGAAGCACGAATCTTCCAGGGAATCAACGTAGCCATCATCGTTTTCAGACGGCCAGACTTCGCTTGGGTTGTTCGGCTGTCCCTCTCTTCATCCCCCTCCTGACCTTTGGCGAAGCTACTACCTCGGTAAACCCTCTATGGCCGTAGGACCTCGGCCCACAGGCTGGTATCCGTTATACGTAGCAGTTCTCGGATTGCTTCAACAGCCTCCAATAGTTTCCTGATACGTACGCTACCCGTCTAATCGATTAGCACCTTACTATATCGCAACACAAACCAATCGGATACACCTATTTGTTAATCAGATCAGTGACTTTAGCCGCTGCGAGTGGCGCACTTTCTGTTACGAATAATCCTGCGGTTACAGGCTACCGAGCACCTCCTGCACGCCCACGACGATAAAGGGGATCACCGAGACGGCGAGGACCACGTTGGAGACGAGCCGGTTGCGGTACTCGGGGGCCACGCGTTCGGAGTTCAGGAGGATTAGCAGAGTAATCGCCAGGAACGGCAAGAAAAGAGCACCGAGCGAGGCGTAGACGATCACCAGCAGGACCGGCTGACCCAAGGCGAGCAGGATCATGGGCGGGAACGACATCCAGGCCAGGAAACCTCGGAAGAAGATATTCTTTTCGGAAAGGTAGTCGGATGCCTCCTCGTCCGGAACCTCGCGGATAGTACGCACGCAGTCTGCGAAGAGATGGGCACCACCGTTCCAGGCCCCGAGCATGGCTCCGGTCGCGACGGCCCAGAAGCCGATGAGGAATGCCCAGCGTGCCAGGAGGCCGAATCGGTCCTGCATGGGGTCTACGAGCGCCAAGAGACCCTCCTCATCGCTTATCGACGCGCCGGTACCGAAGAGCAGCTCCGCCCCGATTATCAGCATCGACACCATGAACAGGGCGGTTAGCGCGTAGCCGAGGGTCAGATCGGTCCGCATGGTCGGGATCCAGTCCGAGTGCCGCCAGCCGCGTTCGCGCACCCAGTACGTGTAGGCGGCCAACGAGTAGGTCCCGCCCACGCCGCCGATGATGGCGAGGACGTTGATCAGGGCGCCATCCGGTATCCGCGGGACGAACCCGAGGGCGATCTCGCCGAGGGAAGGGGCCAGCAGGATGGCAAGCAGTATGACTATCCCGAACTTCAGGGCGGCGAAGGTCTTCATTATCGTCTCGAACAATGCGTAGCGGCCTATGCCGACGATTAAGAAAGCCGCCACGCTGTGGAGTGCGGCCCAGGCCCAAAGCGGAAGCACGCCGGGGAATGCCGCGTCCACGGCGAGCGCGGCGGTCGAAGTTACCGCGGCCCCGAAGACGAAAGTCACGATGAACAGATAGATCACGAAATACCAGATCGCCCACCGGCCAAGCGAACGCCAGCCCTGCAAGATGGTCTGCCCGGAGGCCATGTACCAACGCCCTATACCCTCGGTCAGGAAGTACTTGAGGAACGCACCGAGAACGACGGCCCACAGGAGGACCATTCCAAAGTCCGTCCCGGCCACCAGGGAGGAGACCATGTCCCCGGCCCCCACTCCGGTCACCGCGATGACTATGCCAGGACCCACGTACCTCAACCGGCGTCCTAGAGTGGATGGAGCCTGCGTCCTCGAAGCACCTTCATCAGTAACGTCAGCCATCTGTCCCTCCTTTCAGAGACGGAGGTTCCATGCTTGTATCTAACCACGCCGGCAGGCCAGGCGCGAATGCCGGGTTGCGGGCTTTCGGGGTTACACGCCTCCAAAACCGTAGGTGGATCGGCTAAACTGGCAACTTACGAAAGGGGGTCACGCATGGATCACCGCCCGCCTTCTATAAAGGTAGACAAGCCCTGGGGCAGGTTCGAGCAGTACACGCACAACCTGCCCAGTACGGTCAAGATCATCACCGTCGCTCCTGGGGGCACGCTCTCGCGCCAGTACCACCACCGTCGCGACGAGCTCTGGGTCATACTGGACAAGGGAGCCCAGGTCGAACTCGGCGAAGAAGTACTCGAACCCGTGAGTGGGGAGAAGGTATTCATCCCCAGAGGAACGGTGCACAGGCTCTCCACGGCCGGCGAAAGCGAGGTGCGGATATTGGAGATCTCCTTTGGGGAGTTCGATGAGGAGGACATCGTCAGGCTCGATGACGTCTACGGCCGTGTGGTGCAATGACGATTCTGGGTTAGATCCAGGGTGGGCTTCAGGGGCGAAGAGGAGCCAGAGAGCGCCGAGCATGCGCAGACTGGTGCCCGGAGAGACCGCGGGCGGCCTCCTCCGCTGCTCCTGTTGTTCGCCTTGCTGCTCCTTGCGTTGCTCGCGGTGGCCGCGATCCTGCTCTGGAGGTCCTTCGGCGAGAGTATTTCGGGCACCAGCATCGCCAGGGATTCCATAGATTCGGCCGGTCCCGAACCGCGCGTACGGCTCGCCAACGCCGCGGGCCAGGTGCGCGTGGAGGGCGTAGAGGGATCCGGGTCCGTAGATTACGAGGCTACGCGATACGCGATGGCCGCCGATCCTGCCTCGGCCAAGCAGCGGGCCTCCGAAGTTCCCGTGGACATCTCCCGCGAGGACTCGATGATCGTCATCGAGACGGACGGAGGGGAGAATACGGGCGCTGACTACACGCTCAGGGTACCGACCGGTGGCTCGGTCGAGGTCGAATCCGAGGTCGGAGACGTCGAGGTCTCGGGTATCTCGGGCAGCGTGACGGTCAGCGCCGAAGCCGGTGACGTGAGGGTCAGGGACCTTGGTGGCGATGTCGAGGTCCAAGCCCCTATGGGAGATGTCAGCGTCGCCGACGTCAACACGGACACCGGGAGTGCGAATCTCGAGGTCGGCGTGGGGGACGTCTCGCTCGAAGACCTGATCCTCGGCACCCTCGAAGCCAGCGTCGAGGCCGGGGACGTCATCCTCTCCGGGCGGTTCTCCGGCGGCGGGCGGATCACCGTGGATACCGGCGACGTTATCGCCGGGCTTCCTCCGGATGATACTAGGGACCTTACGCTCGAGACACGCGTCGGCAGCGTCCTGCGCGAGCCCGCGGACGAAGCCAAAGAGCAGCAAGGGTCGTAGTGTTCCGCAGGGGCGACGTGGGATACGGTGGTGAATCGCCCGAAGACTTCTGGGGCGCGCTGCGAGGGGTCTGGTTCGATCCCGTCCGCTTCTTCAGGAGGCTCGACCCGCGGGGAGGAGCGATCCGGCCCGCCATCTTCGCCTCCGTGATCCTCTACCTGGACCTGCTCCTCGAAGCGGTGCTGCAGATGCTCTGGCTTCGCGAGTTCGATTACGCCATGATCTACGCCCCCTTACTCGGGCTCGTCGTCGCGATCTTGCTCGCGCCGCTACTCGTCGCCGGGCTGGCCATCGTCGTTCTGTTCATCCTCGGAGGGGGCAAGCTCTCGCGCGACGGCTTCGGGCCCCTGTTCCGCTCTTTGGGCTACGCGAGCGGGATAGGTTTCGCGCTCTGGATCCCCTTCGCCCCCCTACTCGCGATCCCATACGGCGCCTTCGTGGCCACCGTGGCAGTAAAGGAGACACTGAACGTCGGTTGGCCAAGGGCCGCCGCCGCGACCCTCATCCCACTCGGGGCCGTCCTGCTGACGGTGCTCGCCCTGCTCGGCCCAGGAGAAGCCGCAGGCTTCCTTATCAACCCACCGGGAACCTGAAGTAGCATGTCAACACGGCGCTTCGCACCTTGTCAGCACGCTCAGGCTCCGCCTTCGCTTGTCAGCATGTCAGCTTCTCCCGCTCCGGCCTCGCTCTGCAGCGCGCGAGGAATCTTTGTTCAAGACGGACGGGTTCTACGCTTATGGTGGCGCCACGGGATGACTAGCTGAAGTGGTGACTAGCTTCCAACGCGAGCGCCGCTAGCAGCGCCGATCCTCGAGGAAGGATCTCCTCGTCGAAGGCGAACTGGGGCGTGTGCAACCCCGAAACATCTTCCCCAACGCCGAGCCAGATGAAGGCCCCTGGCACCTTCTCCAGGTAGAACGAGAAGTCCTCGGCGGTCATAGAAGGGTTGGGTAGCTCCCGTACTGACTGCGCGCCGAAGAGGTCCTCGGCTACGCCAAGGGCGTAGCCGGCCGCGCCTTCGTCGTTGACGGTTACGGGGTAAGAGAAATCGTAGTCCAGATTCGCGTCGCCGCGCATCCCCTTCGCGACCCCGCGGGCTACGGCCTCCATACGCCACGGCATCCTCTTGCGGAGGTCTGCGTTCAGGGTGCGTACCGTTCCCCCGAGGCGGGCCTTCTCTGGGATGATGTTGAAGGCCGTTCCGGCGCCGATCTCTCCCACGGTAAGGACCGCCGGCTCGACCGGATCGACCTCCCTGGAGACGATGGTCTGCAACGCGGTCACCACCTGGGCCGCGATGACTACAGCGTCGGCGGCCAGGTGGGGCATCGCGCCGTGCCCGCCCGATGCTACGATCTCCATCTCGAAGGCGTCGGCAGCGGCCATAATCGGACCGGTCTTCGTCGCCACCTTCCCGAACGGCAACCCCGGCCACAGATGCAACGCGAAGATGGAAGAGACGTCTTCGACGACGCCCTCATCCACCATTATTTTCCCTCCACCCCCGCCTTCCTCCGCCGGCTGGAAGATGAACTTGACGGTGCCGCTTAGTCGGTCCCGCATCCCCGAAAGCGCGTGGGCCGCTCCGACGAGAATGCCGGTGTGCCCGTCGTGGCCACAGGCATGCATCCTGCCTTCTATCTCCGAAGCGAAAGGCAAGCCCGTCTCCTCCTGCATGGGGAGGGCGTCCGTGTCTGCCCGCAGGGCCACGGTTCGTCCGTCGCCTTCACCCTCGAGCGTGGCGACGATACCGTTCTCGGCGACGCCCGTCTCTACGTCGAGGGGCAGACCGTCGAGCGCCGCGAGCACTTTTTCGGCGGTCCTCTCCGTACCGAAGCCCAGTTCGGGCTCGCGGTGGATATCCCGGCGGAGGGCGACGATCTTCTCTCCGAAGTTCTCTTCGATCTCTGCCTGCAAACCTTCGAACTTCTGAGATACATCCACAAAGTCTCCTCTCTTGGCGGTTTTGGAAGGGCCGCCCCTTCCAAAACCCGCGCTGGTCAGCTAGTCAGCATTTCAGCCAGTCAGCTTTCTGTTTGCTGAAGGCTGACACCGCCTTGGGGCTGCAAGGGAAAGGTACCATAGAGTGCGGCTCAGACTGCGGTTTGTGGCGACCAGAAGGTCGGCTGGCGAGGCAATCGTTTCGGAGCGAAGCCTGCGATAAGATCGTAGGGTGACGGGGTCTCTCCGGCGCCGGCGAGGCCGAGTGAGCGGGCCATCCAGGCGCGTGCTTCCTCCGGTCCTTCGCCAAGGGCGGCACGGTCGGAGAGCGTGACGGCGCCGTGGCGTTTGGCGAGACGCCGTCCGTCCGGGCCGAGCACGAGGGGGACGTGGGCGTATCCGGGCTCCGGCAGGCCGAGCAATCCTGCCAGCAGGACCTGGCGCGGGGTCGAGTCCGTAAGATCCGCACCCCTAACCACCTCGCCTATCCCCTGCGCGGCATCATCGACCACGACGGCGAGCTGGTAGGCCGGAGTGCCGTCGTTTCGGCGCACCACGAAGTCGTCAACCTCCTCCTCACGACGGCCGAGGAGCCTGTCATCGAAGGCTACTCGGGCGTTATCCGAACGTACCCGCAGCGCCGGAGGGCGTCCTGAAGCTTCGCGAACGGCACGCTGCGCCGCCGTAAGTTCGCGGCAGGTGCCAGGATAACGGTCCGAAGCCGGGATGCCGTGCGGCGCGGATGCGGCGGCCCGGATCTCCGCCCGCGTACAGTAGCAAGGGTAGAGCAGTCCGCCAGTGTCGAGGTGAGCTATGGCCTCCCCGTACAGCTCCATCCGCTCTGACTGGCGCACCACCTGACCGTCCCAGTCGAGTCCGAGAGCCCTGAGGTCGGAGAGCTGTGCCTGTTCCACGCCGGGACGAACCCGCGAGCGGTCGAGGTCCTCCACGCGTACCAGAAATCGCGCCCCGGCCGAACGCGCGAACAGCCATGCCAGGAGGGCGGTCCGCAGGTTCCCGAGATGGAGCGGACCCGTCGGGCTCGGCGCGAAGCGTCCGTCCGAGAGGTTCTTCGCGGGGCACCCTCGCTGCTGTCGGGGTGGGAGCGACCGGTCGGAGGAGTCTACGGGATCCAGACTCGGACCGCTGATTCGGTGGGGAGAGAGGCAAGGATGACGTTCCTGACGCCGAGGCGCCAGAGCTCACGGGTGATGACGGAAGCATCGGACATACTTCGTCCCGGTTCGACCCCGGTAATCAGGACGGCGGTCCTGGCCCTTTGTGGGACTCTGGCCAGGGAGCCTTGCGAGAGGGCGATGGCAAACGCTCTCGGGGTTATGCTCTGGCCCTGGCCGATGCCGGTGAGGTCGGAGAAGATCTCAGGGCGATGGACGTGTTCTTCGTCCACAGGGTTGCCAAGGGCGCGGACGTTGGCGACGGCGACGACCAGCGTGGCGGCGTCCGGGATGGCCGGTTCGTGATCGGCGGTGCCTTTGATCGAGCGCCGCCTGGACCCGTCGGCCTCGACGAGGACCACATCGGCGAGCCCGGCAAGGTCGCCTACCCACTCGGGCTCCACGCCGCCTACCCTGTTCTTGGAGAGCATCCCCGAGCCCAAGACCACCGCGGGGGCCTCGGATAATGCCCTTTCGGTCTTCGCGCGCAGGTCGCCGGCGTCTTCCGAGGTGACGAGCGGGCCTATACCCACGGCCTCGCTCGACAACATCTTCGTCGTCGGGGCCACAAGGACCTTCATGCCCTCCTCCGTGAGCCCGTCCGAGACAGCAAGGATCGCACCAGACTTGCCCCCCGCCCCGACGAAGGCGGCCACGTCTCCCGAGGAGATCCCTAACGCTACGTGCAACTTCAATACCACTCCCATCCTGCCGGGAGACGACGGGTCTTGTACACCTGTATTCATGTTACATCATCGATTCACTTCGCGTGCTTTATGGCATGTTGGATACTAAGATCTGGTGTAGGATAGGGATGGTCCTCCCCGGGAGGCCTACCGGATTACGCGGGGCGAGGCGAGGGTAACTAGGAGCTTAAGCAGGGCAAGAAATACTCCGAGTTCTAGGATCAGAAGAGAGGAGCGTGGGGATGGACGGGCGAGAGCGGGTAGCAGAGTTCGGAAGGGAGCTCAGGGAGGGTCCCGAGCCTTCAGACCGGAGTATCAAGGAGATAGTCGACGCTCTGAAGCCCCAGCTTCAGGAGCTCGTCGACAAGCAGCTCGAGTTGGCGAAGACGGAGATGACGCCCATAGCCAAGAGGGGCGGGTTGGCATCTGGCCTCCTCGCGGCCGCCGGCGTATTTATGTTGGTCTTCCTCATAATCTTCTCCCTTGCCGGGGTTTACCTACTCGACGGCATCCTCTCCCTCTGGGTCTCGGCTTTGATCGTCAGTGGCGTATTGCTGCTGGTCGGGGGGATACTCGGCGCGGCCGGAGCCAGCATACTAAGGAGGTTGGATCCCACACCCCACCGGACTATCCGTACCCTTCAGCAGAACATCAACTGGATAAAGGGGCAGTTGAGGTAATGAACGAGATACCCGAGCGCATAGAGAGGGAGATGTTCGAGATCCGGAGCCGCATGGCGCCGGACGTCAGGGACCTCAAAAAGCACGCCGAGCCCCAGGTTATAGTGAAGCGGACCTCTACAAAGGTGAAGGAACGCGCCAGGGACGCCGTAATCCGCTTCGGCAAGAGCCTCAAGGAATCGGCCAGTCGCCAGGCGAAGATGATCGGGGAGGCTGGCAGGAAGAGGAACCCTGCCCCCTTGACCGACGCCGTGAAGCGCGATCCCAGGCCCCTGATCGTGCTCGCCATCAGCCTGGCCGTCACCCTAATGGCCGTGCGCAAGATCTCCAACGGACGAGAGGAATAGGGGGCGGTTCCCCCAGCCCCGAATACTCCCACCCATCGCAGGCCGGCCTCCACAAAGCCGGGTGACCGGTCTTGAAACACGTTCATTTCCAACCCGTCGGTGGCGCGGCCGGCGACATGACCCTCGCCGCGCTCGTCGCGGCGGGAGCGTCGCTGCCCGAGATCACAGCCCTCCTGCGCGGCCTCGGCGTAAGTTTCGACCTCGCTGTGGAGCGTGTCGAGGTAAACGGCATCGGCACGCTCAGGGCAGCCGTCGGATACCCTGAGGAGCACTCCCACAGGACCTTCGGGGATATCCGCGCCTCCATAGAGGGCGCCGAACTGCCGGAGAGAGCCTCCTCACGCGCCCTCGAGGCTTTCCGCCTTCTGGCCGTCGCGGAAGGCGCCGTCCACGACGAGGACCCCGAGGAGGTCACCTTCCACGAGGTCGGGGCCGTGGACTCGATAATCGACGTGGTCGGTAGCTGCGTGGCCCTGGAGCTCCTCGATGCGGCCTCCGTAAGCTGCGGTCCTCTGCCCATGGGCACAGGCGTCGTCGATGCCGCCCACGGCCCCCTCCCTGTGCCCGGACCCGCGACGCTGGAGATCCTCGTGGGCTCGCCCGTCCGCTGGACCGATGAGCCCGTCGAGACGACCACCCCAACGGGGGCCGCGCTCATGAGATCCTTCACCGGCGGCGAGTTTACGGACGCAGCCCCGCCCATGACCCTCCACGCCACGGGCTACGGAGCCGGAAGGGCGCGCCTGAGGAGCGCGCCCAACCTGCTGCGCGCCGTCGTCGGAGAGCTAGAAGGTCCCAAGGGTGCCATCGTTCTACTTGAGGCCAACGTCGACGATGCTCCGGGCGAGCTCCTCGGGGCTGCGGTGGAGCGTCTGCTCGCGTCCGGCGCCCTCGACGCCTGGCTCGAACCCATCGTGATGAAACGTGGTCGCGGCGCTTACAAAGCCTGCGCCCTGGCCCTCTCCGGCGACCGCGAGCGCCTCGCAAGGCTCCTCATGCGGGAGACCGGAACCCTCGGCGTGCGCCACCACCCGGTCGGCCGCACCGTCGCGGGACGCCGCCACATCGTGGTAGACCTTCCCTACGGCAAGTGCAGGGTCAAGGTGGGGAGCATCGACGGTGAAGACTTCGTCGCCGCCCCCGAGTACGCCGACGCCGCCAGACTCGCCGGTGAGTCCGGACTCCCACTACCGAGGGTGTACGAGGATGCGAGGGCCGCCTACGGCGGCAGCTAGTCAGCACTTCAGCACGCTACGGCCTTCGGCCTCCGCTTGTCAGGTTTCGTGGTCGGAGAAGGCCCTCAACGAGTACGTGCTCCTCTGCACTCTCTCGAGCGCACGAGCGTCTCGCAGCACCATACGTAGCTGACATGCTGACTAGCCGCCCGGCGAAGCCGGCGCTACTCAGGGAAGTCGGAGTCGAGGAGTGCGGCGCAATCTTCGTAGACGGCAACCGCTCCGGCCTCTTCGAGATCGTCTCTGTGGTAGGCGCCGCCGGAGAGGACGGCGACGGTGCGTATGCCGGCTTCTCTGGCAGCCTCGACGTCCCACACCGCGTCACCGACGGCGACGGTCTCGTCGGCGGTCGACCCTGCCCTCCGCAAGGTCTCCTCGAAGATGTCGGGTGCCGGTTTCGGGTTCTCGACGGCACTCGAGTTGACGACGCCGTCCACGTTCTCTTCGGCTTCGAGCTCTTGCATGTGGTGTTCCAGCTCTTCGTCTTTGGCGCTGGTGACCAACCAGACTTCGTAGCCGCGTTCTTTGAGCGAGGAGATCAACTCCTTCGCTCCCGGGAGCGGGTGGCCGTACTCTTGCAGCCGTCCGTAGTACTCGCTGTGGAGGTTCTGGATCTTTTCTACCGCCTCCTCGTCGTCGACGAACTCCCGGATCAAGAGCCCCGCGCCCTTGCCGACCTGCTTGTGGAGCCTGAACCTCGGCACCCGATGGCCAGCACCCTCGAATGCCCACGCCCACGCCTCGGTGTGCAGGTAGTTCGTGTCCATCAACGTGCCGTCGACGTCCAGTACGACCACTTTCACCATCCAGGCTCCTCTCGTGCTCTAAAATAGACTCATGGAGTACTCGAAAGGTCCCCAAAACGTCACCGACCCAAACGACCTCGAAGGCTACGCAGCCCTGAGAGAAGGCGCCGCTATCGTGGACCGCTCGGAAAGAAGGCTCCTGCGTCTCACGGGCAAGGACCCCATCGGGATGCTCAACGCCGTCCTAACCAGCGACGTGCCGACACACGGAGACCGCGGCGCCTACGCCATGCTCCTCGATCCGAAGGGCCGGATCCAGACGGACCTCCGTGTCGTCAAGGCCGGCGACGAGATCCTCATCGACACGGAACCTGAAGGGGCTGGGGCGGCGAAGGGGATTTTGGCCCGCTACGCTCCCTTCTCCCGCGTGAGACTGGAGGAACTCTCGTGGTCCGTACTCGGCCTGTATGGCCCCCGCGCCAGAGAGTACTTTGGGGACCTCGAGGAACACCAATCTAGAGAGATAGAGATCGAAGGCCGGGTCTTGCTCTCGGTGGGCGTCGCGTTTCCCGTTCCCGGCTACGACCTGATCGGGCCCCCGGAAGACCTCGCAGCGGTTCTCAGATACCTGACCGTGTCTGGCGCCACCCTCGTGAGCGCCGACGCCCACGAGACCGCCCGCATCGAAGCCGGCGTCCCCCGCTTCGGCGCAGACATCACACCCGAGAACTTCCCGGGCGAGTCGAAGAACTCTCTGGAGCGGGCCATCAGCTTCGAGAAGGGTTGCTACCCTGGCCAGGAGACGGTGGCTAGAATGCATTACCGGGGCAGCCCGAACAAGAAGCTCTACCGCTTCGAACTGGAGCAAGACACGACGGAGCCGCCCGAGGCGGGGGACGAGATCCTGCAGGGCGAAAAGAAGCTGGTTGGCCCAACCTCCTCAGTGAACGTCGTCGGCTGGCTCTCTTCGGTCGCCCCTTTACCGGTGGACGGGAAGATCTACACGCTCGGCTACCTGGCCCGCAAAGCCGACCTGGGAGCACCCATGAGCGCCCAGAACGCAATGGTGCTCGGTGTAGAGCCGGCATGAAGCGCCCCGAAGACTGCGAAAGCATACAAGATGTGCGGCAAAGCATAGACGCACTGGACCGGGAAGTGATCGGCCTGATCGGTCGCCGCGCCCGCTACGTCGAGGCTGCCGCCAGCTTCAAGTCCGGCGAGCAGAGCGTACGAGCCCCGGAACGCCAGAGAGCGATGCTCGCCGATCGCCGCCGCTGGGCCCAGAAGACCGGGCTCGACCCGGATGTGATCGAGGAGATCTACCGCACGCTCGTCTCTTACTTCGTAGACCGCGAGATGCAACAGTGGCGAAAAACGTAGCGATGAAGACAAACCCTTCGAATGCCTTATCGAGAAACGTTCTCAATAACCACCGTTTAGGGGGGCTGTGCGCTGTTACAAGCGGCCGGCCGCAGGGCGTTATGATAGTGGTTCCCGAGAAGCCCTTGCAGGACGTGACCTGGATCACGAAACCCTTATAAATAGTCGGATTTCGGACGTTTCAAGAAGGATTCTTGGTCGTGAACTCTTTACGTTGTTAGGCCCCTGGTGCTGTGATTTAATAAGCTTGTTGTAGCAAAGTTTTTACATAGCCTAGTGGCAGGGGTTTGATGCTCAAGATAGAAGATCTTCAGGTAGAGATCGACGGTCAGGAGATAGTGAAGGGACTGGATCTCGAGGTTGGCAAGGGTGAGATACATGCGATCATGGGCCCGAACGGCTCGGGGAAGAGCACACTCGCCAACGTGCTCATGGGACATCCTCGTTACGAGGTGACAGGGGGTTCGATCACTTTCCAGGGTGAGGATGTCTTCGAGTTGGAGCCCGACGAGCGGGCCAAGCTCGGGATGTTCCTCGCTTTCCAATATCCTAGCGAGGTCCCCGGCGTCTCCGTGGCCAACTTCCTCAGGACCGCGGTCAACTCCGTGCGCGAGGAAGAGCTCAGTGCCATGGAGATGTACAGGCTCATCCAGGACAAGATGAAGATCATGCAGATGGACCCCAGGTTCGCCGAGAGGTACCTCAACGAGGGCTTCTCCGGTGGTGAGAAGAAGCGGAACGAGATCCTACAGATGCTCATGCTCGATCCCAAGCTCGCGATCATGGACGAGACCGACTCGGGACTCGACATCGACGCGTTGCAGGTCGTCGCCAAGGGCGTCAACGAGTTGCGCGGGCCTGACTTCTCGGCGGTCATCATCACGCACTACCAGAGGATTCTGAGGTACATCGAGCCTGACCACGTCCACGTCATGCTCGACGGGCGGCTAGTGACCAGCGGCGGCAAGGAGCTGGCGCTAGATCTCGAGGATAAAGGCTACGAGTGGGTGCGCCAGGAGTTCGGCGCGGGCGCGCAGAGCTAGGGAAGGGATAGAGAATATGCCAGAAGACAAGACCATCCAGGAGCTCGGA
The DNA here is from genome assembly GCA_963849745.1 of uncultured Rubrobacteraceae bacterium. Taxonomy (GTDB): domain Bacteria; phylum Actinomycetota; class Rubrobacteria; order Rubrobacterales; family Rubrobacteraceae; genus Rubrobacter_D. The sequence continues at coordinate 42,594 of CAWKIM010000009.1, read as the reverse complement.
CTCGACGAGTACAAATTCGGGTTTCACGATCCAGAGGAGTACTTCTTCAAGACCCCGAGGAAGGGGATAGACCCGGAGATCGTCGCCATGATCTCCAAACACAAGAACGAACCTGAGTGGATGCTGGAATTCCGGTTGAAGGCTCTGGAGTCGTTCTTCGAGAAACCGACCCCGACCTGGGGCGGCGACCTCTCGGAGATGGATTTCGATGAGATCTACTACTACATCAGGCCGATGGAGAACCAGGGCCGTACCTGGGACGATGTGCCGGACGATATCAAGAACACGTTCGAGAAGTTAGGCATCCCGCAGGCCGAGCGCGATTCGCTCGCCGGCGTCGGCGCCCAGTACGAGTCCGAGGTCGTCTACCACTCGCTCAAGGAAGAGTGGGAGAAGAGCGGCGTCGTCTTCATGGACATGGACGGTGGCCTGCGCGAGCACGAGGACCTCGTGCGCGAGTACTTCGGCACCATCATCCCGCCTGACGATAACAAGTTCGCGGCGCTCAACAGCGCGGTCTGGTCGGGTGGATCGTTCGTGTACGTCCCGCCGGGGGTGCATATAGACATCCCGCTTCAGGCTTACTTCCGCATCAACGCGGAGAACATGGGCCAGTTCGAACGGACGCTCATCATTGCTGATGAGGGCTCTTACGTACACTACATCGAGGGCTGCACAGCCCCGACCTACACCACGAACTCGCTCCACTCGGCGGTCGTCGAGCTGATAGCGAAGCCGAACGCGCGCATCAGGTACTCGACCATCCAGAACTGGTCGCACAACACCTACAACCTGGTTACCAAGCGGGGCGCGGCTTACGAGAACTCGACCATCGAGTGGGTCGACGGCAACCTTGGCTCCAAGCTCACGATGAAGTACCCTGCGGTCTACCTGCTTGGCGAAGGCGCGCGCGGTGAGATCCTCTCCGTAGCCTACGCAGGCGACGGGCAGCACCAGGACGCTGGCGGCAAGGTAGTCCACGCCGCGCCCAATACGTCCAGCCTCATTACCTCGAAATCCATCTCCAAGGGGACGGGCAGGAGCACCTACCGCGGTCTCCTCAAGGTGCACGAGGGGGCCGTCAACTCCAAGAGCAGGGTCGAATGCGACGCGCTGCTCCTGGACGAGAACGCGAGGACGGACACTTATCCGTACATCGAGATCGAAGAGAAGAAGGTCAACACCGAGCATGAGGCCACCGTCTCGAAGGTCGGCGAGGACCAGCTCTTCTACCTCATGAGCCGTGGGCTCTCCGAGGAAGAGGCCATGGCTATGGTCGTCAACGGCTTCATCGAGCCCATAGCCAAGGAACTCCCGCTCGAGTACGCCATCGAGCTGAACCGCCTGATCCAACTGGAGATGGAAGGGTCGGTGGGATAGAGCTAGTCAGCTTTTTGGTGCGGGTGCCGAAGAGCGTTGGTCGGGACGTGAAGAAACGGGTAATCAATGGTGGGGCGGGCTCTCTATGGAGTCCGTCCCTATTCTTAGAGATCAAAGGTAGGTCGTATGCAGAAGGAAGCGCCGGAGGTTCTAAAGAGTAAAGGTATAAGCGTGGAGACGGTCAAGGCTCTCTCCTCGTTCAAGGATGAGCCAAGCTGGCTCACGGAGAAGCGCCTGGATGCATGGCGGAGCTTCGAGAGCCTCCCAATGCCGACCTTGCGCGACGAGGCGTGGCGTTACACGGACATCTCGGACGTGAGCGTGGACGACTTCCTCCCCTACGCCCCGAGCCCCGACGTAAGACGAGAGGCCGACCTGCCCGACGCCGTGCAGCGGCTTATCCACGAGGGTGAGGATAATTCGGCCCTGCTCGTGCAACATAACTCCGAGAAGGCCTATAGCAGGGTGGACGAGGAGCTCTCGCGCAGGGGTGTCGTCTTTACGGATCTGCACACAGCGCTCGCCGAGCATGAGGATCTGGTCAGAGACAGGCTCTTCGGGCTCGTGCCTGGTGACTACGACAAGTTCGCTGCCCTTAGTGCTGCGGCGTTCGCCGGGGGGTCTTTCCTCTACGTGCCGCGCGGGGTAGATGTGGAGTTACCGATCCAGAGTTATAGATGGCTCGACGTGGTCGGTTCGATCATGCCTCGCACCCTGGTCGTGGTCGAAGAGGGCGCGAGCGTCACGTACATCGACGAATACGCCTCCGTCGACTATGAGGACCCCGCGTTCTCCAACGGCGCCGTCGAGTTGTACGTCGGAGAGGGCGCGAACCTGCGCTACGTCTCGTTGCAGAACTGGGAGCGGAACATGCTCCACTTCAACACCATCCGTTCCAAGACCGAGAAAGACGCGACGATCAACAGCCTCGTCGTCTCCTTAGGCTCGCAGCTCTCCCGCACCAACGTCGAGGCCGGCCTCACGGCCGCTGGCAGCGATTCGGAGATGCTCGGCCTGTACTTCGCAGACCAGAACCAGGTCCTCGACCATCACACGTTGCAGGATCACATCGCCCCGAACGCCCACTCGGACCTCGTTTACAAGGGCGCTCTGCGCGACGAGTCCCTCGCCGTATTCAGCGGGCTCATCAGGGTCGAGCCTGGGGCGCAGAAGACTGACGCCTATCAGACGAATAGGAACCTCATCCTTGGGACCGACGATGCTTTCGCGGTGAGCCTGCCGCGCCTAGAGATACTGGCCGACGACGTCAAGTGCTCGCACGGCTCGACGACGGGGCAGGTGGACGAGACGGATCTCTTCTATCTCATGAGTCGCGGCATCCCGCGCCGCGAGGCCGAGAAGCTAGTGGTCTTCGGGTTCTTCGGGGAGATCACGAGCAGAATCCCACTCAAGGGTCTGAAAGACAAGCTCGACCGCGCCATAGAGGGTAAGATCGGGCTCGGCTTCGAGGAGCGGGTGGCGTAACCGGATGGCCGAGTACCACAAAATAGCCAAAACCGGCGACGTGGCCCCCGGTGAAGTCGACGTCTACGAGCTGGAGGGCCACCGGATTGCTTTGTGCAACGTGGACGGTGAGTTCCACGCCATCGAGGACGTGTGCACACACGACGCCGGTCCCCTGGACCAGGGAGAGTTGATCGGCAACCAGATAAAGTGTCCGCGCCACGGCGCAAAGTTCGACGTGACGACCGGGAAAGCGCTCGCCCTCCCGGCCATAAGACCCGTCCCCAAACACGAAGTCAAGGTCGAGGGCGATGACATCTATGTGGCGCTGACAGAAGCCAAGGTTACCGGGACCAGACGCCGCAGGAGGTAGCCGAGAGCATGCTGCTCGAAGGCTCCTGCGGAGCGATACGTTTCCGGGAGCGCCGCGCGCTCCTGATACAATTTCCCGCAAGGTGATGCAGAGCTTCTACAGAGAGATCCTGCTCGACCACTTCGAGCACCCGCGCAACCGGCGCGAGCTGGATGATGCCGACATCCACCAACACATAGATAACCCTTTGTGCGGCGATGTGGTGACGGTCTACGCCAAGGTCCATGACAGGGTCTTCGAAGAGGTGAGCTTTACCGGCCGCGGATGCTCCATCTCGCAAGCGTCGGCCTCGATGCTCACGGAGCAACTCACGGGCAAGAGTCGCGAGGAGGCGGAGGAGAAGATCGAAGCCTTCCTCGAGATGATGCGTACGGAGGAGAAGGAAGAGCTCGGGGAGCTTGCTGCCCTCAAGGGCGTCGTCCAGACCCCCAACCGCATCAGGTGCGCCACCCTCGCCTGGGATGCCATGAGGCGCGCTCTCGATTGAAAAGGCATCGGATGTAGGGGCGCTTCGCGAAGCGCCCATCCGCAAAACACCGCCAGATTCACTGTACCCTTCGCGAGGAGACCGGGGTTGGAGTCGGAAGAGCGAGGATCTGTGGGAAGACCGGCGCCGGGTGGGTTCCAGCGCGAGAGGCTGGACCGCGCACTGGCGCGTGCCAGCGACGCGCCGCTCCGGGAGGGCAACAGGCTGGAGCTTCTCAGGAACGGCCCCGACACCTATGAGGACTGGCTCGCGGCCATCTCGGGGGCCGAGCGCTGGGTGCACCTGGACAACTACATCTTCAGCGACGACGAGGTCGGGGAGAGGTTCGCGAGGGCCTTGATCCGGAAGGCCGAGGAGGGCGTTAGCGTCCGTGTGCTCTACGACTGGTTCGGCTGCCTCGACGTGGCCCGATCCTTCTGGCGGCGGATGCGGGAGGCCGGCGTGGATGTCAGGGCGGTCAACCCGCCGACGTTTGGTGGGCCGCTAGGCGCGATCCGGCGCGACCACCGCAAGCTGCTCGCCGTGGACGGCGAGTACGCCTCGACGGGCGGCGTGTGTATCTCCGATGGCTGGCTCGTGACCTCCCCCGAGACTGGGCTCCCCTACAGGGACACGGCCGTCGGTATCCGCGGCCCGGCCGTAGCCGAGGTAGAGCGGGCCTTCGCGGGGTTGTGGAGCGTCGCCGGTGAATCCCTACCCGAAGACGAATTCCCCGACTTCGAGAGCATCCCACAGGCCGGCGAAGAGGCGGCCCGCGTGGTCGTCCAGGAACCGCGCAGGATGCGGACCCTGCGGATGCTGCAGTTGCTCACCGCAGGGGTCGAGCGCCGGCTCTGGATCACCGACGCCTACTTTCTCTCTATGGCGATCCTCTCCCAGTCCTTGATCTCCGTGGCCCGTGACGGGGTGGACGTGCGGGTGCTCGTGCCCGCGACCAACGACCTGCCCTGGATCGGGGCGCTCTCCCGTACGGGCTACAGGCAGTTCCTGGAGGCGGGTGTCCGCATCTTCGAGTATGGCGGACCCATGATCCACGCCAAGACCCTGGTCGCCGACGGCTGGTGGTCGAAGGTAGGATCCACAAACCTGAACGTCGCAAGCCTCGTCGCCAACTGGGAGATAGACCTGGTGGCCGAGGACATCGGCTTCGCCGCCCAGATGGAGGAGCTCTTCGAGGAGGACCTCTCCAACGCCCGCGAGGTCCGCCTCGCCGGGTCTGCTGCGCACCCCAGGGTGCGTCCGGAACGCCCGATCCAGTCCTCAGACCGCGATGCCCGCAGGGGTGTCGTGGGGAGCGGTTCCGGCGGATCGGCCACCATTTTGCGTGTCGGCAGCACGGCGCTCCAGAAGAGCGGCTATCCGCTGGAGACCCACGAACAGGCCCTGGCAGCCGCGGCCAGCGGCGCCTTGCTCGGAGCCTCCCTTCTCAGCCTCCGCTTCCCGCGCTTCCTCGCCTGGCCCCTGGCCGCAGTCGGCGCACTCTACGGAGGCCTCGGGGTGCTGCGCGCCGCCCGCTCGAACATCTCCAAGCGGGTTAGGGAAGGGTCGACCCTTCCCTAACCCGCGCTGGTCAGCACGGCGGCTGCGCCGCCTTGTCAGCATGTCAGCTTCTTATTGCTGAAGTGCTGATAAGCGGAGGCGAAGCCGGAGCGTGCTGAAATGCTCGTGGTGCATAAGGCAAGCTTTATGCACGACGCTGCACCCAGGTGTCCTTCATCTTGCCTCCGCTAGAGATGTTGACCAGCTTGCTGCCCGGTGCCGCTACCCTCGTCATGGCGCCCGGGATGACCTCGATCGTCTGGGCGTCTGGGGCGAGGGCGTGGATGCGGTAGTCGGCGTGGGCGTCGCGCAGAACAAAGCCATCTCTAGCTTCATCGACCTCGCAGAGGACGTGGGTCGAGAAGTCTATGGTCTCCTGGGCCACGTACTCCACAGTGTTTTCTTCGACCTGTTTGCGGAACTCCTCGACATCGTCCCTCGACTCTTCGGGAGCTATGAGGACGTCTTTGCCGCCCCAGCCGCTGCGGCTCTTTACGACCAGTTCGTGGAAGTGGTCCATGACGTAGCGGCGGTCTTCCTCGACGGCGAGCGAGTAAGTCTCCACGTTGTCCAGTATCGGCTCTTCTCCGAGGTAGGTCCGGATCATCCCAGGGATAAAGGGATAGACGCCCTTGTCATCGGCGATGCCCAAGTTAGGGGCGAAGACGGCGTCGACGAGGCCTCTGGCCTGAGATTCGATCAGGCCCTTTATGTCGTCGTAGATCCTGCCGTCCTCGATGCGCTCGTAGATTATGTCGATCGTGCGGCCGCTCTTTTTGTGGACGAGCCTCCCGCCGCGGTCTAGCTCGACCTCGTGCCGCTCGGCCAGGATCGCCCCCAGTTCGCTGGCGAAGACCTTGTGGTCGAGGTAGTACTGGTCATGGGGCCCTGTGGAGAGGATCGCCAGAGTCGGGTCGGGCTCGGGCGAAGTGGCCCGCACGACCTCGCCCAGGCGCTCCATCAGCCCTTCGAGCGGTCTCACCCGGAGCGCCTTGTACGACTCGGGCAGCACATCGGGGGTCCTCGCCCTCAGGATGTTCATCGGCTCTATACCGACGGGCATCTTGGCGTTATCCTCGATTACGAGATATTCCCACTCGCCGGTCCGGCCCGAACGCTCTACGGCGACTATGTCGAAGCCCATCTGCCGGTTCGGGACGTCCCCGAATCGGGTTGGGATCGAAGCGTCGAAGAGCGCGCTGCTCTCGATCACCTCCCCAGGGACGATCTCATCCTTGCCTGCCTCCAGCCGTCTTAGCCACTCGTTGATGGCAAGCATCCGCTGCGCCAGTCCCCGCTCCAACACGGCCCAGTCCGCCGCCGGCAAGATGCGGGGCACGTAGTCTGTGGGGTGGACCTCATCGTCGGGGACCATGCCCAGCTCTCGTTGATGCTCGAGCCACCCCCTCTGCGCCCTTTGGACCCTCCGCCTCCATTCCCCAGGGCCCATCCGCCCCATCTCTTCGAGAACGGGGCGGTAGTGAGCAAGAGGCTTGCCGGCAGGACCGAAGACCTCATTGGGTGAGGAGAGAGCGCGTTCGAAGCGAATGGAGCTTTCAGCCATCAGCTAGCGTTTCGGCTTCAGGCTTCAGCAGGACGGTTCGAAAACGGAAGGCGGCCAGGCGACCAAACCCTCCTGAAGCCTGATACCTGATGCCTGATGCCTTCTTCATCCGAATATCCCCGTGAGGACGCAGGGGAAGCCCAGGACGAAGGACAGCGAGAAGGTGACGGCGAAGAAGACATTCTCGTCAGAGGTATAGGAGTAGAGGCGTTTGTAGTGGAACATCAGGAGAGCAGAGGGGAAGGCTATCCCGGTCAACAAGACGGCCGTCACGCGCACGGTGTTGAGAGGACCGATCCTACGGAAGACGCCGTCCGAGTTCAAGAGCAGCAAACCGAGCCAGTCGGCGGTTAGCATGAGGAAGACGCCGAAGACGGCCAGGAGCGCGTAGAACACGGAGTTCGAGAACAACGGTCCTTTAACGGGCGCCTCGAAGGCTTCATGGCGCGGGTCGTCGAACAGTGTCCTCGGCGGGTCGCGGAAGAGCCTGGGTAACTTACTGGGAACCTTCATGCGAGAGATAATGGTAGCGCAAGGGAAGCGAACGCGCCGCTCAAGACCGTAAGAAGCCGCCCTCGGAATGGACAATCTGGCCCGTGATCCAGGCCGCCTCATCACCGGCCAGAAACGCCACGAGCCTCGCCGCGTCCTCGGGCTGCCCGATCCTACCGGAGGGGAACTTGGGTGCGATCTCGCGCTTCAACTCCTCGGTCATCCAGCCCGTGTCCGTGGGACCGGGGTTGATGGCGTTCACCGTGATTCCCTTGTGCCCGACCTCGACGGCGAGTGTCCTGGTGAACGCCTCGATGGCGCCCTTGGTCGCGACGTAGGCGAGCTCTCCAGGCATCGGCCCTATCGACTGTCCTGAACTGAAGTTGACGATCCTGCCCCCAGGCCCGCCCGGATACCGCCTTGCGAAGCCGACGCATAGGAGCGCCATGGCCCGCACGTTGACGGCGTAGTGGGCGTCCAGCGCCTCCGCGTCGAGCGTCTCGAAGCCGTCGCGGGTGGAGTAAGCGGCGGTGTTGACGAGGATCGAAGGCTTCCCGAGCTTCTCCTCGGCCGCGTCGAGCAGGAGTCGCGCCGAATCTGACCTGGAGAGGTCCATCTCTATCCCCTCTGCACCTACTCCGGTGGCACGCAACTGCCCGAGCAACGCCCCAGGCTCGTCCTCATCCGACGCCCAGGGCATCTCGCGGTCGTAAGCTTTCCAGTAGGAGAGAACGACGTCAGCACCGCGGGAGGCGAGCGCCAGGCAGACCGCAGAGCCTATGCCCCTCCTCCTCCCGACACCGGTCACGAGCGCCACACGGCCTCGCAAATCTCCGATCGCCGGTACTGCGTGGGCCGGGTTGGTGGAAATCGTGGGACTGGAGTCGGACATGGGCTTCTCCTCGACATAGGGCCCGCGGGCGGGAGTAACGAATGGAGGGAAAGCTAGCACGCCCCCAGGCACACCTCAAGCCGCCTCGAAGCCGAGGAACCTGGGGCATCTCCCCGGCTCAGACGGTCTGGTTCGTGGACTCCCGGGTCGTACGGTTGGCGGCGTTGCGGAGCGCCTCGAGGGACTCGGTCGAGTCCATGCCAGAAGCCCGCAGCAGGTCCAGGGCGGTCGACCTGATCTGGCCCACCAGCATGCTGGTCCTGAGGTCGTTACGCTCCAGGAGTACGGCGGTTGCCCCCCCGCGGCTTCGAGTGCGAACCTGCGGGTCTCCACGGGATGCTCCGGCTCTTCGATGTAGGCTGAGAGGGTTTCCACGGCACGAGCGAGATCGCGGATCGTCTCGGAGAGCGCCTCTGGAGCAGGCTCTCCCTCGCGCACCGCCGCCGCGGCGGCCCGCGCGAGTACCCTGACGTTGCGGACCGCGAGGTCCAACTGTTCGGCCGCCGTAGCGTAGAGCCCGAGCTGTCCGAGCGCCCGCCTGCGCGGCGGGGAGAGCCTGACGGTATCGTAGCCGGCGTCGAGCGCCTCTCTGAAAGCGTCCATGCGTCCATCCATCTCACGTGCCTTCTGCAAGGCGCGCTCGGCCTGGCCGAGGTCGCACTCTTGCAGGGCCGCCGCCGTCTCTTCGAGGACGCCGGCGAGGTCATCGAAGATCGGATGCGCGGCCCGCTCTACGATGTGCCTCGGGTCGCTCGGGAACACCGCCCTGACCGCGAGGGCCACCCCGCTCCCGACCAACGCATCGATAAACCTGTCGGGCGAAAGGCCCGTGGTGGAAGGCTCGAGCGTGATCGCCAGCAGTGCCGAAACCCCGGCCTCGGTGATGAGCAACGTCCCACCACCGAGCATCATGGCGGCGGCCATAGCCAGGGCCACGACGATCCCGATCTGGACCGTCCCCGTCCCGATGGCGAGCACGAGAAGGTCGGCGACCGCGAGCCCGCACGCGACCCCGAACACGAGCTCGATCGCCCGCCGCCCCTCCTGACCGATGACTACGCCGGTGGAGATGACAGCGGCTATGGCGGCGAAGAACGGCTGGTCGTGCCCGAGCGCAGCAGAAGCCAGAAACCACGCCAGACTCGCCGCCACCGCCGTCTGCAAGATAGGCCACACCCCGGCCCCCAACCGGCCGAACACCTCCTCGAACCGACTTCGTACCGCCCAGATCCCACTATCAGGCACAACCCGCGTGAGCACGCTCAGGTTCACAACCAAACACGTCCTTCAGATTCAATCAGTATTTATATGCGCCCGGCATATAAGCGACATTAACACGATGACCCTGGCGGTTAAAGGGTATCGGGAGGTGTTCGAGCAATTTGTTACTGTGCTGTTACTTGGTTGTTACTTTCTCCAGATCCGACATTGCATGATCCCCTACCCACACGAGCCATCCACATCATACTAACTCCCCTCTGGCCACCATCTGGACCTTGCCGCCGACGTCGACCTTTATCTCGTCTCTGTCTCTAGTCGCCCGCAGGTACAGGAGTGAGGGGCGGCCGATCTCGTACCCTTGCTCGACGCGCACGTCTACGGGGTCGGTTTCGAGGTAGCTGTGTTCTAGCAAGTAAGCGGCCAGGCAGCCAGCGGCGCTGCCGGTCGCAGGGTCTTCGGGGACACCGAGGTCGTTTGCGAACATGCGGGCCGAGAGGTCGCCTGGACCGTCGTCGTGCGGTTCCGGGCAGAAGACATACAGGTTCTTTCCGGAGCCGGCTACTTTCGTGTAGCGTTCCCAATCCACCTTGCAGCGCCGCAGGGCGTCCAGGTCTCTCAGCGGGACGATAAGTGCAGGTAGTCCGGTGGATACTTCTTGCACGGGAGAGCGATCGTCGAGGTCTGCTGTTTCGAGGTTCAGGGCTCGGGCGACGGAGGTATGGTCCAGGACCTCACCGAAGGTTGGCGGGAGCTGGCGCATCCAGAGAACCTCGCCGAAGGACACAAGGATCTCACCGGCTTTCAGGTTGAGGGTGATACTCCCGACGGGGCTGGCGAGGATCTCGTGCCGGATCACGTACGCCGTACCGAGCGTCGGGTGGCCGGCGAAGGGTACCTCGTCTCCGGGCGTGAAGATGCGGACGTCGTATCCTCCATCTGTCTGTTCATCCGACAGTACGAAGGTGGTCTCGGAGTAGTTCATCTCCAGGGCTATCTTCTGGAGCGTCTCGTCTGGCAAATCGGCCCCGGCGCGAACGACGGCAAGCTGGTTGCCCGCGTATCTCTCTTCGGCGAAGACATCCACGATGTAGAAAGTGAGGCTCACGGTCCCTCCTAACCGTAGTCCGGGTCGCTGCGGGAAAGCCGCATAACGCCGATGAACATCTTGAAGGCCGTTTCGTAGTCCGCGTGCGTCCATGAGACGCGCCGGTCGTCAATGCGCTCCAGGCCTGGGAAGAACAGCACGCTCGCGGCCGAGCTGGCGGTCGCGAACTCGATGGTGAAGGAGTAGGGCGGTTCGGGCGCGTAAGGGGTCAGATCTCCTCTTTCGGCCGCCCGCAGGGCCGCCTCCCTGATGCGCTCCTGGGCCGTCTGCGGGGAGAGGCATCGGGCCGTGTAGCGGTCGACGGCGGTCTTCACCCGCGCGGTCTGTACGCCGTCATAGAGGGCTTCCGCCTCCGCGCAGGCCAGGTCATCACCGGTCACGAGGCCGACGGGAACGCCACTGAGGCCGGCGAGCGTCGCATTCATGCGCGCCTCGCTGCACGGCTCGCCGTTCAACCATACTCCCGTGACGACGGTGGGGCTGTCGAAGGTGTGGCTCAAGACCCCCTCCGTGCCGGTGCGGGCGTGGTAGCCGACGAGGAAGACGAGGTCAGCGCCCTCGAAACCCTGCATCATGGAGAGAGGTTTGCGCTGGCCGACAATCACCTCGGCCCGCGGGTCGAGGTCCTCGAGGAGGATATTCCGCATGCCGTCGTGTGCCTCGTTGACCAGGAACTCAGTGGCGCCGGCCTGGGCCGCACCTTCGATGGCCGCGTTTACGTCGGCCGTCAGGAGCCCCCGGAAGCGCTCGTACTGCGAACGGCCCGGTATTACGTCCTGAGAGTGCGTCACCCCCGTCACGCCCTCCATATCCGCCGAGATGTAGATCTTCATGGCATCGCCTCCTCTCCTGGATACTCGGGGGCCGGCACGACCACGGAGTACCGTGGCCTACCGTACCTGAATCAGTACCTGGGCAGTGGCCCTCCGGCGTCTTTCAGGACGTAATCATCGAACATACGTCGCGCGATATCAGGACGATCTCCCGCGACGTCCTCGTACATGCCTGGGTCTTCTCTCAGATCGTAGAGCCTGGCCTCAGTCCCGTCGTTGCGGCTAATCATGGCGTACTCCTCGTCCCTGGTAAAGACGTGGTCGTGGTATCCGAGCGTGAAGTGGGGCCTCGCCTCGGGCTCTCCACCTTTGAGCATGACGGAGAGATCCTGGCCATCCAACGGTTGCGGAGGTTCGATCCCGAGGAACCCGAGGACCGTAGGCGCCACGTCGTGGGTGGAAGCGTAGTAGCCGCTCGTCGTGCCCGCTCCCTTACCCTCCGGATGGCGGATCAGGAACGGGATGTCCGTCACCTCGGGCCAGAGAGAGGAGGGGAGCTTGCCGACGACGCCGTGTTCCCCGTGGGCGATGCCGTGGTCGGAGAGGAGTACGAGGAGGGTGTTGTCGAAGAGATCCAGCTCTTCCATCTTGTCCAGAAAGCGGCCGAGCCAGCGGTCCGTCATCGTCACCTCGCCCGAGTAGAGGGCCTTCATCCGCTGGATCTGCCGGCCGCTAAGGTAGTCGGTGGCCCCGTCGACCGGCGCGAAAGGCTCGGGGCCTTCGTAACCCTCATCGTACATAGCCACGTACTCAGCGGGAGGGTCCCACGGCGCGTGAGGATCATAGCAGTCCACCGTAAGGAAGAAGGGCCTCTCCGATGTGGTGGCCCCCAGAAACTCGGAGGCCCGGGTGAAGACCTGCGGGGCGAACCAGTCCTCTTCCGATCTGCGGTGTGCCGTGTTGGCGAAGTACCGTTGATAGTACGCTCTGCTCCCCGTTCCCAAAACGGCTCTGTTCAACAGCGCCTGCTCGACCTTCCCGGGAGGGCAGGTATAGAGTGGCCTGTAGCTGTCTGTGGTCTGCCCCCGAATGAAATCGAATGCTTCGAAGCCGCGGTGGAAATTCATGGAGGCGTCGTACTGCTGCAGGTTATCCGTTACGAACAGCGTCTCGTAGCCAGCGTTTCGCATGGTCTCGGCGAGGGTGATCTGGTAGTTGGGTATCGGCTGCCAGCCCTGAAGACCGACGTCTATACCCTTGTAACGTCGCCAGTCTCTGAAGGGCCAGGTCCTGAGGCCCGTGTGTATGGCCCTCCTCGCGCAGATCGTCGGCGCGGACTCGGGGTATGCCCTGCTAAAGAGCAGGCTGTCCTTGGCGAGGGCGTCGAGGTTGGGGGTCCGGATCTTCTCGTTACCGTAGGCGCCGATGTGATCCTTCCTCAGGCTGTCCACGATGATCAGCACCACGTTGGTGTTCCTGTCAGCAGCCGGGGTATTGCCTGGAAGGTCGGGGGGCACACCCGCGCGTTCGCACCCGGCGAGCAACGATGCCCCGGCCACACCCGCGCCGGAGATCTTCAAGAACTCTCTTCGCGTTAACGTCCGCCTCAGTCTCTACTCCTGCGTACCGCTCGATCGCACAGACAATCATAGAGCAAGTTCAGTGAGAAGCCTTATCGTACCCGGGATTTCTGCGGGCGAAGCCTCCGGCCGGACGATGTGATACAGGTCAAGCCAGTGTACAATCCGGGCATGACAGCCTTTCGTTACGGGCGGGAGCACTTCGAGGAGGGGGAGTACGTGCGCCGCGTCGAAGCGACCCCGGGTGACAACCTCGACCCCGTAGTTCGCATAGTGGAGGACCTGGGGACCGTCGAGATCCCCTGCGGCAAAGTAGACTGCCGCAGTAATTGCCTGGAATACCTGGTCAGCGCCACCGGCAGGCGCAACGACTACACCCTGGCCGAGTGCAAGATCTCCGCGCTGGTAAGCATCATTTAGCACTTCAGCATTTCAGCTTTCGCGTGTGCACGCTATTGCTGACATGCTGAAAGCGAAGCCTGGCGAAGCCGGGCGTAGCGTGCTGACAAGCGAAGGCGCCAGCCTGAGCGTGCTGAAGTGCTGAAAAGCTACTCCTCCCAGGAGTAGCTTTTCTGTTCCGGTGGCCGTTCGGCGGCGTAGAGCCGTTGGAGCGTGCCTCCGGCCAGGGGGGAGAGGAAGAGGCCGGCGAGGCCCGCAGGCAGCAGGTCGCGGGCGATTGTCCAGGCTACGAGAAGTGGTGCCCCTGGCGGATGGTTGGCATCTTCTATGAGGCGTAAAGGATCGAGGACGCCGCCGCTCGGGAGTATGCCCGTCGCGTAGACGACGAGGGTTAGGATGCCGGATATCAACCCCGTCAGAAGCGCGAGTGCGAGGCTTAGGACGAAGCGGGGACCCGAACCTTCCGAGCCTTGTGCACGATTGCGCCGCAGGAGTAAGGCGCCACCGAATATGGGGCCTGCGATGAGCCCTGCGAGCAATCCGACGCCCATGTAGACGAGGGCCAGCGTGGTCAGGTCGCCCTCGCTGCTCTGTCCGCCCTGCAGTATCAAGAGCACGAATGGCTCGGGGAACAGCGACTTGATGAACATGAAGCCCAGGCCGTAGACGGCCCCGATGCCCAACAGACGCAGGAGGATCATGGTCTACTCGCCGTGGCGCCGGTAAGGCATTGATTGCTGGTATTCGTACTCATGTTCTAGAATCTAACCTCCAACGGCCGAAACGTCAGCAAGAGCTTTCACGAGGCGCCGTCCTTGCGCGCCGCCGGGTACAATCGGCGGCAGCATGCGACCAGTACAGGATAGGGCAGCGATGCGGCGCGTTCTCGAGGAGCGGGCGCGAGAAGCCGGCTTCGACCTCCTCGGCGTGACGAGCGCCGAGCCTCTGCGTGAGGGTGGGGAGCGTCTGCGCGAGTGGCAGGAGGCGGGGATGGCCGCCGACATGGGCTACATGCACAGGCCCGTGGAGTTACTGACGGACCCGAAGAAGCTCCAGAAGAGCGCGAGGAGCGTGGTCTCTCTCGGGGTCTCTTACTATCCTGGGGACCATCCCGAGAACGAAGGCGGGGGCAGGGTGGCGCGCTACGCGTGGGGCCTGGATTATCACGAGGTCATAAAGGGGAGGCTTTTCCGGCTGAGGGAGGAGCTCGAGGAAGAGCTTGGGATCAGGATAAGAGCCCGCGGTTTCACCGACGCCGTGCCGCTGCTGGAACGCTCCGCGGCCCAGCACGCGGGGCTGGGTTTTTTCGGGCGGAACTCCTGCCTCATAAACAACGAGATCGGGTCGTACTTCTTTATAGCGGACCTGATCGTGGACCTCGACCTGGATCCCGATCCGCCGGGCAAAGGAACCTGCGGACGCTGCACGCGCTGCATGGACAGGTGCCCCACCGGCGCCATAAAGGCCCCCGGCGTGGTGGACGCCAGGCTTTGTATCTCGTACTTGACGATCGAGAACCGGGGTGAGATCCCCCGCCACCTCCGGCCGAAAGTGGGTGACTGGGCCTTTGGGTGCGACGTATGCCAGGAGGTCTGTCCTTACAACAAGACGAAGGCGTCGAGGAGCCGCTGGCCGGAGTTCTCCGGGGAGGCAGGGTCGGGACCTTACCTGGAGATAGAGAAAGTTCTGAAGATAAGGACAGACGAGGAGTTCGAGGATCGCTTCGGGGGTACCCCTCTCACGCGCCCCGGCCGGGCTGGCCTGTTGCGCAACTGCTGCGTGGCCGCGGGGAACCTGAAGCTAGAGAAGGCGGTCCCCGCTCTCTCAGACGCCCTGCGCGAGGACCCTTCGCCGCTCGTGCGGGGGCATGCGGCGTGGGCGCTGGGCGAGATCGGGGGCGCAGAAGAGTCGCTGATGGAGGCGTCCGAAACGGAGAAGGACCCGTGGTGCTTGCAGGAGATCCGGCTCGCACTGGCGGGGGGGACCACGAACGCTACCTTGGGTTAGAATAAGGAAACGATGGCGGACCAGATCAACTACTACGAGGTGCTCGGTGTCCCACGCGAGGCCTCCCAGGCCGAGATCCGGAACGCTTACCGCAACCTGGCGAAGGAGCGTCACCCCGACCATCCCGGCGGGAGCGCTGAGGAATTCTCCCGGCTGCAGGAGGCCAACGCGGTCCTCTCCGACCCGAACCGTCGCCGCCAGCACGACGAAGCGCTCGACCTGGCCCATGCTGCCGACCAGCTCGCCGGCCTCAACCTGGACTTCGGCTCCGTGGAGGACGAGCTCTCCGCCAAGCGCAGGGAGCGCGAGTCAGGCGGTCCCTCCCTGGGCGAGCGCCTGAGGGGCCGCTTCGGCAGGAAAGAAGAAGACCCTTACGAGTCCCTGCGGAGAGAGACGCGCGACTCCGGACGCGGAGGTGAACGCAGGACCAGGGGTCGCTACGACGTTGGTGAGGCCCGCTGGTACGAGCCCCACCGCTTCGATCCCGAGCCCGTAACCCTCAAGAGCGGTGCCGTGAGCTTCGTCGCAGCCTTCCTCGCTTTTATCGCGATCGGCCAGATCGGGCTGTGGGCAGGAGGAGTTGATCCCGGGATCTTCGGTTTCGTTACGGTCCTGGACCCGTTCATGCCCATCCTGTATTCGCTGGTCGGGCTTCTCGTGGCATACTTTGCCTTCAGGGCCGCGGGTTATGCGGCGCTGGCCCTGGTCTTCGTGGCCGCCCTCGTCGTCGGTGGCCAGGGACCTGAGGGGCTATTGCAGTTCGTGACCGTGGGTATCATCGTTCTGCTCGTAGTGGTCTACCTCGGCAACCGCCGCGAGAGCGCCGCCAGGCGCTGATTCCGAGACCTTAGTCGCTAGAGATTCATCGAGAATTCATCGGCTCATGTTCCCATATCTGGCGAGGGAGCAGTCTGGTTGTCGGGTAGTGGATGGGCTTTGAGAAGTCTCCAGGGAGAGAGGAGTGGACATGGCTATCAGAAAAGCTATTCGCGGACTATCTTCGGACGAACTGGAGATGTTTCGCGGCGCGATCTCTCGTACGAAAGCACTGAGTGATGAGCGTGGATACAGTTACTTCGCGGGTCTTCATGGCCTCCCGCTACCGTCCTACTGTCAGCACGGCACGCTGCTCTTCTTGCCCTGGCATCGGGCTTATCTGTATTTCCTCGAACTCGCCCTTCAGGATCAGGTACCAGACGTAAGCATACCTTACTGGGACTGGACGGCGGCCATTTCACATCAAGAGGGCCTCCCACCAGCCTATTCACAGGAGCAGCAAGATGACGGTGCCGAAAATCCATTGTTCTCGGCAACCGTCGAATGGCCAAGAGAACTGATAGACCAGGTTATCGAGAATCTGCCCGGAACCATTACGGCGGAGGGGCGAACGCTGCGTGACCCTGACCTTCCGGACGAGTTGCCGAGGAAGGCTACTATCGACTCCATTTTGCAGGCGCCTACCTTCGAGGACTTCTCTATCCGCCTCGAGAACGTTCACGGTGGTGTGCATGTATGGATCGGAGGAGCGATGTCGCAGGTCGCTACCGCTGCCTACGACCCAATCTTTTGGGCGCACCACTCGATGATCGATCGCCTTTGGTATCTCTGGCAGATAGGGCCCCGAGGGACAGACCCACCGGCCGCTTTGATGCAGCAAGCACTTTCCCCATTCCCGATCACGGTCGCACAGACCCTAGATATCCAAACGCTGGCGTATGATTATGCCGTGCAAGTCTTGACATAGGAGGCGAGGACCATGGCGGTACAAACAGAGATGGGGCAGGGAAACAAGCCGGGGATACTCATAGCCGACCTGCACTTCCGTCCCGCCGAACTCGACATAAGTGCCTTGACACGGGCCGACCTCGTGTTCGACGGCGTCGATCATAGCGGGATGTCCTACGAAGTAAGGGCTTACCTAAACAACCCCGAGGCAGACGAAACCACTCCGCGGACTCTCGAACAGGGATACGGAGGACGGTTCATCGTTTTCGGTCACGGGGGCTGCTACGGTGACATAGGTCATTGTGACGTTCCTACCGAACGCCGCCCATCTCACGATTTGAGACTGGCCCATTCATTGATGCCAGAGACGAAGATAGTAACCGTAACCGAGGCCCTCGAACACGTTCTTCGGGAAGATAGGGGTGAGCTCACGAGCGTCACG
This sequence comes from uncultured Rubrobacteraceae bacterium, assembly GCA_963849745.1. Classification (GTDB taxonomy): domain Bacteria; phylum Actinomycetota; class Rubrobacteria; order Rubrobacterales; family Rubrobacteraceae; genus Rubrobacter_D. Next base: position 25,151 of record CAWKIM010000009.1, on the reverse strand, counting down.
TTGGTCCCGATCTCCAAGGACCCACTCATAGAAGACAGGGGCTTGACGGAGGATCTCTTCGAGTTCGATAGTGTAGAACTTCGCACCTACTACACTTAGACGTCCCGCCGCCGGCCTAGTCTCCCCTCTCCCTGGCTTCCCGTGCCATCGTTAGCAGACGGTCCATGTGCAAGGTCCTCAAAGAGTAGGGTAACTCTTCACGCCCGACGAAGCTCATCAGGTCGTCGAGACGTCTTATGTACTCGCGCAACGCCTCGTCCTCGGTCAGCTTCATGCCACTAGTATAGCCGCCGCGGGGTATCATGCGACTATAAGGAATCCCAGCACCGGAGGGTCGTGTGGCCACCGAGTTTCGCACCATAGAAGATGCCGTCAGGGGCATCGAGAAGAGCACCTATGAGATCCAAACCGAGAGCAGGCTCGTCTACAGCGGCTTGAAGCGGGAACAGAACATCGCCGAGGTCCTCGAGAAGTACGCCTGGCTCTACAACCCCGAGATGGTCCGGCGTGTCGAGGAGACGTACCGTGCCGAGACCGATCCGGAGAACAAAGAGCGGCTGCGCCGGGTCTACTACTATCTGCTCGAGGGCTATATAGGTCAGCAGACCGCCCCCGAAGAAGACGAGCTCGTCTCCTTCGAGGCGGACGCTACCGTAGAGGTAGACGGCGAGAGAATCCCCTACCACAACGTGCCCGTGCTGATCGCCGGCGAGCACGACTTCGAGAGGCGCACCAGGCTGCGTGACGCCTCGCTGGGGGTCGTCGAGGTGACCAACAGGGAGCGTCTGGAGATCTTGCGCAAGAGCCTGGCGACGCTCGCGAACGAGTTCGGCTACCCCCACTATACTGCCTACAACGCAGAGAAGAAGCGGATCGACTACAGTCTGTTGCGCTCGCGCATGGAGAGCTTCCTCTCGCAGACGGAGGAGACCTATGCGGCGCTGATGGGCCGTTGGGTGGAGGAGACGACGAGCCGGAGGCTGGGCGAGATCGGCAGCCACCACCTATCCTTCATCAGCCGCTTGCCTCAGTATGACGAGTACTTTCGCAGGGACAGGTTACTCGGCGCCTACCAAAGAACACTCTCGGGGCTGGGCCTCGACCCCGCCTCGCAGAAGAACATACACATCGACGCCGAAGAGCGTGCGACCAAGAACCCCAGGGCCCGCTGCTATGCGCCCGACCCTCCAAGAGAGGTTCACCTGCTGATCAAGCCAGTTGGCGGCCTGGAAGACTACATGGCCTTCCTCCACGAGGCGGGACACGCCCAGCACTTCGGCAATGAGGACCCCGCGCTCGATTACGTCGAACGCGCCGTCTCCACGAGTAACGCCCTGACCGAGATATACAGCTTCCTCCTCGAGCACCTCACCCAGAACCGGGCGTGGCTCACCGGGGTGGTCGGCTTGCCGGAGGAGACTGCGGGAGAGGTAGCTTACTACGCGGGGCTCACGGAGCTCTTCTTCGTACGGCGGTACGCGTCCAAACTCGCCTACGAGCTCGATTTCTTCGAGGACCCGCTGGCGGATGGGCGCAACCGGCGACTCTACACCACTACACTCTCCACCGCGACGCACTTCGTGTACGAGCCCCAAAACTACCTGAACGACATGGACCCCGGCTACTACTCCGCCGACTACCTGCGAGCCTGGATTACAGAAGCGATGCTCAGGCGCAACTTAGAGGAAGCTTATGGTGAGGACTGGTTCACCCGCCCCGAGGCAGGCGAGTTCCTGCTTGGCCTCTGGGCTACCGGCGAGAAGCAGGAGAACGAGGACGTCGCCCGCGCGATCGGCCGCAAGCCGTTCGACACCAGCTGCCTCATCGAGCAGTTCCGCGGTCTCCCTACCTTGTCCTGACGGGGATCTCGACGCCTTCGAAAGAGCCCTCTTGGGCTTTCTCGGTTCCGACCTTCAAGGTCTCATTTCCCGACAGCGAAGGCAGATCCAGGGTTGCTTCGAAGTATCCCCAGGTATGACGACCTCCGTCGTTGTTCGGGACCGACCTACGCACCAGGACTTTTCCGTCCGAATCGATCAAGGTAATGACGTTCGCTGCTTCGGAGTCGCGAGAGTAGCCGTTTACCGTGAGGGGGTCCGAGATACTGTCGTGCTGGCGTGGCTCGATGAGGACCGTGTCGCCACCCACCGCGGGGAGAGGCGCCTTCAGGTCTCCCTTCGGCTTGAAGTCGACGACGAGGCGTGCGGGATCTCCCAGCTCGACCACCCTGTAGAGGAACGCTTTGCGCGTGAAGATGTCCATGAACATGCCCCCTTCGGGAGCGCGCACGACGTGGAAACTCTCGAGCAACCCACCGCCGAATCTCCCATCCGATACGCACGTCGCGCTGGCCGAAGGCAGGGTTACGCGCAGCAGACCGTTGCCCTCCTGGCTCACGAGACTCCACTTCGGCACACGACCGGCGGGCTCCAGGCCGGTACCGAGGTCGATCACCGCCCGCTCGTAGTCCTCGTTGACCTCGTAGCGCACCGCGAGCACTGTGTCAGCATCGTAGCCGAACCCGCCGCTCGCCTGCGGCTTCGCGACGAAAGGGACCCCCGTGGAGGCATCAGTAGCCCCAACGAGATCGCCCTCGATCCGCGAGGCCCTGATGGTAGTGGCCTCGGGCATGCCTCCCACCCCCGGCACGTTCTCCTTCGAGGTCTCCGTAGTAGCGCCCGACGCAGCCCCGGCAGAAGCCTCTACGGACTGTGCCTCCGGGCCCTCATTCATGCAGCCGGCGCAGAGCGCGGCCGCCAGGAGCGAAGGTAGCAAGAGGGCGGAAGTCCGCCTCACCTCCCACCCGCGTCCGGTCCTCGCACGTCCACACCATAATATTCGGTCATAGGCGCGAGCCATTATAGGTGCGTTCACCTTGCGATAGGTTTAACGTTGTGTTGCGCTCCTGTTACGATGCTGGAGTACCGCCGGTCCTCACTCTCGGCGGAGAGGAGCACGAAAACATGATCGGATTACGGGACATAGAAGCCGCGCGCAGGCGTCTGCAGGGAGTGGCGCTCCGCACGCCCCTCGTGCCGTGTCCACGCAGCGGGGAGGATAGGGCACTGTACTTCAAGCCGGAGAGCCTCCAGCCTACCGGCGCTTTCAAGCTGCGCGGCGCGTACAACAAGATCTCCTCCCTCTCCCCCGAGGATCGCCGCCGCGGGGTCGTCGCCCACTCCAGCGGGAACCACGCCCAGGCCGTAGCCTACGCGGCCCTGGCCCTCGGGGTGAAGGCCACTATCGTCATGCCGCGGGCGGCATCTCGTGTAAAGCTCGACGCTACAGAGGAACTCGGGGCCGAGGTAGTCCTGGTCGGCCCCGACAGCACAGAGCGGTCTCGCAAGGCTGAGGAGCTTGCGGAGGAGCACGGCTACATTCCGGTGCCTCCGTACGACGATGAGGTCCTCATGGGCGGCCAGGGCACTATCGGGGCGGAGATACTCGAGGACCTGCCCGACGTGCAGAGCGTGCTCGTGCCCGTCAGCGGCGGCGGGCTCATCGGTGGGATCTCGGCCGCCATCAAGTTGGCCCGACCCGAAGTGCGAGTGATCGGGGTCGAACCCGAACTCGCGGCGGACGCCAAAGCCAGTCTCAAGAGCGGAAGGCTGGTCGAGTTTCCGCCGGATCAGGTCGCCCGCACGGTCGCTGATGGTCTGCGCGTACAAAAGCTCGGCGAGGCGCCCTTCGAGCACATCCGCGCCTTCGTCGACGACATCGTCACCGTATCGGAGGAGGAGATCCTGGAAGCCATGCGCCGCCTGGCGCTGCGGGTCAGGTTGGTCGCAGAGCCGAGCGGGGCCGTGACGTTCGCCGCCCACCTGTTCCACAGAGACGAGCTTCCCGCCTCTCAGCTCTCCGTGGCCGTGATGAGCGGCGGCAACGTCGAGCCAGACCTACTCGCCGAGGTCCTCTCACCGAGATGAGGCAGGCGAAGCCGTTCAGCGCGGCGTAGTCTCGACATGGTCACCGAGGTGGACACTTCCTAGCGCGTCCTGGATCAGGTTGCGACCGAAATAGACCTCTCCCTCGGATTTACGGTAGGTTGCGAGCGTACGCAATGGCTCCTTGCCGCGGGTGCCTGTTCTCTGGTCGACCGTAGTTATAGCGCAGCGCGGACACGACTCGGCGACCCGGAAAGGTACGCCACCTATCGTGAGCCGGCTCCAGCCGTCTTCGGCGTAGGGCCCGCATCCCCTGATGACGAAGTTGGGCCTGAAACGGTTCATGGGCAGAGGGTCTTCCAGCCTGCCGTTGAGGTCCTCGAGCGAGGCTTCAGATATCAAGAGGAACGCGAACCCATCGGCGAAGCTGACCTGATCCCCACTCTGCGCAAACGACGAGTCGACCAACCTGGGGTCGTCGTCAGGCTTGTGGACGAGCCTGCAAGGGAATGCTAGGAACTCAGTAAACCAGCGATCGGCCTCCTCGGATACCAGTGCGCCACGGTTCGTATCGCCAAAGACGCGTACGTCTATGTGGTTTCCGGTCTCGTTCTGGAGTGGGATCTCCAGCTCGTTCATTTCCGGCGCGTTGACGATCAACCTCTCCGGGGCGAAACGGATGGAGATCAGGGCCATCCGCGGGTGGGCACGTTGCGACATAAACTCGCCCGTCTCGTCGACGAGCATCCAGCTCCGGTCGTGGCGGAGTCCCGTCGCGCTCAGGTCGGAGATCTGCAAGGAGATCCCGGCGCAGGATTTGATCGGGTAGACGTACAGCCCGCTCAGGGTGACTGTACTAGGTGCCAATCTCGTGCGGGGCGACATGCACACCATGATCCACCGTAACGCCGGCTCCTTCAAGTCTGATTCGGGCTCTCATGAGGCGCAGACCTAATGACATTGCCAGGGGAGATCCCGGCCTCCAGGTCGGAGATCTCCCTCCTGACTGCGGCGGCCGCCTCCTGGATTGGGACTACGTAGCCTTCGGAGCGATGGCGGGCTTTGATCTCCACTCCTCCCCTTTGCAGTGAACGGGGTGTCAGCGTCAGGCGTATGGGAGCCCCGATCAGGTCGGCGTCCTTGAACTTGGCTCCCAGGCTCTCGTTCCGATCGTCGTAGAGCACCTCGAGTCCGGCGGAGACCAACCTCCCGTAGAGCCCTTCGGCCATCTCGTCCGCCCCGGCCGCGACGATGTGTACATGGTAGGGCGCCACGGAGACGGGCCAGACGAGACCGTTCTCATCGTGGTGCTCCTCAGCGATGCAGGCCAGTAGCCGCCCGAGTCCTATGCCGTAACTCCCCATCACCACGGGCTTTCGCCGTCCGTCTTTGTCCAGGAAGCTCGCGCCGAACGCTTCGCTGTAGCGCGTACCCAGCTTGAAGATGTTCCCGACCTCGACACCCCGCACGGCGCGCATAGCCGCGCCGCACTCGGGACAGAGCGAGCCGTCCCCCGCCGAGGCGATGTCGGCGACCGTGTCAGCCCCGAAGTCCCTCTCGTAGTTGACGTTCAGGAAGTGGAAACCCTCCTCGTTGGCGCCCGCGACCAGGTTGGGGGAGTCCGGTATCGCATCGTCAACGACCACGATCGCCCCCTCCACCCCGAGCGGGGAACCGTACCCGGGCTCGGCCCCGACGGCCCTGACCTCCTCGGAGAGCGCGGGCCTCAGCCCGCTCGCCCCCACCGCGTTCGCCAGTTTGGTCTCGTTTAGCTCCATGTCGCCACGGACGACGGCGAAGACGAAGCGCTCGGAGCCCTCGACCGTGGCGACCAGGAAGACCGCCTTGGCCGTGTTGGACTTCGGTATCTCCAGGGAGTTAGCCAGTGTCTCTATGGTGCTGGTGCCTGGCGTGGAGATCTTCTCCACAGGTCTCTGGTCCTCGGCTTCGGGGATAGGCTTGCGGAACTTTGCTACCTGTCGGTTTGCGGTGTAACCGCAATGTTCGCAGATGAGGATGGTGTCCTCCCCGATGGGAGTCAAGTACATGAACTCGTGGGCCATGGTCCCGCCCATGATGCCCACGTCCGCCCCGACGGCTATGGCGGGTAGCCCGCACCGGGCGAAGATCCTGAAGTATGTTTTGTAGAGCGTGCGGTACTGTTCGTCCAGGCCTCTCTCGTCCTCGTCGAGGCTGTATGCGTCTTTCATGGTGAACTCGCGGGCTCGGATCAGGCCAGCCCTCGGCCGCGCATCGTCCCGGAATTTGGTCTGGATCTGGTACACGAGCCTGGGCAACCGCTGGTAAGAGTCCACCTCGCTCGCGGCAAGGCCGGCGACGATCTCCTCGTGGGTCATCGCCAGGACCATCTCCCTGTTCCTGCGGTCGCCGAGCCTGACCAGTTCCTGTCCCGTGGTGCTGTACCGGCCGGATCTCTCCCACACATCGGCCGGCTGCACGACGGGCATCGACACCTCCTGCCCGCCGGCCGCGTCCATCTCCTCCCGCAAAATCGTATCGATCTTGCCGATAGACCGCCTTGCCAGCGGCAGATACGAAAAGATTCCCGCCGCCAGTTGCCTGATGAATCCGGCCCTGAGTAGCAGCCCGTGGCTGGCAACCTCCACGTCCGAAGGTGCCTCGCGTAACGTCCGTCCGAACATCGTGCTCATACGCATGGCTAAGTTGCCAAATACGGCGTCGTACCGTAATGGACGAGGCCAGTACTGCACGCAGTCGTCCTCTCGCCCAGCTCCATCCGCATGCGATCTTTCGTGCCCTGGAAGCCGAACTCTTGCAAGAGGGAGTGGGCCTGGCACCGGGCCGGACCTGAGACCGTGACCTGTACGGGCGCACCTCCGGTCGCCGAGAGAGCACGGTCGAGCAGGAGGCGGGCCCCCTCGGGTGTGGAAGCCAGGAAAGGACCGATTCGGGTCGCGTGGCCCCTCGCGCTCCGGATCAGGTAGCCCTTGATCCGGCCCGTCGAGTCGCGGGCGACGAGGCCAAGTCCCGGATGTAGTCGCAGGGTAGCGAAGAGCAGGGCCGAACGGTCGGCTCCGTAGCTCCAGTGGTCGACGCCGTAGAGTTCGGGCAGGTCCCCGAACGTGAGCGTCTCGACCCTGTGCCTGTCTACTCGCTCGGGAACGCGGGGTCTCCAGGGTCCCTCCTCGAGCCGGTACACGGTGCGCGGCGTGACCCCCTCGAAACCCAGCGACCGGTAGAGGCCCACCGCCTGCAGGGTCGAGTAGAGCCTGACCATCTTCGCGCCACGGCTCTTGAGGTAGGCTACGGCCCAGGAGGAGAGCAGGGCGCCAAGGCCGAGGCCCCTGTACCCGTCGTGGACCGCGAGGTGGCAGAGAACGCCTATGTCTCCTAGCGGCACGGCACCGACCATGCCCGCCAGGTCGCCGTCAGGCGTCTCGGCTACCGCCCAGCGGGCGTCTCGCACGCCACGCAGCAGGTCGAAAGCCCTCGGGTCAGCCGACCAGCGTACGATGCTCCTTAGCTCCAGGATGCGCTCCAGGTCAGCGTCGTCCATCTGCCTGACGCGAACGTCCGAGTCAGTCTTGGTCACGGCCCGTAACACGGTCTGGGCGGTAGTGTTCTCTACTTCGTTGTCTTCTCTTGCGGTGAAGGCCAGCAAGGTTTTCCCTCGATCCCTCGTTATTCATGGATAGAGACTCTTCCGCGCAAAGGTTTCGGAGAAACCCTAAGTGAAGCGGATGCCCCGAGCGCGCCCTAGAGGGACGGTCGGGGCAAGGACGGTCGAGGGAGCCGTCCTGTAAAGGAGTTGGAAATCTGCCCTATGTGATTCACACCCGCAATGCTACAACATGGCACGCTGACATGGAAGGGTTCCTCACTGAACGGCCCTAGCTGCGCTGTATCACCCCGTTCAGGATCCCGTCTATCTCGGAGACCACGTCCGCGGGGAGCTCGACCCCTGAGGCGGCGGCGTTGTCGTCGACCTGGTCGGGCCTGGAGGCGCCGATAATCGCGCTGCTCACGTTCTCCTGGCGCAGCACCCACGCGAGGGCCAGCTGCGGCATGCTGAGACCACCCTCGGACGCGACGGAGCGCAACCCGTCCACGGCGGAGAGGACTTCCTCGTTCATGAGCTGCTGCATAAAACGGTTGGCCTCCGGGTCGGCGGCGCGGGTGCCCTCCTCGGGAGCGTCCCCGGAGCGGTACTTCCCCGTGAGTACGCCCTGGGCGAGCGGTGAAAAGACGACCTGGCCTACTCCTTCGCGCTCGCACAGGGGTATGACCCCGCCTTCGATCCTGCGTTGGATCATGTTGTACTGCGGCTGATTGGAGACGATCCGATCCAGGTTCATCTCCTTCGCAATCCTCAAGGCGTCGGAGATCTGGTCGTCCGTCCACTCGGAGACGCCGACGTACAGGATCTTCCCCTGCCTCACGAGATCGTCGAGCGTCCTCAGCGTCTCTTCCAGCGGCGTGTTCTCATCGTAGCGGTGGCACTGGTAGAGGTCGATGTAGTCGACACCAAGCCTCCTGAGCGAAGCGTGGCACTGCTCGGTAATGTGCTTTCGTGAGAGGCCCCTGTCGTTCGGTCCCTCCCCCATCGGGAAGTACACCTTGGTCGCCAGAAAGTACGAGTCGCGCTCGAAGTCGCTTAACGCCCGTCCCACGATCTCCTCGGCCGCCCCACGCATGTACACGTTGGCCGTGTCGAAAAAGTTTATGCCGATCTCGTACGCCCTGTTTATGCAAGCCGTCGCCTGTTCCTCAGCGACGCTCCCACCGTACGTCAACCAGCTCCCCAGGGAGATCTCGCTGACTTTGACCCCACTACCTCCAAGCCTCCTGTACTCCACCAGAACCCCCAATGTATAGAGAACGAGATGCTAATGGTACACCTACCGGCGCGTAATCCCCGTATCCTACGGCCCATCGCGCTGTAACCGGCCTTGCTTACTGATTTGTTGTCGGTTAAGAGCACCTTTATTGCAAGATCGGTCTATTTTGTTACAATGCGGCCATCGACACTCGATCCACGAAGAAGGAGCGGAAGCAACGGTGCGAGCAACGCTACAGCCCGGCCTGACAAACAGGCTAACGAAGTATCTCAGGACCACGCAGCAGCTCATCGAGGAGGGCCGTGACGCGGTCTCCAGCAAGGAATTAGGCGACTTCACCGGAATAAACCCTGTTCAGGTACGCAGGGATCTGAACGCCATAGGATTTTCGGGCACGCGCGGGGTCGGCTACCAGGCCTACGACCTCGTCGAGGCCGTGAGGAACATCCTGGGACTCAGGCAGACCTACAACATCGCGCTAGTCGGCGCGGGCAACCTCGGCAGCGCCATAGCGGCGAGCACCATCCTCCCCAAGAGGGGCTTCGTCATCCACGACGTCTTCGACGACAACCCGGAGAAGATCGGCCGCACCGTGGGCAACGTCGTGGTCAAGCACATAGACGAGCTCAAGAAGAGCGTCACCGAGGCCGAGGAGATCATCGGCATCATCGCGACCCCAGCCTCCTCAGCCCAGGAGGTCGCCGAGCTGATGGTCGACGCAGAGATCAGGGTCATCCTCAACTACACAGACGTCCTCCTCCACGTCCCATCCCACGTGGACGTCCACCGTATAGACCCCACCGCCCAGCTCATGCATACCCTCTACTACCTGACCCAGGCGGAAGGACAAGAAGCCAGTTAGGCTTCCTTTAAGGCTTCAGGCTTCAGGTATGGACCGAGGTCCTCGGCACTCGCCGGGGACCTCTGCTTTGGCGCGGCATCGTCGTCGCGGACACGCCACGCCGTTCACAATACTACCTGTAGCCTGATGCCTGTAACCTCGAAAAGAGAAGAGCCCGGAGCGCACTTAGGGGTGATAGGTGGGGAAAGGGAAAGGAGGAGTAACGCCCCGGGCTCTTTAATTGTGCCGGTTTAGTTTCGCACCAACCGACTGACCGAATGATACATCGCTCGTCACACTTTGTAAAGTCCTTGGAACAGAGAATTTAGAATCTTTTTGTAGATATCTGCCAAATGCACATAAAGATGTAGTGTGGGTCTACAGCAAGCCGCGCAAGGTGGTGTGGATCTGGGGTTGAGCTTAGCCGACGGCGTGTTGGAGCCGTCCTGCTGCGGCTGGCCGAAGAGAGAACCGAGGATCCAGCCTATCGGAGGTGTCGCAAGGCGTATACAATGCCGTAAAGCCGGAAAGGAACTTTGGGAGCAAGCCCACGATACCAGACACGACGCATCCATCCGGTGAGGTCTCTGCAGAAGATAGCGGCCAACTCATAGATTTCCCTCGCCAGGATGGGTCCAAAACTCCCCCCAAGAACAACTTGCCTCTGCAGCTTACGAGCTTCGTTGGGCGCGAGCGGGAGATGGTAGATCTAAGGAAGCTCTTGGTAGGAGAGGCGCGGTTGGTGACGCTAACCGGTCCTGGAGGGTCTGGCAAGACGCGCCTGGCTCTGGCTGTGGCTTCGGGTCTGGTCGAGGAATTCAAGGACGGGGTGTGGTGGGTGGGGCTCGCGCCTATTTCAGACACCAACCTGGTGCCACAGGCGGTAGCCTCTGTACTCTCGGTGCGCGAGGTGCCGGGACGTTCCGTGACTGATGAGCTCGTGGAACACCTCAAGGAGCGGGAGGTGCTCCTTGTTCTGGACAACTGCGAGCACCTGGTTGCCTCGTGTGCCGCATTCTGCAATGTCTTGCTGCACGCTTGCCCGGAGCTAGAGATCCTGGCCACAAGCCGCGAGGCGCTGGCCGTGGCGGGCGAGAGACGTTGGCAGGTGCCCCCGCTCTCTTCTCCTGACCCTCGTGTTCTGGCCGCTGGGGAGCTGGGGCGTTTCGAGTCGGTACGTTTATTCGTGGAGAGGGCCCGCTACCGCAGGCCCGAGTTCAAGCTGAACCCCGAGAACGCCCCATCGGTCGCAGAAGTGTGTTACAAGCTGGCCGGAATACCACTCGCCATAGAGCTTGCCGCCGCGAGGGTTGGGACACTCTCTGTGCCTCAGATATCGGGGAGGCTGGGGCATTCGCTGACGCTGCTGGCTGGCAGGGACCGGACGGCTCCCGAGAGACAGCAGACTCTGAGCGCCACTCTGGACTGGAGCTACGAGCTGCTCGAAGTGGCGGAGCGGGAGCTGTTCGCGCGATTGTCGGTATTCGCCGGCGGCTTCGCGCTGGAAGCCGCCGAGGCGGTGTGCGCCGGAGGGGCCATCGAGGAGAAGGATGTTCTGGATCTGCTCTCTCGCCTGGAAGAGAAGTCGATCGTACTGGTAGAAGAGAAGGCCGAGGCAAGATACCGGCTGCTCGAGCCGGTACGCCAGTACGGGTGGAAGAAGCTGCAAGAGTCGGATGATGTAGACCAAACCCGAGAGCGGCACGCGGAGTACTATCTAGCGCTGGCCGAGGAGGCCGAGCCCGATCTGAGAGAGTAGGGAGCGCAGCTTCGGAGGTTGGAAGCTGAGCAAGACAACTTGAGGTCTGCCCTGCGGTGGTCGTTGGGACCGGAAGCGGCCGCGGAGAACGCAGAACTGGGTCTGTGGCTGGCAGCTGCCCTGGGACGTCGGCGTTTCTGGGCCGTCTGCGGTCTGAGCGAAGGTCTCGGCTGGTTAGAGAGAGGGCTAGACAGGAGCAGTGCGCTGCCCAGGCGAGTACGCGCAGATGCATTGAGCTATGCCGGGTGGATAGCGAACTTCCAGGGTGACTACAGAAAGGCCGTTGCCCTGCTCGAAGCTAACCCCGCCGTATCTAGAGAGCTTGGTGACACGGCGGTCTATGCGGCTTCCCTCGTTCAGTTGGGACAACTTCTGGCGATGCATGAAGGAGGACGCGAACGCCTCGACGCACTGCGCACAGAGGCCGAGATGTTGATGCCCGAGCTCGCGGATCAGCAGTTGGTCACCTCGGTGCTGGGCTTCCTTGGAATTGCTGCGCTAGAAAGAAATGATAGTGCGGACGTAATCTCATTGCTCGAGGAGGCGCTATCTCTCTACGAGGAATTCGGAGACCACTACGGCGTAGCCTTTTGCTGCGGCAGGATGGGATTCACCGCGCTGTTCCAGGACGACCTCGGCCAGGCGGCCACTATGTTCAAGCAGGCGCTGGGCGCGTTGCGGGATCTCAGGGACAGGATTGGCATCTTTTACTGCCTCCAGGGAACGGCGAGCGTGAGCGGCTTGCAGGGAGAAGCGTCCCGCGCAGCGAAGCTGTGGGGGGCGGCGGAAGCCCTTGGGGAGGCGGCCACGTTGCCTGTTCTGCCGGTCATCCGCTCCCGTTATGACTACGAGGAGCACGTGGCGGCCGCACGTGCCAAGCTGGACGAAGTTACGTGGGAGGGGGCATGGGCTGAAGGTCGGGCGATGTCCCCTGAGGAAGCGATCGACTACGCTGTGACAGGTAAGGAGGCACCCGAAGAGTCAGGAGCCCTACCGTCCTATCCCGCCGGGCTCAGCGCCAGGGAGGTAGACGTCCTGAAGCTGGTGGCCAAGGGGATGACCAACGCCCAGATAGCCAGGGAGTTCTTCATCAGCCCGAACACCGTAAACAGGCATCTCAACTCCATCTACCACAAGCTGGGCGTCGGCTCGCGTGCCGCAGCTACCCGATTCGCCTCAGAACACCACCTCCTCTGAAGTCCGTATTCTTTCCGCAGATTAAGGTCGCGCTAGCACAGACGATAACGGCTACTGCCACGAGAGCCTCTGAAGGTGACACCTCCGAGTTCTACGCGCCACGCAAGGTGGTGGCATCCTGGAGAGATGAACTAGAATCAACAAGCAGGGGCGGAGCATAGAGAGCCCCGCCCTCCAGAAAAGGAAACAGGCATGAAGGCACCAGCCAGCGAATACGTAACCCTCGTCGAGGTGCTAGAGGTCACCGTGCCCTTCGAGGAGTTCGCGCAGGCCGTCGAGGCCGCCACCCGTCGCCTCCAAGCCGAAGGAGTGAGGGAACTCGTCACGGTCCACTTCTACGGCAATCCAGGCTCCACCGAGGTGGGTGCCATCCTCACCTTCTCCGACCGCGAGCGCATGATCGAGCACATACGGATGATCTCCGAATGGGAGGAGTTCAGGCGGTTCTTCGCCTGCGTTAGGCCCCTGGATGTGCGCGTCTACGGCAAGCTCAGCGAGGAAGCGGAGGCGTGGATCGGCCAGTTCGATGTCCTCAGCAAGAAGTTCGAGGAACATGTAGCAGGCTTCGTCCGCTGATCAGTGCGGGCAATCCCGAAGTAGCCTGCTTCACCAACGAGAGACCCGAAACTCGGGCATACCGAGGATGCCTCAAGGAGTATATAATGCCGTGAGGCTGGTAAGGATCTTTGGGAGCAAGAAGTCCGCGATGCCAGACACGACGCATCCATCCGGTGAGGTCTCTTCAGAAGGTAGCGGCCAACTCATAGATTTCCCACGCCAGGATAGGTCCAAGCCTCCCCCCAAGAACAACCTACCCTTGCAGCTTACGAGCTTTGTAGGACGCGAGCGTGAGATCGCAGATCTAAGGAAGCTCCTGGCTACAGAGGCGCGGTTGGTGACGCTGACCGGTCCTGGAGGCTCGGGCAAGACGCGTCTGGCGCTGGCTGCGGCTTCGGAGATGGTCGAAGCATTCGAGGACGGGGTGTGGTGGGTGGGGTTAGCGTCTATCTCGGACCCCGACCTGGTGCCGCAGACAGTTGCCTCTACTTTAAGCGTGCGCGAGACACCGGGGCGCTCATTGATCGAGGCTCTAGTGGAGTATCTAGAGAGCCGGGACGTACTCCTACTACTGGACAACTGCGAGCATCTGGTCGAGGCTTGCGCTGCGCTCTCTGATACCTTGTTGCACGCCTGCCCTGAACTAAAGATCCTCGCTACCAGCCGCGAGACTCTGGCCATGGCAGGCGAGAGGAACTGGCCTGTGCCATCGCTCTCCTCTCCAGAGCCTCATACCTTGCCTCAGATCGAAGAGCTCGGACGTATCGAGTCGGTGCGTCTGTTCGTAGAGAGGGCCCGCTACCGCATGCCTGACTTCGCGCTCGACTCCAGGAACGCTCCTTCGGTTGCGGAGGTCTGCCGAGGGCTAGATGGCATTCCGCTCGCCATAGAGCTTGCGGCGGCCAGGGTGGGGACTCTGTCGGTGGCCCAGATCTCGGACAGACTCGGGCATTCGCTGAAGTTGCTCTCTGGCAGAGACCGGAGCGTCCCGGAGAGGCAGCGTACCTTGAGGGCAGCGCTGGACTGGAGCTATGAGTTGCTCGACGAAGCGCAACGGAAGTTGTTCGGGCGACTCTCTGTATTCGCCGGGGGTTTCACCCTGGAGGCGGCGGAGGCGGTGTGCACTGGGGGAGAGATCGAACGCGACGAGGTACTGGACCTTCTCGGGTATGTGATAAGCAAGTCTCTGGTAGTGGCCGAGGCAGGAGAGGAAGACGCGCTGCGCTACCGCCTTTTGGAGACGATCCGGCAGTATGGGACGGAGAAGCTTGCGGAGTTTGGTGAGGCGGAGAGGGTCCGTCGGCGGCACGCGGAATACTACCTTGCGCTGGCCGAAGAGGTCGAGCCGGAGCCTAGCGGGCAAGGGGCATGGCTTCGCAGGCTCAAGACCGAGCAAGACAACTTCAGGGCGGCGCTCTCCTGGTCGCTGAACCCGGAAGCAACCGCGCAGAGCGCGGATCTTGGGCTGCGGTTGGCGGTCGCCCTGGGGCAGCGACGGTTTTGGGCCGCGTATGCTCTTGGCGAAGGGCGCGGGTGGCTCGATAGAGGGCTTGCCGGGGGCGGTGCGTCGTCCGAGTCCGTGCGGGCGCGGGCGCTCTACGAGGCCGGTTGGTTGGCGACCGTCCAGGGCGACTACGTAAGAGCAACTGTGTGTCTGGGAGAGAGCCGGACCATATTGAGGGAGTTGGGAGATGTATCGGGGACCGCGATCTCGCTGGCCATGCTGGGACAGCTCACGGTCCAGGGGGGCGAGCGGGAACGCACAGACCCGCTGCGCGAAGAAGCCGAGGCGCTACTGCGCGAGCTTTCGGACGAGCGGGCGATCGCGTACCTACTTATCTTTCTGCAGTGGGCCGCGTGGGACAGAGGTGACTACGGGCAAGCAGTAAAGCTAGCCGAGGAGAGCCTGAGCCTGTCTCGGGGGCTGGGTGACCTCTATGGAATCGCGTTGGGCTCCGGCAGCCTGGGCTTCGTCGTGCTGGACAAGGGCGAAACCGATCGGGCGGAGGCTCAGCTAGAAGAAGGCTTGCACGCGCTGCTAGATCTCCAGGACAAGATAGGTATCTTCCACTGCCTCCTGGGACTGGCGGGGGTGGCCGCTGCGCGTAGGCATCTAGCCCGCGCGGCCCGATTGTGGGGGGCGGCAGAAGTCCTTGGGGAAGCTTTTGCCATCGGCATCTTGCCTATATACCGCCGCAATTACGACAACGAGGACCGCCTCGCCGCCGCACGCTCTCAGCTCGACGAGGCAGCCTGGGAAGCGGCGTGGTCGGAGGGGCGGGCGATGTCCTCTGATAAGGCCATCGACTACGCTCTCGAGAGGCCACCACAGACGTCCGAAGAGGACGAGGCCCCATCAGCCTTACCTGCCTACCCTGCGGGACTGAGCGCCAGGGAGGTCGAAGTATTGAAGCTGGTAGCCCACGGCCTGACCAATGCCCAGGTCGCGAATGAACTTTTTATCAGCCCGAATACGGTGAACCGTCACCTCAACTCCGTCTACCGCAAGATCGGTGCGAGCTCGCGTGCCGCAGCCACCCGATTCGCCTCAGAACACAACCTAGTCTGACAGCCAGCATCTTGACCGACCGGACATTAGTTGGCCGGCTAATTACCTACGAGTAGCCGCTTCCGGCGTGAGAGCCGCGCCTCGAACCCTCCTGAAACCTGTTGCCTGAGGCCTCGATGGCCAGGGGTAACCATTGCCCCTCCTCTCAAGAATGGTTACCCCTGATGGGTCATTCTGGTGATCCCCCTTTCTCTCCCGCGCTCTAAGGTTCCCTTGCTAGCAGCGATTCCCGCCAAACAAGCAGCGGGAGAGAGGAGCAGCAGCACATGGCCAAGGTTTCCGTAGAGGTCCGAAACGGAGCGGCCCGCTTCTGGGTCGGGGTCCAGGCCAAGAGCATCAGGAGGGCGCTTGACGTGGTGGGAGCGAGATACCCAACCAGTGAGGTTCGGGTGATGTTCCCCATAGAGCCTGATGGTTTCTTCGTGCGGGGTTCCGCCCTGGCAGAGATGGTCGAGCCCGAGCATCCGAAGCAGATGGCTGCGTGAGAAGCGATCGGCAGAAGTGGTGGTCCCGAAGAAAGGAGGTTCTGTGAAGAAAGTGAGCAGCGGAAGTACACAGAGCAGTGCCGAAGCAGAACGAAGACGAGCTAAGGAAAGGACATACAGAAAGACCATGATGAACACACAGACAACGACGAAGACCAACCACTACTTCAGGGCGCTGGTGGCGCTGGCGATGTTGGCGAGCTTGTTGATGGTGTTGTCGGCCAGGACCTCGCACGCCTCCATTACCTTCACCGTCAACCAGACATCCGATGCATCGGACGAGAACCTCGCCGATGGCGTGTGCGACATAAATTCGTTAGTTTCGGGCGACCAATGCACCTTGAGGGCCGCCATAGAGCAGGCCAACGCAACTTCCGGAGCGGACACCATCAACTTCAACCTCCTCGGGAGCGGACCCTTCACGATCACGCCCACCTCGCAGTTGCCCACCATAGCCGATCAGCTGACCATAAACGGCTACACTCAGCCTGGGGCTTCTCCGAATACCCTGGCCAGGGGCACCAACGCCAACCTCTTGATCGAGCTCAACGGGACCGAGGCCGGAACAGCGGACGGGTTGGAGATTGGAGCCGGTGGCTCGGGCAGCCTGATCAAGGGGCTCGTGATCAACCGCTTCTCAAACCAGGGCATCGACGTAAGTAGCCTAAGCGCCGCGCTGACCAACGTGAGAATCGAAGGCAACTTCGTGGGCACAGACCCCTCAGGCACGCAAGCCCTGCCCAACAGCGGAGACGGGATAGAGATGGATGCCTCAAACAGCGTGGTCGGGGGCTCAACAGTGGTCAAGCGCAACCTCATCTCCGGCAACGACGTCGATGGCCTAAGCCTAAGTGGCGCCAATGATGTCAGGGTCGAGAACAACCTCGTCGGCACCAAGGCCGATGGCGTGGGCGCTTTGGGCAACCTCTTCAACGGCGTGGACCTAAGCGGCACCACAGGCGTAAGCATTCTGCGCAACTCCATCTTCTCCAACGGCCAGCTGGGCATAGACCTGGGCGTCGATGGTCGCACCCTCAACGACCTCGGCGACGCCGACTCTGGGGCCAACGCCCTGCAGAACTTCCCGGTTCTAACCTCGGCCAAGACAGGAGGCGGAAAGTCCACCGTCAAGGGCAAGCTAAACAGCCGTCCCAACTCGGGCTACCAGATCCAGTTCTTCTCCAACCCTTCGGGCAACGACGAGGGCAAGAAGTTCATCGGAGAGAAGTCCATAACTACCGACGGGAGCGGCAACGCCAGCTTCACATTCACCCCGTCGAGTAAGGTGGGGGTGGGGCAGGCGATAACCGCGACGGCCACGAAGGACACAACAGGAAACACCTCCGAGTTCTCGGACGCGCGCAAGGTAGCTTCCTCCTAGAAAAGCAGGAAGAAAGTCTACGGGGGCGAGGTCTCGCGGCCCCGCCCCCGAAGGTAAGATAACCGGCATGAAAGCACCAGCCAACAAATTCTCGCGGCAGAGTCGGGGGGCGTTCTCTGGCTGCAGAGAGAAGGTGTGTCTGCTACGACTCCTCTTCGACGACCTTCTCGTACTCTTCGGGGGAGAGGAGGTCGGCTTCGTCTGTGGTGCGGAGCTTGACGATCCAGCCCTCCCCGTAGGGATCCTCGTTGATGTTCTCGGGCGCATCTTCGAGGGCGGAGTTGACCTCGACGACCTCACCGCCGACCGGAGTGTACAGGTCGGAGACGGCCTTGACGCTCTCGACGGTGCCGAAGGACTCGCCGGCGTCGAAGGTGGCCCCCTCGTCGGGCAACTCGACAAAGACGACGTCCCCGAGTTCGTCCTGGGCGTGATCCGTGATGCCAATGGTCGCGGTGTCGCCCTCTATGCGTACCCACTCGTGGCTCTTGGTGTACTGAAGGTCTTCAGGTATGTTCAAGGCTCCCCCTATCCTCTGTCGCGCTTGTAGAACGGTAGCGGCACGGCCTTCGCCGGTACCGGATTATCCCTTATCACGATCTCGAACCAATCTTCCAGCCCTGGATCTACGAGCGCAAGTCCTATCGCTCTGTCGAGGGTGGGAGACTTGGTGCCGCTGGTGACCTCACCGACGATCTCGGCCCCGCTCGTCACATGATAGCCGTGGCGTGCGATCCCCCGCCCCTCCATCTCGAAGCCGACGAGCTTCTTGCGCAGCCCCTGAGTGTCCTCGAGCAAGAGCGCCCTCTGCCCGATAAACCGCTCCTGCTTGTCGAGGTGCACAGCGAAGGAGATGCCGGCCTCCAGAGGCGTGGTCTTGGCATCGAGCTCGTTCCCGTAGAGGCACATCCCCGCTTCGAGACGCAGCGTGTCCCTGGCGCCGAGTCCGGCCGGAGTGACACCCGCCTCTATCAGGCGGCGCCAGACGCGCGAGGCGTCGTCTCCGGAAAGATAGATCTCGAACCCGTCCTCGCCCGTGTAGCCGGTGCGGGAGATGATACTCCTGGCACCGTCGACCTCTCCCTCCACAAAGCGGAAGGGCTTGAGGCTCGACAGGTCCGTTTCGGTGAGGTCCTGCAAGAGTCCTGTCGCCTCGGGCCCCTGCAGCGCGAGCAGCGCCCAGTCGTCGGATTCGTCAGCGACCTCTACGTCGAGGTCTTCGGTGTTCTCGCGGAAGTGTTCGAGATCCTTCTCGCGGTTGGAGGCGTTGACGACGACGAGAAAGTCGTCCTCGCGCCGGTAGACGATCACATCGTCCACCGTCCCCCCGTCCTCGTAGCAGACCGCAGAGTAACCGGCCTGCCCGACGTCCAGGCGGGCAACGTCGCGGGTGACGAGGCGCTGGACGGCGCTTTCGGCGTCGGGACCGCGGAAGATCGCCTCGCCCATGTGCGAGACGTCGAAGAGCCCGGCGTGGTTGCGAACCGCCCTGTGCTCGGCCTGGATGCCCGAGTACTGCACGGGCATCTCGTAGCCGGCGAAGTCCACGAGCCGGGCTCCGAGGTTCTTGTGCTCCTCGTAGAGCGGGGTGTGCCTGAGATCTTCTTTCGCCATCCCTACCACCTGGCCTTGAGTTGCCTTGCGGCGCGGGTCTCGTCGAGGCGGCGCGTCGGTGCGTGCGTCGGGGCTTCTTCGAGGTCTTCCTGACTGGTCTCGGCCAGCTCCAACATCGTCCCGATAAAGTCATCCAAGGTCTCCTTGGATTCCGTCTCGGTGGGTTCGATCAGCATCGCCTCCTTGACGACTAGTGGGAAGTAGATCGTTGGCGGGTGGTACCCATAATCTATGAGTCCCTTGGCGATATCGAGGGCCTTTTTGTCCTGCGGGGGTTGCACGACCACCTCGTGCTTGCACAGCTCGTCGTAGGGGATGCGGTATGTACCCCCGAGCTGCGCCCGCACGTAATTGGCGTTCAGGACGGCCATGTCCGTTACGTCCCTGAGCTCGGGCCCGTGCATCCTGATGTAGTTCCAGGCCCTGAGCATCTGCCCGAAGTTGCCGTGGAAACCTGCCATGCGACCTATGCACTTCTCGGGACGAACGAAACGGTACTCGTCACCGTCTTTTTCCACCGTAGGGTTGGGTAGAAATAGCGCTAGTTCCTCCGAGCAGGCGATGGCGCCGCAGCCTGGTCCGCCGCCGCCGTGGGGGGTGGAGAAGGTCTTGTGCAGGTTGAAGTGCATGATGTCTACGTCGGCCTCGGCCGGGCGCATACGGCCCATGTTCGCGTTCATGTTCGCGCCGTCCATGTACAGGAAGGAGCCTGCCTCGTGTAGTACCTCCGCTATCTCCTTTATGTTCCGCTCGTAGACGCCGCAGGTGTTGGGGTTGGTGATCATGAGCGCCGCCGTCGACTCGTCCACCATCTCCCTTAGCTCGTCCACGTCTACACACCCATGCTCGTCGAGCCCGACCTCCTTTGCCCCGAACCCCGCCATCGAGGCCGTCGCCGGATTGGTCCCGTGCGCCGTCGAAGGTACGAGGACCGTGGTGCGTCCATCGTCACCGGCATCGTCGAAGAACTTCTTGACCATCAGGATGCTTGTCAGCTCCCCCTGCGCCCCGGCGAGGGGCTGCAAAGAAACGTTAGGCAGCCCGGAGACCTCGGCAAGAAAACCCTGTAGCTCCCACATGATCCGTAGGGCGCCCTGTACCTGGGCTTCGGGCTGTAGCGGATGGAGACCCGCGAAGCCGGGGACGACAGCCGCTGCTTCGTTGGCGCGTGGGTTGTGCTTCATCGTGCACGAGCCTAGAGGGTAGAACGTCGTGTCGATGCCTTCGTTCTCGCGCGCGAGGTTGGTGTAGTGCCGGATCACGGTCGGCTCGTCCACCTCGGCGAGGCGTGGCTTCTCTTTCCGCAGCGCAGACTCAGGAAGAATGGTTTCGAGCTCTTTCATCTCCACGTCCGGCTTAGGGAGCGTGTAACCCCTGCGGCCCTCGCGGCCTTTGTCCCGGATCAGGTTAAAAGGCATCGTCAATCACCTCCACGAAAGCGTCGAGTTCGTCTTTGGTACGCTTCTCCGTCACCGCAACGAGCATCGCCCCGTCCCCGAGATCCAGCCCACCCACGATCCCGGCCTCCAAGAGCGCCTCATTGGCTTTCGCCACGTCGGGCAACTCTACAGCGAACTCCCAGAGGAAAGGCGCATCCGGGTACCGAAGCCTGAAACCTGAAGCCTGAAGCCTATCTGCCAGGTAGTGGGCCTTGGAGATCGAAAGTTCGGCCACCTCGCGCAGTCCCTCCGGGCCCATAAGCGCCGTGTAGACGGTCGCGGCCAGGGCCGTTAGCGCCTGGTTGGTACAGATGTTGGAGTTAGCCCTGGCGCGCCTGATGTCCTGCTCGCGCCCCCGCAGGGTGAGGACGTAGGCCAGCTTTCCGTCTTTGTCAATGGTCTCTCCCGTGATTCGTCCAGGGAGCTGGCGGACGTACTCTTCTTTGGTCGCCATGTAGCCGGCGTAAGGACCGCCGAACATCAGCGGCATCCCGAGCGGCTGGGCCTCGCCGACGGCCACGTCGGCCCCGAGGTTCCCTGGGGCTTCGAGCACGGAGAGGGAGATCGGGTCGCACACCGCAACGCATAGCGCGTCCACCTCGTGCGCCGCCTCCGAGGCCGCCCCTATGTCCTCGACGATCCCGAGGAAGTTCGGATTCTGCACGAAGACGCCTGAGACGTCGTCGGGGACGTTGGAGAAGTCCGTGGCGCCGTTCTCGAACGGGAGGTCGACCACTTCCACGCGGTAGGTCTCTATGACTTCGCGGTAGCGGGGGTTGAGGCCGGCGGAGACTGCGACTTTGGGGTCACGCTTCGTCAGCCTCGCCGTCATGAGGGCGGCTTCCACGACGGCGTTCGCGCCGTCGTAGACGGAAGCGTTGGAGATCCCTAGTCCTGTCAGTTCGGAGATAAGGGATTGGAACTCGAAGATCGACTGCAGGGTGCCCTGGCTGATCTCCGGCTGGTACGGGGTGTAGGAGGTCAGGAACTCGCCACGCGAGATGATCGCGCCGATGGCGGAGGGTACGATCCTGTCGTAGGCCCCCGCACCGAGGAAGATCGGCAGCCCCGAGACGTTCTCCTTGGACAGTGCGTCTACCTCTCTCAACGCCTCGTACTCCGAGAGGGTCGGCGGAAGGTCGAGCTCTCCTTCGTACTTGGGGTGGACGTCGGCGAAGAGGTCGTCTAAGGTCTCGACCCCGATGGCGTCCAGCATCTCCTGTACATCGGCCTCTGTGTGCGGTGTAAATCGCGCCACGCGGCTATACCCCCTGTCTCGGGTGAGCGTTGCATTTTCCGCCCTGTCCCAAACCTGAGAGTGTTACCCCGTCGGCGCCGGTCCGTGCCGGACTCTCCAGGACGCCCTCCGGCTCGCGGTCCTTTTGCCTGAGAGATTCGGATTGCCCTTGCAATCCTTTCACCTTCGGCGGCCGTCACGGGGTCTCCCCCATCACCCAGACGACTCTCTCCCGCGGCCCTCACCGGGCACGTTCGGACTATAGCACAAGGGCGGCACGCTACCCGTAGTCGGCGTCGAGATGGAGGCGCTCGACGACGGCGCGCCGGCCTCCGATGCCGACATTCTCGAAGACGTGAGGCACTATCGGACCGGGCTGCCGATGCGCCAACTCAAGCGAAGTTCTCCGAGGTCACCTCCACCTTTTCGGCGAAATGATCCTGGATGTATTTTTCACCTTCGTCGCAGAACAAAGTAACGATGGTCTCCAGTTCCGGGTAAGCTTTGCGCACCTTGCGGGCGGCGATGAGGTTCGCGCCGCTGGAAGGACCGACGAAGAGGCCGTGGCCTTTGGCAAGGAGCCTCATGCTCTCCACGGCCTCTCCGGAGTCTACGGCGAGGGTCGTGTTCACCAGCCTCTCGTGGCGCTGGAAGATTCCGGGTACGAAGCCGTCTGCGATGCCTTCGATCAGGTGGTCCCCCACCTCGCCGCACAGGATGGTCGAAGACTCCGAGGGTTCCATAGCGAAGAGCTTGACTGCAGGGTTCACCTCTCGGAAGGCCTGGCCAACCCCGATCAAAGTCCCCCCAGTCCCGACGCCCATCACGATCGCGTCGGGGATTGCGCCATCGGGGAGCTGGGCCAGTATCTCCGGCCCGAGCCAGGTCCTGTTCTCCTCCACATTCCACTCGCTCTCGAACTGGGCTGGGCAGAAGTAGCCGGGCTCCTGCCCGAGCTCCTTTGCTTTCGCCAGGGCCTCGTTGACGTGGAAGTGACCCACCTCCATCACCTCGGCCCCGAAGGCGCGGCTTATGGCGACCCGCTCGCCGCTCATCCCCTCGGGCATTACGACGAGCATGCGATACCCCTTGACCGCGGCGACCATCGAGAGGGCATTGCCCGTGTTGCCCGACGTGGCCTCGACGATGGTATCGCCCGGTTTCAGAAGTCCTTCGTCCTCGGCTCGTTCGATCATGTACTTCGCGATGCGGGCCTTGATCGACCCGGAAGGGTTGAGGTACTCCAGCTTGCAGTAGATACCCTCGACCTCGAGCATCGGCGTGCTTCCTATGGCGTCGAGGATGCTGTTGGACAGACCCTTCTTCATGTCGACCACCTCCTATTCAGGGGTAACGTATGCTCCCGAGAGGCCACCGTCAACCAGGAAGGTCGAGGCGTTGACGTAGGAGGAGTCGTCGGAGGCCAGGAAGAGGACGGCGCCCGCGATCTCCGTCGCCTCCGCGAACCGTCCCATCGGCAGGTGCACGAGCCTGCGCTCCGCCTGCTCCGGGTCCTTGGCGAAGATCTCCTGCAGAAGCGGTGTATTCACCGGGCCAGGGCAGAGCGCGTTGACGCGTATCCCCTGTCGGGCGAACTCGACCCCGAGCTCGCGGCTGAGGGCGAGCACGCCGCCTTTGGATGCGGTGTAGGAGATCTGGGATGTCGCAGCCCCCATCACAGCCACAAAGGAGGCTGTGTTGATGATCGACCCTCCGCCCCGATCCAGCAAGTGAGGTATCCCATACTTGCAGCACAGATAGACGCTCTTGAGGTTCACGTTCTGGACGCGCTCCCAGGCTTCGAGCCCCGTCTCCAAAATCGAGTCGTCGTCGGGCGGGGAGATGCCGGCGTTGTTGAAGAGCACGTCTATGCCCCCGAATCGCTCGGCCGTCTCGCGGTACATCCGCTGCACGTCGCCTTCCTCGGTTACGTCGGCGTGGACGTAGAGGCCGTCTATCTCGGAGGCCGCCTCCTGCCCCGGCTCGTCTGCCAGATCTACGACGCACACGCTGGCGCCTTCCTCGGCGAAGCGGCGGGCCGTCTCGCGGCCTATGCCGCCGGCGCCGCCGGTTATGACGGCGACCTTCCCTGTGAGGCGTCCAGGCATATCAGCCCTCCTCCGTGGAAAGGTAGACGTTCTTTACCTCGGTGTAGATGTCGAGCGCGTGTGGGCCGAGTTCGCGTCCGACGCCGGACTGCTTCATGCCGCCGAAGGGAGTAGCGACCCTGACGGAGGTGTTGGAGTTGACCGAGATCACCCCGGTCTCGATGCGACGGGCTAGGCGGAGGGCGCGGGCGCCGTTTTCGGTCCAGATCGAACCCGATAGACCGTAGATGGTGTCGTTGGCGAGCCTTACGGCATCGTCCTCGTCTTCGAAAGGGATCACCGCGACTACGGGGCCGAAGATCTCCTCGGCAGCCGCCCTGTCTTTGTTGTCCACCGGCGCGAGAACGACGGGCGGGTACCAGAACCCGGAACCCTCTGGGGCCTCGCCGCGGATCGCCACGGGCGCATCCTCGGGGACGTAGGAGGCGACTCTCTCGCGGTGGTCGGCGGAGATCAAGGGCCCCATTTCGGTAGCGTCATCGAACGGATCCCCTACGCGCATCCCCGTAACGGCCGGTTCCATTAGCGAGAGGAACTCGTCGAAGACGCCCTTCTGGACGAGGATGCGAGAACGGGCACAGCAGTCCTGCCCAGCATTGCCGAAGACGGCGACGGGCGCCGAAGCAGCGGCCTTCTCCAAGTCGGCGTCGGCGAAGACCACGTTGGCGGATTTGCCACCAAGCTCGAGGGTGACGCGCTTTATGGTGCTTGCAGCCCCGGCCATGATGCCCTTGCCGACTTCCGTAGAACCCGTGAAGGCGACCTTGGCGACGTCAGGGTGCTCGACGAGCCGCTTTCCGACCTTGCTCCCTGGCCCGACGACGACGTTGACGACGCCCTCGGGGATGCCCGCTTCGAGGGCTATGCGTTCGAACTCCAGGGCGCTAAGCGGCGTAAGCTCTGCCGGCTTGAGGACGAGCGTGTTGCCCGCCGCCAGGGCCGGGGCCATCTTCCAGCTCGCTATGGTGAGCGGGAAGTTCCACGGTACGATAAGCCCTACGACGCCGAGCGGCTCGCGGAACGTGACGTCGACGCCACCAGAGACCGGGATGGTGTCGCCGAGCAGACGCTCCGGCATCCCCGCGTAGTAGTGGAAAGTCTCAGCTACCATACCCATCTCACCGCGGGAGTCGCCGATGGGCTTGCCGGTGTTCTTTGACTCCAGTTGCGCCAGGTTCTCCTGTTCCCCTTCGAGGGCGTCGGCGAGACGTCTGAGCAGGCGCGAGCGGTCGTCGGGTTGCACATCTCTCCACGCCGGG
>CAWKIM010000008.1:0-182576 GCA_963849745.1 uncultured Rubrobacteraceae bacterium | reverse complement strand
CGCAGGGGCGGGTGGACGAGGACCGGGCCTTTGGTCGCGTGCACCACCTTTGTGGAGACGCTCCCGAGCCTCATTCGTCCGATCGCCCCGAGACCGCGGCTGCCCACAACCAGTAAGGTCCTCTCCGGCGCGTCCTCCTCCGCGGCCTCAAGGAGGGAAGCCGCCCCGTCGCCCACCACCAGCCGAACCTTCGGGCGCGAGCCGAGGCGGCTTTCGAGTTCCCGCGCCCGCTGAAGGAGGGCCTTCTCCGCCCTCCGAAGCTCATCGTCCACGATCCGCGGGTCGAACCCTCGGCCCTCGGCGTCCACCTCCGGCAACCGCGGGTAAGCGTGGAGCACGAGGGCCCGCGCGCCGGGGCGTCCGCAAAGAGACGCCCCGAGGTCGCCCGCCGCCCTGGCAGCCTCCGAGCCGTCGTCCCCGAAGATCACCCGCTCGGGTGGCCACGAATCCTCGCCGCCACGCAGCACCAGGACCGGCCAGCGGGAGTGGTGTATCACCGCCTCGGAGACGCTCCCTAGTGCGATGCGACCCACGGGACCCAGGCCCCGGCTGCCGATCACTATGAGCCCCGCCCCGATCTGCCCGGCGAGGTCCAGTATCTCATCGGCGGCCCTTCCCTCCACGAGGAGGGCGCCGGCAACGACTCCTCCGGCACCCTCTACCCTCTTCACTCCTTCTTCTAGATGCTCGTTGCCCAGCTTCTTCGACTCGGCCCGCATGAAGGCCCCAAGGCGAGCGGTAGGCACGGAGTGCCAAGCGTGCACGACGTGCAGCTCTGCTCCCGTGCCCTCGCACACGTCTACCGCCGCCCGGGCCGCCAAGGCTGCGTCTTTCGAACCATCCGTCGCCAAGAGCACCTTCTCTGGCATGCGTTCTCTCTCTTCCCTAGCGTCGAACTCCACGCTCCTCTTGCTACCCTTCCAGCAGCTTCAGTACCCGCCGGGTGAAGAAGTAGAGTGCGTAGCCGTGGTGTTGCTCGGCGCCCGCCTCGGTCGCCGTGTGCTCGTCCCCCAGCAACGCGCCCTCTTCGAGAAGGTAGCCCAAGGCGTGGTGGTAACGCTCTGAGCCGACATCGCCTACGTCTAGCCCGGCCTCGTGCGCGGCCCTGGTTGGGTCCACCCTGGCCCCCTCTTGGCTGTGGGCTTGGGTTGCGTTGATGGCCCGAAGCAGCTGCAGCCCGTCGCTCTTTGCCTGAGCCATGATGGCGATTCTCCTTTAGATCTCGTCCGAACTTACGAACATCTTACGCTACCAGGAGAGGCGTCGGGCTGGGACCCGAACTTTCGAGAACGCCGTTTGGGCGAAGTTCGCAGAAATCTAATTCCACGCACTCCGGTGAATAGGGCTGGGTGAGAGGAGGGGGCGCAGGCTCCCCTCCCCTCGGATGGGCTACGAGGTCTACTAGCTGCTAGCTCCGACGCGACAGCTACGCTTTGGGTCAAACGCTGTTTTGGCATTCGTGCCGAACAACACCTTGCCGTGAGGCTTGAAGTAGATGTGCAGCATGTAGTGAGGGTCCGGTACGCCTGGGTGTCCCGGCTGAAGCTTGATGGTCTGCCCGAACATCTTCATCGGTCCCTGCCCTACATCTGCAGCCTCCCACTCCAAACCTATCACCTTGCCTTTCTGACCGAGCAAGAGTACGGGCGGTTTTTCAGGGTCCATCTTTCCTTTTGGAAACTGAGCCTGCAAGAGTTTGTGGTTTATAGCGTGAATACCCATAGCCCCTGGACCATTAGGGTTCGGAACGCACGGGCTCTCAGGCACGTACCTCCGGGCCAAGATCTGTTTTATGGAAAGCCCCTCGAACTGCTGGCGTAGTTCAGCAACCTGCTTGGGTGGGTCCACTGGCTGAGCAGTGCTCTTGGCCCAAGCCACCCCCGCAAGGGCGAGCATCGCCGCCAACAGCGCCGCCACCGTAACCAACAAGATGATGCGCTTCATAAGCGCAACCTCCTTATATGTCGTGCGGCAGCCGGTTGCACCACTGGCTCCCCACGCCCCTAGGTGCCCACCTTCTGTGCGGGACGCGGTTCTTGGCCTCTGCCTGCTCTTGGGAGGCACCGTACCAAAATTGTGCGTTCTGGCACAACGCCCAAACAGCGTATCTTTGCTGTTGCTTGGGGTTGCTTGCGGGTAGCGAACTTCGTAGAACTGCGTACATCCGAAGTTCGCAGAATCTATATTCCACGCACTCTGGTGAATAGGGTACCGGTGCGCGGGTATGGCGGGTAGAAGGGCGTGAGCAAAGCCTACCCTGCCCTACATCCCGAAGCTCGGTGTTGTTGCGCAGCTTTTTCAGCCCGAGCCTCAGGCGCCCCTTCACGGTGCCAGGCGGCAGCTGGAGGCGCTCTGCTATCTCCATGTGCGTCAGACCGGAGAAATGGGCTAGCTCCAGGACCTGCTGTTGGACCTTCGGCAAAGCATCGAGCGCTTCGCGCACCCGACCCTGGCGGACGTCACCCCAGGCCTGGGCGAAAGCCTCGCTTGGCTCGTACCTGGGTGCCGATGCCTCGGCCTTCTCCTGCGCCCTGCGGCGACTGGCGCTGGCGCGCAGCTGGTCTATGCCCTGGTTGCGGACCACCGAGAGGATCCAGGTCCTGGCGCTGCCACGCTCTGGCCGGTACCTCTCCGCCGAGCGCCAGATCTTGAGGAAGGCGTCCTGGCTCAGGTCCTCTGCGGCCTGCTTCTCGCCGGTGAGCATGTGGGCAAGCCAGTAGGCGCTGCGGGAATGGCGATCGTAGAGGGCAGCGAAGGCATCGGTATCGCCCCCACCCACCAGCACCATCAGGTCCTCGTCGGCGACGTGTGGGTAGCGTGCCTTGTGGTCCACTCTCAACACCTGCGCTCCTTTTCCCGCATATTCGAGCGTCGTTGGTTCTCGTCCCTTGGTTCGTCGAACCGCGGCTCGCCCCAGTGTGGCGCGGGGCCTTGCCGATCAAGCAAGCCCTCGTTCGGATCACCGAAGGCTGTTCATTTGAATACCCGGATGAATAGCAAAGGCAACGCCTTTTCGCCCGTTGCGGACGAAAATGGCCCGAAGGGTGTAGGTTCTGCCTGCGCACCGTAGTCGTGGCCTTGCTGGAAGACCTCAACTAGGGCCCAGAACGAACTTCTTAGAACGCCCTTTCCACGCACTCGGGTGAATAGCTCGCCTCGAGGCCGCGCTGGAGCCGTTCGATGGTACGATTCGAGGGTACGGGTACGATGTCCAGACGGGAACGGGGACGTAGGTTGTGACGGTGCGCGATCAGGCACTTCCAAGCTGGAACGATACCGCTGCGAAGCGAGCGATTACGGATTTCGTCGCGGCAACGGTCACCGAAGGCGCGGACTTCGTGGAGCCCGCGGACCGTATCGCGACATTCGACAACGATGGGACGCTGTGGGTTGAGAAGCCCGCCCCGCCGCAGGTCGCTTTCATGTTTCGTGCGTTCGCCGGGGCGGCGCAGGAGGACCCGTCATTGGCCGGCCAACAGCCGTACAAGGCGATCGTCGAGAAGGACACTGAGTTCTTCTCGAAGGTCGCCGAGCAGGACCCCAAGGCGATCCTTGACTTGGAGCAGGCGGTCGCGCGGACCTGGAAGGGCACGACGCCCGACAAGTTCGATGCCCAGGTGCTCGAGTTCTTCTCGACGGTCAAGCAAGAGAAGTTCGGGGTGAGTTACACCGAGTTGGTCTACAAGCCGATGCTCGAGCTGTTCGAGTTCCTTAGGGCGAACGAATACCGGGTGTTCGTCTGTTCGGGCGGCGGTCGTGATTTCATGCGTGTCATCGCCGAGGGGACCTGGGGCCTCTTCAGGGAGAACGTGATCGGTACCGCTGCGGAGTTCGGGTACAAGGACGGCAAGCTGTTGCGCCAAGAGACGGTCCTAGGCGGGATCGCTCTCGGCCCCGGCAAGCCGGAGCACATCTTCGCCAGTACCGGTCGCCTACCGCTCTTCGCGGGCGGCAACGCCGATGTGGACATCGAGATGCTCGAGGAAGCGCGGTTCGCGCTGCTGATTAATCACGACGACGCCGAACGCGAGTATGCCTACACGAACGCGGCCGAGAAAGCGCTCGCCGTGGGCAAGGAGCGCGGCTGGACCGTCGTGAGCGTCAAGGACGATTGGAAGGCCGTCTTCTAGGAGATCGCGCGAGATGCCCAACCTGACCGCCATCGACATCCTCATGGACCCCGACCAGACGATGATCTCGCGGGCCGAGGCCCTCAACGCCAGGCTGTTGGAGAGCGTGCCGAGCGGGTTCGAGCTCGACGAGCACCACCGGCCGCACATCACGACACTGCAGCGCTATGTGCGCAGCGCCGACCTCGACCAGGTCTTCGACGCCGTGCAGGGCGTGCTCGAATCGGTCGACGTTGCCGCCCTGACACTCACTGCGGTCGAACTCAGGCACATGGCGTTGGCCACGAGCCCTGGCATCGGCCTGACCGCGATCGTGGTCGTCCCCGCCCCCGAGGTGCTCGCCTTTCAGGCCAAGCTGATCGACGCCGTCCGGCCCTTCACCGAGAGCGGCGGCACAGCAGAGGCCTACGTGCGCACCGAGGCCGAACCCCACATCAACCAGGACACGATCGACTACATCGAGCACTACGTCCCCGAACACAGCGCCGAGAACTTCATCGCTCACGTTACCCTCGGCCTCGCCAAGCTCGACGATCTGGAGAAGATCGAAGCCGAGCCCTTCGAGGACCTCACCTTCTCCCCATCCGGTATCAGCGTCTACCAACTCGGCAACAACGGCACCGCTGCCAAGCACCTGAAAAGCTGGACCGTCTGAGCGCCGTGGGGCCGCCCACATGCTGGATGTGGACTTCCGAGAATTCCGTACTCACGAACTTGAACTACCGAGAACTCTTATTCCACGCACTTGGGTGAATAAGGGCCAGAACAGAAGGCGGAGGACCGGGGCCTGTGCTAAGCCTTGGTCCTCCGCATACAATGGAGCTCTTGAGTGCTCTGCTGGTTCTCTATTCGTCTATCTCGAAGAACCACACCTTCTGCTGTAGGCCGGACTTAGAGCTGTTCTGGTCGAGCCGATTATCAGCCTTATCCGTTGCTACCGTGCTCACCACCGCCTTGTAGGTTGCTCCTCTCCTTAGGTTGTTGGCGGGGTTGAGGGTAGCCGTATCGGTTGCCGCGTCGTAGGTAACCGTAGCGGCTATCCGGGTTGTGGAGCCCTTCTTGAAGAGCTTGAAGGCATTCATGACGCTAGCAGGCAGCATCTCATCAGAGAAGGTGGCCCTGATGTTGGCTGCGGGGCCAACTTCCCGCCCGTTACCGGGGAAGGTGCTCGTCACGCTCGGAGCGGTCTTGTCGATCTTGATCGGGCCGAAGGTCGCACCCGCGGCGGAGTTCCCGGCGTTGTCCGCGCAGGTGCCGCTAAAGGTTGCCGTCGTCCCGCTCGTCT
This sequence comes from uncultured Rubrobacteraceae bacterium, assembly GCA_963849745.1. Taxonomy (GTDB): domain Bacteria; phylum Actinomycetota; class Rubrobacteria; order Rubrobacterales; family Rubrobacteraceae; genus Rubrobacter_D. Next base: position 177,161 of record CAWKIM010000008.1, on the reverse strand, counting down.
CTGTGGTGAAGGTCTGCACGTCGTTGCCTGAAGCGGAGTTGAGGCCGCTGCCGCCGGTGTCAGCGCACGTGAACGTCACGCGGACGTCCTTGTTCGTCCACGTGTCGGCCACGTAGTTGGTGGCGCCGGTGAAGTCCGGAGCGGCGCCCTTGACGGCGGCGCTGGTCACCGTCGGTGCCGCACGGTCGATGGTGTAGACCTCGCCGGTGAAGCTGCCGTTACCAGCGAGCTTGTTGCCTGCCCCGTCGGCGATCGAGTCGTCGTCGTTGAGGTTCAGCCCGAGAGTGCCGCTACCGGTGCCCGAGCTCGCCGTAACCGTGTAGACGGACGCGTTCGCACCCTGGGTGACGCTCGAGATCGTCGGTGAACCACCGAGACCACTATTTACGAGGGCGAAGTCGCCTGTGTCGACACCAGTTACGTTCTCGCTGAAGGTGACCGTCCAGTCCACATTGCCCGTCGTATTCGTCGGGTTGGAGCTAGCACGGTTGATCGAGGAAACCGTTGGCGCAGTGGAGTCTGGTGGCGTGTAGGTGATCGTCACCAGCCCGTCGCCTAGGTGCTCGCTGCTCTTGAACTCTACGTCGCTCGCCTGAGGGTCAAAGTAGCCGCTTCCACCACCGCCTCCTCCGCCTCGGAAACCGCCGCCACCGCCGCCGCCGCCGCCGTAGTAGCCGCCGCCACCGCCACCGCCACCGCTACCGCCACCAGCGCCAGCAAAACCGCGGCACTCGCCCCCGACGCCACCGACGCCCAACGTGCCATCTAAGCCTTTGGTGCAGCTGGCGAAGACCCAGACGACGCCGGGGTCTCCGCCCACTCCGCCGGAGGAGGCGCTGCCGCCTGACCCGCCTTGGCCGTTTGGGAATGAGCCGAACGGACTTCCATCACCGCCGCCTCCGCCTTCACTGCCTCCGCCTGCGCCGCCACCTCCGCCGCCAATAACTCCGCCGTTGGCAGAACCTCCTGCGCCACCACCGCCGCCTGCGACGATGATCCGCTCGGCAAGCGCGAAGGCGCCGGAGTCGTCGGTGTCGAAGCGGATATCCGAGGCCCCTCCGCCTCCGCCTCCGCTCTCTCCGCTTTCGCCGGTCCGCCCGTCGGCGCTGCCGCCAGCCGCGCCGCCGTTGAAACCGCCTGCGCCGCCGGCGACAATGGCATTTGGGGCGCCGATGATACCATCGGCGCCTGCGCCCCCGACGGTGACCTGGAGCGTATCATCGGGGGTTACGTCGATCGTCGCACGCGCCATGCCACCAACCCCGCCCTGGGCGGTATGGCGTGCATCACTGCCGCCCTGGGCACCGGAGACCTCGAAGGTGGCCTGTGTGACCCCTGGGGGAACCTCCCAGCGCTGGGGGGCCTCTCCGATGAAGTTGAAGGTACACACCATTTCGCTCCCCGAGGGCTGGCAGTCCCCATCCGCCCTCGCCGCAGGCGAGAGCGCCACCAGCGCCAGCCCGCCAGCCAGCGATATGGTTAGCACCATCGTACTCAACAACATTAGGGTGCGCCTCATATATGCCCCACTCCTTTCTCTGTGCTAAAGGGTGGAGCCCTTAAGAGCTAGTGATCAGACCCCACCGCCGTTCGGTAGCCCGGCTACCTGCTCTCTGCTTTTAAGAGCAGGCCCATAGGCTTTGCGCCCCCGCCTCACAGCGGGTTTGCCTTTCTCGCGGCGCCGGAGCGCCTGCGCGTGACTACTGTAGGGTAGCTACCCCTTCTCTAGGAGAACCGCAGGTAGCGGTCCTGCGGCTTTACGTGGAGTCCTTGTCCACGTAACGAACCCACCATACTCCTCCCATGGGGGTTGGCACATCACTCAAATGCAGTATTTATCACAATTTTCTTTGCGAACTTCGGAGAACTGCGTACACGCGAAGTTCGCAGAATGAGTCTTAGCGGAACTTCAGTGCATAGGGCCGGGGCTGGCGCCCGCGGCTAGGGGCCTTGGAAGAGCGCCTCGACGTTGTGCCCGTCGGGGTCGATGACGAAGGCGGCGTAGTAGTGGGGGTTGTAGCGCTCGCGCAGGCCTGGGGGCCCGTTATCACGCCCCCCGCTGGCGAGGGCGGCGGCGTGGAAGGCGTCCACCGCCTCGGGGTCCGGGGCGACGAAGGCGAGGTGGAGCGGGCTGGCTGGCTCCCCCTCGACGAGCGCCAGGTCCTCGGCGTCCGGCGGCCCCAGGACCACGGCGGGTCCCCACGACTCCGGCGGCCCGGGTATGTCGGTCACCTCGGCCCCCAACGGCTCCAAGGCCGCCCGGTAGAACTCCAGGGAGCGCGGGAGGTCGGCGACCCGGATGATTATGTGATCGATAAAGGCGGGAGGACGGGCCACAGACGCACGGTACTACCAGGGCGCCCGCGGCGTCAAGCGGGAGACGAACGCCGACGCCCCGATCTCGACGCGCCCCAGGCGAATATTCTAGTAGCCCCTAGAACGAAGTTCCGAGAACTGCGTAAAACGGAAGTTCGCAGCATTCCCCTTCTGGGCACTTCGCTGATCAAGGGCGAGAAGCAAGCTGGATGGCGCACAGCGAGCTCGTTTTTGCCTTTTCGTAGTGCGGACTAGGTTAGCTAGACGCTATGTTCGAGGGCGTTGAACGTCGTTAGCGAAAACCAGCGCCGGGCGTTACGGATCTTGAAACCGTCAAACCAACGGCCTAAAATACCTACGCTACCTCTTTGCGCCTTGAGGCAGATCGGCGAGCTTCACTTTCCTTCTTAGCATCGGCACTACTTGCTTCCGTGAGCCATACCCAGACATTTCGTACAACTGAGGAGGAACACTATTTTGGCAGCCGAAAGTGGTGACTGCGCGCACGCCTCGTAATGACCCGGCGCGGCCCATGGACAGACCAGGATCTGCTGCCCGCCGCACGCGAGGAATGCTTAGAGGCCTTACGGAGGGCTTCCGAAGTCGTCGGCGAGGGTGTAATCAGGATGGTTGGTGGTGACAGGCAGAAGGTCTGGGAGATCTGCGGCGAGAACTTCACCACATCCCGTCGGGACGCCAAGACTGCTCCCTCGGATGTAAACAGGAAGCATCTCGGCAACGGAAGTAGGAGGTGAACAGAACAGGTAGATCGAGTAACTAGTCTAGTAGCGATGCCCCCGGCAAGCCGGGCGGCTGTGCGGCATTCACGAGCGCTGGGAGGACCCCGAGACGCCGGACGCAAAGAGCTTCAAGTGGAAGCTGCCGAACGGTCGATACAGCCAGGGCGACATAAGCCCTGCCGCCATGCCCCTGTTCGGCTCCGAATTCCTCGCGGACTGGCCAAAAAATTACCGGGTCGTACTTTGCGAAGGGGAGACGCCGGCCACCGCCCTACGGTCCTGCAACATTAGGGCCGTGGGGACCGTGTGCGGTGCAAAGTTGATACCCGACGCGCCAGCCCTTGAAGTCTTGCGAGGGCGTCCCGTGGTCGTGTGGGGAGACGGAGACCCCCTGGGCCAGAAACACGCAGAACGCCTCGTGTGCGCCCTGCGAGGCGTGGCCGCGTCGGTCCAACTCTACGAGTGGACCGACCCACCGGAGAGCGTGAAGGGGCCCGATGCCGCCGACCACCCCGCCGTCCGGAGCGGCGACCGCGAGGAGGTCAAGGCCCTCGTGAGACAACTCCGGGATGCCCCAGAGGCCAACGTCGACCAGGACAAGGTGCCCGCGTTACGGGACCGGGTATTGCTCGGCAAGATAATGCGCGAGGGCGTCGAGCCGCCGGAGGAGTTGGTGCAGGACGTACTTCTTGCGGGCAAGGTTCACTCCCTCTATAGCGCGGCGAGCACGGGAAAGACGTTTTTGATGTTGTGGCTCGTCCTGCGCGTCCTCGAGCAAGGTTTGAGGGTCCTGATATTCGACCGGGAGAACGGACACCGTATCATGGCGGAGCGCCTGGAAGCCCTAGGGGCAGACCCCGAAAAGGTAGACGAGCTGCTCTACTGCTCCTTCTACCCAGAGCTCCCCACGACGGAAGAGGGGCTTCTGGACTACGAGAACACCCTGGATGAGGTGAAACCGGCCCTCGTGGTGTTCGACTCCCTTATCGGCTTTCTGGCCGCCAACGGCCTGGACGAGAACTCCTCCAACGACGTCTCCACTTGGGCAACTCACTACGCGCACCCGGCGCGCAGCCGGGGCACCACGGTTTTACTCCTGGACCATGTCCCGAAAGAGGGCGTCAGCTCGCGGGGCTCGAGCCGGAAGCGCGACGAGGTCGACGTGATGTGGGCGCTCCGCAACCCACTACCCTTCGACCGGGACACGGTTGGGCGTATCGTCATCCACCGCGAGAAGGACCGCGAGGGATGGCTGCCCGACAACATCGGGTTCTCCGTGGGCGGGGGCGAAGATGGTTTTGTGTTCGCCCGTTCATTGGGAACCATCGAGGCCAAGGGGGACGACGGCCTAACGAAGTCCGCCCGAATCACCCTTGAGGCCCTCGGGTCACTCGAAGAGAAAGGTGCCACGACCGCCGAATGGGAGAAGGCGGCCTCTGGTATGAGTGTTTCGCGGACCTCGTTCTACCGTGCCAAACGCAGCAAAGGCGTGAAAAGCCGGATCTTCCTGCAAAACGGGCGTTATTACCTCAAAGGTGCCACAGGTGCCAAACGAGTGCCACGGGACCACATGGCACCGGCCCCAGACGAGGTGCCGCAGGTGCCACCCTATAGGGTGGCACCTGCTGGCACCGGGGGCGACACCGGCCAGGAGGAAGGGTTCTTCGACCTCGAATCGTGGGAGGAAACCTTTTGAAGTCGCAAACGACGCCGCAGATTCTCCGGTGTCTGACCCTCGGCCAGTACACCGCTCGCGTGGAGAAGGGCGAGCTGGGGATACGAGGGCCGCAGCCGCTCACCGGTCCGCTGCCCGCAAGCATCAGGGCGCAGCGTGGCGAGCTGATGGACTTCCTGAACGAGTGGGCTGGCGGGGTATGGCCACCGGCGCCGGGGTCCGGGCTCCGGGAGGTAGAGCGTATCTTAGGACACGGCCTCGCCGCAGCGCTGGATGCCGTCGAGGCGGAGTTGGAGGGGGCGGCGTGAATCTCTATTTACCACGGTCCTCACGGGCCATACTGAAAAAGATGAATCCTTCGCTGAAACGGGGCATAATGCAGGCACAAACATTAGTCTGTAGTAGGAGGCAGTAGTTGATAGACGACAAACCAATCGGGGCGCCCCTGAACCGCAATCTCGGAAGCCCTGTGGCACCGGGCGAGGCCGTGGAGGCCGAGCCGGACAGGCTCATAACCCGTCGCCACGACGCCCGCGTGAGCTTCGCCCGGACGCTCGGCGTCGAGCAATCAGAGTTGATTACTCATTAGCAGAATAGACACTTTCGCCACCTCGAAAAAAGAAAGGAAAGCATGACAGAATTGGTAAAGGCTGAGCGCTCGCATGTGGCCACGTACCACAAGTACACACCACAGGAGATAATCGACGCGCTCGAGGTCTCACGTGGACTAATAGCGCCAGCAGCACGCAACCTAGGATGCTCGAGGGACACCATACGTAAGTACTTGGCAGAGTACCCCGAGGTAGCAAAAGCCAAAGCAGACATGCGAGAGGCTGTTACAGATAGCGCCGAGAGTTCGCTATACCGCGCTATCGAGGACCGTGAGGCGTGGGCAGTGTGCTTTTACTTGAAAACGCAAGCTAAAGACCGTGGATACCTCGAGAGGGCAGAGCTATCAGGTGCAAACGGTGCTCCCGTCAAGATCAAACTCGTATACGATGAGTAGCATGTCCTCCTCGGCAGCGGGCCCCTCCTCCGGCGTGAGGCCTCCTCGGCGGGGGTGGGGGGTCCCTAAAAAGCCGGGGGTTGGGAAAGCTGGCGCGGCCACCCAGATGTATTTTCAGTAGTTTCATTTCTTCACTAAATTACTCGACAATCACCACAATGCACACATACGTCATTACGCTTACCCGCCTTGCTGACTCTTAGTTTCTTCATTTAACAAACACCCGTTTCCTTAACCCTACAGCGGATTGCGATGACATTGACCCGTATGCACGCCAATGTCATGCCTTGCACTGTGGGCACGCCCTTTTACGGCTCCTAAGCGGCAGAGACGGAGGAGAATACCGGTGGTCTGCCTTATGGTGAGGTCAAAGACTCTCACTGAGAGATGCTGCTCAACCCTTCCTAAGCTAAGATATGTTCGTGACAAACAGGAGGTCTACGTCCATGGTTACCAAAGCCGGAGTCGGCATGAGTCGAAACCACAATCCCAGCGTCGCAGGTCGTGAGGCCGCCGAGCAGGCACTACTGAAGGCGGGGGTCGCTAAACCGGACTTCGTCTTCATGTTCGGCTCGATAGGATACGACCAGCGCTCCTTGGTGCGGGCGGTCCGGGAGACTACCAGAGGTGCACCCCTCACAGGTTGTTCGGCGGAGGGTACGATAAACGGAGACGACGCCGATGAATCTAATTTCTCGGTAGTCGTGACGGCGATCTCTTCAGACGAGCTGCACTGGATGAACGGATTAGCGGCGGGACTTAGGGCCGACCCCCGCGACGCCGGAAAGCGGGTAGCCCAAGACCTGCTGCCCCACCTATCTGCTGAGACCATTGGCCTGTTCGTCTTCCCGGATGGGGTCAGCCTGTCCCTCGAGCACTTCTTTGCAGGGCTGGAGGGAACCCTCTCGAGCGAGCGGTTCCTCCCCATGTGGGGTGGGGGAGCTGGCAACAACTACATTTTTGGGGAGCCAACCTATCAGTACTGCGACGACGAAGTCGTCTCCGATGGGGTCTCCTACGCGCTGCTCTCAGGTAGAGCACGAGCTAGTTGGGCTCTCAGCCACAGTTTGATCCCAATAGGTGGCGAGCGGAAGGTGACGCGCTCCCAAGGAAACGTCATCTATGAGATCGATGGTAAACCCGCTACAGAAGTACTAAATGAGTACCTACCAGAGGGTGCCCTCGCCGACAAGCGCGACTGGTCCCGGTATGCCTACTCGCTTGCACTCACTTCCAAAGCCCCCAGCTACATGAAAGACGAGGAGTACATTGTTCGAGGCGTACCTCAACTGAATCTGACCGACGGCTCTGTGACCGTACAAACGGAGGTCACTGAGGGCACGAGTATCTGGTTCTCGAGCCGAGATAAGGAGAAGATCACCGCTGGGCTCGATCGGATGGCCGCCCAGATCAAGGAGCAGCTCGGAGGTGCCCAACCGAAGCTTGTCTTCCAGTTTGAGTGTTCGACCAGAGGCAAATTGATGTTCCGTGAGCAGGTGAAGCTGCAGCTACTCAAGCGGCTTCGCCAATCTGTTAACCCGGATGTGCCATGGGCGGGTTTTTACACTGAAGGGAGGGAGTTGGGCCCGGTAGAGAAGCACAACGACCCTCATCTCTTGACGTCGGTTGTCCTTGCCCTAAGTTGACGATGAAAGGGACCATCCTAGCGTAACGTTTGATGGAGGAGAGGCCGCTGTGGGTTTCGCCTGCTGTAGTCTTCTTGTCGTACCTGTACCAGTTGCCGGAGCCTACGCCGCCCATAGGAATTTTTCTCCCGTCTTTTTGCCGAAATCATAAGGCAAGTTGGCAACACCGGAACGGTTCTCCGGTGCTTATGGGAAAAGGAAATGGTCACGACGGCTACCCTACCACGCGATGCCGATCTGCTTTATGATGCAGACTCTCTTTGAAAGCGGGATGGGGAGGGATGATTAGTGGAGGTAATAGAGAATCCTGTTCTCAACTCACCTTACAAGGAGCCTACACGTCATTTCCGCTTTTCGGAGGAAAGGATAACCGGCGAGGTCGTAGAGGACAGGCGCTCCAGTTCATACTTTGTCCCGATCCCCAAGCCCAAGAAGAGGGGCGCCCAGCTCGCGTTCGAGGTTGATCCATGAGCCTTGGCAGGTCCAAACAACGTATCGCCGACCACGGAGAGGTGTTCACTCCCGCCTGGATGGTCGAGGCGATGCTCGACCTCGTGAAGGACGAAGCCGAGCGCATCGACTCCCGCGTTCTGGAGCCGGCGTGCGGAAGCGGGAACTTCCTCGTCCAGGTCCTGCGGCGAAAGCTCGCGGGCGTCGAGCTGAAGTTCGGGAGGGCCGATTTCGAGAAGCGGCACTACGCCCTTCTCGCATTGATGTGCACATACGGGATAGAGCTGTTGGCGGACAACGTCGCGGAGTGCCGCGCGAACCTGCTGGAGATCCTCGCCGCGTACCTGGATCTGGACGCGTCGGACGACCTCTACCGCGCGGCGTCCTACGTGCTCGCGCAGAACCTCGTGCACGGCGACGCGCTCGCCATGCAAACGCACGATCGCCGGCCGATCACCTTCGCCGAGTGGGGCTACCTGGGCAAGGGCAGGTTCCAGCGGCGCGACTTCCGCCTCGATACCCTCGCGCTATCGGCGGCCTTCAGCGCCGAGGAGAGGAGATACGACCTCTGAACCGCGAGCAAATTCGGGTGCTGTTTGACGCTGCGAGTGGCGACCGCCTGGAGGCACTATACATCGTCGCCGTTACCGCCGGGCTTCGCCGGGGCGAGCTACAGGGACTCAAATGGGATGACCTGGACCTCGAAGCCGGAATGCTCCAGGTCCGGCGCACATGCTCCGAGCCGAAGGGTGGCCACATCTTCGAGGCTCCCAAGAGTGGCAAGGGACGCAACATACGGCTCACCCAGAGTGCTGTGGCGGCTCTCAGAATGCACCGCAGGCGCCAGCTAGAGGAGCGGATATACAAGGCCGACCTCTGGCAGGAGCAGGGGCTTGTATTTCCCTCAACAGTTGGCACTCCATTGTGGGGTGGCAACCTCAACCGCGCTTTCAAAGCCACGCTCCAACGCGCCGGGCTCCCGAAGAGCACTCGCTTTCACGACCTGCGGCACACTTGCGCCACACTCTTGCTAAAGCAGGGCGTAAATCCCAAGTTCGTGCAGGAACTTTTGGGGCACACCGATATAAGCCTTACCCTCAATGTCTACAGCCACGTGTTGCCCGACATGGGCAACACCACTGCGGACGCGATGGAGGCTGCGCTAGGTTAGCCCCAAACTACTGTACAATTACTGTAGAGACGCCCCGGTGTGCAATCGGGGCGTTTTTGCTTTCCTACGATTTGCAGGTAATTTAAGAGCGCGCCTGGAAGGATTCGAACCTCCGACTCGCGGTTTAGGAAACCGCTGCTCTATCCCCTGAGCTACAGGCGCAAAGCGCCAACAGTTTAACGCGCGATGGCCATGCTTACCACCGGGTCGGGGCCGGGGATCTCCCAGTCCACACACTGTGCTAGAGGGGGCCTGCACTTCGGACGCATCTGGTGTCTGGGGCGCATGTTTCAGTTGAACGGAGGTCTGGAACGACGTATGATTCAGCGGTACTCGCGCCCTGGTCGGGTGATGGGGACGCGAGGGTTGCATGCGTTTTAGTTTTTGCCGCGGGAGGGGTATGAGCTGCGGGGCGTGCGATCCTGCGTTGCAGGCTGACGAAGGAGAGGCCGCGGAGGCTGATCACAGTTTAGGAAGAGGCAGTCGTCCGAAAGGGGCGAACGGTCCGCCGAAAAGAATGGGTCCGGTCGGGCCGCTCCTGGCTTTGCTGAAGGCCTGTGTCCTGTTGCTGATAGCAGGGGCCCTTGGTGCGGGGTGCGGGTTGGGTGGCGGCGGGGATCTCACGCTCGGCTACCTGGGCTGGGACGAGAACGTGGCCAACTCCAACCTGACTAAGGTACTACTCGAGGAGGAGCTCGGCTACGAGAACGTCGAGCTCAAGCTCGCCGACGGCGTCGGGGCCGTCTACCGGGACCTGATCGAGGGCGAAACCGATGCTTTCCTGGATGCCTGGATGCCGAACCACGAGCAGTTCGTGGAGGGGGGGCAGGGCCGGATCGAGGTCTCCAAAGAGCCGTGGTACGTCGACCCGACCAGGTACGGAATCGCCGTCCCCGATTACATGCAAGATGTGCGCAGTATCTCCGACCTGGATTCTTCGGGGACCGACATGATCACGGGCATAGAGCCCGGCGCTGTGCTGATGAAGAGGATCGAGACCGACGTTGTTCCGCGGTACCACCTGAGATCCAGCCTCGTCGAGGCCACCACGCCGGCGATGCTTGCCGAGCTCGAGCAGGCGTACGGCATGGAAGAGCCGTTTGTGTTCCTCGCTTGGTCGCCGCATTGGATGAACCAGGAGTACGAGTTTCGTTACCTCTCCGACCCGAAGAACGCGATGGGGTCGGTGGACGCCCCCCAGACGCTGCATTCGGTTACGCGAGAAGGATTCTCCGGGCGTGAGCCGGCAGCCTACGCGCTCATCAACGCCATGAGGCTCGACGAGGACCAGGTAGGCAGCCTCGAGCTTGCCATAAACGAGGCCAAAGATCCCGAGGAGGGCGTCAGACGGTGGCTCGAAGTGAAAGAGAACAGGGAACTGGTGCGGCCCTGGATCGAAGCCGCAAAGAACGCGCAGGAGGAGTAGTAGTGACGAGCGAAGAGCAGAGCACGAACGATATCAGGGCCGATATGGTCGAGGAGGCCGTGCGGGTCGCCGAGGAGGCCGAGAGCAGGGACGTGGCGCTTCGCCTGCTCGGGGGGGTGGCCATAAAGGTGCGCGCGCACGACGGCCTGGAGCCCGCCTTCGAGCGGGAGTACGCCGACCTGGATTGGATCACGCAGAAGGGCAAGTCCTCCCAGGCGCAGCGGTTCTTCGAGTCCCTGGGGTACGTTCCGCAGTCGCGGTTCAACACGATGTACGGCCGGGAGCGGCTGCTCTACTTCGACGAGAAGCACGGTAGGCAGGTCGATGTCCTTGTCGGCAACTTCAGGATGTGCCACGAGATCCCCTTCGGTGACCGTATGGCCATGGAGCCGCTGACCGTTCCGCTCGCCGAGCTACTGCTTACGAAGCTTCAGATCATCGAGCTCAACGAGAAAGATGTCGGCGACGCCCTCGCCCTTTTGCACGACCATGCCGTGGACGAACAGGACGGAGACACGATTAACGCTGCCCAAATCGCCAAACTGTGCGCCTCCGATTGGGGCCTGTGGCGCACCTTCACGGCCAACCTCAAGGCCCTGGACGGTTACCTGGGGCGCTTCGATCTGAAAGACGAGAACAAGGAGCGCATCACGGAACGCGTCGGGGCGTTGCTCGCGCGCATCGAGGAAGAGCCGAAGACCTTCGGGTGGAAGATGCGCGCGAAGATAGGCGATCGTAAACGCTGGTACGACCTGCCAGAGGAGGTAGACGGGGGGCCTTGATCACAGGCTCACGATGACGGTCTTGAGTTCGGTAAAGGCCTCCATCGCGTAGCGTCCTCCAACGCGTCCGACGCCAGAGTGGGATCCCGCTCGCCCGCCGAAGGGGAGGTGACTCTCCCAGTGGTTGGATGAGGCGTTTATGTTGACCCAGCCGGTCCTCACCGCCTCGGCGAAGCGCAAGCCCCTCGCCAGATCCCGGGTAAAGACCGCACAGAGCAGGCCGTAGGGGGAGGAGTTGACGGCCCTTATGGCTTCCTCCTCGTCGCCGATGACGGTAGCCGGGACTATCGGTCCGAAGGTCTCTTCCCTCGAGACTCGCATCCCGGCGGTGATGTTGCTGAGCACCGTCGGGCGGTAGTAGAGATCCGTAGGGAAACCCTCGGCGCGGGCCCCGCCGGAGACCAACTCTGCGCCGCCCGCGAGCGCGTCGGAGATGTGTTGGTCCATCTTCTCGGCCGTCGGTTCGTTGTTTAGGGGGCCGAGCGTGGTGATCGGGTCGAAGGGATCGCCGAGCCTGATCCCGCGCTCGATCGCACGGCCGAGCCTTTCGAGGTAGGCGTCGTAGACCCTCTCGTGCACCAGGAACCGTTCCCCTGCGGTGCAGCTCTGACCGGCGCCGAGGAAGGCGGAGGTGAGGCTCGCCTCCGCGGCGGCCTCGAGGTCGGCATCGTCCAGGATCACCATCGGCCCGTTGCCCCCCATCTCGAGGATCAGAGACTTGCCGGCAGCACGTGCGGCCACCATCTGCCCGGTCTCGGTGGAGCCGATAAAACCGACCGCCTGGGTGCCAGGGTTGGCCGCCACCTCGTCCCCGACGACAGGACCGGGGCCGGTGATCATGTTGAAGATCCCGGATGGCAGTCCGGCGTCGACGATGCACTCGGCGAGCTTCACGGCGCAGACGGACGTCGAGGAGGCGGGCGCCCAAACGACCGCGTTGCCGCAAGCGAGCGCCGGCGCGATCAGCTCCGCCGGCATGGTGTAGGGCCAGTTCCACGGTGAGATCACGCCGACCACCCCCCGCGGAACCCTGTAGAGCATGACGCGCTTGTCGGCGTCTACCGATGGCGGCATGGCCCCGTCCAGCCGGGTCACGTCGGCGCCCGCCATCTCGAAGTAAGCGACGAGCTCATCGACCTCGTCGTAGGCTTCGGCCACCAGCGGCTTGCCCTGATCCAGGGTCAACGTCTGTGCCAGGTCGTCGCGGCGTTCCTCGATGATCTCCGCGATCCGGATCATCGCTGCCCCACGCTCGAACGCGGAGAGATTCGCCCACCCCGACCAGGCCTCGTTCGCGGCGGCTATCGCCCGCCCTACGTCCGCACGTGTCCCTTCGGGCACGGTCCCGATCTGCTCTCCTGTCGCCGGGCTCGTGACCTCCATGCGGGCTTCGGACTCGCCGGTGGCCCATTCACCGGCGAGGTACATCGAGTAGTCTCTTGTCCTGGTGTACATCAGTTCCCCCTTGCGAAGGCGTCGTGGTAGATCTCCTCGTAGTCTGCGACCGTGACCTCGCGGGGATTCCCGACCGTCTGCGGGTCTTCGTAGGCGATCTGGGCCAGCATTGGGATCTCGTCCTCCGAGAAGCCCAACTCCCGCATCGTCGGTATCCCGACGTCCTCGGTCAGGCGGTAGAGCTCCTCGATGCCGGCCAGGGCGGCCTCGAGCGGTTCGAGCCCCCTGATATCCGCTCCGAGCGCCTGCGCGATGCGGGCGTAGCGCTCGGGCGCGGCGGGTGCGTTGTACTCGCAGACCGGACCGAGGACGCGGGCCGTCAGGGCGCCGTGGGGGCAGTCGTGGACGCCCCCAGCCGACTGGCTCATGGCGTGGGCTGCCCCCGCGCTCTCCGTACCGTAGGCCATCCCTCCGAACGTCGCCCCGTGCGCCATGAACGTACGGGCCTCCATGTTCGACCCATCCCGGCAGGCTGCCCGCAGCCACCGCGCTACGTACTCTATGGCCGTCAGGGCGAAAGAGTCGGTGAAGGGCTGGTGGAAATCGCAGGTGTAGCACTCGATCCCGTGCGAGAGCGCGTCCATCCCCGTCGCCGCCGTTATGGCGGTCGGCAGCCCGACCGTCAAGGCCGGGTCTATGAGTGCCACGTGCGCTCCGATCAGGGGCGTGCCGCCGACGTTGAACTTGATCTTGCGCCCGTGGTCGGTGATGACGGCCCAGAGCGTGACCTCGCTGCCCGTTCCTGCCGTCGTCGGTACCGTCACGAGCGGCGGTATGCGACGCGTGATCGGGGCCTTACCGTACTCGTAGTCGGCTATGGACCCTCCGTTGACGATCTCGACTCCCACCCCCTTGGCCGTGTCCATCGAACTGCCGCCGCCGAGGGCCACCAGCCCGTCGCAGCCCTCCTCCCTGTAGACCTCGCTCGTCCGTCCGATGAGTTCCACGTCGGGGTTCGGCCTGACCCCCCCGAAGACGGAGGCGTCCGTAAGGCGATCTAGGGCCTGTTCTGCGAGGCCTGCCCCGACCACGCCCCCGTCGGTTACGAGCAACGGACGCCTCACGCCCAACTCCTCAACGATCTCGCCCAGCCTACCGATGGCTCCGGACCCGTGCACCATACGGGTCGGGACCTCGACGGTGCGCACGGTTTCGACTTCGACGCTCATACGGCCTCCTCGTTCGCGTTGTGCATCTGGTTCTCCTTGGTTTCAAGCAATGTCGGGGCGGACCAGTCCGGCGCGAACCTCTGCAGAGCGAGGCGTCGGGGGGCCAGGTAAAGCTCCGGTGTACCCTCCCGCTCCAGGAACGAGAGCGCCCGCTCTCCCAGCGCCGCGCCCTCCCGGGTGCGGGATTCCCACACGTTCGACCGTTCGCCAGGATCCCGCCCAAGATCGTAGAACTCGGGCATGTAGGCGGGACCGCCGAGGATGAGGGATCGCTCCGGAGTGGTGACGGTCATCGGCATGTAACTGGCGATGCGTCGGGACCGGGAGTCGACGGCGGTGGTGAACTCGCCCGTCGCGAAATAGAGGGGCCAGGAGCTGACGACGAACGGGCGATGCTCGTCCTTCTCTCCCGCGAGAACGTCCCCAAACGACTCTCCTTGCATGGTCCCAGGACGCTCGATGTCCACAAGGTCGAGTATGGTGGGCGCGAGGTCGGGCGCGGTCGTCAACGCCGAACGACGGCCGGGCTCTAGGCCAGGCCCGCGCACCATCAGGGGCACGTTCGTAAGTTCTTTGTAGAGCGGAGACCACCCTACGGTGAGCAACCATGACTCGGGTAGCCAGTCAGGGACGACCGAGCCCTCGGTCACCGCGGCGTCCTGATCGTTTATCCACTCGGCCTTGCCGAAGTAGCCGTGCTCCCCGAAATAGAAGCCGTGGTCTGAGGTGAAGAAGACGAGCGTGTCCTCCCTTAGACCCAGCACCTCCAGCTTCGCCAGGAGCCTCCCGACCCAGAAGTCGACCATCGTGACCTCGCCGCAGTAGGTGGCGTGCGCGAGGTCCACTTCATCCCGGGTGAGTCCGGCCTCATACCACCTGCCGTAGCTCGGGTAGATCTGGCGTCCCTCGTAACCCGCGCGGTACAGCGAGGTGTAGTACTCTGGTGCGTCCCACGGCTCGTGCGGGTCCCAGGTGTCCACGTAGAGGAAGAACCGTTCCTTGTAGTGTCTCTCCAACCACTGCTCGGCCTCCGTGATGGTGCGCGCCACGAGCCTGTCCGACTCCGACCTCCACGTCTTTCGGTAGTCGGAGCGCTCGTGCGGCCTGGTGTCGTCGCCCTGGCCCCTGACCCAGACGAAGTCGTCGAAGCCGCGGTCGTACCCGAACCCGCCCCTGACGAAGAAAGGCGTGTCCACAACGCCCATCGTCAGGTAACCGGCTTCGGAGAGAAGCCCGGGCAGCGTGGGCAGGCAATGGGGCAACGGCTGCCAGCCCATGTGGGTGTAGGAGAAGGTGCCCGTCAGGATGTCCGCCCTGGCCGGCATGGTGGGGAAGGAGGAGATCACGTGCCGGTCGAAGAGGACCGAGGTGCGCGCGAACTCGTCTAGGTGCGGCGTGTGAATACTGGTGTTTCCGAATGCTCCCAGGTGGTCGCGACGGAAGGTGTCCGACACGATGACCACAACGTTGGGTCGGGTCGACATATGCATACCTCCTGCATAAGGTAAGCTCGATGGTTACCGATGCAGGAGGGGCGGCGCGCGCCGGCCGGCCAGATACTGGTTGCCATGCAGTTCGCCTTTGCTGGCAAAAGCTCCGTGAGACCACCAGTTCAACCGATTTCGGGTTTCGAAGTCATCCGACTCGCCGACCAAGTAAGGTAGGATCCTCGAAGATCCAGGTAGCCCACGGAGCGTTACCTTCCTGCTACCGAAAATGTAGTGGGGACCGCGACGCTCGAGACGAAATAAACCCGAAGCGCGCGAAGAAGGCAAGCACAAGCCTCCGGTCGCTGTGTTGCGTATGGTGCACGCTGTTGTCATATAGGGAACTCATACCACTTTGTCGCTAATATGTCAAGGAGTCAGCTGAGAAGTTGGTCAGGAATGCCGTTGGGCTAGATGGCGCTGCTGCTCGGCGTTGACAAGGGCGGCCCGAGATCGCGGTGCTCTGCAAGAAGGCCGCCGAGGAAATCAGCGCTTACTTGGGAAAGGCTCGCAGCTCGACCTGAATTGCGCAGCACACCGTTATCCCGACTGCGAGTGGAGGCCGGGCGTTCGGCGGTCGGGTTGCCCCGAGTATTCCGGCACTTCTATGCAACAGGTCGCAAGCAGTATAAAATAGGGCGATAGGCTGTACGTTCGTGGGGCAGCGAAGGCTGGGGATAGGCGGAGACCACACCGTGAGTTTGGGCGTAGAAAGCGCCGCCGGTAGCACGGGGATTACGGGCGGCATCGGGTGGACATGGTCGAGGAGGCCGGACGCAACGGCGCTCCGCGCATTCGGAGGGGCGGCCGTCGAGGCGCGCCGACCTCGATCGGATCGCACGCAAGGGCGAGTCCTCCCGGGTGCGGCGGTTCTTCGAGTCCCCGGGATCCGTTTCGCAGGCATGCTCCAACGCGACGAAGAGCCTAAGTCGTTGGACTGGAAGATGCACTCGTAGGTAGGCGATCGCAGGTACGAACTGCCTGAGGAGGTGGACGGAGGGTCATGATCTCCAAACTCTTTTCGCGGGAACCCGACACCAGGGTGTTCTTCGCCACGGACATTCACGGTTCGGAGACCTGCTGGCGCAAGTTCTTGAACTCGGGCGAGCACTACGAGGCGAAGGTCATGATCCTCGGTGGCGACATGACGGGCAAGGCGCTCGTCCCCATAGTCGAGGAAGGACCGGGCCGCTGGCACGCGACGCTGCTCGAGAACCGGCGGGAATTCGAGAGCGAAGACGAGGTAAAGGAGTTCGAGGACTCGGTCAAGAGGCGCGGCTACTACCCCTTCCGCACCGACCCGGACGAGATGGGCGAGCTCGAGTCGGACGAGGATCTACGCAACGAGCTCTTCTACAAGGAGATGCTGGGTACGATAGAGCGCTGGATGCGGATGGCCGACGAGAAGCTCGAAGGCACCGACATAGAGTGTTTCGTCAGCCCAGGCAACGACGACCAGTTCGAGGTCGACGAGATAATCTCCTCCGCCAAGAGGGTGAAGCTGGCCGAAGGTAAGGTCGTCGAGTTCGGCGACTTCCAGATGGTCTCGACCGGATGGTCGAACCGCACGCCCTGGGATACCTACCGCGAAGAGGACGAGGAGGACCTGGCAGCACGCCTGAAGAAGATGACGGACCAGGTCACCGCCCCGCCAGAGAAGACGATCTACAACTTCCACTGTCCGCCTTACGGCTCGGGCCTCGACGACGCACCGGAGTTGACCGAGGATCTGCGCCCCAAGCACGGCGGACGTTCGATCGTGCCCGTCGGTTCGAAGGCGGTGAGAGATGCGATAAAGGAGGGACAACCGACCCTGGCATTGCACGGGCACATCCACGAGGCCAAGGGGAACACCCGCATCGGAAACACGCTGTGCATCAACCCCGGCAGTTCCTACGAGCAGGGACAGTTGCTAGGCGCGGTGGTGAACCTGGATGGCGGCAAGAAGGTCAAGCGGTTCGTGTTGACCACGGGATAGGCGGACAGAAAGGAAGCAGATGGCGAACAATGCAGCGGGGTCTGACGATCTCTTCCAGAGGAAGGCCACCGGGCTCCTGCGGGGCTGGTCGGTGTGGGACGGCTTCATCTACGCGGCGTTCTCGATCAACCTGATAACGCTCGGCCTATTGGCCTTCTCCTACGCCCCGTTCGTCCCCGACGGCTCCCTCGTCCTGGCGATCATCCTTGCCGGCCTCTACCTCGTGTTCCAGACCGTCACCTACGCGTCACTGATCGCGGTGATGCCCCGCGCGGGCGGCGACTACGTGTGGACGAGCCGCGTGCTCGGTGGGGGCGTCGGCTTCGTTCTGGCGGTAACAGGCTGGTGGTTCATCCTGTGGCACTGGGTGCCCATCTACGCGGACCTTCTGAGCAAGGAAGTCTTCGTGCCCCTGGCCGCCCTACTGGGCCTGGACGGGGTGGTGACGTTCTTCATCCAAGCCCCGCCAAACGCGCCCGGCTTGTTCGTCTCCTCGATGATCGTGGCGTTGGTGGCCTCGCTCTACGTCTCGCTCGGGATGAGGGCCTACGCCCGCATCCAGAAGTTCTGTTTCTACGGCGGACTCGTGGGGCTCGCGGTGATGATCTTGATCCTGCTCTTCAGTTCGAAGTCTGATTTCGTGGCCGCCTACAACTCGGGAGCGCAAGACCTCTTCGGCGCCGGCGGCAACTCCTACCAGGCGACCATCAACGCCGGTGAGAAAGCCGGCGGTCTCCCGACCAGCAACGCCGTCTACCCGACCCTACTCCTGATACCGTTCCTGGCCTTCTTCAACCTGTACTCCAACTGGGGCGCGACGCTCTACGGCGAGGTCAGGGGCGCCTCGGACTTCCGGAGGAACATCTACGCGATGGCCGGGGCCCTGATATTCACCTCGATCTTCGCCGTAATACTGCTCCTCCTCTTCGCCAAGACCTTCGGGTGGGATTTCTACTACGCGGCCAACAGCGCCTTCTGGGCCGGAACCGGGCCGGTCTCCGCCTGGCCGTATCCTGGCCTGCTCGCCGCGATGCTCCTCGGCAACCCCATATTGCAGATCATCCTGGTGGCCGTGATGTCATTGTGGTTCTTCGGATGGACGGGCTCTGTGTTCCTGTCGTCTACCCGCGTAGTGTTCGCGACGGCCTTCGATCGGGTGCTCCCCGAGTGGGTCTCCAGGACTACGAACAACGGCGTCCCTTATGCGGCGCTGCTGCTCATGCTGATCCCTTCTATCCCCGTGAGCTACATGTACGCCTTTGGGGACAACTTCGCTACATACGTGCTCGACGCGGTGCTCGTCATCGCGATCACGTTCCTCGGCTCGACGGTCTCGGCGGCGCTGATGCCGTGGCTCAAGCCGGATATCTACAACGCCTCCCCGATAGCCCGCTACCGAATCCTCGGTCTTCCTCTCATCACGGTGGTGTCGGCGGCCTTCGGCGGGTTCCTCGTATTCTGCATCTACCAGTGGTTCTTCAACGACCTCTACGGCGTCAACAACGGGCAGTCCATGATCTACATGCTCATCCTGTACGCCGTTGCACTCGGGATCTATGTGTTCTTCCGCCTGCTCCGCCGTGCCCAGGGGATGGACCTGAACATGGTCTACGACGAGATACCTGAGGAGTAGCCACCCCGGAGCCCTGAAGGCTGAAGGTCCTAACCCGAGATGAGGGCCTTCAGCCTGTCCCTTACCGCGGCGAGGGGTACGCGCTCTTGCTCCAGGGTGTCGCGGTCGCGGATGGTCACTCTCTTGTCCTCGATCGTGTCGAAGTCGACCGTCACGCAGAAGGGGGTGCCAGCCTCGTCCTGGCGGCGGTAGCGGCGGCCGATGGAGCCCGAATCGTCGTAGAAGATGCGGTAGTCGCCTTTGAGGTCGTCGTAGAGCTCTCTCGCGATGGTCGAGACGGGCTCCTTCTTGGAGAGCGGAAAGACGGCGGCCTTGGTCGGGGCTACGCGCGGGTGTAGCTTGAGTACGGTGCGTTCTTCGCCTTTCACCTCTTCTTCGGTGTACGCGTCGATGAGGAAGGCGAGCATGATCCTGTCTGGGCCAACAGCAGGTTCTATGACGTAGGGGACGTAGCGCCCGCCCGTGGCCTGGTCGAAATACTCCAGGTTCTCTCCTGAGTGTGCGGCGTGCTGCTTCAAGTCGAAGTCCGTGCGGTTCGCTATCCCTTCCAGCTCTGACCAGCCGGCGGAGGCGTAATTGTACTCCAGGTCTACGGTGCGCTTGGAGTAGTGGGAGAGCTTCTCCTGGGGATGCTCGTAGCGGCGGAGGTTCTCCTCTTTCAGGCCCAGATCCGTGTACCAGTTCCAGCGTTCTTCGATCCAGTACTCGTGCCAGGCCTCGTCCGTGCCCGGTTCGACGAAGAACTCCATCTCCATCTGCTCGAACTCGCGGGTGCGGAAGATGAAGTTGCCCGGTGTGATCTCGTTCCGGAAGGACTTCCCGATCTGGGCTATCCCGAACGGCACCTTTACCCTGCTGGTCTGGAGCACGTTCTTGAAGTTAACGAAGATCCCCTGCGCCGTCTCGGGCCGCAGATAGGCCAGATTCTCAGGGGTCTTGACGGGCCCCATGTAGGTCTCGAACATCAGGTTGAAGGGCCTTACGGGGGCGAAGTCCCGCCCGCCGTCCACGGGGTCCTTTACCCGGTCGTCCTCCTGGATGATCTTCGTGAGCTGCTCCGGACTCAAGCCTTCGGCGTCTATGCCTGTTGCGTCTTCGATGAGGTGGTCGGCCCTATAGCGGCGCTTGCTCGTGCGGCTCTCGACGAGCATGTCGTTGAAGGTGAGCGTGTGCCCCGAGGCCTCCCACACCCTCGGGTGCATGATTATGGCCGAGTCGAGGCCGACCATGTCCTCGCGCATGTGGACCATGCGGCGCCACCACTCCTCCTTTATGTTCCGCTTCATCTCGACGCCAAGCGGCCCATAATCGTAGGAGGAACGGATGCCACCGTAGATCTCCGAGCTCTGGTACACGAAGCCCCTACGCTTGCAAAAGGCCACTATCTTGTCCATCGTCACGGTCTGGGGCACTGGTCCTCCGAACTCTTGGGGTCAGGCAAGTATAGCCCAGAGAGACATATGGATTAGGCTTGGCGCAAAGTAGGAGAAGACCACGATCCTCCTTGGCCTATGGCGAGTGGCTCCGCGCCCCGGGCGGAGCCACCCAGGGCCGCTATAATGCTGGCCGTGGAGAGTCTAGTCTTGGCAGGATTGGGTGTCGGTCTGGCTTCCGTCGCGGGGGTGAGGGCCTTCGTGCCGCTCGCGCTGCTCTCTCTGTTCGTCCGGCTCGGGTTTATCGCGGAGCCTGACATCCTCGGCCTGCAGATCGGATGGACCTTCGTACTTGCGCTCTCGGCGCTGGCGGTCGTGGAGATAATGCTCGATAAGGTTCGGGCCCTGGAACCCACATTCGGCTACGTCATGTTACCCATCAGAATGGTGGCGGGCGCGGTCCTGTTTGCCGCCGTGTACGAGCCGGGAGCGCTCTTTGACGCTGGCGCAGTACCAGGGCTCGTGGCCGGTGGAGTGATCGCCGGCGTGGTCGCCGGGCTAGAGGTTATCCTGCGCCCGCCGGCGAGGAGTTCGTCGGCCGGCGTCTCGACGGCTTTCTTGAGTGCTATGGAGGACTTGGTTGCGGTTTTTGGCGGCGTAGTAGGGCTTTTCCTGCCCTTGGTGCCGCTTTTGTTTGTCGGGTTTCTGCTATTCTTCTTCAACCGCATCAGGAAGCGGCGTGGGAGGAAGTACGGGGGCCTCCGCATCCTTGGCGACTAGTTATCGTCGGCGCTCTAGGAGGGTGCAATGGACGAGCGGGAGATCACGATTGTCAAGGGGGGCAGGGAGACGCCGTTCTCCCGGGGGATTCTGGCGCAGACGCTGGCCCAGGCCGGGGCGCGCGCCGAGCTGGCGCACCAGATAGCGAGCGAGGTTCGCGCCGAGCTCCTCGCCGAGCAGCGCTACACCGTCGAGGAGGAGGAGGTCCTCGCCCGCGTCAGGGACAAACTGGTCAAGAAAGACGCCTTCGTCGTCGGCAGGCTCGACAAGTGGCGCGTCCTTAGGGAGTCGACCGAGCCGATAGTGGTCTTGATCGGGGGGGCCACGGGGGTGGGGACCAGCACGCTCGCCGCCGACGTGGCCAGGCGTCTGAACATCCAGAGCGTGGTCGGCACCGACTCGATCAGGGAGGTCCTGCGGCGGGCCATAAGCCCCGACCTGCTCCCCCTGCTCCACAAGAGTTCCTACGAGATCAAGCGCGAGGATTTGAGGGTGCCCGTCGAGGAAGACGAGCTGGTCCTCTACGGGTTCAGGCAGCAGGCCTCCCAGGTCGCCGTCGGCGTCGAGGCCATCGTCGACAGGGGCCTGAAGGAGGGGACGAACCTCGTTGTAGAGGGGGTTCACCTCGTGCCCGAGATCATCCTCAACCGCTACCGCGACCACCCGAACGTGTGCACGCTCGTGGTCTACCTGTCTGACGAGCACGTGCACCGCTCGCGTTTCTACATCAGGGCGCTCGGCACGGCGATGCGCCGTCCTGCAGAGGAGTACATCTCCTACTTCCAGGAGATCCGCCAGATCCACGACTACATCGTCGAGAGTTCCGCCAGGGCCGGCGTGCAGGCCGTCGAGAACCTCTCCATAGAGAACTCATCGGACGCGGCCGTCGAGATCGTGGCCAACAGGGTCACGGGGATCGCCGACCGGGCCGGCCGGCACGCCTCGGCGATGCTCCTCGATGGGGCCACACCCAGGCACGGGATCCCCGTCACCCGCGCCAAAAGCGGTTAGAATAACCCTCCAGGCCCAGAAGGAGATGAGAGTACTGGACAGGCAGCGACTGAGAACCTTCGTACTCGGCGGCGCGGTAGGGGCCATTTTGGGCATACTCCTGGCCCCCCGCAGCGGCAAAGAGCTCAGGGGTTCGCTCGCCAACAGGGCAGGTGAGGCCCGAGAGAGGGGTCGCGAGTCCTATTTCGACGCGCAGGAGCAGATGAGGGAGCGTGTGGCCGAGGTCCGCGAAGGGGCGCGAGGGCGCCCCGAGGCGGTCGACCTCGGCGCCTCATCTCCCGCCTCAGGGGAAACAGGGGCGCAGAGGCCCTACCTCAGGGACGTCTCGCGCGATGTCGGGTCCGAGGCCGTCGATGAGAGCGCCGAGAGGTCCGAGGAGCTGCGCCGAAAGGTGAGGGAGACCAGGGAACGGCTGCGGGGACCGAAGGAGAGCGGTCCGGAGCGATGAAACCCACGTCTTTCGTGCCGATGGTCGGTGAGATCTCAGCCGAGGATGCCGGCGAGGTGCCCGGTCTTGGGGCCGCGATCTCGTACTGGACCGGCGATAGGTACTCCGCCGAAGGGTGGTTCCGCGAGCTGAATGACGTCTGGGGGACGGCGGGTTTCGCCGTGCGGCGCGGTGGGGAGGTCCAGGGGTTCGTGGTCTACGGGCCGCCCGAACGTCTGGCGCGCGCGGCGCGTTTTCCCCTGGGGCCGATCGATGATGAGGCCGTGCTGCTGGCCTACGCCGGGGGAGACGCACGCACGCGCCGCCGGCTGTTGGTGAGGATGCTCAGGGATCTCAGGCAGCGGGGCGTCGGGAGGGTCGAGGCGATAGCCAGCGACCGTGGGTTGTCCAACCACGTGCCGACTTCATTCCTTCTGGAGAGCGGCTGGCAGCCCGTGCGCCGCGCCACTTACCGGATGAGCTACTACACGCTCGCGCACATCGACCTGAAGAGCGCCGTCGAGGTGGGGGAGCTGGCACGCGCGCTGGTCGGGCGGGTAAAACTGCCCGGGCTCAAGTCGCCCGTGCCCGGCGCGCTGGCCCGTTCTACGGGCGAGCAAAGGAGCCGGTAGGGTTTCATGGTGGCAGAATTACCGTCCTGACCGTCGAGTTGCCCTCGGGCGTCGTTGCCCTTATCTCCAGGATCTCACGCGATGGTTCGGGGTTCGCTGTTGGTGGTCTCGCCCCTGGATCTTCGCGGGCCGGAAGGTCGAACTCGAAACGGACCCTGGCGGCCTCTCCGGCCGGTATCTTCTTGACAGTCTGCCTGTAGTAGCGACGGTCCGAGAGCGCCGTGTTCTCGGAGGCGACGCTCAGGGTCATGTTCACGTCCGAGAGCTGCCTGGTCCCCTCGTTCTCTACTACGAGTTCGAGACTCTGATCCGGGAGGGGCTTGAGAGATGCGAGGCGTTCCCTGTCCAGTATCAGGTCCACGGCTTGTCCGGACTCTCCCCTTGCCTGGTCCGGATTCAGGCGTTTCTCGGAAGGGGAGGTGGCGAGGTTCGCCAGGACCAGGAACGCTCCCGCTGTGAGCAGGAAGGCCAGGGTCGCGCCGGAGAGCCAGAATACTATGTCCTTCATCGCGGGGCATCCTCGGGGCCGCCGACCGGTATCTCGTAGAGGTTGTAGAAGTCTTCGAGGAGCCTGACTGCGGGGGCCGCATGCACCTCGGGCTCCGTAGATGGTGTGCCCCGAGCGATTACGACGACGCTCTCGCCGCCGGGCGACCACGCGAGGTCGTCCGGCCCGGTCTTTATCTCCATGTCCTCGTTCGTCGTTACGGCCGTCAGGTCCTCCGCGAGGGGGTCCAGCACGTACAGGTTGGTCGGCGCCTTCGGGTTGAGGCGTCCGATGACGGCCAAGCGTTCGCCGTCAGGAGAGACGCGGATGCTCGCTGCTACGAAGTCCTCTCCCACACCGGGAGCGGGTTCCGGCGCTCCGCCCTCCTCAGGCACGCGAAAGATCTCGTACAGTGGCTCTGAGCCATCCCTATCTACAACGGGCGTATTTTTCACCCCTGCCACGAAGTAGAGGTACCGCTCCGTCCACTGGGGCGTGCCGAGTATCTCCTGGTTGCCGTCCAGCCGCGTTATCTCTCGTACTCGCCCCTTCCGAAGATCGAATACGTGCAGTCTCGAGGTCTCGAGGTCTCCGGGAGGACGCACGGTCAGGACGGCCTCGTCGCCGCCCGGCGAGACGGAGAGGGACGCGACGCGGCCCTTGATGGACTCGGAGTAGAGCCTGCGGACGTCCCCGTTGCCTCGCGTCAGCGCGAGTTTGCTCTCGAAAGCCCCGCGACCGCGGGCCAGGATCAAACCCCCCCTGCCGGGGCCGATCGCCGAAACTTCCTCCTCGACCCTCTCTAGCTCCAGCGAATCTCCCTCTGCTCGCGCCCTGTAGAGGGAGCTCAGGGTCTCCTCTGTCCCCGAGGGCGACGCCGCACCGAGTATCATCAGGGTATCTTCCAAGATCCACTCCGAATCTTCTGCGGTGAAATCCCTGGTCGTCGAGCGCCTCGGGTCTTCTGAGTCCGTCGGCCTGTCCACGACGTAGCCGTCTACCGTAAATGCGATCCTTTCGCCCCCGGGACTCCAGCTCGGCGAGCCTTTGTACCCTGGTCCAGTACTGAGGGCCCGTGTCCCCGGGCCGAGTCCGGGGTCCACCCTGCCGGCTGCCGGAACGAGGGGCGCGATGGAGACTTCCTCCTCGGCGTGGGTGCACCCCGCCACAAAGACGGCCGCTACCGAGAGGACCGCGACCCGTCTTGCCGGCCATATTCTAGAGAGCATGACTTACGGAGCGGGAGAGGTATGCCTTGGGGAGCCTGACCTCGAAGACCGAGCCCACGTCGACCTCGCTCTCGACGGAGATGCTGCCGCCGTGCATCTCCACTATCTGCCTGCTTATGGCGAGCCCGAGCCCGCTTCCCCCGGTCGCACGGGAACGGTCCTTGTCCACCCTGTAGAAACGTTCGAAGAGCTGGTTCAGATCCTGTTTGGGGATGCCCACGCCGGTATCACGGATGCGGACTCTCAGCGTCGAGTCGTCCTCCTCTATCTCTACGTCCACCCTGTCGCCCGAGTCGGAGTACATTATCGCGTTGTCAAGCAGGTTGAGGAAGACCTGGTAGAGCTTCTGGACGTCGCAGATGCACCTGTGCTCACCCGCGTTGTCGAAGTATATCTTGATGCCGAACCTCTGGGCCTTGGCCTCTACCGACTCTATTGCCGTCTGGACGACCGTACTCATGTTTGCCGGCCCTACCTCGAGCTGGTACTTCCAGGAGTCCATCTGGGCCAGGGTCATCAGCTCCTCGACCATCCCCCTTATGCGCTTCAATTCCTGATCGGCCAGCTCGAGCGCCCGGTGCTCCAGCGGGTCGAGCCGGTCGCGTGCCCGTTCCAGCAGGCCGACCGCGCTCTGGATGGTGGTCAGTGGGGTCCTGAGCTCGTGGGAAAGATCCGAGACGAAGGCGGTCTTGGCCTTCTCCAACGAGCGGTGCTCGGTTATGTCCCTTACGGCCAGGATGATGCCGGCGTCGCCGTTGGGCGCGTTGGGGGGCTGCCCCCTGTCCATCTGGGCGGCGTAAGCCCAGAAAGCCTTCTCTCCAAGCTCGACCTCCCTTACCGCAACCCCGTTGGCGGCCGCTTCGCGCAGGCACTTGAGGACTGCGCCGGGGACCCCGATCTCCTCCAGCGTACGCCCCCTGTCCGAGGCCCTGATGCCCAACATCCTGGCGGCCGCCGCGTTGACCATCGTAACCCGCTCGCCGGAGTCCGTGGCCACGACGGCCTCGGGAGAGGCTTCGAGGACGGCCTCCAGACGGCTCTTTTGCTCCTGGATCTCCCCGACGTAGTGCTCTATCTCCTCGGCCATGTAGTTGAAAGACCTCGCCACCTCGCCGAGCTCGTCCCTGCTCTTGACGGGCACGGTCGCCGCGTAATCCCCGGAGGCGACCCTTATGGCCGCGTCCCTGGTCTCGGAGAGGGGACGCGTGACCCGACGCGTGAGAAGCAGGCTCGCCGCCCCGGCAAGGAGGATGCTCGTCAGTATGGCCCCCAGGATGCCGTAGCGTAGGTAGGCCAGTGTATCTCCGAGCTCGTCTTGTGGAACGTGGTAGACAAGGACTCCCTTCTCGGTACCGTCGTAGGCCGTAAGCGGCCACACCGCCACGTACCCCGAGCGTCCCTCGCTCCACACGAGCCTGCCCTCTCCCCCTGGCGATGAGGCGATCTCCTCGAGCTCGGCATTGTCGAGTCCCCCGTATGCTTTCTTGGGGTCGAGGGAATCCCCGAGGCCGTCACGGGCGGCCAGAGGTTCCATGTCAGGTCCCGCGTAGAGCACTTCGAGGCCCGTCGGATCGGCGACCGCCCGTACGAGCTCATCGGCGTAATCGGGCGGGGGCGGTAGGGTCTTATCCTCGGGGTCGCGCAAGCCTTCCAGGAAGTCCTGCGCGCCTGAGTTCGCCGTCTGAGAGCGTTGCCTGAGCAGCGTGTTCTCCGCGTGTACCAGCCTGTCCTGGGCGAAGTAGTAAAGGACCAGTCCGAAAATCAGGCTGGTTACAGAAGAGATCCCGACGAGGGCCACGAAGATCCTGGTCTTGAAGCTCAACCCCGGTGGGAGGCCCTTGTCTTCTCTCCTTTCTATGCCCATCATCCGTCTCTTAGACGGGCCTCGCTGCCCTGTAGCCGACGCTAGGGACGGTCTGTACGAGCTGCGGACTCGAAGGATCCCGTTCGACCTTGGCCCTGAGCCTGCTTATGTGGACGTCTATGTAGCGGCTCGCCAGGTAATGCGACCCCGTGGAGACGGCCTCGGAGATCTGGGCCCGCGTAAAGGCCTGCCCTGGACGGCGCATGAGGAGCGCAAGGATCTTGAACTCGGTGGGCGTGAGATCCAAAGTCTCCCCCGAGCGGCTGACGGTGTAGCCGTTGGGATCCAACTCCAGAGGACCGAGCCTCAATAACCCCTCCCTGCCCCTGCCATCCCGGCCCAAACGCCTGAGGATCGCCTTGATCCTGGCCAGCAACTCTTTGGTGTCGAAGGGCTTGGTGATGTAATCGTCCGCCCCAAGCTCCAGCCCGACCACTTTGTCCACGGACTGGCTCTTCGCCGTGAGTAAGACGACGGGGACGTCGCTGTGCTCGCGCATCTTCTTCAAGACCTCGAACCCGCTCATCCTCGGCAACATGATGTCGAGCACCACGAGATCCAAACCCTCCCGCCCGAGGATCCGGAGCGCCTCGGCCCCGTCCTCAGCAGTCACCACCCGGTAACCCTCAGATGCCAGCACGATGGACGTGACCTCCAAAAGCGCCGCGTCATCATCGACCAACAAGATCGTCTCGTCCAATCTGACTCCCCGCAAACTTACCGCCAGCGTCCACCGTATCCTACCTTATACCCACCCTCCTCCGTAACTTCAAAGTGCGGCGACAAACTTGCAAGTATGACACTCAGATTTTATACTAACGGCACTTTAGATAACGTTATCTCGCGGGAGGTATGCGCATGGCCAAGAGTATTGGCATAGACTTGGGCACGACCAACAGTTGTGTAGCGGTCCTCGAGGGTGGGGATCCGACGGTGATCACGAACTCCGAGGGTGAGCGGACGACGCCTTCGGTCGTGGCCTTCGACAGGAGGAGTGGCGAGCGGCTGGTAGGGCAGTTGGCCCGGAGGCAGGCTGTCACGAACCCGGAGCGCACGGTCTATTCGATCAAGCGCTTTATGGGGCGGCGTTACAGCGACGTGAAGACCGAGGCCGAGCGCGTGGGCTACCAGGTCAAGTCGGGCCCTGGCGGGGACATTCGGATAGAGGTCGACGACAAGGAGTACTCTCCGCCCGAGATCTCCGCGATGACCCTCCAGAAGCTCAAGAGGGACGCCGAGGAGTACCTGGGCGAGGAGGTCACCGAGGCCGTTATCACGGTGCCCGCGTACTTCGAGGACGCCCAGCGCCAGGCGACCAAGGATGCCGGCAGGATCGCCGGGCTGAACGTCAAGCGGATCATCAATGAGCCGACGGCGGCGTCGCTGGCCTACGGCATGGACAAGGAGGAGGACCAGACCATCCTCGTCTTCGACCTGGGTGGTGGTACGTTCGACGTCTCCATCCTGGAGCTCGGTGAGGGTGTCTTCGAGGTCAAGGCCACGAGCGGCAACAACCACCTCGGCGGCGACGACTTCGACGCCAAGGTCGTCGAGTGGATGGTCTCAGAGTTCAAGAAAGTAGAGGGCATAGACCTCTCCAGGGACAAGATGGCCGCCCAGCGCCTGGTCGAGGCCGCCGAGAAGGCCAAGAGGGAGCTCTCTTCGACCACCAGCACCTCGATAAACCTGCCTTTCATCACGGCGGATCAGAACGGACCGAAGCATATGGACCTGACGCTCAGTAGGGCGCAGTTCAACAACCTGACCGCCGACCTCGTCGAGGCCACGGCCGGTCCCGTTCGCCAGGCGATGGATGACGCCGGTCTGCAGCCGGGTCAGGTCGACCAGGTGATACTCGTCGGCGGCTCGACCCGCATCCCCGCGGTCCAGGAGCAGGTAAAGGAGATCACGGGCAAAGAGCCCCACAAGGGCATCAACCCCGATGAGGTCGTCGCCGTAGGGGCAGCGATCCAGGCCGGCGTGCTCGCGGGAGAGGTCAAGGACGTGCTGCTCCTCGACGTCACGCCGCTCTCCCTCGGTATAGAGACCAAGGGCGGGGTGTTCACCAAGCTCATCGAGCGGAACACCACCATACCTACACGTAAGAGTGAGGTATTCACCACCGCAGACGACAATCAAGGATCGGTCGAGATCAAGGTCTACCAGGGCGAGCGCGAGATCGCGGCTTACAACAAGATCATCGGCAACTTCCAGCTCGTCGGCATCCCGCCTGCGCCCAGGGGTGTACCCCAGATCGAGGTCGCTTTCGACATAGACGCGAACGGCATAGTCAACGTCGGGGCCAAGGACCTGGGGACGGGCAAAGAGCAGAGGATCACGATCACGGCCTCCAGCGGCCTCTCGGACGCGGAGATCCAGCAGATGATGCAGGATGCGGAATCGCACGCCGAAGAGGACAGGCAGCGCCGCGAAGAGGCCGACGTCCGCAACAACGCCGACAACCTGGTGTACTCCATCGAACGTTCGCTGAAGGACGTGGACGGCAAGGTCGACCCGAACACCAAGCTGGAGATAGAGCAGGCCATAAAGGAGGCCAAGGAGGCGCTCGCCGGCGGCGACATCGAGGAGATCAAGCGCAAGCAAGAGAACCTGATGACCGCCTCCCACAAGCTCTCGGAGGTCCTCTACAGCCAGGCAGCCCAGCAGCAAGAGGCCAGCTCCGCCGGGGCCACGGACGATGACCTGGTGGAGGACGCCGAGGTCGTCGACGAGGACGAAGACAGCGAGGAGCGCAAGTAAACAGGACCGGGCGGCCGAGGTGGAGGACTTCCCCGGTCGCCCGCGCGGCGCGCTACAGGAGGACTAGGCAGCTTTGAGCAACGAGGAGAACAAGCGAGACCCAGAACCCGGGGATGATACTCGTCAGGAAGAGGGGTCAGTAGAGGAGGCCGGAGGCTCCCCTGTCGACCCCGCCTCCCTCGAAAACGGGGAGCGCCCCGGCGCGCCGGAAGACCCCGAAGTCGAACCGGTCGCCGGCGAGGACCCGGAATGGGACGAGGCGACGTTACTCTCGGTGGAGCTTGAGACCACGCGTAGGGACCGGGACCAGTACCTCGATGCGCTGCGCCGCCTGAAGGCCGAGTTCGAGAACTCGCGCAAGCGCCAGGAGCGGGAACGCATCCGCGTGCTGTCCATGGCGTCGGAGAGGCTGGTACAGGAGCTTCTTCCCGTCCTCGACAACCTCGACCGTGCGCTCGAGGCCGGGGGAGATATCAGGGAGGGCGTGCAGGCCACCAGGGACCAACTCGCCGAAGTACTCGGCGACGAAGGTCTTTTGCCCGTCGCCTCAGACGGCCAGGAGTTCGACCCGAACGTCCACGAAGCCGTTATGGGCCAGGTCTCAGATGAGCACGAGGAAGGCACGATCATCCAGACCTTCCAGAGAGGCTACCTACTCAACGGGAAGCCGATTCGGACGGCGAAAGTTGTAGTTGCGAAGCAGGCTTAGGGTATGGAGAAGCTGGATCTCTACAAGGCTCTCGAGGTATCCAAGGAGGCTTCGCAGGATGAGATCCGCCGCTCCTACCGTAGGCTTGCCCGCAAATACCATCCCGACGCCAACCCGGGCGACAAGCAGGCGGAGGAGCGTTTCAAAGAGATACAGCAAGCCTACGAAGTCCTCTCGAAACCCGAGAAAAGACGGGAATACGACGAGGGTCCCCGTACCTACTTCGGCTCCCGAGGAGCCGGACAGCCTGGCGGCGCGGCGTTCGAAGACTTCTCGGACCTGCTCGGCGGTTTCGGGAACCTCGGGGATGTCTTCGGACGTTCGAGCGGGGCCGCCAGAACTGCCAACGTAAAAGGCGAGAACATAACCGTAAACGTCAGGTTGAGTTTCAAAGATGCCTTGAATGGTGTAACGACGCGGGTCGGGGTACCGGTCGAGGAGGCGTGTGGCGAGTGCAGGGGCACGGGGGCGGCCCCCGGGACGGCGCCCCTGACGTGTCCCGAGTGTGGGGGCAGGGGCGTGCAGAGCCGTGACCAGGGTTTTTTCGCGCTCTCGACGCCGTGCTCGAGGTGTGGGGGGGAGGGCAGGATCATCGAGAAGCCTTGCTCGGTCTGCGGCGGCAACGGCAGGGTTCGTAAGAACAGGCAGGTCAAGGTCAGGATTCCGGCCGGGGCGAAGGATGGCATGAAGGTCAGGATCCCAGGCAGGGGAAGCGCCGGCAGGAGAGGCGGGCCTGCGGGAGACCTTTACGTCGTGACGCGGGTCGAGGAGCATCCCGTCTTCAGGCGGCACGGCGACGACTTCGTGGTCGAGGTTCCTGTCAGCATTGTGGAGGCGGCACTAGGGGCTCAGATCGAGGTGCCCAGGCCCGGCGGCGGAACGGTGAAGGTGAAGTTGCCCGCCGGTACGCAGGACGGCAAGCAGTTCAAGGTAAGGGGCGCGGGAGCGCCGAGCACGAAGAAGAATGTTGCGGAGAAGGGGAACCTCATCGTACGGGTAGGAGTGGTAGTGCCGAAGAAGCTCAAGCGGCGGGAACGTGAGATCCTGGAGGCCCTCGCCGAAGAGCGGGATGAGGATGTCAGGGCGGATCTATTCAAGAAGGTGGGATCGTGAGCCTCAGAAAGCGTCCGGTGTACATGATCGGGATAGCTTCCGAGCTTATCGGGGTGCATCCGCAGACGCTGAGGATGTACGAGCAGAAGGGTCTACTTCGTCCGCGCAAGAGCATAAAGAACACCAGACTCTACTCGCAGGAGGACGTGGACCTCGGCCGCTACATACAGAGGCTGACCCAGGAGATGGGGATGAACCTCGCCGGTGTGAGCATGGTGATCGACCTCGAGCGCCAGGTGGCGAAGTCGAAAGCCGAGGTGGATGCTCTGCGCAAAGAGCTGGACCGCAAGGAACGGGAGCACAGCCGCCTGATCGCCGAAGTCCATCAGAGCTACAAGAGAGAGCTGGTCCTGATGCCCCGTGGCGAGCTTGCGCGGAGCGGGGGGAAGGATCGCTGATGGCCGAGCCCATGCACTGCTACCGGCATCCGAAAAGGGAGACTCGAGTCTCATGCGCCACGTGCGGGCGACCCATTTGCACCGAGTGCATGGTAGCCACCGACGTCGGGATAAAGTGTCCCGACGATGCAAGGCTGCCAAGAGGAGCGCGGGCCGGCGTCATGAAGACAGATCAGGTCGTAAGGAGTATCCTCGCCGGCGCCGGGGTCGCTCTCGCCGGTATTCCCGTAGCCTACGTGCTCTTCCTCCTCCCCTTCACCTGGTTGATCTCGGCCGCGGCCGGATACGGGGCCGGCGTTCTGATCAACCGCGCCGGGGGCCGTAACGGCGGGCCCCTGGCGATCGTCATCTCCGTCCTGGCCACGGCCGTACCGTTCCTGGTCTTGCTGGCGCCGGATCTCCTCGCTGGCGCACTCAACCCGCGGCCACTGATCGCGATGGTTTTCGCCGTTATCGCCGCCGGCGTAGCCAACCGTCGGATCTAGAGCCCTCAGCTATCAGCCTGTCTTCGGCGGTGTCGAGACCTGACGATGATCACACCACCGGGATGAAAAACCTCACTATACGTCCGCTCGAAAGTCGCGACGTAGCCCCGATCTCAGCAGCCTTCAGCGACCTCGGGTGGAACAAGCCTCGCTCGCAATATGAACGCTACCTTTCGGAGCAGCAAAGGGGGACCCGCACGGTCTTCGTCGCCTTCGTCGAAGGAGACTTCGCCGGATACGTAACGGTCGTATGGACCCCTTCCTACCCGCCCTTTCTGGCCGGGGGCATCCCGGAGATCCAGGACTTCAACGTGCTGCCGCGCTTCAGGCGGCAAGGGATAGGGACCCGCCTGATGGACGAGGCGGAGAGGAAGGTCTCGGAACGTTCGGGCGTCGCCGGTATCCGGGTGGGGATGTCGCCCGACTACGGAGCGGCACAACGCCTGTACGTTCTGCGCGGCTACGTCCCCGATGGAAAAGGCCTGACGAGTAACGGTAGTCCCGTGAGGCCGGCAGACGAGATCAGCGTCAACGACGGACTCGTACTCTACCTGACCAAAACGCTGGCCTGAGGACCACCACCCAAGCGGTCGACGTCTCTGGGGCCTCGTAACGGCCGGAGTGCAAAGATTGCCCACTCGCGCCTCTCCCTTCCAACGGGTCGAACCCTGCTCCCCAGCGGATAACCCCTGTGGATAACTCCCAGAAGCCCACCAATAAAGCGAAAAGCCAGACTCCTCAGGCTGCGGCAGTGGTCTTTACTTTCGTGTAACAAAGTTACACTTAACCTTAAGATGAAATTAAACCTAACAATGAGGTAAAGCATCGAAAAATACTTTCAGAAAGCCTAGCGTAGGCTGTGAGAGCGTGCTAGGGTTGGAGCCATGAGAGAAGACATGCAGTACATAAGCGGAGTTCTGGACGAGCTGGAGGCGATCTTTCAGGATGCTTCCGGCGTACCGATGCGCAAAGGCCGGGCTGTTGTAGACCGGTCTGATCTGCTTGTGATGCTGGACGAGCTGAGGGGATCTTTGCCCCCTGAGCTGGCTGAAGCCGAGGCGCTTCGCCGGGAATGCGGGGCCACGGTCGCTGCGGCGGAGGAGGAGGCCCAGCGCATAACCGAGGAAGCCCACCAGCGCGCTGATGCGATGGCCCCCGAGACGGAGCTCCTCCGGCGGGCCGAGCGTCGGGCCGGAGAGGTCATTGATGGGGCGGAGCGCTACGCCGAGGAGGTGTCCGGCGGTTCCGAGGTTTACCGGGACCGTGTCATGGGGCAGTTGGAGAACTGGTTCCAGGACTCGCTCCTCTCGGTGGAGGAGTCCAGGCAGGAGTTGGGTGGTGTGCCCGTGCGCCGGCCTGCGCCCCGGTCCGAGGTCGTCGAGGAAGAGACCGACGGCCAGGGCTGGCGGGCGAGCTCGGCCTAGTTTGCAACGAGGTCTTGACCTCTTTGCAAGCATTTCAGCACACTTCAGCTTTGTAAAGGATCGGCTTGTGTTGGGCGTGCTCTCTGCGGTGGATAAGGACTTGCATCGTTTGCCAGGGAGTAAGGTTGTGTGCGGGAGTCGCGCTGGCAGGTACTGGCTGACCTGCTGACAAGCCGCCTGGCGAAGCCGGGCGGCGTGCTGACTTGCTGAAGTGCTGATTAGCTCTCTTCCTGCGGGGCCATGAGTTCGCTTAGGGCTTCGAGCCTGGCATTGAGGCCGTCGAGTGAAGCGTTGAGGTCGTCTGCCCTGGCAGGGTTCCCAGTATCTATGGAGATCCGGACGACCTTCGCCCTGAGGTCCAGAAGCTCCTGGTATGTATCGGAGATCTCGGCGTCTGCGGCGCTTATCCTGTTTCCGAGCTCGCGCAGGTTCTCCTGTCTTGCGGTAGTTGGCGCGGCGGAGGCGGTATCCTGGCCGAGGTCTCGTGCGACTTCGGCGGCCCTCTCCCTACCCTGGGCCACGTCCACGAGCCTGTCCGCCGCGGCGTGCAGCCTGGGGACCGTATCGTCGAGGACCGCCCTGGTTACGTCGTCCGAGGTCTCGATGGCGGCGACGACCTTCCGGTAGACATCGAGGGCTGCCTCCACCCTCTGGCGGGTCTCCCCGCGGGGGAGCCAGCGGGCGCGGCGCTCGGGGGAGAGATCGGTGCTCTCTACGGCGTTCGGCGTTGTCTTGGGAACCTCGCCTCTCCCGAGGACCTTGCGCTGGAAGACCGGGTCTCTCGCCGCCAGGAAGACCAGCGAGGCGTAGGTTAGGATGGTCAAGGGCACCAACCACCACGCCAGGGTGGTTACGAAGGCGCCAGCCCCGATCGCGAGCATCGTGACGTTGATCGGGCGCAGCGCCGCCGCCCGCAGCATCCGGTTTCGCTCCCCGGGCGAAAGGGGAGCCTCTCCCCGGTCCACCGGAGGACCCGACCCGGGGATACGGCGTTCAGGCATCGTGGTCAGTCGGGGGTATCAAACGTACCTTTCCTCCGACCTCGAGCGCGAGCGCCTGTGCCGCGCTACCCTTGTTTATGGCGAGGCTCAGGCGCCAATGGGAGTCGGGGACGAGCACCAGTTCGCCAGCCTTGGCCGACCCGAAAGTCTCTACGTATCGAACCGACATCCCGCCGTCACCGGTGTCTACTTTCAGGGCGTCACCATACCCAAGTCCCGACTCCTCCTGCATAACGGAGAGTCTGGCGTTGCCGAAGCGGTCGACGGAGATGATGCGGGTAACGAGACCAGCTCCCTCATCTACCCTTACATTCGCCGGTCCGAGACGCACCAGTGAGGAAGGATCCACGGGCCTCCCAAGGTCCGAAAGCCCGACCCCGGCCGCAAGATGGGCCGCTACCGGAGCGAAGACGTCGCGGCCGTGAAAGGTGCTGGAGACGGGATGAAGGTGAAAGCGTTCTTCGGTGAGCGCACACGCCGCCGAGACGCCGCCCAGAGACTCAGCCGCCGGAACGAGCAGCCCGTTGTCCGGACCGACCAGCAAGGCCCCGCTTTCTGTCCGTAGAGCCAGCTCCCGTCGCTTTGTGCCGACTCCCGGATCTACTACCGCCAGGTATACCGTGTCAGCGGGCATGTAGCGGATGGCGTGCTGCAGGATCTCAGCCCCAGCCTCTACCTCGAAACCGGGTACCTCGTGCGTCAGGTCGACGATCGACACTCCAGGCGCGATCCCCAATATCACACCCTTGCACGTGCCGACGAAGTCGTCGGATAGACCGAAGTCGGACAGAAAGCAAACCGGCCTCATGCCCCTAGTATAAAGCGCACCACCTCAGCCCGTGGTAGCGACCCCAGAGCCGCCCCGGCCAACGGCCACAGCCCCCCGGAGACCACACCAGGCTCCCCGCCAGCACCAATGGATGCATCTCAACATTAAACTTACCTGACCCTCTACTAACACGTTAATAGATATGTTATGAAAGGTTATGATTTTGGTAAAGACTCAACATATTGTGTTGGTCGGTGATGGGTTACGGATATGTCGTACCTGAGAACACATAGTATACATTTCTTGGCTTAGGTATAGGGATCGCAAGAGGTTGCGGGACGTGTGGGAGGATGCTAGTTTCACTTCGGGTGATTCCCGTTTACCCGGGGCTCGGTTTGAAGCTTGGGTCTAGGCGTGGGATCGCGACGGACTTGATCTATGGGAGGGGCGATTGGGTCCGGCTAGAGGCTCCTGTTGGGGGGGGCCGACGTTGCGGGCTGGGGAAGTCTAACTTCCCCAGCCCGCGCAAGTTACTCGAATATCCTTGCTGCGGTACTCGTGTATGCGGTCAGCCAGTTGAGGTCTTCTTCGGTGAAGGGTTCGGTCGATTTCCGGGTGGCGTAGACCACGCCCAGGGCGTGGTCGTCGTCGATGATCGGGACCGCCAGGGAGTTGGTCCAGCGGGCGTTCGTGCGGGCCTGGGGCAGGCGTCGGGGGCCGGTCACGGTCAGGGTGGGGTGGGTGGTCTTTACGACCAGGTCTATGACGCTCCGGTCCGAGGCGGTTAGGTCCCTGGGCGAATGTTCTCCGAGAGGTGTGAGGTCGGGGACCCTGATCAGGGCTACCCTGTCGGCTTTGAGTTCGCGCCTCAGCATCTCGGCTATCAGCTCCTTTGGGGCGTCGGGGTCGAGGTTCTTTGGCGTCGAGGGACGGAACACGAGCTGTGAGGAGAGGATGAAGTTCACGCTCGTCCCCGCCACGATGCCGAGCAGGTTGAACAGTGCGTAGTACGGAAAGTCGTCTGAGACGTACTTCACGAGCGGATACCAGACGGCGAAGTTCGCCCCGATGCCCATCACGGCGACGGGATAGGCCAGGACGCCGCGCAGGAAGAAGTGGATCCTGCTGGAGTGCCTGATATCGCGCCAGGTGAACGCGTTGTTGAGGAGGAAGTTGCTGAGGATGGAGAGCCCGACCGCGAACATCCAGGCTATGACCTTGTGGGCGTGGAAGTACTCGGCGAGCACGATGAGCGTAACCATGTTGACCAGCACGCCGGAGGCCCCGACGAGGGCGAACTTCCAGAAGCGCCCTGCCGAAGGCACGTACCAGAACAGGCTCAGAATGTGGGTCAGGTACTCGAAGCCCTGGCGCATGGTCGCCTTGGATACCCCGGCGTGGCGGACCTGGAACTCGAAAGGCGTTTCGAGCACCTTGAGCTCGGGCGCGCACACGAGTATCTCGAGCAGCACCTTGAACCCCGTCGGCCTGAACTGGATGCCTGAGATCGCCTGGTTCTTTATGAGGAAGAAGCCCGCCATCGGGTCATTCGTCTTGCGGGCCTCCTTGAAGAGGAGAAGGGCCAGGTATTTGCTTCCCACGGACACGGCCCGCCGCATCCTACCGGTGAGCCCTGCGTAGCCGCCGCCAGGGCCGTAGCGGCTAGCCACGACGACGTCGGCGTCGGAGCGGCGTGCTATCTCCAGCATCTCGCGCACCTTCTCGGGAGGGTGCTGCAGGTCCGCGTCCATCACGCAGGTGTACTCGCTCGCGCTAGAGAACAGCTCGATACCCGTCGTCACGGCCGTCGAGAGGCCGCCGTACCGCTCCGCCCCTTCCCGGCGCACCAGCCGGATGCGGCCGTCATGTTCTGAGAGGCCCTGGATCACCTCCGGCGTTTCGTCCGTCGAGTCGTCCACGAAGACCACCCTGTAGTCCAGGTCCGAAAGGCTCTCGCGCAACTCGTGTACGAGCTTCGGGACGTTCTCGGCCTCATTGCGTGTCGGCACGACCAGGGTAAGGAGTACCTTCTCCTGGTTTCTCCCAGGTTCCGCCTCCCCAGTAACCGCTTGCTTCTCTGCTTTCATGGCCGCTCTAGGCTAGCATATCGGGTGAACCTGCCCAAATACGGGATAGACTGATCGCAAAGACGGAGGTACGCAGAGTGCAAAAAAGCGATCTACAGCGTGCGCACGTCCTGGTCTCTGGCCAGGTGCAGGGTGTCTTCTTCAGGGACTCGACCAGGCAGAAGGCCAAAGAACTCGGCCTGGCCGGATGGGTAAAGAACACCCCCGACGGGCAGGTCGAAGCCCTGTTCGAAGGCCCCTCCGAAAGGGTCAAAGAGATGGTCCGCTGGTGCGAAGAAGGCCCTCAGCGCGCCTCGGTGGAGAACGTGGACACGGACATCGAGAGCGCCGGCGGAGATCTCGAAGGCTTCGAGGTCCGTTGAACCCACCCACCGAAGTCCCCCCAGACCTGCTGTTGCTTCTCGACAGAGAAGGTGTCGAGATAGCGGGTAGCAAGGCCATAGATCACGGAACCCAGTACGACTTGGCCCGCGACGGCGAGACCGCGAAGCTGAACGTCTATCGTACGGGCAAGATCTCTGCCGGAGGTAGGGCTTCGAGGTTGCGGGAGCTGCTCGAAGCCTGGCGCACGTCGCAGACAAGCGTCGGTGGTACACGGGCCCCGTCAGCCCGCGCGGAAGGGAGACCCCTTCTCGACGGCACGCCGAGGCTAGGTATCGATGAGGCCGGGAAGGGCGATTACTTCGGTCCACTGGTCGTCGCCGGGGTCCGGATAACACACGCAGAGACAGCGAGTAGGCTGCAGGAGATAGGGGTTAGGGATTCGAAGGAGATCCGGGCTTCCAGCATACGCCGGATCTCGGGACGCATCCTGGAAGCCGTTGGCCGGAACAACGTCCACGTAATTTCGCTCCCTCCACCGGAGTACGAGTCTCGCAGGGACGCCGCCGGAAACGTCAACAAACTGCTCGGCGAGCTCGACGCAACGATCATGGGTAAACTTGTGGATGAGGTAGAGGTAGTAGTCGTGGACGAGTTTGCCCGTTCCGCCCGCTCCTATCTCGAACCGTTCGTGCCCGAGGGCGTGCGGCTGGAGGTGCGCCCTCGGGCCGAGGACGACGCGGCGGTTGCTGCCGCATCGATAGTGGCGCGGGCGCGGCAACTCGAGGAGATCGAGCGTCTCTCGGAGCGGGTAGGGTTCGGATTGCCGCTCGGGGCGACGCACGTTGTTGAGGCCGGCCGGCGGGTGGTCGGGGAACTCGGGGAACACGGTCTGGCGGAGGTGGCGAAGATCCACTTCTCCACCACGCGCCGGGTGCTGAAGATGGCAGGACAGAGCGATGGAGGCAACCTTTGATAGATCTTCGCAGCGACACGGTGACCCGTCCCACTGAGGGTATGCGGCGGGCGATGCTCGAGGCCCCGGTCGGGGACGACGTTTTCGGTGAGGACCCGACGGTGAACCGGCTCGAGGAGTACGTGGCCGACCTGCTGGGCAAGGAGGCGGCGCTATACGCACCCTCAGGAACGATGACCAACCAGATCGGGGTCCAGGTCAACACGAACCGCGGAGAAGAGGTGCTCCTGCACGAAGGTTCCCACATCTTCGTCTACGAGGCCGGGGCGCCGGCGATGCTCTCCAGCGTCCAACTCCGCATCCTCCCCGGGGAGAACGGCGTCATCGACCCTGAGACCGTGCGCGCCGCCGTCAGGTCCGAAGACGTCCACTTCCCGCGCTCCAGGCTGCTCTGCCTGGAGAACACCCACAACACTTCGGGCGGTAGGGTCTTCCCACTCGAGGACTTCGCCGCGGCCGCCGAGGCGGCGAAGGATCTCGGCCTGAAGGTGCACCTCGACGGGGCCAGGCTCTTCAACGCGCAGGCCGCGACCGGCGTCCCCGCCAGGGAGTGGTGCGTGCACGCCGACACGGTCTCGGTGTGCTCCTCCAAGGGGCTCGGGGCGCCCGTCGGGTCCCTGCTCGCCGGCGATGCGGAGACCATCAGGGAGGCCCGCCGGGCGCGCAAGGCCTTCGGCGGCGGTATGAGGCAGGCCGGCATCATCGCCGCCGCAGCCCTCTACGCCTTCGAGCATCACGTAGACAGGCTCGGCGAGGATCACGAACACGCCAGCCACCTGGCTTCGGGACTGAGAGAGGCCGGTTACGAGGCCCAGGAGCCGGAGACCAACCTCGTCCTCGTCGCCGTCGACGATCCTCCCGAATTCTTGCGGGCCCTCGCCCGTGAAAACGTGCTCGCCACCCCCGGCAAACCCGGCTACGTCCGACTGTGCACGCACCTCGACGTCGGGGAAAGAGAGATAGAGGCCGCCATCCAGGCGGCGGCCAGGATCACCCCCAGCGCGATCGAGCGTTGAGGTCGGTCGAGGTCGCACAGGTCGACGCAACCGACCTCGCCGAATCCCTGGTACTCCTCGAAGAAGCCGTCAGGGATGAAGATCCCATACCCAAAGATTTCGCCGACCGTCTCCGCAAGGCCATCGAGGCCGGAGACGTGAAGGTACTGGCCGCCAGGGCGGAAGACCAGATACTGGGTGTGGTCTTACTCGCCTACCGTCTCAGCGTCTCCGCCGGCGGGCTCTTCGCCAGCATCGAAGATCTCTACGTGCGCCCCGTAGCCAGACGCCAGGGCATCGGCCGCGCACTGCTAAGGGCCGTAGACGAACTCTGCACGGAGCGCGGCATCTCTTACGTTGAAGTGCAGGTCGAAGAAAGAGAAGCCGAACTCTTCTACGCCGCCCAGGGCTACGAACCGGAGAAGGGCGTGCGAGTCCTCTCCCGCTCCCTACTCATCAGCGAGAGAAGAACCAGGAGCTGACCGCCGATAGCTGAATGCTGGCCGCTCTAAAACTCGAACACCTGGTACACCGAGACCTCCCGGAATCCCAGGTCTTCGTAGAACTTGCGGCCCCGCGAGTTGGCGGCGGCGACCTGGAGTGAGATACCGTCTGCGCCCCTTTCCTGCGCCCAGGATTGGACGCTCTGGAGGAGGGCGCGGCCCATACCGCGGTTCCGGTACTCGGGTTCGACGAAAACATCATCTACGGAGGCCCACGTCTTCGGGAGGAAGGTCGGCGAGCCCTGACGCAGCTCGCCTGAGATAAAGCCCACCGTCCGATCTCCTGCCGCGACCACGAAGAGGAAAGAGTAGCCGCTGTTCGCCACGTCGGCCAGAAAGCGCCGCATCGTCTTCTCGGCGCCCGGGGCTGTCTGGTAGACCCTGTCGTGGGCCGTGTGCTCCTCGGCGCTACGCATCCACAGCCGTGCCGTCTCGGCCGCGTCCTCTTTGAGCCCCGGCCTGATGGTGAAGTCCTCGTTCACAGAGCAATCCTAACCCATGCGCCGCGGACCGCGGGAGCCGGGGGTGGGGTATGATCCGGAAAAATCGTAGAGGAGCGGGGTACGGAGAGAAAAGTAGACAGGTTCTGGGAGGTGGATGCGGCCCGCGGCGTCGCCATCATCATGATGATCGTCTACCACACCACTTACGACCTGGACACCCTGGGCGGATACGACGTCCAGTCCACTACGGGGTACTGGGCGCTCTTCGCCGACTTGACAGCAGGCCTCTTTCTGTTTCTAGTCGGCGTCTCGCTCGCCATCAGCCGGGCGAGGACGAGCCTGACGGGCTGGCGTCTGTTCGGCAAGTACCTGGCGAGGGGTCTGAGGATTCTGGCGTACGGAGTGGTGTTGACCGTCGTTCTCCTGGCCCTCGGGATGGGCGTTGTGGCGTTCGGCATTCTGCACCTGATCGGGATCTCCATAATCCTCGCCTACCCATTTCTGACGCTCCGGTTGACCAACCTCGTGCTAGGCACCCTCATATTTCTCGCCGGCCAGTACATCCTGGCCCAGGGCCTCGACTCGCAGAGCTTCTGGCTCTTGCCTTTCGGCATCGTACCAGAGGGCGTGATAATGCCGGATTACAGGCCCCTATTGCCCTGGTTCGGCGTCGTCCTTATCGGGCTGTTCTTCGGGAACGTTGTCTACGGCGATGGCAGAAGGCCCGCGGTCCTCGAGGACAAGGCGCCGATGTTGGCGAGACCGCTTCTTCCGCCAGGCAGAAACTCGTTGTCTATCTACCTGATCCACCAGCCAATCATCATCGCCTTGCTCGCCGTAACGGGCGTCGTGGACCTGAACTTCAGGTAGAGCTGTAGGACGATTGGTTTCTTTTTCGGGGCATAACCGTTAGAGTTAGCGGTGTCGTTCCATAGAGGATAAGGAGGTGGCCTGGAGAAGATCGCATTCGCAGTAGATGACCAGCAAGCGCGATGGGATCGTCGGAGCTTGCGGGACAGAGAGTAAGACAAAAGCGCCAGGACTCCCGCGGTGCGGGAGTCGACGAGGAAGACGTTCATCGAAGCATTCGGCGGGTACGTCTCGGCTTCGGGCGGTCGTCAGGGCGGTGACAAATTCCGGTGGTGACGCCGGGGACAAAGCACCGTTCGGGCCCGGAGACAGGGCAAGAGGCTCTGTCTCTTTCCTCTGCCCTCCCTGATCCCATCTCCGGAAGAACAGGGAGGTAAGTCCATGTGTGGCATAGTGGGTTACGCCGGTGGGCAGCGGTGTGTCGAGGTACTCATGGAAGGTCTCGGCCACCTCGAGTATCGGGGTTACGATTCGGCGGGGCTGGCCCTTCAAAGGGCTGGCCGGGTAGATCAGATCAGAGAGGTGGGGCGACTCGAGAACCTCACCCGGGCTCTTGCCTGGCGCAACGGTGACCTCTCCCTGGTGCGGACCGGGGTGGGGCACACCCGCTGGGCGACGCACGGGCGTCCCAGCGAGGAGAACGCGCATCCCCACCTCGGCGGAGATGGGGGCGTGGCCGTCGTACACAACGGCATCATCGAGAACTTCTCGGAACTCAAGGAGGAGTTGGAGGGGCGGGGCGTCGTATTCCGTTCCGAGACGGACACGGAGGTCATGGCGCACATGATCGCCGAGGGGGTCGAGGCCGGGGAGACGTTACGAGCGGCGCTCGCCGGTGTGCTGCAGCGGCTAGAAGGTTCCTTCGCAGTCGCCGCCATCAGCGCGGATGAGCCCGGTAAGGTCGTCGCGGCCCGCCACCAGAGTCCGCTCGTCGTAGGGCTCGGGGAAGGCGAGAACTTCCTGGCCAGCGCGGTGCATGCGCTGCTCGGGGAGACGCGCGAGTTCATAGTCATCGAGAACGGCGAGATCGTCGAGATAGCCGACTCTTCGGTGGGGATCTTCACCACTTCGGGCGAGCCCGTCGTGCGCGAGTCCTTCGCGGTTGACTGGGACGCCGAGGCCGTCGAGCTCGGCGGCTACGACGACTACATGCTCAAGGAGATCCACGAGCAGCCGGCTGCCCTCGGTGCGACGCTCCTCGGCCGTCTCGATTCAGGCGGCGCCGTCGACCTCTCCGAGGTAGGGATCGACCTCTCCGAGATAGACCGGGTCGTGATCGTCGCCTGTGGTACGGCCTACCACGCCGGCCTGCTGGGCAAACAAGCCATAGAGAAGCTCGCCAGGATACCCGTCGAGGTCGCAGTCGCCAGCGAGTATCGCTACGCGGATCCTATCGGGGACAGGAGCACCCTGGTCGTCGCCGTAAGTCAGAGCGGGGAGACGACGGATACCCTGGCGGCCGTTCAGGCGGCGCGCGGCATCGGCGCCAGGGTGCTTGCGGTCACCAATACCAGAGGGTCGCTCATTACCCGCGAGGCCGACGCGGTCTTGCTCACGAAGGCGGGGCCAGAGATCTGCGTTGCCTCGACCAAGGCCTTCGTCGCCCAGGTCGCCGTACTCGACCTGCTGGCGCTGGCGCTTGCCGGCATCCGCGGGGCCATACCCGAGAGGGAATTGCGCAAGATCGGTCGCGGCCTGATGCTGGCGCCGGAGAAGGTCGAGGAGACGATCGGGTTGCTCGGGAACCGGGTCCAGGAGGCCGTCGAAATCTTCGAGGATGCGCGGTGCTCGCTCTTCCTGGGACGCGGTATCTCGTATCCCGTGGCGCTCGAAGGGGCTTTGAAGCTCAAGGAGATCTCCTACCTGCCCTCCGAGGGCTATCCGGCGGGCGAGATGAAGCACGGTCCCATAGCTCTGGTGGACGAACACTGTCCCGTCGTAGCCGTTCTCGGAGAGGGCCTCATCCGCGAGAAAACCCTCTCCAACGTCGAGGAGACCGTCGCCAGGGGCGCCAACGTGATCGCCGTCGCCCGTGAGGGGGACAAAGGCGCACAGAGGATGGCGCGCCTGCTGCTCCCCGTCCCCGAGGCGCCGGAGATCCTGGCCCCCTTCGTCTGTAGCGTGCCGCTGCAACTCCTCGCCTACCACGTCGCCAAGAACAGGGGCCTCGACGTCGACAAGCCACGCAACCTCGCCAAGAGCGTCACGGTAGAGTAGCGTGTCCCCGAGGCAGTTTGTGCTCTTAATGTAGGAGGATCGGTCTGTGCGAGCGATGGTCCTGGACGTACCCGGCGAGCCACTCCGGGTCGCGGAGATGCCTGTGCCCGAGCCGGTAGAGGGGCAGGTCCTCTTGCGCGTACATTGCTGCGCCGTGTGCAGGACGGATCTGCACGTCGTCGACGGGGAGTTGCCGGATCCCAGGTTGCCCCTGGTCCCTGGCCACCAGATTGTAGGTACGGTGGAGAAGCTCGGCGAGCGTACAGACAGCTTCACGTTAGGAGAGCGGGTCGGGGTGCCGTGGCTCGGGTGGACCGACGGCGAGTGCCGCTACTGTCTCTCCGGGCGCGAGAACCTGTGCGAGAACGCCAGGTTCACGGGGTATCAGATCGACGGCGGATACGCCGAGTACACCGTCGCAGACGCCCGTTTCTGCTTTCCGATCCCCGAAGGTTTCCCAGACCTGCAGGCCGCTCCACTGTTGTGCGCCGGCCTGATCGGGCACCGTTCGCTGCGCCTCGCCGGTGATGCCG
The DNA here is from genome assembly GCA_963849745.1 of uncultured Rubrobacteraceae bacterium. Lineage (GTDB taxonomy): Bacteria > Actinomycetota > Rubrobacteria > Rubrobacterales > Rubrobacteraceae > Rubrobacter_D. The sequence goes on along the minus strand of CAWKIM010000008.1, from coordinate 132,820 downwards.
AAAGGCTTGGTCTCTACGGCTTTGGGGCCTCGGCCCACATCGTGGCCCAGGTCGCGGCGCACGAGGGCCGGCGCATCTTCGCCTTCACCAGCCCGCATGACGAGGAGGCGCAGGAGTTCGCCAGGGAACTGGGTGCCGAATGGGCCGGGAGTTCGGAAGAGGCGCCACCCGAGGAACTGGACGCGGCGATCATCTTCGCGCCGGTGGGCGCCCTCGTCCCCGCTGCCCTCGGGACCGTCGCCAGGGGCGGGACCGTGGTCTGCGCGGGCATACACATGAGCGACATCCCGTCATTCCCCTACGAGATCCTCTGGGGAGAGCGCTCCGTGCGCTCGGTGGCCAACCTCACGCGCCAGGACGGCCTGGACTTCCTCGCGCTCGCCCCCGAGATACCCGTTCGAACGGAGGTCATGCCTTTCCCCTTGGAGGAGGCGAACGAGGCGCTAGCGGCCCTGCGTAGCGGCAGGATACGGGGCGCTGCCGTGCTGGTCAGCTGAAATGCTGAAATGCTAGCGTACTACGTTCAGGGCGGCTGGTTCGATGCGGAAGGACATGGGCAGTCCGCCCCAGAGCTCACCGTCGAGTTGTACGGGCACCTCCGCGCCAGGGGATCTGACGTGGACCTCCGTCGAGGTAAATGAGGTCATCGTGCGGTTGAGGGGCCTTCTGGTCATGATGCCGGCGAAGACGTCGGGCCTCAGGATGTCGCTCAAGCGCTCGACCAGGATGGTCTCGAACTCGCCGCTCGTGAGCAAACCTGGCCCTGACACCCTGTAGTCGCCGCCGTAGTACTGGCCGTTGGCGATTATGGCGAACCTCGCGGTGTGGATCTCGTCGCCGAGGAGTATCTCCAGCGTGGGGAACCTGTTCCCGACAAACACTTTGAACGCCGTTAGCTGGAAGGCCACCGTCCGCAGGTAGCGCTTCAGGCGTGGTGTCACGGCGCTTATCACTTTCGCGTCGAAGCCAATCCCGGCCATACAGGCGAAGCGGCGCTCTGCTCCGGCATCGTCCGTGGCGACGCCGAAGTCCACCTTGGAGCGCTCGCCTTCCAGTATGCGCCAGCAGGCTTCGGACGCGTCGAGCGGCAGCCCGAGCTCCCGCGCCAGCACGTTCGCTGTGCCGAGCGGCAGTACGCCCAGCGTGGCCTCCGGAGAGAGCCCGTTCAAGACTTCGTTGACCGTGCCGTCGCCCCCGGCGGCCACGACCAGACGATCCCCCGCAAGCGATGCGAGCTCGGTGGCGTGGTTGGGATGCTCCGTGTTGAGGACCTCCACCCTCAGGTCTCCCGAGCGCAGGATCTCCGCGAAACGCTCCAGATATTCCTCGTCGCCCGCGCGTCCCGAATTCGGGTTACCGATGATGACAGCGTCTGCGGGCGTATCCACTCTTCATACTATAGCCCTTTTGCCAGGGGTGAATCTGCCGTAACATACGCCCCGTGGAAGGTTTCGTCGTACCAGGGATCGGGGTCGACGTCGTCGACGTCGAGAGGATGCAGTTCGCCCTGGAGCGCACCCCGAAGATACGTAAGCGCCTGTTTACCGAAGCCGAGATCGCCTATTGCGAGAAGTACCGTTTCGCCGAGCGCCACTACGCCGGACGCTGGGCGGCCAAAGAGGCCGTTACCAAGGCCCTGGGGTGCGGCCTGATCCAGTGGAACGGAGTCGAGGTCTTGCGGAAGCCTCGTAGCGCCCCGACGGTCCGTATCTCGGGCAAGATCAAGAAGTTCGCCGACGCGGTCGGCGTGCGCGAGGAAGACCTCTACATCTCGATCACCCACTCCGAGCTCTCGGCGGTCGCCGTCTGCGTCGTGCGCCGGGAGCAGATCTCGGGGTGAATCTCTACACCGCACAGGAGATGTCCCGCGCCGACGCCGGGGCGCAGGAGCTCGGCATCCCGGGCGGCGTGCTGATGGAACGCGCCGGTGCACAGATGGCCCGTATCGTCCTGGAACGGTACTCCCCGGGGCGGGCGCTCGTCGTCTGTGGTGGCGGCAACAACGGCGGCGACGGCTTCGTCATCGCCCGCGAGCTGCACCGCTCCGGCGTCGACGTCGCGGTTCTGGCGACGAAGAGCGAATACGAGGGGGACCCCGCGACCAACCTAAAGATTCTCCGGAACCTGGGGGTGCGGTCCATAGCCCAGGAAGACCTCGACGCGGAGCTTGGGGTGGCAGACCTCCTTGTCGATGCCCTGCTCGGGACCGGCTTTTCGGGGGAGGTGCGGGAGAAAGAGGCCGGGATCATCGAGAAGATGAACTCCGCCCGGGCTCCCGTACTCGCCGTCGACGTACCCTCCGGCGTAGGCGGGGCGACAGGCGAGGTTCACGGGGTGGCCGTGTCCGCCGATCTCACGGTGTGTGCGCACGCGATAAAAGTGGGGTGTGTGATCTCCCCGGGCCGCGAGCACTCTGGCGAGGTCATCGCTGTGGATATAGGCATCCCTCCGGAAGCGGATGTCGAACCGACCCTGGTCTGGACCGATGCGGCCTCGCTGCGGGGGAAGGTACCGCGTACCGCCGAGCCGGCCCACAAGTACTCCGCCGGATCCCTGCTCGTCGTCGCCGGCTCCCGCGGCACGAAGGGAGCCCCGGTTATGGTCGTCAGGGGCGCGCAGAGAACAGGATGCGGCATAGTTTTCCTCGCCACCTCCGAGGGGGCAGCAGCGGCCGTCGACCTCGCGCTAACCGAAGCGCTGGTCTACGGCGTCGCCGAGGACGAGGAAGGCTACATGGGGTCGGGGGCGCTTGAGGAGATTCTGGAGCACGCAGGGAGGGCCTCTGCGCTCGTGATGGGCCCGGGAACGGGGACGGGGGATGAGGGCAGGCGCCTCGTCGAAGGTATCCTGCGCGAAGTCGAGGTGCCCGTGTTGCTCGACGCCGACGCCATCACGAACCTTTCAGGCACTGGTGTTCTCGCTGGGAGAGACGCACCGACCGTCATAACACCACACGCGGGTGAACTCGGGCGTCTGCTTGGATCGGGCTCTAAAGAGGTGTCGTCCCGCAGGCTCGATGCGGTCCGCAGTGCGGCAGATAAGCACCGCTGCTGCGTGTTGCTCAAGGGGTCCGACACGCTCGTCGTCGAGGGCGAGAGAGTCGCGGTCAACTCCACGGGGAACGTCGCGCTGGCCGCGGCCGGGACAGGGGACGTGTTGTCCGGTGTGATCGGGGCTCTGATGTCACGCGGGATGGATGCCTACGAGGCGGCCAGGGCCGGCGCCTGGACGCACGGGCGCGCGGCGGAACTCTGGCTGGAGGAGACGGGCTGGCCGGCGGAGAGCTTCGTTGCGACCGATCTGCTCGATTACCTGCCGCCGGCCGTGAGAGAGTTGTTCTGAGGTTCAGGCTCCTGTTCGTCGGGGATATCGTGGGGCCTGCGGGATGCTCGGCGGTCCTCGACCTCGTACCTCAGTTGCGACGAGAGCTCGATCCTGACGCCGTCGTCGCCAACGCCGAGAACTCGGCCCCGACGGGACGTGGTATCACCCGCGAGAGCGGCTCCGCCCTGCTCTCCGTGGCCGATTTTCTCACCCTCGGGAACCACGCCTTCGATGCCGATGGATACAGAGAGTTCCTCGGAGAGGAGGACCGAGTGGTGCGTCCCGCCAACTTCGGCGAGAAGGATCCTGGGCTGGGGCTGGGCGTTTTCGAGGCTGGCGGGGTAGCCGTTGGCGTCACGAACGTGCTGGGGCGCGTGTTCGTCGAGAGGACGAGGATCTCGCCTTTCGAGGCTGCCGATCTGGCCCTCGAGGAGTTGAAAGCGCGTGGCGCCGACCTCGTGCTCGTCGACTCCCACGCCGAGGCCACGAGCGAGAAGCAAGCGCTCGGCCATTATCTCGATGGGAGGGCGCACGCCGTATTGGGCACCCACACGCACGTGCCCACGGCGGACCATTCGATACTACCCGGCGGAACCGCGTACGTGACCGACGTGGGCATGACCGGTTGCAAGGAGAGCATTATCGGGTTCGATCGGGAAGATTTTCTCGCCTTGTTCCTGGGTGACTGGCGTGGGATCTCGGTCGCCGCCCGCGGTCCTGTCGTGCTCAACGGCGCGCTCGTCGAGTTCGACCTCGGCGCCCGGCGGGCCACAGGGATAGAAGCCGTAAGCAGGGAATGGAAACCTTAGCCGGGGGTCCGGCGGGACGTTTACAATAGCGGCAACGAAGACTAGAGGGGTGGAACATGGAGCAGCAGGATATTAGGGATTTGAGGGTTGCAGAGATCTCGCACTCGGAGTGGCCCACGCTCGGGCCCGACGAGACGGTGGAAGGTGCGATCAAGCTCTTCGCCGAGTCCGGTATCTCCGGCGCCCCTGTCGTCGAGGAAGGCAGGCTCGTCGGCATAGTCACGGAGGGAGATTTGATCTTCCGCGACGCGGACATAAGGGCGCCTGGCTTCCTCGACATCTTAGGCGGCCTCATCCCGCTGGGGAGTTGGGACGAGTACCGCAAAGAAGCGCTCAAGAGTGCCGGCGTTACCGTCGATGAGGTGATGACGAGGGAGCTGATCACGATCTCCCCAGACGCCTCTCTCGCCGAAGCCTCCACGATCATGGCCGACAGAGGGGTCAAGATCCTACCCGTCGCAGAGGGCGACGCCCTCCAGGGCGTGATCACCCGCATGGACATCCTGACCCTCCATGTGCTGAACCCCCGCCGGTAAGAACGAGCGGTGAGTAGCACGGCCGCCGGAGTCGGGGCCACGAGCCGTACCTGGGCGGAGGTGGATCTGGGTGCCGTGCGCCACAACGTGGTCACCCTCAAACGCAAGGCCCCGAACTCGCGCTTGATGGCCGTCGTCAAGGCGGACGCCTACGGCCACGGCTCTGTGGAGGTGGCCCGCGCCAGCATCGAGGCCGGGGCAGAGTCTCTAGCCGTCGTCACCATCGAGGAGGGGATGGAGTTGCGGCGCGCGGGCCTGGAAGTCCCGATCCTGGTCTTCACCGATCTCCTGCCCGACAGGCTACCGCTGGCCGAAGCGCATCGCCTGGCCGTAACGGCCCACTCCATCCCGAGCGCGAGGCGCATCGCGGCCAACCCCGGTCTCGGGGCGCACCTGAAGGTGAACACGGGGATGAATCGCTGGGGTGTGGAGCCTTCGGAGGTGGCGGGGGCGCGCAAGTTGCTTGGTTCGAGGCTCGCCGGCGTCTACACGCATTTCGCCTCGGCAGACTCCGATGAGGGGGCGACGAGACGCCAGATCGAACGCTTCGAGTCAGTACTCGCCTCACAACCCTTCGGCGGCGTTCTCGTGCACGCCGCCAACTCTGCGGCCACTCTCTGGCATCCTCGCTCGCACTTCGACTGCGTCCGTCCCGGCGTGGCGCTCTACGGTCTGCACCCTGCTGGCGACGGGGGAGATCCTGCCGCGGAGGGTCTGCGGCCTGCGATGGCCCTCAAGAGCTACGTAGCCGGCGTGCGGCAGCTGGCCAGGGGTGACGGAGTTTCTTACGGGCTGACCTACAGGGCCGCGGCGCCGATGTTCGCGGCGACCGTGCCCGTCGGGTACGCGGAGGGGTATAGGCGGGCGCTCTCGGGGAGGGCTGAGGCCCTGATCCGGGGCCAGAGGCGCCCGCTGCTGGGGCGGGTCACGATGGACGCCTGCGTCTTCGGGGTGGACGAAGCCGTCGAAGTCGGGGACGAGGTCGTGCTGCTCGGCGGCCAGGGCGAAGAGCGCATAGCGGCCGAAGAACTCGGCGCGCGCGCAGGCACGATAAACTACGAGATCACCACGGGGATAGATCCCCGCCGCGTCGAGAGGAGCTACGAGGATGTTCGAGGATCTTAACTGGAAGTCAGCCGCCAGGAGGTCGGCGGTAGTCATAGCGATCTACCTCGGCCTGCTCTACCTTCTTAGCGTGGCGTTCCCCGGCAGCAGCTTCAACATGGACTCCAGGTCCCAGATCATCAGCCTGTTCGTGAACGCCATCATATTCTTCTTCATCTTTACGTTCGTCTACGCGTTCGTGGAGCGCAGCAGAAACAGGCGGATAGCGGAGGCCCGTAAACAGAAGAAACCGGGAAAGCAGACCGAAGGCGACCAGGAGACAGAAGACTCCTCGCTCAAAGGGCGTCCCAATCCCAATACGAGCCGCAAGAAGACCCGCCGCCGACGCTAACCCTCGGACCTCCACGCGGCCTTCGAGCCCCCGCCGGATATCGTCTGGCTCATCGGCGTCGGGTACGCGGCCGATTGTCTCAGGCTTCTCGTGGCCCGTGGGACGGATGAGAAGAGCGTGCCTCGCTGCCCGTCGTCTTGCTGTGGAAGAGTCCGGGCGGGGTCGTGTAGAATCGCGAAGAGAGCGTAGCCACTCGCGGGGCCGGAGGAGGTAGGGGTCTTGAACATCAAGAGGGCCAGGAGGGATCGTTGGATCCGGGGCGTCTGCGGCGGCGTGGCCCACACCTACGGCTGGAGCTCTAATGTAGTGCGGATCGTTACGGTGGTGATCGCCGTGATCTTCCCCGGTCCGAGCACGCTGTTGGCGTTCGTGATCTACCTGTTGCTAGGCTTCATCCTCCCCGAGAGCGAGGAGTTCTAGGCGCTTGGACTTTGCGGAGGCCCAGAAGGAGGCCCTGGGCTGCACGAAGTGCGGACTGTGCCACTCCAGGACACAGGTCGTCTTCGGCGAGGGGCCGCTGAACGCTGGGCTGTTCATTGTCGGCGAGGCGCCAGGCTTCAACGAGGACAAAGAGGGTAAACCCTTTTCGGGAGCCTCGGGGATACTCCTCGACCGCGTGCTCGAGTCGCTCGACCTCGGGCGCGAGAAGGTCTACCTGACCACGCTGGTCAAGTGCCGCCCGCCGGGATCTCCACCACGGCCACCGAAGCCTTCTGAGGTGAGCTCCTGCCGGCCTTACCTGGTCTCCCAGCTCTCGGCCGTCGACCCCAGGGTCGTCGTTGCGCTAGGGGACTTGCCCAGCCGGGTACTCACGGGGAGGAAAGAGTCCGTCTCGCGCATCAGGGGGCGTGCGATCCCGCTCGACGGCCGCTACGTCTTCCCGACGCTCTCCCTCCAGCGCGCCCTCTACACTCCGGCGGACCGGGCGCTCCTCGTCTCGGACTTCTCCCGCCTGCCCGAGCTCCTCGAGGCCGAACGGCCCTCCACCTACGAGACCCTCAACGTCACCCGCTCCCCGGATGCGGAGCGGGAACCAGTCCAGCCGGGGCTCTGGTAGAGTCCCAGGGTTTCCCGTGGAGCTCGAAGGCCTGGAGGAGGCTATGCTCGAGGAGCTGGCGTCCAGGGTGGCGCAGGTTCTAGGCCCTGGTGATGTCGTCGTGCTATCCGGCGAGGTCGGCACGGGCAAGAGCACCTTCGTGCGGGCCGCTGCCAGATCCCTTGGCGTCACGGACAGGGTGACGAGCCCAACATACCAGCTCGCCCGCGGCTACGAGGGGCTCAAGGATGGGCGACCGGTGACCGTCAATCACATGGACCTCTACCGACTGGAGGGGATCGAAGACCGGGACGTGCTGGAGCTGGAGGACTACCTGGAACCCGATGCCGTGACGTTTATCGAGTGGGCGAATCCCGCCCTCGACATTATCGAGAGCCCCTCTGTCGTCCACATCTACCACGAGACCCTGACCACTCGGCGCATCAGCCTCAGAGGGCCGGCCGCGGTGCGTCTAGCGCCTTGCTGATCCTGGCCCTCGACGCCTCGACCCCGGTGACCACCGTCGCCCTCGCCCGCGAGAACGGCCGCGAGATATTCGCCGAAATCTCCGTCACCGCCCGCGGGGCCTCGGAAACTCTGCTCCCCGCCATACACGCCGCCCTCGACCTTGCTGGGGAGGATCTCGGTTCGGTGGCGCGCGTGCTCGCCGGAATGGGACCAGGAACGTTCACGGGCATCCGCATAGCGGCGGCGACGGCCCGCGCGCTCTCCTCAGGTACCGGCATCCCCCTGTCGAAGAACTCGACCCTGGACGCCCTGGCCGCCCCTGCGCTCGCGTTTTCGCAGGACGTGCTGGCCGTGCTCGACGCCAGGAGAGGACAGGTCTTCGTCCGCAGGTATTCGGGGGCCGGCCCCGCGACGGACATCTACTGTCTCAGGCCCGAGGAGCTGTCGGTGGAGGGAGGACCGTTCGTGGTCGGCGACGGAGCTGTCCGATACCGTGGGGAGCTCTCCGGACTCGGGCGCATACCGCCTGACGGATCCCCGCTCCACAGGGTCACCGCGGTCGGGCACGTTATCTCGGCCGATCTCACCCCCGTGAGCCCCGAAGAGCTCGTCCCCATCTACGTGCGCGAACCCGACGCCGAGGTTCGTCGCGACCTCAACCCCTGGAGCCGCTCTTGAGCGAGGATGGGCCGCACCTGCGCCGGATGGAGGCCAGGGATCTCCCTTCCGCCATGGAGATAGACGCTCTGTCCCTCCCCCGTCCCTGGAGCGCGGCGATCTGGCGCGGAGAGCTCAGTAGTCCCTACGGTCTCTACCTGGTGATCGAGGACGGGGGCGAGGTCTTCGGCCACATCGGAGTCCGTCACGTTCTCGGCGAGCTGCACATAACCACGATCGCCGTAAGACCGGAGTACCGCAGGCGGGGACACGCCCGCGCCCTGATCGGCGCGGCGCTCGCCGCCTATCCCAAGGCAAGCCACGTCCACCTCGAGGTACGCCCGACCAACGTGGAAGCCATCGCGCTCTACGAGTCACTCGGCTTTATGGAGACGGGCCGCAGGCCCCGCTACTACGGGGACGAGGACGCATTGCTCATGACCCTGAACCTCGATGAGACCCATCACTAGAACGCCTTCGCTCCTCGCGCTCCCTGCGGGCTTCCTCCCTGCGGCGCCGGAGCTCCTCCGGAGGCTCGAAAGGCTTCAGCAGCAGCAGCGCAGGGGCGAGGCAGGCCAGAAAAGAGACGAAGATGCCGGCCGCGATCAAGGGCTCGGCAGGCCCCCTGAACACGTAGATCAGAAACACCGCCAACATCACCAGCGCTATAAAGGTGAAAAGGAGCGAGAACGTCCGCATACCGTCAAGTATATCCCGATTGAATTGTGAGTTAGGTACTTGGAGTTGGTCCGTCATCTAACCCATTCCAAATTCACCATTCCCAGCTCACAATTCAATCGCGCGCCGGAGTGCTATAAACGAACCATGATTCTGGCCATCGAAACGTCGTGTGATGACACCTGCGCTGCGGTCGTCGAGACCGACGGCCGCAAGGCCCTCTCGAACGTGGTCCACACGCAGACGGAGCACGCGCGCTACGGCGGCGTGGTTCCCGAGGTCGCCTCCCGCGCCCATCTCGAACGCCTGGATGGGGTTGTGGAGCAGTCGCTGTCTGACGCTGAGGTCACTCTCGATGAGGTTAGCAGCGTCGCCGTAACGGTACAGCCGGGTTTGATCGGGGCGCTCCTCGTTGGTGTCGCGGCCGCGAAAGGACTTGCCTACGCCCGCGGGCTCCCTCTGGTCCCCGTAAACCACCTGGAAGGCCACGTCGCCGCCGCGTACCTTACGGACCCCGACCTGGAGCCGCCGTTCGTCGCCCTGGTCGCCTCGGGCGGGCATACGATCCTCTACTCTGTGGAACGGGACCGCGGGATGCGCCTGCTCGGAGAGACGCTCGACGACGCCGCAGGTGAGGCCCTGGACAAGGGCGCCAGGATGCTGGGCCTCGGTTTCCCTGGCGGGCCCGCTATCTCCAGAGCCGCCCGCGACGGAGACCGTGATCGCTACGACTTCCCCGTTGGCCTGAAGAGCAAAGACAACCTCGACTTCAGCTTCTCCGGCCTCAAGACGAGCCTGCTGTACAAGCTCAAGGCTATGGACGAAGAGCGGCTCCGCGTAGAGTTGCCGCACCTGGCCGCGAGCTACGAGGCCGCCGTCGTCGAGGCCCTCTCCCGCAAGCTCCTTAGGGCCGTAGATCTCCACGATGTGCCGGCCGTCGTCGTTGCAGGCGGCGTCGCCGCCAACACCCTCCTACGCCACACCCTCGAAGAACGATGCGCGAAGGCCGGAACCGCCCTCGTCATCCCACCGCCGAAGCTTTGCACCGATAATGCGGCCATGATCGGTGCCGCCGCCGCGGGCTCTCCCGACGTCCCCTATCCCGAGTACCTCTCCCTCAACGCCCGCAGCGTCTGAAAGCGGGTTCTGGAAGGACGATCCTTCCAAAACCCGCGCTGGTCAGCACTTCAGCACGCCTCGGCCTGCGGCCTCGGCTTGTTAGCCAGGGCTTGCGCACGCGAAAGCTGAAATGCTGAAGTGCTGACCAGCGAAGGCGAAGCCTAAGCGTGCTGAAATGCTACCCTCCGCGAAACGCGGCGAGTACTCGGTCGCGTTCGTCGCCGGTGAGAACGGTGCTCCTCGCGCACACCACGCAGGTCGCGTGCAGATTCTCCGAATGGTCTTTGATATAGAGCAAGACTACCTTCTTGGGTACCCTGTAGAGGATGTGCTCGGTCCGCTCGCTGCAGCGCGCGCAAAGGCGTTCTTCGCGGCCCAGCTCCTTGGGCAGACGGCTCAGGCTCGGTATCCTGTCGGTGCGGAAGATGCTTAGGATGCTCATGTTTGAATTGTAACCCCGCCAGGCATATACTCTGTGCGTTGGCACTCTAATCGGGAGAGTGCCGGGCAGTTGAAATCGCGTTCTAGTTTAGCAGAGGAGGCAGATAGTGGCGCACAAAGAGCTAAGGTTCAATACCGAGGCGCGTCGGGCGCTGGAGGCGGGCGTAAACAAGCTCGCAGACGCGGTCAAGATCACGCTAGGTCCCAAGGGCCAGTACGTGGTGCTCGACAAGAAGTTCGGTTCGCCGACGATCACGAATGATGGTGTGACGATCGCGCGGGAGATCGAGCTCGAGGACATCTTCGAGAACCAGGGGGCCCAGCTCGTCAAGGAGGTCGCGACCAAGACCAACGACGTGGCTGGTGACGGTACAACTACTGCGACCGTTCTGGCCCAGGTCATCGTAAGAGAGGGCCTAAAGAACGTTGCCGCCGGGGCCAACCCCGTCATCTTGCGCAGCGGCGTCGACAAGGCCGTAGAAGCGGCGGTCGAGGCGATAAAGGCCCAGTCGACCGAGATCAGTGGCAAGGAAGAGATCTCACGCGTGGGGGCCATCTCCGCTCGTTCTGAGGAGGTCGGCAACGTCATCGCCGACGCCATCGACAAGGTCGGCAAGGACGGGGTCGTAAACGTCGAAGAGTCGCAGACCTTCGGAATGGACCTGGAGTTCACAGAGGGGATGCAGTTCGACAAGGGCTACCTGAGCCCCTACTTCGTCACCGACCAGGAGCGGATGGAGGCGGTCTTGGACGACCCCTACATCCTTATAGCCAACCAGAAGATCGGCAACGTCCAGGACGTACTGCCGCTCCTCAACCAGGTCATGCAGTCCAACAAGCCGCTCCTCATCCTCTCCGAGGACGTCGAGGGCGAGGCTCTGGCGACGTTGATCGTCAACAAGCTCAGGGGCACGTTCAACGCGGCCGCGGTCAAGGCCCCCGGCTTCGGTGACCGGCGCAAGAGGATGCTGGAGGACATCGCCATCCTGACCGGCGGCGAGGTCATAACCGAGGAGCTCGGCCTCAAGCTCGAGAACACCCAGCTCAACCAGCTCGGGCGTGCTCGCAAGGTCGTCATCACCAAGGACGAGACCACCATCGTCGACGGTGCCGGCGAGACCGAGAGGATCACGGGCCGCATCAACCAGATCCGCTCCGAGATCGAGACCACCGACTCGGACTTCGACCGCGAGAAGCTCCAGGAGCGGCTCGCCAAGCTGGCCGGTGGCGTGGCCGTCATCAAGGTCGGCGCCGCGACCGAGACGGAGCTCAAGGAGAAGAAGCACCGCGTGGAGGACGCACTCTCTGCGACCCGCGCGGCCCTCGAAGAGGGCATCGTGCCTGGCGGTGGCGTCGCGTTCTTGCACGCCCAGCAGCCTGTGGCCGACCTGCTCGACTCCCTCGACGGTGACGAGCGGACGGGTGCCAGGATCATCCACAGGGCTCTTGAGGAGCCTATCCGCCAGATCGCCACAAACGCTGGGGCCGACGGCTCCATCGTGGTGGACAAGGTCCGCACCGAGGGCGGCAACATGGGCTTCAACGCCCTAGTAGGCGAGTACCAGGACCTCGTCTCGGCCGGTGTGACCGACCCGACGATGGTCTCGCGCTCCGCCCTGCAGAACGCCGCCTCCATAGGCAGCCTAATCGTGACCACGGATGTGATCGTGGCCGAGCCCGAGGATGAGGCGCCCGCCATGCCAGCAGGCGGCATGGGTGGCATGATGTAAGGAGCTCTCAAGAAGAGCTTCTATCCGCGGCGTCCCGAAAGGGGCGCCGCTTTTTCGTAACCATTTCTGTTTCGTCTGGGTCTGAGAAGGTATATATTGCGATTGTAGCCGGCCACCTAGAGACGGGGAGCGAGGTGAGGGAGGATAGATAGGGGACTCGCCATAGTCGTTGGCGTACTGGTGGTGATTCTTCTGGTCGTGCTCGTGTTGCCGTTCGTTAGTTAGGACACGATCTCTGGCGAGGGAGGTGAGAAAGTGCGGGGAGGGCTCATACCTATACTTGTAGTCATTCTTTTGATTCTCTTGATCTTGCTGCTGCTCTCGCGGCTCCTCTAGAGAGGCTCCGCCGAGGAGGCAGCTCTTTCCGGAGCAGGATGGGTCTCCAGGGAGGTCGGTAAATGGATAACAACAACCTGGTTATCATCATAGTGGTTGTCATTATCGTGATAGTGGCGCTGGCCTTTCTGGGGGTTATACCGGGACTCTAGGCCGGGTTCGCTGCTTGACCCGGGCGGCGGTCGCGGTGTAGCATGGCCTCTATTGCTACGTCTGGAAGAAAAGTGTATCGAGGCCCACGGAGGCGGTTCTCCGTGGGCTTCTTTTTGTCTGCCCAGAACGACCGGAAAGGAACCTCGGCACCCACATGGATATTGAGATAGGGAGAGGCAAGACCGCACGCAGGGCCTACGGGCTCGATGAGATCGCCATAGTACCGAGCCGAAGGACCCGCGACCCCGAGGACGTAGATATCTCCTGGGCTTTAGGCAACCTGAACCTCGATTTGCCATGCCTGGCAAGCGCTCTGGACGCGGCCGTAGATCCCACGACCGCGGGGATCATCGGGTCTCTGGGGGGGCTTGCGGTACTCAACCTCGAGGGACTGCAGACGAGGTATGAGGACCCCGGTCCCGTCTTCGAGGAGATAGCGAGCCTGCCCGAGCACAAAGCCACGAGGATAATGCAGGATATCTACGCCGAGCCGATCAAAGAAGAGCTCATCTTCCGCCGGGTGCAGGAGATAAAGGACAAGGGTGTCATAGCGGCGGCCTCCCTCACGCCCCAGCGGGTCGAGCGTTACCACAAAGCGGCCATAGAGGCGGGCCTCGACGTACTCGTGGTCCAGGGGACCGTGGTCTCCGCCGAGCACGTCTCCAGGTCCGTCGAACCGTTGAACCTGATGGAGTTCGTGCCATCCCTGAACGTCCCCGTGATAGTAGGCGGCTGCGCGAGCTACTCGACGGCGCTCCACCTCATGCGGACGGGGGCCGTCGGGGTCCTCGTCGGCGTCGGACCAGGACGCATCTGCACGACGCGGGGTGTCATCGGGGTCGGGGTGCCGCAGGCCACGGCGGTGGCCGACGCCGCGGCCGCCCGCATGCGCCACTACCTGGAGACCGGCGAGTACGTGAACGTCATCGCCGACGGCGGGATGCGCACCGGCGGCGAGATCGCCAAGGCCATAACCTGCGGTGCCGACGCCGTGATGCTGGGCAGCGCCTTCGCCAGGGCGGAGGAGGCCCCGGGCCGCGGCTACTCGTGGGGTATGGCTACCTTCCATCCGACCCTCCCTCGTGGCACCCGCATCAGCACCAGGACCACGGGGTCGCTTGAGGAGATACTCGTCGGGCCGGCCCGCGAGAACGACGGGACGCTCAACCTCATGGGCGCCCTGAGGACGAGCATGGCGACGACGGGCTACCAGAACATAAAGGAATTCCAGAAGGCCGAGGTAATGTACGCGCCGTCCCTGGCGACCGAAGGCAAGAACGAGCAGCGCTCCCAAGGCGTCGGAATGGGCAAGTAGTTTGATCCTGGTCCTCGATTTCGGAGGGCAGTACGCGCAGCTGATCGCACGCCGCGTCAGGGAGTGTCGCGTCTACTCGGAGATGATCCCTTATGACACGCCTGTAGAGGAAATCCGGGCCAAGAACCCCGAGGGCATCATCCTCTCGGGTGGACCCAACAGCGTCTACGAGGAAGGTGCTCCGCGCGTGGAGCCTGACCTCTTCGACCTCGGAGTTCCGATGCTCGGCATCTGTTACGGGATGCAGCTCATGGCGCTCGTCGAGGGCGGGGAGGTGGGGGCCGTCCAGATCCGGGAGTACGGTCGGTCCGACCTGGTCGTCAAGAGCCACGAGGGCCTCTTCGCCGGCACGCCCGACGAGCAGAAGGCCTGGACGAGCCACGGAGACGTCGTCCTCTCCCTCCCTGAAGGCTTCGAGATCACCGCTGAGACGCCCTCGGTCCCCATCATCGCGTTCGAAGACGGGGATCAGGGCCGTTTCGGGGTCCAGTTCCATCCCGAGGTCAGGCACACGGAGTACGGGATGGAGATCCTCAAGAACTTCCTCTTCGAGGCCTGCGGCTGCAGGCCCGAGTGGACGCCGGTCAACATCATTACCGACGCGGTCGAGAGGATAAGAGAACAGGTCGGAGAGGCGAGGGCCATCTGCGGCCTCTCCGGCGGGGTCGATTCCGCGACGGCGGCGATGCTCGTCCACAGGGCCATAGGTGACAATCTGACTTGCGTCTTCGTCGACCACGGCCTTCTCAGGCATAACGAGGCCGAGCAGGTCGTCGAGGCGTTCGCCCAGAACTCCGACGTGCCGCTCGTCCACGTGGATGTGGCGGGGCGTTTCCTGGACAAGCTCGCCGACGTCACGGACCCCGAGGCGAAGCGCAAGATCATCGGCGAGGAGTTCATCCGCACCTTCGAGGAAGAAGCCGGCAAGCTCGAGGACGCCACCTTCCTGGTGCAGGGCACGCTCTACTCCGACGTAATAGAGAGCGGGACCCGCGACGCCGCCAGGATAAAGAGCCACCACAACGTGGGCGGCCTCCCCGAGGTCATGGACCTCGACCTCGTCGAGCCTTTGAGAAACTTATTCAAGGACGAGGTGCGCGTCGTCGCGGCCGAGCTCGGGATGCCAGAGAGGCTCGTCTGGAGGCAGCCGTTCCCGGGACCGGGGCTTGCGATCAGGGTCATAGGAGACGTAACGGCAGAGCGGCTCGAGATCCTCCGCAAGGCCGACGCCGTGTTGCAGGACGAAATAAGGAACGCAGGCCTCTACAGAGAACTGTGGCAGAGCTTCGCCGTGTTGCCGGCCATACACTCCGTCGGCGTAATGGGCGACGCTCGTACTTACGCATACCCGATAGTGATCCGGGCCGTCACCTCAGACGACGCGATGACCGCCGACTGGGCCCGCCTGCCCTACGACCTGCTCGAACGCACCAGCAACCGCATCATCAACGAGGTCGCCGGCGTGAACCGGGTCGCCCTCGACATCACCAGCAAGCCCCCAGGCACCATAGAGTGGGAATGAGTTAGCAAGTCAGCACGCTCCGGCTTCGCCTCCGCCAGTCAGCAAGGGCTTGGCACTTAGGAGCTGAGAAGCTGAAATGCTGACAAGTCGCCTGGAATAGGCGACGTGCTGAAATGCTGAAACGCTGTTTAACCTCGATTTAGCGCGGAGTTTACAAAACTGCAACTACAACTCTGGGTTTTTGCCCTATCATCTCGCCCCGGAAGCCGAGTGAGACGGTCCTGGATGTTTCGGTCGAGGATCGTGCGCTCGTGGCACTGAACCGTGATGGAGAGAAGGGAGCTTAGGTATTGAGTAGGATCGCGCGTTCGAGGCTGTTGACCGCGATGTCCGTTGTGGCGCTGTCGTTGGTTTTGACCGCCTGCGGCGGCAGTGCTGGCGGCGGCGAAGGCAGCGGCGGGCAGGTCTCAGGTACTGTCAACATCGAGGGCTCCAGCACCGTGCAGCCGATCACGCAGGCTGCGGCTGAGTTGTTCAGGGAGGAGTACCCTGACGCGAAGATCGAGGTCGGCGGCGCGGGAACCAGTGATGGCTTCGAGGCCTTTTGCCAGGGTGATACCCAGATCTCAG
Source organism: uncultured Rubrobacteraceae bacterium (assembly GCA_963849745.1). Classification (GTDB taxonomy): domain Bacteria; phylum Actinomycetota; class Rubrobacteria; order Rubrobacterales; family Rubrobacteraceae; genus Rubrobacter_D. The sequence continues at coordinate 116,670 of CAWKIM010000008.1, read as the reverse complement.
ACGCTTCCAGGCCGATAGACGTGGCCGAGGAGGTACCTGTGTGCAAGGAGAACGGGGTCGAGTACATCGAGATCCCTGTCGCCTACGACGGCATCTCGGTCGTCGTCAACAAGCAGAACGACTGGGCTACTGATGTCACGAGCGACGAGCTCAAGACGATGTGGGAGCCGGCCGCGGAAGGTAAGATCACGCAGTGGAGCCAGGTGCGCTCCGATTGGCCAGACAGGGAACTGAGTCTCTATGGTCCTGGCACCGAGTCGGGAACTTATGAGTTCTTCAACGAGGTCATCGTGGGGAACGAGGAGGAGGTCAACCGCTCTGACTACGAGGCCAGCGAGGATGACAACGTGCTCGTACAGGGCGTCTCCGGCGACGAGAACGCGCTTGGATACTTCGGGTTCTCCTACTACGAGAATAACCGCGACAAGCTCAAGGTGCTCGCCGTGGACGGCGTCAAGCCCGCCGAGGACAGCATTCGCTCCGGTGAGTATCTGCTCTCCCGCCCGTTGTTCATCTACGTGAGCGCTGACGCGCTCAAGAACAACAAAGCCGTCAAGCCCTTTGTGGACTTCTACCTCGCGGAGCAGAACCTCGACCGGCTCGTGCAAGCCGCGAAATACGTGACGCTGCCAAGCAGCCTAGCACAGGAGTCGCGCGCTCAGTACGAGGACCGCACCACAGGCACCGTGTTTACTGAGGAAGGAGAGCCCAAGGGTGGGGATCTGGAGACGGCTCTTAAGCAGTCGCAGTAACCGTTTGTTCCGGGACGGGTCTGCTTGTAACATAGGGGGCCGGCTCAAGAGTCGGTCCCCATCTTTATGATCACGAGGTTTCGGAGGGTATTGGTTGGCGACTAGAGCGGAAGGGACGAGGTCAGGGTCGGAGGACTGGAAGCGCAATAGCCGCACCAGGGAGGCAAGGGAGCGCATAGTAATAGTCTTTCTCACGGCCTGCGCATACCTGTCGATCTTTACTACGTTCGGGATAGTAGTCGTGCTCTTTGAGGAGACTCTGCGGTTCTTCCTGGAGGTCTCACCGGTGGAGTTTCTGACTTCAACGCGGTGGGCGCCGCCGCAAGGCGATTTCGGTGTCCTGCCGCTCGTCTATGGCACGCTGGTGGCGACCATCATCGCCATAGCCGTAGCGCTCCCGATAGGGTTGCTCACGGCCATCTACCTCAGCGAGTACGCCCCCAGTCGCTTGCGGCGGTGGCTCAAGCCGGCCCTGGAGATCCTGGCCGGCGTGCCGACGGTGGTATACGGGTACTTCGCCCTGACGTTCATCACCCCGCTTTTTAGGGACAGCGTCTTCCCCGGCATAGAGTCCTTCAACGCGATCTCCGCAGGCCTCATCATGGGCGTGATGATCATCCCGACGGTGGCCTCGGTAAGTGAGGACGCCATCTTCGCGGTGCCGAGGTCCCTACGGGAAGGCGCCTACGCCCTCGGCGCGACCAAGCGCGAGACGGCGACGAAGGTCGTGCTACCTGCGGCGCTCTCGGGGATCGTGGCGGCCGTGATCCTGGGTATCTCGCGCGCCATCGGTGAGACCATGATAGTGACCATCGCGATGGGGGCGCAGGCGAACTGGTTCGGGAGTCCTCTCGAAGGTATGCAGGCGATGACGGCTTACATCGTCCAGGTTGTCGGCGGGGAGACGCCGCGCGAGTCGGTAACCTACAAATCGATATTCGCGGTGGGGTCGGCGCTGTTCTTGATGACCCTGGTTCTCAACCTCGTGAGTTACTGGTTTGTCCGGCGATACAGGGAGACCTACTAGTGGCGCAGAGCAGCACGAAAGTCGAGCGGCAGGAGGACGGCCCAGGAGGGCCTGATTTCAAAGCGTCCAAGACCACCCGCTACGGCCTGGACAGGGCCTTCACCGTACTCGTTATGGGGGCTTCGCTAGTGGGCATCGCCGTCCTTGCGGTGCTGCTGGTTGACGTGATCAGGGACGGTTCCACGATGCTCAGCCTGCAGTTCCTGACGAGCTTCCCCTCGCAGATCTTCCCCGAGAACGGGGGCATCTACCCGGCGCTGATCGGGTCGCTGTGGTTGCTTGGGTTGACGGCCCTGATAAGCGTGCCTCTGGGGCTCGGGGCCGCGGTGTACCTCGAGGAGTACGCCGAGGACACGCGCAGCAACCGGATAATCGAGATCAACATCTCCAACCTCGCCGGAGTCCCTTCGGTGATCTACGGTCTGCTTGGCCTTGGCATCTTCGTACAGCTCCTGGCGCCGGTAACGGGCGGTGGGAGCGTGCTCACCGGCGCGCTCACGCTGAGTTTGCTCATCTTGCCGGTCATCATCGTCGCCACCAGGGAGGCCCTGCGGGCCATCCCAGGTTCGATCCGCGAGGGCGGCTACGCGCTCGGGGCGACGCGGTGGGAGGTGATCTGGAGCCACCTGCTCCCGATGGCGCTGCCTGGCGCCCTTACGGGCATCATCCTGGCACTCTCGCGGGCTATCGGGGAGGCTGCTCCTATCCTGGTCGTCGGGGTCTCGCTGTACCAGACGTACGCCACAGCAGGACCGTTCGACGGCTACATGGCGTTGCCCACCCAGATCTACGACTGGATCAGCCGCCCGCAGCAGATCTTCCAGGACTCTGCTGCGGCTGGCATAGTGGTGGCCATGGCTGTGCTGCTTCTGGCGAACTCGTTCGCGATCTGGCTGCGAAACAGGTATCAACAGCGTTCATAGTGGCGGTTTACCCGAAAGAAAGGTGTTAGCCTAGTGGAGACTCAGAAGACCGGGAGGGAGTGGAAGGTGTCCGAGGTGTCGAAGGATCAGCGCGACGTGAGGCAGAAGGGCGACAGTGCACCCTCTGGTGATGCTTCCACCCTGGGCATGAAGATCCAGGACCTCGCGGCGTTCTACGGTTCCTTCAAGGCCGTCACGGACGTGAGCATAGACATACAGGCCAACAAGGTGACGGCGCTCATCGGGCCTTCGGGGTGCGGCAAGAGCACCTTCATACGTTGTTTGAACCGGATGCACGAGGTGATCCCCGGCGCGCGCGCAGAAGGGCATGTGATGCTCGGAGAGCAGGACATCTACGCCAAGACCTCGGACCCTGTAGTCATCCGGCGCCGCGTCGGGATGGTCTTCCAGAAGCCCAACCCATTCTCCAAGTCCATCTACGAGAACGTGGCGTGGGGTGCCAGGATCAACGGCTACCGCGGCGACATGGACGAGCTGGTCGAGCGCTCCCTCAAGCATGCCGCCCTTTGGGAGGAGGTGAAAGACCGCCTCAAGGAGAGCGGGCACGGACTCTCCGGCGGCCAGCAGCAGCGACTTTGCATCGCGCGTACCCTGGCGGTGGAGCCCGAGGTGATCCTGATGGATGAGCCCGCGAGCGCGCTCGACCCGGTCTCGACCCAGAAGATCGAGGACACCATGGACCAGCTCAAGCAGAGCTACACGGTGGTCATCGTGACGCACAACATGCAGCAGGCTGCGCGCATCTCGGACTACACGGGCTTCTTCTACATCGAGAACATGGGCGATCCTGGCCGGCTCTGGGAGTTCGACGAGACGGAGAAGATGTTCTCGAATCCGGATCGCAAGGAGACGGAGGACTACGTGACGGGACGGTTCGGCTAGAATATGCCCCGGGAGACTTTTCAGCAGGAGCTCGATGTACTGCTCTCGGACTTGCTCGACTTCGGGAAGGAGGTCGAGGCCTCTCTTGAGAACATGGTAAGGGCGATGGAGGGCCGCAACGCTGACGTGGCGCGACAGGAGCTCGGTGTGGACGTCCGCTACAAGACGCGGGGGATGGACATCGAGAGGGAGTGTATGATCCTGCAGGCCCGCCAGGCCCCCGTGGCCGGTGATCTCAGGCTGCTCTACACTGTGCAGTCCGTGACGAACCACCTCGTGCGGTCGGGCACCCTATGCGAGCATATCTGCCACGCGATCGTGGACACAGAAGGGTTCGAGCGTGACGAGGACCTGGAGACTGCCCTCGTGGAGATGGCCAGGACCGCACGCAACGTGTTCAACGAGGGCCTCGACGTTTTCGAGAACCGCGACATAGAGAGGGCCCGCGACCTCCAGGCCAAGGACGACAAGGTCGACCTCCTCTACTCCGAGGCCATGAACCTCATAGCCAACCCCTCTGAGGGGGGAGGCGGCGCGCCGGAGTGGCGTATGAGGGCGGCACTGATGGTCCACTACCTGGAGCGTATCTCCGACCACGGCGTCGACGTCGGCGGGAGCGCCGTCTTCCTGGTTACCGGGCAACGGATAGAGGACGCCATGCAACAATACCTCGACCGTAACGTGGATTACGACGGCGACGGCACGTAACGGAGAAGCCCTTTGCGCTCCGTGCAGTAGTAATTTAGACTACAACCGATGCGGAGAAGGGCAACCAGGCAGAGGAGGAAAGCCAGGACAGCTCCAAGGCAAGACCGGAGAATCGCATGGTGGGGCGAGATGGACCGACGGAGAAGGGGAAAGGAGCGCTCTATGAGCGACAACCCAATGTTTCTGTACGCCGGCGAGTACGATAGCGTCGAGGACGCCAAGGCCGACCTCGAGGCGTTGAAGGAGATGCACCGCGAGCACATCGTTGGCACCTACGATGCGGCCGTGGTCACCAAGAACGAAGAAGGCAAGGTCAAGATCGTCGACAAGATAGAGAAGCCTACCCAGCACGGTGGGTGGGCCGGCATGGCGGTCGGAGCGGCCATGGGCCTAATCTTCCCGCCGGGACTCCTGGTCGGCGGCCTCTTGGGGGCTGGGGCCGGCGCGCTCATCGGCCACCTGGAGGGAGGCATGTCGCGCTCGGACATCAAGGAAGTCGGAGAGATGCTCGACAACAGCGAGGCGGCCCTGATCGTGGTCGGGGAGGCGACGCTAGAGCGGGCGGTCGACGAGGCGACCGAGCGGGCCAAGCGGGATCTCAAGAAGGAGATCAGGGCAGACGCCAGGGAGATGGAAAGGGCCGTCGACGAGGCGTAGTCTCGAGGACTCGAAAGCCCCCGGTCGGCGCGCCGACCGGGGGTCGTTGCTTGCGTATGTCTGCTACAATCTCTTCTGGCGGAACGCTTCTTTTGGTCGGGTGGTTATCTCTTGAGGCTTACTCAGAAGAGCAAATACGCGGTACGCGCGTTGATGGAGCTGGCGCTCGACGAGCGCGATTGTCCGCTCGGGGTAGCCGAGCTGGCACGTCGCCAACACATCCCTGAGAGGTTCCTCGAGCAGATCTTCGGCGAGCTGCGCCGGGCCAATATCATAGAGAGCCGCCGCGGGGCACATGGAGGATACCGCTTCGCGATGCCGACGGAGGAGGTCTCCGTCCTCGACATCGTCGAGATCCTGGACGGTGAGATACGTCCCGCCCGCTGCTCGGCAGGCGGGGTGTGCTACATAGCCGACGCCCCCCTGTGCGCCACGAGCAAGGTGTGGGACGAGGCCCGTGAGGCGCTGGAGAACGTCTTCGGGCGCTACAGCATAGCGGCCCTCGCCGCCGCCGAGCGCAAAGAACGCGCTTCCCACCAGGCGGCGCCAGCAGGCCGCTAACGAATCCTGGATAGGCTCCGAGTCCATCTCCGCGGCCTTACCGGGCTGGCAGAATCCGAGGTCCCCGTCGGGGACGGAACTTACCGGATCACCCATCCCGTCTCGGCGGATGACCTGATCGACGAGAAAGATTTCGACCGCGACGAACGGCTCCCTTACTGGGCAGACCTATGGCCCAGCGCCGTCGCGCTGGCACGACACCTCACCGGACAAGGTCTCGGGAGCATGCGCGTTATCGAACTGGGGTGCGGCGTCGGGTTGCCCACAATACTCGCGCTCGCCCAGGGGGCAGAAGTCCTCGCTACGGACCACTACGAGGCCGCCCTCGACTTCACGGCCTACAACGCCCGCACTAACCTGGATCTCGAACCGGAGGTCTCCATCCTCGACTGGCGCGCACCGGACATAGGGGGTATCGGGAAGTTCGACCTCGTCCTCGCTGCGGACGTCCTCTACGAGCGTAAGAACGCGACCGCCCTCGCCAACCTCGTACCACGGCTGCTCGCGCCCGGCGGCCAGGCGATCTTCGCCGATCCCCGCCGTGACGAAGCGCCCATCTTCTTCCGGGCGATAAAGGAGCAGGGTTTCGAAGATGGGACCGAGGAGGTCACCATCGAGCAAGGTGCGAAAGATGTGAAGGTGCTCCTACACCGGCTGCGGAGGTAGGATCCGGCGCGGGAATGGACCATGCCTGCTGTTATACTTTCATACAGTGCTTCTGGAATCGCTAAACCCGACCCAGCTTGACGCCGTAGAGCAAACGGAAGGGCCGCTCCTCATCCTCGCCGGGGCAGGGAGTGGAAAGACGCGCGTGCTCACGCATCGCGTCGCCTACCTCATAGATCAGGGCCTCGCCGCGCCGGAAGAGGTCCTTGCGATAACCTTCACGAACAAGGCCGCCCGCGAGATGAAGGACAGGGTGGCCCTGCTCGTTGGCCCCGATTCCAAGAGGATGTGGGTCTCCACCTTCCACGCTTTCTGCGCGCGCATCCTCAGGGTTCACGCCGAGAAGCTTGGCTACAAACGCGAGTTCACGATCTACGACGGTGCCGACCAGGTCCGTCTCGTCAAGCGCTGCATCGTGGAGCTCGGCAAGGACCCCAAACGCTTCAACCCGCGCTCTTTCCAGGCCCAGATCAGCTCCGCCAAGAACGTCCTTATGGCACCAGACGACTTCCTGCGCAGCACGGAAGGCTACATCGCGGAGAACGTCGCCGAGGTCTACGACCTCTACCAGAAACGCCTATACGAGAACAACGCCATGGACTTCGACGACCTCATAATGCAGACCGTCACCCTCCTCGAACTCTTCCCCGAAGTCCGCGAACGCTACCAGACCCGCTTCAAGTACATCCACGTCGACGAGTACCAGGACACCAACCACGCCCAGTACCGCCTCGTCAAGATCCTGGCAGCAAAACATCGTAACTTATGTGTCGTGGGCGACGACGATCAGTCAGTCTATAGCTGGCGCGGAGCTGATATTCGGAACATTTTGGACTTCGAACGGGACTATCCCGAGGCCAAGGTCGTCAAGCTGGAGCAGAACTACCGTTCGACGCAGACTATTCTCGATGCGGCGAACGCGGTGGTCGCGAATAATGCCTCGCGCAAGGCGAAGGCGCTGTGGACTGCAGGAGGCGAAGGGGAGCGGATCAGGGTGTTCGCTGCCTCGGACGAGTACGCGGAGGCCAGGTTCGTCGTCTCCGAGGTGGAACGGCTGATCGAAGGTGGGGCTTCTCCGCGGGAGATCTCGGTCTTCTACAGGACGAACGCCCAGAGCAGGGCGCTGGAGGACGTGCTGGTGCGTGAGGGCGTTCCTTACCAGGTCGTCGGCGGGGTCAGGTTCTACGAGCGGGCCGAGATCAAAGACGCCATGGCATACCTGACTGTGATCTCCAACCCCGACGACTCGGTCTCCCTGGAGCGGATCATCAACGTGCCCAAGCGGGGCATCGGAAACACCTCGGTCGCGAAGCTCCAGGATTACGCGCGCAGGCAGGGGATCTCGCTGTACGGGGCGCTTTCGGAGGCCGACGCGGCCGGCCTGACGGGCGCCGCAAGGAAGGCCTGTCGGGGGGTCCGCGATCTCTTCGAGGGATTGAGGGTGGCCGCGAAGGAGGTGCCTCCGGCTGAGTCGGTCGGGGCCGTCCTCGACGAGTCCGGCTACAGGAAGGAACTGGAGGCCGAGGACACCATCGAGGCCGAGTCGCGCCTGGAGAACCTCGAGGAGCTCATAAACGCCGCCAGGGAGTACGAGCGCGTCGAGCCCGAGCCGACGCTCGAAGGCTTTTTGCAGGAGCAGGCCCTCTATTCTGACCAGGACTCTCTGACCTCGGAGGGTGGCCGCGTGGCGCTGATGACGCTCCACAACGCGAAGGGGCTCGAGTTCGGGCACGTCTTCGTCGTCGGGATGGAGGAGGGGACCTTCCCGCACGCCCGTTCGCTGGATGAGCACAACCTCGAAGAGGAACGGAGGCTCGCCTACGTCGGCATCACGCGCGCCAGGGAGACGCTCACGCTCACCCACGCCAAGCTGCGCTCCAGCTGGGGCGAGCGCGAGTACAGGATGCCATCTCGTTTCCTTTCGGAGATCCCGGACCAGTACAAGTCGGGCACGGCACCAGGTCTTTCCAACGCCTCGGGCCGCGGAGGATGGGGCGTCGCTCTGTCCGGGCGTGGAGGTGTAGAGAGAGCGGCTTCAGGAGGGGTAGCCTACAAGGCCGGGGAGAGGGTAAGGCACACGAAATTCGGGGTCGGGGAGGTCGTGGAGGCCGGCGTGGGGAAGGTCGTCATCAGGTTCGGGACCGAGGAGAGGACCTTCGTCCCCGAGATAGCCCCGTTGAGCAAGATCTGATCTCTGTATCGATGACCGATCAGCTCTTGCCGGCTTCATTTTCGAGCATTTGGGAGGCATACTCTGGGGGGTGCTCCCAACTGCAAGGTCGCTAATTCTGATACCCTCTTGGGAGTACAACTTGGGATCGACTTCTCGTGGACAGGTATCAAGACCGGATACCATGTGCCACGATGAGGCTTAGGTAAGGGGCAAAAGGAGTACTATGCCACACGTCTATGTAACGGGTCACAAAAACCCTGATACTGATACTATCGCTTCGGCTATCGGATATGCCGAGTACAAGAATCTCGTCGACCCCGAGAACAACTATGTGGCGGCCAGGCTCGGGGAGGTAAACGCACAGACCGCGTGGGCCTTGAAGAGGAGTGGGGCCGAGCAGCCTCAGCTGCTGGAGCACATCATGCTGCGAGTGAAGGACGTCATGGCCGAGGATGTGGCCTTCGCCCGCAAGAACGACCCGCTGCGCAACGTCGGCCTCGCTATGGCCCGGCGGAACATAAGCCAGCTGCCAATAGTGGAAGACGACGGCTCTCTCACCGGGATCATCACGGAGCGGAACCTGGCGCGCATGTACGTGCGGGAGTCGCGCGGGGCTTCCTCCTTCGCCGAGAGCCCGGTCTCGGTCGGGGCTATGGCCGAGGTGCTCGAAGGCGAGCTTCTGGTCGGGGAGGAAGACCGTGAGTCCTCGGGCCAGTTGTGGGTGATCTCGATGAGCGTGGACTCGATGGGAAAGTCTATGGAGCCCGGTGACATCGTGGTGATTGGAGACCGTCCGAGGGGCCAGCGGAGGGCCATAGAGCTCGGCGCCGGGGTACTCGTCGTCTCCAACGGGGTACGTCCCGAGGATGAGGTCCTGGAGATGGCCACGGAGAGGGGGACGGCCGTACTGCTCTCTCCCCTCGACTCCTACGTGACGAGCCGCCTGGTACAGCTCTCCGTCCCCTGCTGGGAGGTCATGAGCGAGAATCCCTTGACCGTCAGACCCGACGACCTCTTAACGGAGATAACCGAGCAGGTGATGGAGGTCCACTACAGGGCGGCGATCGCCGTTGACGAGAAGAGGGTGCCCATCGGGGTGGTCACGAGGACCGACCTCCTCAACCCCAGCCCGAGGCGCGTGCTCCTCGTCGACCATGCCGAGATCGGGCAGAGCGTCGCAGGAGTCGAGGAGGCCGAGGTCGTCGAGATCCTGGACCACCACCACATCGGAGACATCGAAACGACTTCTCCCATCCCCGCCACCTTCGACCCCGTCGGCTCGACGGCTACCCTGATCATGGAACGCTTCAAGGCGAGCGGCCTCAAACCCGAGGAGCCGACCGCGAAGATGTTGCTTGCTGCCCTCCTCTCGGACACGGTGATTCTGAACTCCCCGACCACCACGGACCGCGACCGCGATATCGCCAGATACCTCGAAGAGATGCTCGACCTCGACGCGAACGAGTTCGGGACGGAGATGTTCGAGGCCTCCTCGGACGTCTCTTCGCTCTCCGCACAGGAGATCGTCGTCCGCGACGCGAAGGAGTACGGGACGAGCTCTGGAAACAAGGTAAGCGTCTCCCAGGTGGAGATCGTCGGTACCGGCCTCCTGGAGCGCAAAGACGAACTAGTCGACGCCCTGGAGGACCTGCAAGGGGAGAACGGCTATTTGTTCTCGGCGCTCATGGTCACGGACATCATAGAGGGCGGCACCCAGCTCTTGTGCGTCGGGGACTGCTCCCCCGTGCACCAGGCCTTCCACTCCCAGGCCCAAAACGGCGTTATAGACCTGCCGGGCGTGATGAGCCGCAAAAAGCAGGTGGCCCCCTTGCTGCTCTCGGTCCTTTAGGAGACACGTGGCGAAGATACTGGACGGCAAAGCGGCCGCAGCCGGGGTCCGCTCGGAGGTTGCCTCAGAGGTAGCCGGGCTTGGAGAACGGGACGTGCCCGTGCGGCTCGATGTGATCCTGGCCGGCGATGACCCCGCCTCCATCACCTACGTCGCCTCCAAGGAGCGTGACAGCGAGGAAGTCGGGATAGAGTCGAGGGTCCACCGCTTCTCCGCCGACGTTGCCCAGGAAGAGCTTTCGGACCTCGTCGGGCAATTGAACGAAGATTCGGCTGTCTCGGGTTTCTTCATCCAACTCCCCTTGCCCGAAAAGCTCGATCCCATGCCCCTGATCTCGAGCATTAGTCCGTCGAGGGACGTAGACGGCCTCAGCCCCGAGAGCGTAGGGAGGCTCGTCGTCGGCTTGCCGAGCCTTCTGCCGTGCACCCCGCACGGCGTGATCCAACTCCTCAAACGTAACGGCATAGAGCTCTCGGGACGCGAGGCCGTCGTCGTCGGGCGCTCGAACCTCGTCGGCAAGCCGCTCGCACAGCTACTCCTGCGCGAGAACGCGACCGTCACGCTCTGCCACTCGCGTACGCGGGACCTTCCCGAGGTCACCAGGAGGGCTGATATCCTCGTCGTCGCCGCCGGCAAGCGGGAGATGGTCGGGGCCGAGCACGTCGGTGAGGGAGCGGTCGTCGTCGATGTCGGCATACACCGCAAAGAAGAAGGGGGGCTCGTCGGGGATGTCCGCTTCGACGAGGTCGAGCCTAAAGCGGCCTGGATCTCCCCCGTCCCAGGGGGCGTCGGCCCGATGACCCGGGCGATGCTGCTCCACAACACGGTCACGGCCGCGCGGATGGGCCAGGGCGGCTTGTAGGGCGGTACACGAACCACCCACATACGAGTCGTCAGCGCAGCACTTGTAGGGGCGGTCAGCGAGCCTCCACGCTCGAGAAGAGGGTGTTCAGCGACTCGGCGAGCGTGGGGTGGGCGAAGACGGCGTCGCGGAGGGCCGTGTACGGCATCTTGCCCAACATGGCTATCTGGATCATCGCCATGATCTCTCCCCCTTCTATACCGAGCACCGCGCAGCCCAGGATCCGGCCGGTCTCGGCGTCCACGACGGCCTTCATCAGTCCGCGCGTCTCGCCCAACTCTACGGCCCGCGAAACGTAGGACATCGGGATCTTTCCTACGAGCACGTCGCGGCCCTCGTCCCTGGCCTGCTGCTCGCTGAGCCCGATCCGGCCTAGTTGTGGATCTATGAACATGGTGTAAGGGACCTGGCGATTCGTGGTGGTGGCGTTGCCCCCCTCCAGCAGGTTGGTTCGGATAATGCGAAAGTCGTCGTAGGAGATGTGGGTGAAGGCCGGTCCCCCCTTCACGTCTCCGAGTGCGTAGACGCCGGGTGCGCTGGTCTCCAAACGTTCGTTAGCCTCGATAAAGCCGCGTTTGTCCGTCTCTATGCCGGCCACATCGAGGTTGAGGGTCTCGGTGTTGGGCGGCCTGCCGGCCGCCACGAGGAGGTGGGAACCCGAGATCGTGCGCTCCCCTTCGGGTGTGTCTACCGTCAGAACGATCTTTCCGGCGCCGTCCTGCTCGGCGCAGCGGGTCTGGGTCCCCAGCAGGACTTCGATACCGTCCTCGCGCAGGATCTCGGCGACCGCTTCGGCTATGTCGGCGTCCTCGCGGCCCATCAACTGTCCGCTCCGTTGCACGACCGTGACCTCGCTGCCGAAACGCCTGAACATCTGGGCGAACTCCAGTCCCACGTAGCCGCCGCCCAGCACGAGCAGATGCTCAGGCAACTCGCCGAGCTCCATGACGGAGGTCGAGTTCAGGGCAGGCACTTCGTCCAGACCCTCGATCGGGGGGTTGGCCGGCCTGGCCCCGGCGTTGATAAACACGCTCTCCGCGACGAGTTCGAGGGCTTCGCCATCGTCCGTGCGCACCGCGAGCGTTCTCGGTCCCGTAAAGCTGGCCTCGCCGGAGATCAGGTCGAGCCCTTCCGCGGCTTCGATGCGCCTCAGGTTACCGGCTCTGAAGCTGTCGACCATCGCCCGCTTGCGGCCTCGCACCTTGCGCATGTCCACGGAGACCGGCCCGTTGTGGACGCCGTATTCGGCCGAACGCCGGTCGATGTAGGCCGTCCTCGCGCTGGCGACCATCGTCTTGGTGGGGGTACAGCCCACGTTGATGCAGGTGCCGCCAACGTGCTCGCGTTCGATCAGGGCCGTGCTACGCCCCGACCCGGCGAGCGCCTGGGAGAGCGGGACCCCCGCCTGGCCTGCCCCGATCACCACGGCGTCGTAATGCTGTGCTGCCATAGAGGGAGACTCCTTCCTAACGGTGCTAACCCCTGCTGCCGAGCGCCCTGTCGAGGTTGTAGGCCGCGCTGATTAGGGTGAGGTGCGTGAAAGCCTGCGGGAAGTTGCCTAAAGCCTCGCCGTGGTGCCCGATCTCCTCGGCGTAGAGCCCGAGGTGGTTCGCGTAGCCGAGCATGTGCTCGAAGATAAGGCGCGATTCCTCGAGCCTGCCCGCCCGCGTGAGCGCCTCGACGAGCCAGAAGGTGCAAAGGCTGAAGGTGCCCTCCTCGCCCGTCAGGCCGTCCGCGGACTTCTTCACGTCGTAGCGGTAGACGAGGCTGTTGGAGACGAGGCCTCCGTCCTTCGGGGGCCGGTTGATGGCATCGAGCGTCTTGAGCATCCTGGGGTCGCTGGGCGAAAGGAAGAAGACGAGGGGCATGATCAGGTTCGAGGCGTCCAGGGTGTCGTCGCCGTAGGACTGCACGAAAGCCTCCCGCTCCGGACTCCAGCCCTTCTCCATGATCTCCTCGTAGATCTCGTCCCTGACCTTCAGCCACTTGTCGCGGTCGGCGGGGAACGAGCGTTTGTCGGCGAGCCTCAAACCCCTGTCGATGGCGACCCAGCACATGAGCCTGGAGTACACGAAGTTCCTGCGGCCGCCCCTGGTCTCCCAGATCCCTTCGTCCTCGTTCTGCCAGTTGTCGCAGACCCAGTTGATCAGGACCCTGAGGTGGGTCCACAGGTCGTAGGAGATGGGGGAGCCGTGCTTGTTGTAGAGGTAGACGGCGTCCATGAGCTCGCCGTAGATATCGAGCTGCAACTGGTCGTAGGCGCCGTTTCCGAGCCTGACGGGACGCGAGCCACGGTAGCCGTCGAGGTGGTCCAGGGTCTCCTCCCCCAGGTCCTGGCGTCCGTCTATCCCGTACATGAGTTGCAACGACCCGTCGGGGTTGGATCTCTGGCAGCGAGATCCCAGCCAGTTTATGAACCCCTTTGCTTCTTCTGTGAACCCGATGCGCAGGAGCCCGTATAGGGTGAATGCGGCGTCCCTGATCCAGGTGTAGCGGTAGTCCCAGTTGCGCTCTCCGCCGATGCCCTCGGGCAGGCCCATGGTTGGGGCTGCCACTATCGCGCCCGTAGGCTCGAAGGTGAGCAACTTCAGGGTCAGGGCCGAGCGGCGGACCATCTCGCGCCAGCGGCCCGTGTAGGTGCATTTGGAGAGCCAACGGCGCCAGTATTCGACGGTCTGCATGAAGATCTCTTCTTCCTCCGTAGTGGAGAGACATACCCCGCAGTCTTCTCCGGCTTCGATCTCCCTGAGCACGAATACCGTGGACTGTTCCTCTTGAAGCGTGAACTCGGCGAAAACCCCGTCGCCCTCTTTCTGTAAGGGGATGAACGACGCCAGTCCCAGGCTGAGATCGGAGGAGGCGAAGGTCACCCCGCCGGGGACGATCCTGGTCTCATGCTCCCGGCGGGCGTAATCGAAGGCCGGGGTACACTCCATCCGGAAGGTCATGACGCCGCGCACCACCTCGACGCGGCGGATGATCCGGTGTCGACCCCCCGCGGATGCACCGATCGGCATGTAGTCCGTGACCTCACCGACCCCGTCGGGCGTGAAGAAGCGCGTAACGAGCACGTTGGTGTCGGGCCAGTAGAGCTGTTTGGTGGTGGCCCCGCCTCCCATGGGTGAGATCTTGAACCTTCCACCTTTTGCGTCGTCGAGGATGGCCGCGAAGACGCTCGGGGAGTCGTGGTGCGGCAGGCACAGCCAGTCTATAGAACCGTCCATCCCCACCAGGGCCGTGGTGTGCAAGTCGCCGATGATCCCGTAGTTCTCGATGGGCCGGTAGCCTCCTGGACCGGTCCTGTCGAAGTCGCTTGTTGCCTCGTGGATCTCCATCTCCTGGCTTCCTCCTCCGGGGCGGGTTTGGCGGCTGCGTTCCTGTCGTCGCTTGCCATCAGGCTACCTCATGAGGCCTCTTGCCGATACAGAGTCTCCGACGACCTTACTCTCCTCTCCTTCATGGAAGACGGACGCTGCGTTAAGATAAGTTCTCGTTCTACAAGCGAAGGACCGGAGACCGGACATGATATCCGAAGAGCAGGTGCGCCACGTTGCCAATCTGGCGCGGTTGGGACTCACGGACGATGAGATAGAGAAGATGGGCGGGCAGCTCGACGCGATCCTCGACAGCATAGAGAAGATCCAGGAGCTGGACCTCTCAGGCGTGCCGCCTACCTCGAACCCGCTCGACCTCTCGAACGTCCTGCGCCCTGACGAACCGCGTCCCGAGTTCTCTCAGGACCAGGCGCTCTCCCCGGCCCCCGAGCGTGTCGACGATCTCTTCGCCGTCCCCAGGATCGACTGAGATGCCGGATAGGCTGCTGGACCTCACCGCCTACGGGCTCGCAAAAGAGATAGAAGCTGGCGAGGTCTCTGCCCGCGAGGCCGCCGAGGTCGCCAACTCGCGCGTCGAAGAGGTAGAAGGCGACGTCAACGCCTTCGTGACGCCAACCCCGGGGCTGGCGCTCGAACGCGCCGAGGCGGTGGATGCCAGGAACGGAGATCGCGCGCTCTGGGAGGGAGTCCCGCTCGCCGTCAAGGACGTGCTCTCTACGCGTGGCGTGAGGACGACATGCGGGTCGCGGATACTCGAGAACTTCGAACCTCTCTACGACGCCTCGGCGCTGCTGAATTTTGGCGAGGACCTCATCATGGTCGGCAAGGCCAACTGCGACGAGTTCGCGATGGGCTCATCGACGGAGAACTCGGCCTGGGGTCCGAGTCGCAACCCCTGGAATTTGGGCCGCGTACCCGGCGGGTCCTCGGGCGGGTCTGCTGCCGCGGTCGCGGCGGGCGAGGGCTGGTGGGCGCTCGGGACGGACACGGGCGGTTCCGTGCGCCAACCTGCGGCGCTTTGCGGCATCGTCGGGCTCAAACCCACCTACGGGCGGGTCTCGCGCTACGGACTGATCGCCTTCGCCTCCTCGCTCGACGTGGTCGGGCCCATGACCCGCGACGTGCGTGACGCGGCGCTCCTTTTGCAGGCGATCGCGGGCCACGATCCGCGCGACTCGACGAGCGCCAACGTCGAAGTCCCCGACTACCTTGAGAATCTGGAAGACGGGTTGGCAGGCCTGCGGATCGGGGTGGTGCCAGAGCTGATGGGCGAGGGGATAGAGCCAGGCGTTCGCGAGGTGGTCGAGGCGGTGGCCCGAGAACTCGAAAGCGCGGGCGCCGAGGTGGGGGAGGCGAGCCTGCCGCATTCCGGGTACGGACTTCCCGCCTACTACATAATCGCCCCCGCCGAGGTCTCATCCAACCTCGCCCGCTTCGACGGTGTGCGTTACGGCTTGAGAGTCCCCGAGGACGGCGTGCACGAGATGTACCGCACCACGCGTGAGGAAGGCTTCGGGGATGAGGCGAAGCGGAGGATCATGCTCGGCACCTACGCCCTGTCTTCGGGCTACTACGACGCCTACTACGCCCAGGCGCAGAAGGTCCGAACCAGGATAATCGAGGATTACCGCGCGGCCTTCGCCCGCTACGATGTCCTCCTCGCGCCGACAGCGCCCTCGGTGGCGTTCGGGATCGGGGAGAAGGTGGACGACCCCCTCGCCATGTACGCCAGCGACATCTGCGCCGTCCCTGCCAACCTCGCCGGCATCCCCGCCATAAGCATCCCAGGAGGCCTCTCGGAGGGGCTCCCTGTCGGCATTCAGCTCATGGGCGACCACTTCACCGAGCCCATGCTCCTGCGGGCAGCCAGGGCCACCGAACAGGCGGTCGACTTCCCCTTCCAGATGAAACCTTGATGCGATTTGGCCTACCAGCCAATCGCGGCATCAGGTTTCAGGCAACAGGTATGGGGCAATGTTATCTGCGTGGCCCTGCTGGCCGTTCACGGCGCATCTCAAGAAAGTCAAGCCATAACACAACATAGCAACTCTCCTCAGAGAAGTGACTCTCTCGTGCAATTCCTGAAACCTGTAACCTGAAGCCTGATGCCAGGCGAGAGGAAGGCCTCGGGGCCTTCCTCTCGCCGCTCTCAGACGACCCTGCTCGGCCTGTCGGTGCCGCCGCCCTGCTCGCTGCGCACTCTGAAGCCGGCGATCACTAGCATGATCCCGAACGCCACGGCGTAGATTCCGATCAGCCAGATGAGCGAGAACAACCCGGCCACCGGACCTATCACGGCCAGGAGCGCCCCGAAGAGCACCGACAATACGCCACCGGCGATCACGGCCCACTCGCCCCTTATCTCATTGCGCAGCCTGATGGCCGTAGCTATCTCGGAGATCCCCGTGATGATGGCCCAGGCGGCGATCAGGTAGAGAAGGAGGATCGCGGTCAGCCCTGGCAGAACGAAGGCGATCAGGCCGGCGAGGATGCCGGCCACTCCCTCGATGAGCAGAAGCCAGCGGGGCGTCCCTCCTTGCGTGCCACCGAAGATGCCCACAATCGCGAACACGCCGTCGACCAGGGCGTAGGCGCCGAACAAGAGGATCAATGCCTCCAGGGCTATCCCCGGACGAAGGAGCGCGGCCAGCCCGAAGAGTATGGCGATGGCGCCGCGCAGCGCCAGGGCCCACCAGTGTCCGGCCTCCGCCGGCAACGCAGCCTGTGGTTGGGTCATACCTTCCTCCTTTTTCGTGGCCGCCATCCGGGCATCACGGTGCGTCGATACCCCATTCTCAGACACATTATATGCACGGGTCCAGAGCGGCGATACAGTCATATCCCCGCGGCCGCGAGGAGGGATTACTTGCTGACCGTGTTACCGCCGGCCCGTTTGGCCCTGTAGAGGGCGGCATCTGCGGCGTGGGTAAGTTCCTGGTGGGTGGTTCCGTCCTCGGGGTAGCTGGCGACGCCTATGGAGATGGTCGTCCTGGCCGAGACGTCGTCCCTTTCGAAATTCTGTGCTTCGACGCTGCGACGTATCTCCTCGGCCACCCCCAGTGCTTCCTCTTTCGAGAGATCGGGGAGGACGCTCTGGTATTCATCGCCCCCAAAGCGGGTGGCGCTGCGCCCTTCTTCTTCGTGCATGGCACCGATGATGCGTCCGATCTCACCAACCACGAACTCACCGAGCAGGTGTCCTTTGGCGTCGTTTATCTTCTTGAGGCTGTCTACATCGGCCATGAGCACGCTCAAAGGCCTTCCCTCGTCGGCCATCGCCTCCAGGCGGTGTTCGAACTCGCGGTCGAAGCGTCCCTTGGAGAAGAGGCCCGTGAGGTGGTCGCGGTTCACGAGCTCGTGCAACTGTTCGAAAAAGGAGGCTTTGATCTCATCCTGGTGCGAGTACTCGAGAACGGAGTCGCCCACGTGTATGCGGTCCCCGTCGGAGAGGAGTTGACCGTACCCGGGCTCATCCATTACCTCGCCGTTGAGCGCGATGGTCTTCCCCGCTTCTACGCCCCGCAGGGCATAGCCGCCGGGCCTCCTGTAGAGTTCGGCGTGCCGCGGCTCGACCTCCACGTCCCGCACCACGATATCGGCCGAGAACGGGTCGCTGCCAAGAACGAGCTCGTCGTCGGCTATCTCGAAGAAGTCGCCGAGACCGGGTCCTTGCAAGACCACGAGGTGCGGCCGGTTCCCCCCAGCGTTCTCTATCCCGGTATGCAAGCCTGCGTAACCTCCGTAAGAAGCATTCTAACATCCGCCGCTCGGGCCGGGCAGGACGCCCGACGATGCTAGAATGAGAGTGTAAAGGCAGGCGAATCTGGCACGGGGGCTGGCATTTGGAAGTGCAACAGAGGCGTACTTACCAGGCGGTTATAGGGCTCGAGTTTCACGTTCACCTGGCGACCTCGACCAAGATGTTTTGTGGCTGCAGGGTGGCCTACGGCGATCCCCCGAACACCCACACCTGCCCCGTGTGCCTCGGCCATCCCGGGGCTCTGCCCGTTACCAACGAGAAGGCCGTCGAGCTAGGGGTGATGGCCGGTCTCGCGCTCAACTGCGACGTGGCAGACCGTGCGATCTTCGCCAGGAAGAACTACTTCTACCCCGACCTTCCCAAGGGGTACCAGATCTCCCAGTTCGACGAGCCGATCTGCACGGGAGGCCACATCGACGTCCCCACCCCCGAAGGCAGGATCCGGGTCGGCATCACTCGGCTCCACCTGGAGGAGGACGCGGCGAAGAACGTACACGTCGGCACCTCGGGCCGTATGCACGGCTCCGTCGGCTCCCTGGTCGACTTCAACCGCGGCGGCACGCCCCTGATGGAGATCGTCACCGAACCCGACATCCCATCGCCCGAAGCAGCAAGGGCCACGGCCAACCAGCTCAAGGACATCCTGAGGGCGATCGGCGTTTCGGAGGCGGACATGGAGAAGGGACAGCTCCGCTGCGACGCCAACGTCTCCATACGCAACCCCGACGGCACCTTCGGCACCAAGACCGAGCTCAAGAACATGAACTCCTTTCGCTTTGTCGAGCGGGGTCTCACGCGCGAGCTCGAGCGTCAGCGCGAGATCCTAAGTAGTGGCGGCCGCGTCGAGCAGACCACGCTCCACTACGACCCCGAGACCGACGAGGTACACGAGCTCCGCAGCAAGGAGTACGCCCACGACTACCGCTACTTCCCCGAGCCCGACCTCCTGCCGCTCGAGCTCTCGCCCTCCTACGTAAGAGCGATAGAAGAAAGGCTCCCCGAGCTTCCGGACCAGATGCTCGCCCGCTTCGTCGAAGAGTACGGCCTCTCCGAGTACGACGCAGGTGTACTTACGTCCGATAGGGACCTCGCATCTTTCTACGAAGCGGTGGCGGCGGAGGTGGACCCCAAACAGGCTTCTAACTGGATCTCCGGTGACCTTCGTGCGCTCCTCAACGAAACCGGCACTGATATCTCCGACTCCAGGGTTACCCCCGGGCACATGAAAGAGCTGATCGAACTCGTCGCAGCAGGCACGGTCTCGCGCTCCGCTGCAAGAACGGCCCTCGACAAGGTCTTCGAGACCGGCGATTCTCCTTCCGCCGTCGTAGAGCGCGAGGGTCTCGCTTCCGTAGGCTCAGACGAGCTCTCCGGCGTGGTAGACGAGGTCATCTCTGCCAACCCGGAAGAAGCCGAGCGTGTCCGAGGCGGCGACAAGAAAGTGGTCGGCTTCCTCATCGGCCAGATCATGAAAGCCACGCGCGGCAACGCCGACGGTGGCAGGGCCCGCGAGCTCCTGATGGAGAAGCTGGATTCCTAGAGGACTGTTGTCCTGAACGCCCCGCGTATCGGCGTCCCTTTCCTCGAACCCTCGGACCTCCCTGACGCCGTACGCGAGGCAGGAGGAGAGCCGGTACCCCTTCGCCTGCCACGCTCAGAGCCCGAAGGGGGCGTAGCGCTGGCGCGCGAGTGGTTCGCTGACCTGGTAGAGATCTCCTGCTCCGGCATGGACCTCGACGGTCTACTGCTCGATGCCCCGAGCGCCGAGGAACTCGCCGGAATGCTCGTCGCAGCACTGCATCTGGATCTCCCGACGGTCCATGCACCGCCGGCCAGCCCGCCTCTGCGTGCCGCCCTCGTCGCGCTCGGCCTTGCGCCGGGTGACGGGGACCCTGCTGCTGCGGCCGTCTCACTCACCGAAAGCGATGGATTACGCCCTCGCGGGTTCGTCGATAATTTCTCGATCGCCAACGCGCTGCGGGCCGGCGTCGCGGCGGGCGGAGGACCCGTAATACTCGTCCACCTCGCGGCGATCGCACATGAGGCCGGTGTCGCCGGATTCGACCAGATGATGCGGGTTCTCGTTGCAGAGACCCCCGAAGTCGACCCTGAATGGTTGCGGGAGCACGGCGTATCCGGCCTCCTCTCTTCCCTAAGCGACACACTTCACGACGTCCCCACCGTAGCGGGCAACCTGAAAGGGAACCTGCCGTCAACGCCTCCTGTGCCGGGGGAGCACGCTCGCCTCGTCTTCGTCAGGGCCAGGGCGTCGGGCGCCGAGGCCGTCTGCCGCGTCCGCAAGGGCGAGACCGAGCCGGCAGGAGAGTGCCGCGTCTTCGGCTCCGAGGAAGAGGCCGTCTCGAGCGTGCTTCGTGGCGAGGTAGGAGAGGGAGCGTTGCTCGTGGTGGGAGGTTGCGGGCCGCGCGGAGGCCCTGGACTCCTCCGGCTCGACGCGCTAGGGAACACATTAAAGGAATCCGGACTCGAAGTGCCTGTGCTGACCGACGGGCTCGCGCCCAAAGATGCTGAGGGACCGTGGATCTCGCTCTTCACCCCCGAGGCTGCGGTTGGCGGTGTCCTCAGATTGCTCCGCGATGGTGACACACTGAGGATAGATCTCACCGAGGGCCGCATCCGCACCGGGGCCAGGGAGTTCACCAGCAGAGAGCCCGGCGAGTTCCCCAACAGTGCAGGCACGGCTTACGCCGACCGCTACGCGCGGACCGCACTACCCGCATTGGAGGGCGGCGGCTTCGGTTAGCCCGTCATCCCGAGGATTATCCTCGTCTTAGTTGCCAGAGATCATGCGCAGAGGTGTCCCAAGCTGCGGTGCGTAGGATGCGCCGAACTCTACCACGTGGCATCATGCTCGTGGTGGGATAGCGGACATCTTTAGAGAGGGGAGATTCACCGAAGCCATGGCATCTATCGAAGACCTGATCCTGCTCCCGAAGCCGCGCTCGGTCGTCGCCAGGTCCGGCGCATACAGGCTCACCGGCGGCTCGAAGATCACCTGTCAGGGAGACCCTGAATCGCTGTTCCCCGTAGCCCGCCGATTGCAGCGGTCGCTCCTGGAAAGTCAAAGTATCGGCTGGGCCTTGCGGGCGGGAGATCCCGGGATCTACGGTACCAGGGGCGTGACGACCATAACGCTCGCGCCTGAGCAGGGCATCCCCGCGCAGGGCTACCGGCTGCGGATCGCTGATGACGGCATAGACCTGGTTGCCGGTGACGCGGCAGGGACCTTCTACGGCGTCATGACGCTGGTGCAGATGTTGCGCCAGTGCGAGGGAGCGTTGCCTGCGGGTGAGATCGAGGACTCTCCGGATTTTCCTTCGCGCGGGGTGATGCTCGACATAAGCAGGAGCAAGGTCCCCACCCTGCAGACGCTCTTCGACCTGGTCGACATGTTGTCCGGGTGGAAGATCAACCACCTCGAACTGTACACGGAGCACACTTTCGCCTACGAGAACCACCGCGAGGTATGGGCACAGGCCAGCCCGATGGCCGGCGAGGAGATACTCCAGCTCGACGCCTATTGTCGCGAGAGTTTCATCGAGCTGGTGCCCAACCAGAACTCCTTCGGGCACATGCACCACTGGCTGGAGTTGCCCCGCTACAATCATCTGGCCGAGTGCCCCGAAGGCTTCGAGCTGACCTTGGGAGGGCACACCAGGCAGATGCCGCCCTTCAGCCTGAACCCGACGGACCGGCGTAGCGTCGCGTTCATGGGAGAGCTGTTCTCCGAGCTTCTCCCGCATTTCTCCAGCGGGAAGTTCAACGTCGGCTGCGACGAGACCTGGGACGTTGGCCGTGGCAGGAGCGCCGGGGCCGTCGAGGAGAAGGGCGCCGGCCGCGTCTACCTCGACTACCTGCTTGGGATCTACGACCTGGTCAGGCGACACCGGCGCACGATGCACTTCTGGGGAGACATCATCATCCAACACCCCGAACTAGTCCCCGAGTTGCCGAAAGACGCCGTAGTGCTCGAATGGGGCTACGAGGCCGATCATCCCTTCGACGAGCACGGCGCCGAGTTCGCGAAGTCGGGGATGCCGTTCTTCGTGTGCCCTGGCACCTCATCGTGGAACACCATCGCGGGACGCACCTCCAACTGCCTCGGCAACGTCCGCAACGCGACCGAGAACGGCCTCAGGCACGGAGCCAGCGGGGTGCTCAACACAGACTGGGGCGACAACGGCCACACGCAGTACCTACCGGTGAGCTACCTCGGGTTCGCCGCCGGGGCGGCGCTGCCCTGGTGCCACGAGACGAACAGTGACGAGGATTTTATCTCGGCCCTCGACCTCCATGCTTTCTACGACACAGCGCGCGTCATGGGTAGGTTGAGCCACGATCTGGGCAAAGCGCACGAGCTGGCGGGTCCGGCCCCGCACAACTCCACGGTCCTCTTCCACCTGCTGACGCAGTCCCCCGACGATCCTCTCCCCGAGGGTGTAACCGTCGGTAGTCTCAGGGAGGCCGGCGAGCACATCGCCTCTATCATGGAGCCGCTGGAAGGCTCGCGCATGGACAGGGACGACGCGGAGGTCACCAGCGACGAGTTCGCCAACGCCGCAAGGATGATGCTGCATGCCTGCGAACGGGGGACGGCGATGCTCGAAGGAACCATGGACTCGGCCGAAAAACGCGATGAGCTGGCCTCCGGGATGCGTACCATCCTGGGCGAGCACCGCCGCTTGTGGAGCGCACGCAACCGCATCGGCGGCTTACAGGACAGCGAGAGCGTCTTCGAAGAGCGGCTGCGGGAGTACGCAGGAGCCGTGTAACGTGGGTTTGTGGCGGCACGCTTGCGCCGAGAGATACTTTCGTCTATATGTATAAGGGCCACACTGGCAGGTGGAAGGGATAGGGAGATTGGCTCGGGCGACTGTACCGGCTCAAGGGGCGGGGCGTTGGGAGCGTTGAGAAAGTTCGCTTCTAGCTACTTGCTTCGCCGGATAGCCAAGGCGCTTGTAACCATCTTCGTCATGGCCTCCCTGACTTTCTTCCTGATCAGGCTAATGCCCGGCAGCCCTGTCGAGGCTTACATAGCGAACCTGGTCACCCAGTACAACGTGTCGTATCAGAACGCCAAGCAGCAGGCCGCCTCGCTGTTCTCGCTCGACCTGAACGCGCCCGTCTACCAGCAGTACCTGGAGTACCTGGGCAACCTGGCGCGAGGAGACCTCGGTGAGTCTCTCGTCTCGCGCGGCGTACCGGTGACCGAGATCGTCCTGGCATACCTGCCATGGACGCTCTTCAGCATCGGCACGGCGCTCATAATCAGCTTCACGTTGGGCATAATGCTCGGGATGCTCATGGCCTACAAGCGGGAGACGAAGCTAGATCACATACTCACCAATCTGGGGTCCATCGTCAGCTCCGTTCCCGATTATTTGATGGGCATCCTCATCCTGGTGCTGGTCGGGGTGCAGTGGGAGCTGATCGACGTTACGAACATGCGGGGCACGCTCTCACCAGGGATCCAACCCGGCTTCAACCTCACGTTCATCGCAGATGCTTTCTACCACGCTTCGTTGCCCATACTCACTTACGTGCTGGGCACCATCGGCCTCTGGATGCTAACCATGAGAGGCAGCACCGAGTCGACTCTCGGCGAGGACTACGTTACCGTGGCCAAAGCACGGGGCCTCAAAGAGCGCAGGATCGCCACGGCCTACGTGGGCCGCAACGCGGCGCTCCCGCCCTTTACCCAGTTGAGCGTCTCCATAGCGCTCGTCTTCGGCGGATCACTTCTCATAGAGTGGATATTCGTCTACGAAGGGCTCGGCTACCTGCTCTACAACGCTATCCAGCAGCGCGACTACCCCGTGATGCAGGGGGTATTCCTGATCATCACGACGATGGTCATCGTGGCCAACTTGCTAGCCGATCTACTCTACTCCAGGCTCGATCCGCGCATCCGGGTCGCGGGTAGGGACTGACAGGATGGCCGCAACGACGGGTGAGAGCAGGTTCGGGGGCTCTGCGGTCGGCAGGATCCTGGCGTGGTTCGCCTCGACGTTAAAGCTCATGGCCCGCAACAAAGTCGGCTTCGCGGGTTTCCTGGTCGTCTCGACCATCGTCCTCGTCACGTTCATCGGGCCCATCTTTCTGCCTTCGGAAGTACCCGTAAATGTAGAAGAGATCTACGAGACACCCTCTCTGAGCCATCCTCTGGGCACCGATTCCGAGGGCAAGGATGTGCTGCTTCAAGTCATCAACGGGGGCAGGCCCATTCTGACGATAGGATTTCTGGCCGCGGCCATCTCCACGACCATCGCCGTGACCCTCGGGTCTCTTGGCGGTTTCGTGGGCGGACGTACCGACGCAGGCTTTACCTGGCTCGCTGATATGGTGCTCACCATCCCCCAGCTTCCGCTGCTGGCCGTGCTAGCCGGTATCCTCAGGCTCAACAGCAAGGTCGCCGTGGCGGCCCTGATCGGGGTCCTGTTCTGGCCCACTTTGATGCGCGCCATCAGGGCCCAGGTGCTCTCGTTGAAGGAGCGCGACTACGTCGAGTCAGCCAGGGCGCTTGGCCTCGGGACGCCGCACATCGTCTTTCGCGAGATAGCGCCCAACATGGCGGGCTACATCGCCATCAACTTCACCCTTGCCGTTACCTCCAGCATGTATTTCGTTGTCGCCCTGACGCTCCTCGGGCTCGTGCCGCTCTCCGAGGAAAACTGGGGCGTGATGATCAACCTGGCGTGGACGCGGGGGGCCATCTTCTCCAAGGACAGCTTCTTCTACATCATGGCTCCGATCGCCGCCATAGCCCTATTCCAGCTCGGCCTCGTGGCCATGAACCGCTCGCTCTCGGAGGTCTTCGACCCGCGGCTGCGACGGGGGCCTTGAGAGGATGGAGGACCGCGACGAAGTTCTGAGCGTACGTGACCTGGAGATAGGCTACTCGACGGACCGGGGCCTGGTAAGGGCGGTGCGCGGGGTGAGCTTCGACCTCCGGGATGACGAGAGCCTGGCCTTTATAGGCGAGAGCGGCTCGGGCAAGACGACGCTCGGTCTCTCCCTGGTGCGCCTGCTGCCGCAGAATGCCACTATCGCCAGCGGCGAGATTCTCTTCCGCACCCCTCCTGAGGGGGCTTTGGATCTTACGACCCTCGACGACGAAGCGCTCAGACGTTTTCGGTGGAGGGAGTGCGCGATGGTGTTCCAGTCGGCCCTCAACGCGCTCAACCCCGTGATGAGAATCCGCGACCACTTCGCAGACACCGCAAAGGACCACGCCGATACGAACGGATCCCTCAAAGGCCGCGCCCTCACTGAGCGGGCCACGGAGTGCCTGCAGATGGTGCAACTGGACCCGGACCGGGTGCTCGGCTCCTACCCGCACGAGCTCTCCGGCGGTATGCGCCAGCGCGTCATGATCGCGCTAGGTCTTCTGTTGAACCCGCGGATTCTGATCCTGGACGAGCCGACCACCGCGCTGGACGTGCTGACCCAAAGGGCCATTATCGAGGTGCTTAGGACCCTGAAGGACGAGCACCGCTTCGCCATGATCTTCGTCTCCCACGACCTTTCTCTGGCTGCCGAGCTGGCTGACAGGGTGGCCACGACTTACGCCGGCCGTATCGTCGAGCTCGGGGAGGTGGAGCGGATCTTCTACCACCCGCGCCACCCTTACACGGTCGGCCTTCTCGATGCGGTGCCCACCCTGGCCGGAGAGCAGCAGGACCTGAGCTCGATCCCTGGCTCCCCGCCCGATCTCATAGACCTCCCAACGGGCTGCAAGTTCCACCCGCGATGCCCCTACGCCACTGACAAGTGCCGCGAGGAGGATCCCCCGCTGATAGAGGTGGCTCCCGGGCAGACGGCCGCGTGCTGGCACTGGGAGAAGGTAGGGTCGGACTGGGAAGCGAGGGGGGGTGAGCGCCACGAGCGGAATGCCCATAGAGCTTGAGCACGCCAGTCGCCTTTACGGTTCCGGCGGCGAGCGGGTGAGGGCCGTCGACGACGTGTCTTTCACCATAGCGCCGGGCCAGACCCTGTGTCTGGTGGGGGAGAGTGGGTGCGGCAAGTCCACCACTGGACGGATAGCGGCGGGTCTGCTCGAGCCTTCGCAGGGCCGCGTGCTCTACGGCGAGAAGGAAGTCGAAGCGCTCCCCGGTGAGGAGAAAAGACGCTTTCGGCGGGCGGTCCAGATCATCCACCAGGACCCTTACGCTTCGCTGAACCCGATACGCAACGTGACGCAGATCCTGAGCGCGCCCTTGCGGCGCCACAGGCTCGTGAAGTCGCGCACCGAGCTACAGAACAGGCTCCACGAGTTGCTGGAAACGGTCGGACTGACGCCGCCTGAGGAGTTCCTGAACAAGTATCCTCACCAGCTCTCGGGCGGACAGCGGCAGCGTGTCTCCGTCGCCAGGGCGCTCACCGTCGACCCCGAGTTCATCGTGGCCGACGAGCCTGTCTCGATGGTCGACGTCTCGATGCGCATCGGGCTGCTCAACATGTTGCTCGGGTTGCAGAAGGAGCTCGGGGTGGCGTTCCTGTTCATCACCCACGACCTCGCCGTCGCCAAACACTTCGCGTGGGAAGGGCGGATAGGCGTAATGTACCTCGGGCGCATGGTCGAACTCGGTCCCACGCAGCGGCTTGTCAGGGAGGCCGTACATCCTTATACGCGGGCCCTGATCTCGGCGCTACCCGAAGCCGATCCCGAACTGACGCGAAACAAAGAACGGTTGAGCCTGCGTAGCCCTGACATCCCCAGCCTGTTGAACCTACCTGCGGGTTGTCCTTTCCATCCTCGCTGTCCGATGTACGAGGAGGGTCTGTGCGACACGGACCGTCCCGCCGAGGATGCCGTCGCCCTCGAAGGACACCTGGCGGCCTGCTACGTCGCAGCCAGGGAGCTCGGCCAGGAGAATCGCATACCCGAGAGTAGCAGGGCGGCGGGAGCCGAGGCCGAACGGAGGACGGCGTGATCCCGGAACTCGGAAGAGCCGGATTCCGGATAGGGTTCCTTATAGTCGTGCCGTCTTGCTTCCTCATGTTCTTCCTGGACCCCGGAACCCCCGAGTATGCCATCACCCTCTTGACCCTGGTTATGGGGGTGGTCTTTCTGGTGGCTGTAACGTTGCTGGTTCTGTACTCCAGGCGTTAGGAGCGTGCGGATTGTGGGACCCACTGTGGCCGAAAAAGGAGGCAGCTAGTGAGCACGGGCAAGAGGATCTACCGTCCCAGAGAGTTGAGTCGGCGACAGTTTCTCGGTTTGGGAGCCGCGGGAGCCGGACTACTGCTCGCGGGATGCGGTGGAGGAGGCCAGAATTATGGGGAGGGCGGGGGTGGCGGGGGTGCCGGGGAGTTCCACGGCGCTTATCCTTACCAGCTACCTCCCGTCGGGCATTACAACACCTTCGTCACCAACGCCTTCTTCCAGCTGACGCTCTATCAGGACGTTCTGGAGATGCCTATGGCGATGTACAGGTGGGCCGAGCGGAAGTACGTGTCCTACATGGCTACGGAGTGGGGGTTCGAACCACCGGACGTGTTCAAGGTGACGCTGCGCGAGGGCGCGAAGTGGAGCGACGGCTCGGAGTTCACTTCGAAGGACGTTGTCACCACCTTCAACATACTCCGCCTGCAGGAGCAGCTCGCGTGGAACTATCTTGCGTCCGTGGAGCCCGAAGACGACTACAACCTGACTTTCAAGATGAAAGACCCCTCCACGGTAGTGGAGCGCCTGGTTCTCAGGGAGCGAATCAGGGCAAACTCGGTCTACGGAGAATGGTCTGAGAAAGCCCAGGAACTGTTCGACAGCGGGGCCGACTCTGAGTCCAAAGAGTACAGGGATGTGGTCACGAAGTTCGAGGAGTTTAGGCCCGAGCAGATGGTCGTCAGCGGACCGTTCAACATCGACAAGAAGACTATAACCGAGTCGCAGCTGACCATGGACAAGGTAGAGACCGCCTGGAACGCCGACCGCACCAACTTCGACAGGATGATCATCTACAACGGTGAGGTCCCCGCGGTCACCCCGATAATTCTCTCCAACGACGTGGACTACGCCACGCACGGGTTCCCGCTCGCCACCGAGAAGTCTTTCGAGGAGCAGGGGATCCGAATCCTCAGGCCTCCGACTTACTCGGGACCGGCGCTCTACTTCAACTACGCGAAGATCAAAGCAGTAGCGGATCCTAAGGTGAGGCAGGCCATCGCGCACGCCATAGACATGGACGAGAATGCCACCGTCTCGCTGGCCGACTCGGCCATAAGATCCAAGTACATGACCGGCGTCTCGGACGTCGTGATCAGAGACTGGGTCTCCGACCAGGATCTCGCCGGCATGAATCCTTACGAGCACGATCCGGATAAAGCCTCGAAGATGATGGAGGATTTGGGTTTCCAGAAGGATGGCGGGGTCTGGGTGTCGCCCGAAGGCGAGAGGATGGAGTACGAGCTCGGCGCCCCCGCCGAGTTCGCAGACTGGTCGGCGGCCGCCAAGAACCTCGCCGACCAGCTAACGAAGTTCGGCATCAAGACGACCGTCAGGACGGTTACCTTTACCCAGTGGGAACCCAGGGTCCAGGACGGCCAGTTCGAGATGGGCATCCAGGCGTGGGGCCAGGGACAGCCGCATCCTGTCTACTCGTTCGAGCACCCCCTGATCACGTACAACGTGGCCGCGTCGGGCGGCGGTATCTCTTACGACATGACGCAAGAGACGGAATCCTACGGTGAAGTGGACCTGGAGAAGTTGATCATCCAGACCGCCTCTGGCCTCGACGAGGAGGACCAGAGGGCGACCGTGACCAGACTGGCCACGATCTTCAACGAGCTCTTGCCGGTCATCCCCCTGTGGGAACGCTACGGTAACAACCCCGCACTCGTTGGCGAACGGGTTACTGGTTGGTTGCCCGATAGCGACCCCATCTATCAGAACAGCCCATACGAAGACAGCTTCACGATCATGATGATCATGGACGGAACCCTCAAACCCGCCGGGCAGTAGTTCGGAGACAGGGGAACGGTCTGAGACGCTACGCATCACCGGGAGCGGACGGTGTCTGATCCACCAGGCGCGACGAGGCTCGCCGTGATCGGGCTCGGTCACAGGGCTGCCGCGATGATCGCCTCGATGCAGGCCGTCGACCCCGGCGTGAGTGTCCGGGCCGTCGCCGACCCCGACACCGAAAGCGCCCGCCTGCGGCTCGCGATGGTCGGTAATGGCGGGGCGCGGGTGTACCCTTCGGCGGACTCCATGCTGGAAGACCCGGCGGACTACGACGGCGTCGTGATCGGGACCCGTTGCCACCTGCACACCCGGATGGCCATCAAGGTCGCCTCTGTCGGGTTGCCGCTCTTTCTTGAGAAACCGGTCGCCATAAGCCTGGAGGAGTTGGGGGCGCTGCGGGAGGCATTCCGGGGAAGGGAGGATGAGGTCGCGGTCTCGTTCCCTTTGCGTCACACGCCCCTCTTCTCGAAGGTGCTGGAGGTCGTGAGATCCGGTGCAATTGGGACGATAAACCAGATCCAGGCCATAAACAACGTACCCTACGGCGGGGTGTACTTCGGCCAGTGGTACAGGAACCACGACCAGACGGGCGGCCTCTGGCTCCAGAAAGCCACCCACGATTTCGACTGCATCAACATGCTCGCCGGCAGCCGTCCCGCCTTCATCGCCGCGATGGAGTCACGCAGGGTCTACGGCGGAGAGAAACCTCACGACCTCAGGTGCTCGGCTTGCGACGAGACAGAGACCTGTCCCGAGAGTCCCCAGAACCTCGCCCGCAGGGGAGACGACGGCGGGATGTACCAGGACAGCGACGACAGGACCGACCACTGGTGCGCTTTCAGCCGCGAGATAACTAACCACGACGCCGGCTCCGCGCTCATCATGTACGAGAACGGCGTCCACGCCAGCTACAGCCAGAACTTCCTCTCACGCCGCTCGGCATACAAACGTGGCGCCACAGTCATAGGATACGAGGCGACCCTCGAGTTCGACATGGCCCCCATGGAACTACGCATCATCCACCACCGCTCCGAGAAGGTCGAGCAGATACAGGTGGATGTCGAGGACGACGGGCACGCCGGCGGAGACCTCATCCTCGCCGAAAGCTTCCTGGACCTGGTAAAGAGACGCGCCAGGCCCAACGCTTCGCTGAGAGACGGGCTTCTCAGCGCCGCCATGTGCCTCGCCGCCCGCGAGTCAGCCAGGACAAAGACCTTTCAGCCCGTGTAGCGCGAAAGCAACACTTTGTAAAAGAGATGTCCCATCATGTAGCCATCGGCAACGATTATGGCTAAAATGGAAGTCCTGTTATACGCGGTAAGAGAGGAAGCTCGTCACTTATGATGAACAAGTACCGTCTCATGTCTCCGGGCCCCACTCCCATACCGCCCGAGGTCTCCGCGGCGGGGGCGCTACCCATCATTCACCACCGCACGCCGGAGTTTGGCGAGGTGTTCACCCGGGTGAACGAGAATTTGAAGCGGGTCTTCTTGACGGAGAACGATATCTTTACGTACGCGGCGAGCGGTACGGGGGCTTTCGAGGGTGCGATCCAGAACCTGTTTTCGCCTGGAGACAAGATCCTTGTCGTCAACAACGGTAACTTCGGCGGCCGATGGGTCAAGATGAGCCGGGCCTTCGGCCTGGAGGTCACCGAGCTTCAGTACGAGTGGGGCGAGAAAGCGGACAACGACGAGATCGCTGAGGCACTGGCGAACGATCCTGGGATCAAAGCCGCGATCTGCGTGCTCTCGGAGACCTCGACGGGCACCGTCAACGACATCGAAGGCTTCGCCAGGGCCGCGCAGAACGTCGTCACCATCGTGGATGCGGTCTCGGGTCTCGGGGCCTGCGCTTTGCGGACCGACGAGTGGGGAGTCGACGTCGTCGTCGCCGGCTCGCAGAAGGCGCTCATGACGCCGCCTGGCCTTGGGTTCGTGAGCGTTAGCGAGCGGGCAATGCGGATGCACGAAGAGTCGCGGATGCCGCGCTACTACTTCGACTGGACGGCGGCGAGGAAGGCCTACCAGAAGGACCCGGCGCAGACGGCGTGGACCCCGGCGGTAAGCCTCATCATCCAGCTCGACGTCGCGTTGCACCAGCTCTTGGACGAGGGAATCGAGAACGTCTTCGAGCGGCACGTATTGCTAGGTCGGGCCTCGAGGGCGGGGATCAAGGGCATGGGGCTCGAGCTCTTCGGGCCCGACGAGGATCCCAACTCGGCCGTTACAGCGGCCTGGGTGCCCGAGGGTATAGACGGCAAGCAGCTCGTGCGCATGGTGTTCCGCGAGCACGGAATACAGGTCGCCGGCGGGCAGGGTGAGATGGCGGGCAGGATCTTCCGCATCGGGCACTGTGGCTTCTTCGATGCCTTCGACATCATCGCGACGATAGCGGCCACCGAGCTCGCGCTGGAGTCCCTGGACTATCCTGTCGAGTTTGGTAAAGGCGTAGGCGCCGCCCAGAGGGTTTTCTCGAAGAGCGGGGTAAAGGCTTGAGGGTCCTCGTTCCGGAGAAGCTGGCCGATCCTGGCATAGAGCTTCTGAGGCGAGATTTCGAGGTGGACGTCCTCCTCGACCTCAGCCCTGAAGAACTGCTCCAGAAGATCGGGGATTACGACGGCCTCATCATCCGCAGCGCCACGCAAGTCGGCGCCGATGTGATAGAGCGGGCCGGGAACCTCAAGGCCATCGGACGCGCCGGCATCGGCGTCGACAACATAGACATAGAGGCCGCAACCAAGCACGGCATCATCGTCGCCAACGCCCCCGAGAGCAATACGGTCGCAGCGGCCGAGCACACCCTGGGGCTCATGCTCGCGGCGGCGAGGCGCATCCCTGCCGCGGACTCTTCCTTGCGGGGTGGGGAGTGGAAGCGGAACGCGCTCAAGGGCGTCGAGGTCTCGGGGAAGACGATCGGGCTGGTCGGGCTCGGTCACGTCGGCGCCATCGTGGCGCGGGGCGCGTTGGGTATGGGGATGCAGGTCCTCGCCTATGACCCCTACGTCTCCGAGGACAGGATGCGCTCGATGAACGTCGGGCGGGCGGAGACCGCTGAGGAGGTCTTCGAGCGGGCGGATTTCGTCTCGCTACACGTTCCGCGTACCCCCCAGACGATGGGTCTCGTGAACGAGGACGCCCTGGCCAAGATGAAGAGCAGCTCGTTCCTTATAAACGTGGCCAGGGGCGGCATCGTCGACGAGACGGCCCTCTATAACGCACTGAAGGAAGGCACTATCGCCGGTGCCGCGCTCGACGTATTCGCCGAGGAGCCGACGACGGACTCCCCGATCTTCACGCTCCCCAACGTGGTGGTGACGCCCCACCTCGGGGCGAGCACCGCGGAGGCCCAGGACAGGGCTGGTATCACGGCAGCCGAGCAGGTGGCGACGGCACTCAGGGGCGCCGTGCCGGTACACGCCATAAACGCCCCCGTACCGATGGGGGAGGGTGCCGAGTTCGTGGCCCAGTTCTCGGGGTTGTGCGAGTCTCTGGGAAGTCTGCTCTACCAACTCACGGACCACGCTGAGGATACCCTGAGGATCGAGTATCATGGCGAGGTCGCCGGCTTCGACACGCGCCTCCTCGACGTTTCGGCCCAGAAAGGACTCCTCGCGCCGATGGTCTTCGAGCCATTGAACTTCGTCAACACGCCCGCGCTTGCGAAGGAGCGGGGGCTCAAGGTCGAGACCTCGCGGTCTTCTGAGAGTGCGGACTACACGAGCCTCGTGGAGTTGCGTATGGGTGAGATGGCCGTTAGCGGAACGCTCTTCGGGCCAAGGATGCAGCCGCGACTCGTCGAAGCGATGGGCTTCGACTTCGACGTGGTGCCCGAGAAGTACATGCTCTTCATCCGCAACGAGGACAGGCCCGGAATGATCGGGAAGCTCGGCAGTATCCTCGGGGAGCACGGCATCAACATCGGCAACATGGCGGTCGGGCGCGGGGAGCCCGGTTCACGCGCGGCGATGGCCGTCACGGTGGACGAGCCCGTCCCCGAAGAAGTCCTCAACGCCCTCGTAGAGACTCCGGGTTTCGACGATGCCCGCTCGGTTACCCTGTGATGGCCCTCCTGGAAGACATACTCGCCCGCTACAGGCCCTACGGACCCACCTACGCGCCAGGCGAGAAGGCTCCCTTCTCGGGCACCTACATCTGCGACAGGGGAACGATGCTCCCGCCCGTCCGGGTCCAGCTCTCCAAGGGTGAGGAATTCCCCGAAGCCTCCGGCCTTGGCGAGCACACCCGCTGGCGCCAGACGAATATTCAGGCTTAGGTTTCAGGCTACAGGTGCCGGGTATCGTGCGGAATCAGCACGACCACTTCCGTGATGTAGAGTCTGGGTGAGCGCACCTCCTGATCCCCTGCTCCGTGCGTAAGTACGTCTGTCATTCTCGTCAGGTCTCCCGTCATTCCCGCGCAAGCGGGAATCCACTGTAGCAGACACTCCGCGCGTCTCGCGCTACTCTGATCGTACTCGTCCCGTGTACAATTGTCGCATCTACTCATGTTTGGGGAGGTAGGTTGTGAGCAAGAAAGGTGCCGGGCTCGGATCTACGCTCGTCCTGGCGCTCGTCATCGTCGTGTTGGGAATCGTGCTCGGCGTCGGGCTCGCGCGCTACGGGTCCACATTGCCGGTAGTGGGATCTCTACTCGGAGAGAAGCCGCCTCGTACCACGACGGGGCCGGTGGTGGTGGAAGGGATACAGGAGCTCAACCAGCTCGCGACGGTGCGCTGGACCGAGTCAGTGCCTGTTACGAGGGAGACCGGCGGCGGTATTCTGGACCGCCTGTTCTCCGGTGAGAAGGTCATTCTAGTAGCCACCGGCAAGGTCGAAGCCGGGGTCGACCTTGGGGACATCGAAAAGGACGACGTGGGCGTAAACGGCGACAGCGTCACCATCGACCTGCCAGAACCGGAGATACTCTCTGCCAGTCTCGACGAAGGGAGGACCCGCGTCTACGACCGCGACTTCAGTCCCCTGAACCTCCGCCCGGACGACCAGCTTGTAGAAGGGGCCCGCCTCCGGGCGATCCAGAAGATCAAAGACGCCGCGCGCGAGAACGAGATCCTGGATACTGCCGAACATAACGCGGAAGATTCCGTACGGGCGTTCGTCACGACTCTGGGATTCGAGGAGGTCAGGTTCCGCTAAGATCCTGTAGCGACCCTCTGTATGCCCGAAGTCTCGTGGGGTTCGGGCAATCCGGGTGTCATCCACCCGCAGGAGGACCGGCAAGAGTACTCTTCCGCACTGATCCAGGGCTGGTCCCTTTCCGTATGCCCCACCAAGGAGGTTGTATATGACCCGGCAAGACCAGGTCCGTAGCGAGATCAGCAGAGGCCATTACATTCTGGAAGTCCTCGGCATTTTGTGCTTCATGTTGCTTTTGTTGTTGATAGGCGTGGATGTCTACCAGGGGATGCTCGAGTTCGGCGACCTGTGGCTCGCACCGATCCTGACTATCCTCGCTTACCTGGCCGCTGACTTCCTCTCTGGGTTCGTACACTTCCTCGCCGACAACTTCGGTTCTTACGACACGCCGATCATCGGGCCGAACTTCATCGAACCCTTTCGGGAGCATCACATCGATCCGAAAGGGATCGTCGGCAACGACTTTGTGGACGCCAACGGCAACAACAGCCTGGCCAGCCTTCCTTTCATGCTCGGCGTGTGGGTACTCGTGCCCCTGGAGACTACGTACTATGGGTATCTCTTCGGGATCTTCTCTCTATTCTTGTGCCTCGCCGCCTTCCTTACCAACCAGTTCCACAAGTGGGCGCACATGGATACCCCGCCAGCCTTTGTACGCTGGCTGCAGGCCTGGGGTGTGATCCTCTCCAAAGAGCACCACGACATCCATCACGAGAGCCCCTACGACACGTACTACTGCATCACCGCGGGGTTCTGGAACCCCATACTGGACCGCACCCGTTTCTTCGAGCGGGTGGAGCGTCTGATCCGGCGCTCCGTCCCCGGCGCCGACCCCAGGCTCAGGTCAGAGAGGGAAGAGACCCTCGACGGATGAAGGCGGGGCTATCAAGCCCCGTTCTCGACGTCGTAGCCGAGGTTGGGGGAGAGCCATTTCTCGGCCTCCTCTAGGGGCCAGCCCTTGCGTTCGGCATAGTCTTCGACCTGGTCGCGTCCGATTTCCGCTACGCCGAAGTACGCGCAGTCAGGGTGTGAGAAGTAGTAGCCGCTGACAGCAGCGCCCGGCGACATCGCGCAGCTCTCGGTCAGCGCGATGCCGGTATTGTTCTCCACGTCGAGCAATCTCCAGAGTGTGCGCTTCTCCGTGTGCTCCGGGCAGGCGGGGTAGCCGGGCGCAGGGCGGATTCCGCTGTACTCTTCCCTTACAAGGGCCTCGTTGTCCAGATCCTCGTCTGCCGCGTAGCCCCAGAACTCCGTACGGACCCGCCGGTGCAAGAGCTCGGCGAAGGCCTCGGCGAGTCTGTCGGCGAGCGCCTTTACCATGATGGCGTTGTAGTCGTCGTTGTCTCTCTCGAAGCGAAGAGCCGCCTCATCAGCCCCGAGTCCGGCTGTGACGGCGAAGAGTCCTACGTGGTCTTCGAGACCCGTGCTCCTCGGGGCGACGAAGTCGGCGAGCGAGCGGTTCGGACGGCCAGGCGGCTTCTGTTTCTGCTGGCGCAGGAAGTGGAGGCTGGCGAGCAACCCCTCGCGCGATCCTTCGGTGTAGATCTCTACCGAGTCATCTTCCAGGGCGTTCGCGGGGAAGAGACCGAACGCGGCGCGGGCCGTGAGCCACTTCCCGGCTATGATACGGTCGAGCAGGTCTTGCGCGTCGGCGAAGAGCTTTCTGGCCTCCGGGCCTTTCTCGGGGTCGTCGAAGATTCTGGGATGGCTGGCCTTTAGTTGCCAGGAGTGGAAGAAGGGCGTCCAGTCTATGTAGGGACGTATCTCCTGCAGCGCGTAGTCGTCGAACGTCTGCACGCCGAGGACGTTGGGCTTCGGCGGGGCGTAGCCTTCCCAGTCGATCTGTGTGCGGTTGGTGCGCGCGCTCTTTAGCGTCGCGAGGGTGGTCTTCGAGCGGCGTCCCTCGTGCTTCTTGCGAACCTGCTCGTACTCCGCGGCTATCTGCTCCGCGTAAGCAGCCTTACGGTTCTCGCTCACTAGGTTCTGGACCACGCCGACGGCGCGCGAGGCGTCCTTCACGTGGATCACCGGCCGCTCGTAGCCGGGCGCGATCTTGACGGCAGTGTGCGTCTGGGAGGTGGTAGCCCCGCCGATGAGCAACGGTATGTCGAAGCCTTCGCGCTGCATCTCACTGGCATTGTGGACCATCTCGTCCAGTGAGGGCGTTATGAGGCCGGAGAGCCCGATCGCGTCGGCTCCCTTCTCCCTGGCGGTCTGTAGGATCTTCGCCGAAGGCACCATTACGCCGAGGTCTATGACCTCGAAGTTGTTGCACTGCAGCACGACCCCGACGATGTTCTTCCCGATATCGTGTACGTCGCCCTTGACGGTGGCCATTACGACCGTGCCGTTGGACTTACGGGACTCGCCCCCCTTCTCTTCCTCGATAAAAGGTATGAGGTGGGCGACGGCCTTCTTCATCACGCGGGCGCTCTTTACGACCTGCGGCAGGAACATCTTGCCCGAGCCGAACAGGTCTCCTACGACGTTCATCCCTTCCATAAGCGGGCCTTCGATCACGTCGAGTGGACGTCTGGCCTGGAGGCGAGCCTCCTCCGTGTCCTCTTCGACGAACTCGGCTACGCCCTTGACCAGCGCGTGCTCGAGCCTCTTCTGGACGGGCCAGCCTCTCCATTTTAGGTCCTTCTCGTCAGATCCAGCGTCGTCCCTGTCGCGGTACTTCTCCGCCAGGGCGAGCAGGCGCTCGGTAGAGTCGGGGCGGCGGTTCAGGACAATGTCTTCGACGGCCTCGCGCAGGTCGTCGTCGATCTCGTCGTAGACGGCGAGCTGGCCAGCGTTCACTATGCCCATCGTCAGGCCAGCCCTTATGGCGTGGTAGAGGAAGACCGCGTGGATGGCCTCCCGCACCGGGTTGTTGCCCCTGAACGAGAACGAGACGTTGGAGATGCCGCCCGAGGTCTTGGAGTGGGTGAGGGTAGAGGAGATCTCACGGACCGCCTCGATAAAGTCGACACCGTAGTTGTCGTGTTCCTCGATGCCGGTGGCGATGGCGAAGACGTTGGGGTCGAAGATGATGTCCTCGGGCGGGAAACGGAGATCCGCTGTGAGGATCCGGTAGGCGCGTTTGCAAACTTCGACCTTCCGATCCTTCGTGTCGGCCTGGCCCCGCTCGTCGAAGGCCATGACGATTACCGCGGCACCGTAGCGTTTCAGCAATAGGGCTTGCCTGACGAACTCTTCTTCCCCCTCCTTGAGGCTTATGGAGTTGACCACCGCCTTGCCCTGCACCCGCTTCAGGCCGGCCTCGATAATCGACCACCTGGAGGAGTCGATCATTACGGGGACCCGCGAGATGTCGGGTTCTGCGGCCACGAGGTCGAGGAAACGTACCATCGCCTCCTCGCCTTCGAGCATCCCCTCGTCCATGTTGACATCGATGATCTGGGCCCCGTTCTCGACCTGCTGGCGCGCCACTTCCAGGGCCGTCTCGTAGTCTCCTTTGGATATGAGGTCCTTGAACCGCGCCGAACCCGTGACGTTGGTCCGCTCGCCGACGTTCACGAACAGCGAGTCGGACCCGATGTTGCACGGCTCGAGCCCCGAGAGCCTGAGCTTTTTGGGGATCTCCGGTATCTCGCGCGGCGGGTGGCCGGAGACCGCTTCGGCTATGGCTCGCAAGTGATCCGGCGTCGTCCCGCAACAGCCGCCGACGATGTTGAGCCAGCCTGCCTCTGCCCACTCCCGGATCTCGGCCGCCATCATCTCCGGTGTCTCTTCGTACTCGCCGAACTCGTTGGGCAGCCCCGCGTTCGGGTAGGCGCTCGTGGGAACGTCTGAGATCCTGGAGAGCTCTTCGACGTACTGCCTCAGCTCCTTCGATCCGAGCGCGCAGTTCAGCCCCACGCTTATGGGATTAGCGTGGCGCACGGAGTTCCAGAAAGCCTCCGTTACCTGCCCCGATAACGTGCGCCCGCTCGCGTCGGTGATCGTGCCCGAGATCATGATCAGCACTTCGAGATTCTCCTCTTCGAGGTAGGACGTAATCCCGAAGATGGCGGCCCTGGCGTTCAACGTGTCGAAGACGGTCTCTACGAGCAGAAGATCGGCCCCACCCTCCACGAGCCCCCGTGCTGCCTCTGCGTAGGATTCGGCGAGTTCGTCGAAGGTGATGTTCCTGAAGCCAGGATTGTTGACGTCAGGCGAGAGCGAGGCCGTGCGGTTCGTCGGCCCGAGGGCGCCGGCCACAAAGCGCGGCCTCTCGGGCGTCTTCTCGGTGTAGGCGTCGGCGGTCTCGCGGGCGATGCGGGCCGCCTCGTAGTTCAGTTCGTAGGCCAGGTCCTCCAGCCGGTAGTCCGCCTGGGCGATGGAGGTCGAACTGAAGGTGTTCGTCTCGATGATGTCCGATCCTGCGTCCATCGCCGCCTCGTGGATGTCCCTGATCATCTCCGGCTGGGTGATCGAGAGCAGGTCGTTGTTGCCCCCTAGCTCTCCTGGATGATCGGCGAAGCGCTCCCCACGGTAGTCCCTTTCGGAGAGCTTGTAGGATTGGATCATGGTCCCCATCGCACAGTCCAGCAGCACGATGCGCTGCTCTAGCAGCGCCCTGAACTCCTGCAACCTGGCCTGCCTCTCTTCGTTCTTCGTGCGCTGGAGAACCATCGACTCCTATTCTGTGGGTAAGGTCAGTCTTTTCAGGATCTGGCCGGCAACCTCTTCGGGCGTGCGCCCATCTGTACATATCTCTGTCCCGAAAGCCGGGTCGTGCGAGGAGTTCATACAGACCTCGACGTGCGCCATACGCCAGCCGTACGCTCCCCTATCCACCGTATCCGAAGCGATGCGGTCTATAAGGACGTCCCTTGAGGCGGTCAGCCGGAAACATGAAAGGTCCGGATCTACATTGCGAAGGCCGGCGGTGATGGGGTCGAAGAGACCCCACCGCCACACCGTCATGGGGATCACCAGCGACCGTGTCGACCCCGTTTTCAGCAGGCGCGCGCCCCCGACGAGGAGATGACGCCAGAGGGCGTAGTCCTGGTAATCTTCGACTTTTCGGAAGGGACCTAGAACCCTCTTGAGGACGGCCCCGATCACTTCGGGGTCGTAGAGCATGGAGCGCGGTATCTTCTGGACCAGCAGCCTGGCGACGCTGGTCTTCCCCACGCCGAACGGACCGTTGATAAGCAAGATCATGTCCCTACCCGCGAGCCTATCGCCTCGAGCACATCCCCCGCGAGGTCAGGGGCGCTGGCCGGCGGCATTATGTACGCGCCACCGACCAGAGGCTGCGCCTGTGCGAGTAGCCCCTGGGCGACCTCGACGCCGTATCTCGGGGCGTCTTCGGGGGGGAGGGCGGCGAGGTTCCGGCGGACTTGTTCGGGAATGTATATACCCGGAACCTCGTGGTGGAGGAACTCCGCCTGCCTGGCGCTGCGAAGTGGCATGAGGCCAAGCAGGATGCACACCCCGTCGTCGTCGATACGCTCCAGGGCGTCCTCCAGGGCTCCCATTTCGAAGACCGGCTGCGTCCAGAATGCGTGGGCCCCTGCCTCGACCTTGCGCCGCAGCTTCTCTACCTCCTGGTCCAGGTCTTCTGCCGTGGGGTTGAAAGAAGCCCCGACGAGGAAGCCCGGCGGCTCGCCTATGGGGTTGCCAGCGAGGTCTTCTCCGCGGTTCATCTTGGAGAGGACGTGGACGAGGCCGACAGAGTCGGTGTCGAAGACCGAGGTCGCTTCCGGATAGTCCCCGATCTGGGCCGGGTCACCCGTCACGGCCAGGATGTTCTTCACATCCAGTGCCGCGGCCCCGAGCAGGTCGGCCTGCAACCCGATAATGTTCCTGTCGCGGCAGGAGATGTGGGCGACCACCTCGATGCCCGCCTCCTCCTGTACGATCCTGGCCGCCGCAACGGGGTGCATCCTTAGCCTGGCCCGCGCCCCGTCGGAGATGTCTATCGCGTGGGCTCCGCGCTCCTTCAACCGGCGCGCCGCCTCGACGACCCGCCCGATGTCGTTGCCGCGCGGCAGGTCGACCTCCACTGTCACGGCGAAGCCTGTACGCAATCGCTCTGCGAACTCAGAGACGGGTTCTGACGACACCTCCGTCGGTCCTGGCTGCTCTACCACGGCCAAAGGACGGCGTGCCCCATTGCCTTCGACCCTGAAGTCCCGCAGCGCTCTGGAGAGTGCCCTCACGTGGGCCGGGGTTGTTCCGCAGCAGCCGCCAACGAGCCGTGCCCCGGCCTCGGCGAGCTTTACGCCGTACTCGGCGAAGTGGTCGACGTCCCTTTGAAAGCGGATGTGGCCGCCGACTAGCTGGGGAAGTCCTGGGTTGGGGAAGGCCGCGACGGGACCGGCCCCGTCGGCCATCTGACCGATGATCTCGACCATCCTTTGCGGGCCGACGGTACAGTTGGCCCCCGTCAGGTCGGCGCCCCAGGAAGAGATCTCACGCGCCGCCCGACCAGGCAGCCCTTCGGTCAGCGTCTCGCCGTCCTCGACGAAGGTCTTGTATGCCAGGACCGGCGCGCCCAGGGCTTCGACCGCCTCGTAGGCGAGCCGCAGCTCGGAGAGGTCGGTGAAGGTCTCGAGAAGGATCGCGTCCACCCCACCTTCGAGGAGCGCTTCGGCCTGCTCCACAAAGACGGACTTCGCCTCCTTGGGGCCGACGGGACCTACGGGGGCTAGCGGACGTCCGAGCGGACCTATGGCCCCGAGGACCAGCGCCCTGTCCCCTGTGCCTGCGACGCTTCGGGCCGCCTTGCGGGCCAGCCTGGCGCCCTCGGTGTTTACCTCACGCACCCTCTCTTCGAGGTCGTGGGCCTCCAGCTTGAAACGATTGGCGGCGAAAGTGTTGGTCTCTATAACGTCCGCGCCGGCCCTCAGATAATCCACGTGGATATCCGTGACCATCTCCTGGTGGGAGAGGTTCGCGCGGGCGTAGGGATGACCGAAACCGACGCCGCGCTCCCCGAGCAGCGTGCCCACGGCGCCGTCCCCGATCAGGACCCGCGTCCCGAGCAACTCTCTCAGATTCGGACTCAAGGTAAAGACCTCTCTCCTATCGGTCACACATTCACGCGGAGGAGAGAGGCTACGTCTGCCCTTTCACCTCATCTGCCGGAGTGTCCTCCGCGGGAGTTGGCACCTGCCACGGGGCTTGCGCCTCGCCGGTTGCCGCGGCTTCTCAGGGCCCGTCCCTCCGCCGCTCTCGATGAGCGTCATGGCCCACTCTACTTGGGGCCTGTGACCGGGCAATTACAGCACGATAGCCCCCGGATTTCAATCCCGGAGACGTCTATCTGGCCGGGGCGGTCCGCCTGTAGCGAATGCGGTCAGCTATCTCGCCGGGGTCGCTGGCCGCGCACTTGGCGGCGACCAGGAGTTTTGCGGGGCGCGAGACTTGCGCCCTGCGGGAGAAGACGTCGTATCGGTGGGCCTCGATGCGATCGAGGATAGCCGCGTACAGCTCGCGCGCCACGATCACGGGGAAACGTCTCCCCCTCGGGATGTAGCCCATCCCTTCGTCGGCGACCTCGTAGAGACGGCGCGTCCGCTCTATCTCGAAGCGCATCAGCGCGACGAAGCGTTCGTCTACGACACCGAGTGCGAGGTCCCGCTCCGTGTACCCGAAGCGCTCCAGATCCTCCAGGGGCAGATAGACTCGCCCGCGTCGCCAGTCCTCCCCGACGTCACGCAGGAAGTTCGAGAGCTGCATGGCCACGCCGAGCGCCTCGGCGTGGCGGTCGGCCTTCCCTTCCGCCACCCCCACGACCCTGCACATCATCAGGCCGACGACGGCGGCGCTCCCGTAGGTGTATAGCTCCAGATCGGAGAACGTCTGGTAGCGAAAGATGCGGGTATCCATCTTCATGCTTTCCATGAACGCCCTTATGGTCTCGGGCTCTATGCCACAGGCAGACACCGTGTCGGCGTACGCCCTCAGAATGGGGTTGGGGACGCTCTCACCCGAGACGGCCGCCATGGTCTCGGCCTCGAACTCCTCCAGGACGGAGAGCTGGGCTCCTGGCGGCAGGTCGTGCGGGTGATCGACGATCTCGTCCGCGTAGCGCATAAAGGCGTAGAGGGCGTGCACGCGGGGCCTGACCTCGGCGGGGAACAGCCTGGTCGAGAAATAGTAGGTCCTGCTGTGCGCCTTCTGAACCTTGCGGCACAACTCGTAGCTCTCGGCGAGCGAGAGGCTCTCGTCGAGCTTCTTGCCGCCCGCGGGGTCGAGCTTCAAGAGTCGCCGACCTCCCGTCCTATGCGCTCGGCCACCAGCCTGGCCCCTATGGTAACTAGCGGCACCCCGGTACCTGGCCTGGTGCTCGCGCCAACGAAGTACATCCCTTGTACGGCTTTCGATACCATCGGAGGCCGGAAGTATCCTACCTGGAAGATGCCGTGCCCGATTCCGAACGCGGCCCCCTCCTCCAGGTTGTACTCGTCTCGCCAGTCGAGCGGCGTCCTCGTCTTCTCGTAGACGACGCGGCTCCGGTCGAGCCCGCACCTCCGCTCCAGCAGGCTGTAGACTTTCTCCCTGAAAGCGTCTTCGTCGCGGTCCCAGTCCACGTTCGATCCGAGGTGCGGTACAGGGACGAGCACGAACAGGCTCTCCATCCCGTCAGGGGCCATGCGCGGCTCCGTCTTGGAAGGGACGACGGCGTAGAAGGAAGGGTCTTCTGGCAGCGTGCGGTCTCTGAAGATGGCCTCGAAGTTCTCCTTGTAACGCCCGGAGAGGTAGAAGTTGTGATGCACCATGTTTCCGAGCGTCCCCTCGATGCCGAGATAGAGCATGAACGCCGAGGCCGTATACTCGAGCTTCTCGCGTCTCCTAAGCAGAAAGTCTTTGTCCGCCGACCCGGCGAGGAGCTCGCGGTAGGCGTAGGGGAGGTCTGCGTTGGCCAGCACGGCGTCGGCCTCTATCTCCTCTCCATCCACAACGACGCCGCGCGCCCGGCCCTTGGTGACGACTACACGTTCGACCGGACTATTCAGGCGGAACCTCACGCCGAGCTCGGTTGCAAGCTTCTCCATCGCCTCGACGAGGGAGTACATCCCGCCTTCGGGGAACCACAGGCCATCCTCGGCGAGTTCCGTGTAGGGGAGGAGCGAGTAGACCGCCGGCGCCTCGAAAGGGGAGAGGCCGAGGTACATAGTCTGCAATGAAAAGGCCTGGCGGAGCTTCTCGGTTCGGAAGAATTTCGAGACCTGGCGGTAGTAGTTGCCCAGCGCCTTAGTCTTCAGCAGGAGTCTGAGGTTGCGCAGCCCGAAGAAGTCCCTGGCCCCTTCGAAGTCGCGCTCCACGAACTCCGAGCGTCCGAGGCGGTACTTGTTACAGGCGTCTTCGAGGAAGCGGTAGAAGCGCGGGGCGACGCCGGGCTCTATGCGTTCCAGCTCGCCTATCAGCTCGGGGAGCGTGCGACGGATGGTCAGGGCGTCGCCGTCACCGAACGTTACGCGGTAGTTCGCGTCGAGCGGCACGAGCCTGACGTAGTCGTCCAGATCGCGCCCGGCAAAACGGAAGAGCTCGCGGTAGGTATCCGTCATCAGAAGGAGCGATGGGCCGGTATCGAAGGAGAAGCCATCCGCCTCCAGCCTTCCCACGCGTCCGCCGACCCGGGAGTTCTTCTCAAAGACCTCGACCTCGAAGCCCCTGGCGGCCAGCCGGATCGCCGCCGCCAGGCCGCCCATCCCGGCCCCGACGATCGCCACCCGCTTGTTCGGCCTGGCCGATGACGCCGCCAGAGCGTCCACCTTTCTTGTTCGAGAGTACGTCGAGAGTATACGTCGCAGATGCTAACAGCGTTCACCGCTCATTCGGGTAAAGGAGCTTACACAGCAGGTCAGCATTTCAGCACGCTCAGCCCTACGGGCTTTCGCGTGGTGGGAGCCGCCGCTATATTTGCCTACGACGGATGGCGTGGTTACATATCTCTGGGATCAGGGTCGATGGGGAGAGCGTAATGGCTGGCGAAGAAGACGGAAGGCGAGGTTGGTTGGCCCTTGTCGTGCTCCTGTTCGGCGCGATCTTGGTTGCCGGAAGGTTCGTTCCCGCGGTCCGGTGGTTCTTCAGGCAGAGGGCCGATAGGGTCGTCGAGGAGGTGGGACGCAGGGGCATCGAGCTGCCGACCTTCAAGCTGACCCGGCGCGGGACTTTGATCTACCGCCTTACCCACGATCCCGAGCTTCTCGAGGCCGCCGAGGTCTATGCCCGTGAGAACGATATCTCCATGGCGGTCGCGATGTCCAGAGCCGATCGTTACGCCCGTGAGATCGTACCTTCGTTCAACGCCTTCCTCTACTTCCGGGTCGGCATTCCTCTGGCGGCCTGGATCTCCAGATCTCTATACGACGTCAGGAGCGACTCGGAGGGTAGCCTCGCCGCCCTAAAG
The DNA here is from genome assembly GCA_963849745.1 of uncultured Rubrobacteraceae bacterium. Taxonomy (GTDB): domain Bacteria; phylum Actinomycetota; class Rubrobacteria; order Rubrobacterales; family Rubrobacteraceae; genus Rubrobacter_D. Next base: position 72,004 of record CAWKIM010000008.1, on the reverse strand, counting down.
GAGGATGCTCTCGAAAACGTTAGCGTCGTCTTTGTAATGAACCACAGGAGCAATATCGATTACGTACTGCTGGCCCATCTGATGGCGCATCGTGCAGCCCTAAGCTACGCGGCAGGGGAGTGGGCGTGCGTGTGGCCCCTGGGACGGCTGATCGGCGGGATGGGCGCGTACTTCGTACGCCGCGACTCTGGGGACGACCTCTACCGGCGGGTATTGGAGCGCTTTATCCAGATGGCCGTCGAGGGCGGACTAACGCAGGTCTTCTTTCCTGAGGGCGGACTGAGCCGGGATGGCAAGCCGCGCGAGCCGAAGATAGGGCTGCTCGACTACATGCTCAGGCGTTTCGACCCCGGAGCCTGCGACATTCTCTTCGTTCCCATCGGCGTTAACTACGATTGGGTGCTCGAAGATCATAGCCTCCTGCAACCTGGCAGGCTCTTCGCCTCGGCGGCCGGCTCCGTGCTCAGAAACCTCATCCAGACTCGGCGAGCCGGCAGTTTCCGACTCGGCACCGCCGCCGTTGGCGTCGGGACGCCGGTCTCGGCGCGCGAGTACGCGGCGTCAGGCGGGATCGTGTTTCGGGGGCTCGGGCGCGAGGACAGAATCGAAGAGGTCAAGACCCTGGCCCGGCTACTCATGCAGGCCATAAACGATGCCATCCCACCCGTCGCGGTCCCGCTCCTCGCCCTGGCATTGACCGACGCTCCAGAGAGGACCTTAACGGAAGACGGCTTGATCCTAAGGGCGCGGAGCCTCGCCCAAGGCGACGAACCACTCGACTATGAGGCCGCCCTACGGACGCTCGTGATGCGGCGACTGGTAGTGGCCGAGCACGGTGGGTACAGGCCAGCACCGGGCGCCGAGAAGATTCTGGCCTACTACGCGAACTCTGCTTATCGCTGAGAGGTGGTCCCTGTCGTCTCCTTGGGAAGCATGCCGGCGGCGCGGAGGGTCTCTTCGAGGACCTCACGGCCTTCGGAGGAGCGTATAAAGCGCTGGTGGGCACCCTGGTACCAGGCGATGCGCGGCTCGTTCCAGTGGCGCCAGAGGTTATGGGCCTGGACCGGCGGCACCACCCGGTCGACGACGCCGGCGAAGATGGCCCTGTGTTCGTGCGGGACTATGGGCTCGAGCGCGAGCGGAGAGACGGGGCGTAGCAGCGCTCTTATCGTCTCCTCACGGATGCCCTCGGCGCTCAGGGAGTGGGTGGCTATGGCTGGCGCGTTGGCCCAGAACAGGTGCGAGGGGTCGACAGCCGGATTGCCCGCAACGACGCAGTCCAGATCCTCCTCCAGCGAGGCGAGCAGCGAGACGGCGTAGCCGCCCAGAGAGTGGCCCAGTGCTCCTATGGTGGGTGCGTCTTCACTCTGCCGCAACCACCAGACGATGCGCCTGAGGTCCCATATGGCCTGCGCGCCGGTGTGCAGCGTGTCGATGACGTCGCCGGAGAGCGTTCTTTCGCCGCTTATGAGGCCGCTGGGATCGCGCGGGCCGTGCATGGGGAGGACGGGCATGATCAGGTTGAGTCCGAGCTCTTCGTGAAGGTACTCCGGCTGGAAGCGGAGGAGGCTCTTGTTCAGGGTGCCCATCCTTATGCCGTGGACGCAGATAAGCCAGGGGCGTTGCTCGTCGTGGTGGCGCAGGATCCAGGCGCATACGGTGGGGTTGCGTCTGTATGAGAGCCAGCGCTCCCGCCCCGGCTCGTTCTCGTGCGGTTCGTAGAGGCTATCGAAGGTGAGGCGTTCGATCTCTCTTCCCCTGTGTTCGATGGTCTCGATCTCGGGTTCCTCCAGCGGCGGCGGGTCCTTGTGGTAGGTGGCCGGCTCGGAGAACCATCCCTTCTCCTCGAAAAGAGCGTAGGCCTCCGTGGCCTCGCGCTGGACGCGGACGGCGATCGTACCCACCACGATGGGCCAGCTCGTTAGGATGAGGCCGCACAACATCAGCTCGTTGACCGCGGCCCGGGCGGCCAGAGCAGGGCCCGTATCGGGCGCCGGCACGCTGGCAGGACAGCGGTGCTGCCCGAGGGCCAGATAGCCCGTTGCGAGAAAGCTCGCCGCTGAGCCCAGCCCGAGCACGAGCGCGGTCACGGGCCCCATGACAAAGATGGCGGGCAGCGAGAGGACCACCCCGAGGGCGGAGGCGAGCGCCATGTACTGGAACGTCCTGGATTCCACGGCCCACAGAAGACCGGAGAGGCCCGTCGCGAGCAGTAAAGCTCCAGGCACCGCCCCGAGCAAGACCGCGGGCAGTCCGCTACTTGCCGCCAACCACAGCCAGAGCGCGCCCGTCACCAAGGGTACGAAAGACGAGAAAGACCACCACTGTGAAGTTATGGACTCCAGAACCGCGCTGTCGTCGAGGTTATTCTTCTCCTGCCTCTGTCCGCCCATCGACCGGTCCTTCCCCAGCGTGCGGTGGCTACGACCGGTCCATTCTAGACCGTGACACTCCCCGCGGCGATGCTGGACGCCTCTCTATCCGCTCGGACGCGGAGTCATCAGGTCTCTACTCGTACTGGACGGCCTCGACGATGCCCTTGCGGGCTGCGGAGCGGGCCGGGAGGAGGCCGGCGAAGATACCTATGAAGAGGCCCGAGAGCAGGGCCGCGAGTGCCGGTATCTTGGGGTAGTAGAAGTCGATCTCGAAGCCTCCTGCACCGGAGCCCTGGACGAAGAGGTAGCCGAGCAGCGAGCCGAGCGCGACGCCGATGAGGCAGCCGATCAGGCTTATGACGATCCCTTCATCGATTATGAGGCGGCCTATCTGGAGTCTTGTCGTCCCCACGGCCCTGAGGATCCCGATCTCGCGGGTCCGCTCGAAGACGCTCATGGAGAGGGTGTTGACGACCCCGAAGGCGGAGACGGCGACGGAGACGCCCATAATGGCGTAGAAGAAGACGTACTGGCGGTTGAAGTCGCTCTCTATCTGCGCCTTCCACTCGGCGTTCGAATAGAGCGTGAACTGCGGGTAGTCCGCAAGGACAGCTTCGATCCTGCGCGCCAGGGCTTCCCGGTCGGAGCCCGATCTGGCCTTTATGGCGAGGAATTCGCTCTGGGTCTCGTTGAAGTCGCTGGCGAGGATCTCTTGCGAGAGGTAGATGCCCATCCCTCCGCCTATGACGTCGTTCTCGAGGATGCCTCCGACCCGATACGCCTTCTTCCCTTCGGGACCGAGTAGCTCGATCCTTGACCCCACGCCGAGCTTGCGATCTTTGGCGAGCTGCTTGCCAACGAGGGCGTCGCCGTTCTTAAGCTCAGAGAAGGCGTCCTGTCCTCCGGCGGCGTAGTTTACGCGGAAGATTCCCGGATAATTCTGGTCCACCCCGAAGACGGCGTCTACCTTCTTTCCGTCCTGGCGGAAGGTCGAGACGATGCTGGTCGTCTTCTCGATGCCCTGCACACGATCGATCTTGTCGGGCAACTCTGTGGAGAAGCCGGCGTCCGAGTTCTGCTGCGTGGGCTGCACTACGTAGTCGCTGCCGAGGGAGCCGTCGAGGTAGTCCTGGATCGAACCGAGGAGGCTACCTCCGAGGGCCGAGAATGCCACTACGAGCGAGATGCCTACCATGAGGGCAGAAGCCGTTAGCGCCGTCCTTGCCCTGTTGCGCGTCGCGTTCGCCGCGGCCATCCTCCCCTCGACCCCGAAAAGGAGCCTGAGCATCGGCGAGAACAGCGCCGCGAGCGGTCTGACGAAGACGGGGATTACCAGGGAGATGCCAAGGAAGGTGGCGATGATCGCCGCGATCCCCGAGGCGTAGACGAGGCCTCCTAGGCTGGCCGAGAGGTTCTTTGCGAGGTGGTAGATCCAGGGAATCCCGGCGCCGGCGAGCACGAGACCCAAGCCCGGCGCAAGGAGCGAGACGCCGCGCGATGGCCCTGTCTCGACGGTGGCACCGGTGGACCGTGCCCGCATCGCTTCTACGGGGCTCACCCTCCCAGCCATTATGGCCGGGTAGAGGGCCGCGACGACCGTGACGGCGATGCCGACGACTATGGCTGAGATGAGGGCGAAAGGAGATAAGACCAAAGATGTGATCTCGAACAGGAAAGTCCTGCCGAAGAGGTAGACGAGCCCCCTGGCCATCCCGTAGCCGAAGAGCACCCCGAGGAGCGAGCCTATCATGCCAAGGAGCATCGCTTCCACAACGACGGAGCGTGCGATCATCGCCCGCGTCGAGCCGAGGGCGCGGAGCATCCCCAGCTCGCGCGTCCGCTCCAAAATGGTCATAGAGAGGGCGTTGAAGACGAGGAAGGCCCCGACGAAGAGCGATGTCCCCGCGAAGAAGAGCAGCGCGATCTTGAACCCCTGGAGCTGGCCGCTGATCTCCTGGGTGCGTTTCTCGGAACGCTGGGCCTGCAAACCCTCACCGAGCCTTCTGTCCAGTCTCTCCCCGAGGGCCGAGACGGAGATGCCGTTCTTAGCCTCGACGGCTATACCGGAGATCTGGCCCTGTTTATCGAAGGCCTTCTGGGCGAAGGGCAGGGGCGCCATACCGAAAGCCAATCCGCCGAAAGACCCACCCGGTATGCGCAAGAGCCCCACGAGTCTCAACTCCTTCGGCCCTTCTGGAGTACCTACCGTGATCCTGTCACCTATCTCGAGCCCGGATCTCTTGGCGGACCCACCGTCGAGGGTGAGCTCCTTGCCACTCAGAGGGAAGTGTCCGTCGGTTAGTTCGAAGCCCGTGGCGAGCTTCGCAGACTGCGGCTCGACGCCGAAGAGACGCATGCTTCTGACCACTGGCAGGCCATTTTTCTGCTCTTTGTCGAGGATGAGTGAGGATGAGAGTGAATAGCGCGGGGCGGCCGACTCTACCCCTTCGTAGCCGCGGATCTCTTCGACTACCTTCTGGTCGAACCCGCCGCTGCCTCCCGCCGCCGTGACGGTGAGGTCGGCCGCCCCGTAAGCCCTGGTAAAGAGATCCTCGAAAGTGCCCGACATGGTGTTGGAGAGGGTGAGTACGCCGAAGACGATGCCCACCCCTAGTACGATGCCGACCGCCGTAAGCAGGGTACGTTGCACCCTGGAGCGCAGATTCCGGAAGCTAAGCCCGGAGAAGCGCCTGAGCTTCACGCTTCTCTGGCCATCGACAGGAAGAGATACTCGCCGCCATTGGTGTTGTGCCTGTAGACGGTATTTCTCCTGAAGCCGGCTCGTTCGTAGACCAGGATGGCACGCTCGTTGAACGTCGCCACAGAGAGTGTGAAGCGCTCCGGCGAATAACGCCGTCTCGCGAACTCGAGCCCTGCGCGTAGATACTCGCCCCCGAGTCCTCTACCAGTGAGATCCGGCCTCATACCCAGACCGATGTCGACCCTAGTACCTTCTCTCTCGAACTGGAAGAAGCCGACGAGAACTCCGTCGTCGTCGAAGACGGAGAAGTAGGCATCCTTTCTACGCCTCGGGTCGAGCAGCTCATCAAGATCGTCCGGATCGCTTGTGGCGTCGTAGAAGTCGTAGGGAGGATCGTAGTGCCAGCCGGAGATCTGCGTGGCCTCTTCGTCTTCCATCTTCCTGAAGCGGTAGCCGGACACTCTGTTATCCGTCCGGCTCCAGAGTCTTGATGCGTTCCAGGATCTCGTCCTGGTCTGGGTCTACGGCTTCGTCGACCACGCGTCCGTCGGAGAGGAAGACGGCGCGGCCTGCCGTGGCTGCGGCGCGCGGGTCGTGGGTAACCATGAGTATGGTCTGGTCGAAGCGGGCCGCCGATTCTCTCAGCAGCTCGAGCACCTCAGCGCCGGTCTTCGAATCGAGGTTCCCCGTCGGTTCGTCGGCCAGGATGATGTCAGGGAACCTGATCAAAGCCCGCGCTATGGCGACCCGCTGTTGCTCCCCGCCGGAGAGTTCGTCGGGCCTGTGCGTCCGCCGCCCCGTGAGCTTTACCAGGTCCAATAGCTCGTCGAGCCTCTTGCTGTAGTCGCCTGGTCTCTTGCCGGCGATGAGCACGGGCAAGAGCACGTTCTCCTCGGCGGAGAGTGTGGGGATGAGGTTGAAGAACTGGAACACGAAACCCATCCGCTCCCGCCTGAGGAGCGTCAGCTTCTTGTCCGAGAGTCCCGAGAGCTCGGTACCCCCGACGACCACGCGCCCCGACGTAGGCTTGTCCAGGGCACCGAGGATGTGCAAGAGCGTGCTTTTCCCTGATCCCGAAGGCCCCATGATGGCCGCGAACTCCCCGTTTGGAAAGGCCAGGGAGATGTCCTGGAGGGCGCGCACCGCGGTCGGACCCTCACCATAGACCTTCTCCAGGCCCACGGTCTCGACGGCGATGCCTGCTCCATTCTCCACGTGCAGAGTATAGACCCGAAGGGAAAACGGATCGGAGAGGAAGGCATAATCTCGGGAGAACTGTCCGCTGGGGACCCTACAGCGGTTTTGCGGAAAGAGTGAAGCTGAGGTGAGTAAAGATTTCAGCAAAAAACCTGAAGCCTTCCCCTGCAAAGTGGCTCATCCTTTTCGTGATTGCTCGGTGTGCTCTACGTCCTTGCTTGCGCCCAGCCGGCGGAAGACGTCCAGAGCCGCGGAGAGCCGCTTTCGTGCCCTTTCGGTTTCTCCTTCGCGGATGTGGAGCATCCCGTACTCGTGGAGGATGCGGGTTTCTGTGAAGGGTATGGGATGCACGATTATGTCGATCGTTCTAAGAGGAAAGAACACGATCCGGCGGCAGCGGCTATGGGGGCTGCTTCCTGGCCGGGTCTGGAGTCGGGCTTCCTTCGCCCTCCCTGAGTAAGGGGAGCCGGTAGGTCTCCGGCAGCGCGAACGTGACGAAGAACACGACCACGGCCACCACGACGAGGTAGACCCCAGGAGCAATGGCACTGCCGGTCTGCGCCACGAGTGCGGTCGCCGCCAGGGGAGCGGTCCCCCCGAAGGCCATGATGCCGACGTTGTACCCGATCGCGGCGGCGCTGTAGCGCACCCTGGTGGGGAATATCTCCACTTGCGTGATGACCACGGCCGCGGCGACGAAGCTAAAGGGCAGAGCCACCAGTAGTTGTCCCAGAATGGCCGTACCCAGACTCCCGCCGCCGGCTAACATGAAGCCCGGCACGCTCAAGACGACGCACCCCGCGCAACCGATCAACAGCAAGGGCTTCCTCCCGATCCGGTCGCCCAAAGCCCCGACGAACGGTAACAGCAGCACAAGTGCGCAGCCACCGGCGACGTTGGACAGGATCGCGGTGGTGGCATCGAGGCCGACGGTTTCGATGAGGTAGGTGACGAAGTAGGCGGCCAGCATATAGGCCACGAGCCCATACAAGGAGGTGATCGCGAAGACCAGCGCTATGTTCCTGAAGTGATACCGGACCGCCTCCAGAGCCGGCACGTCCCCTATCTGCTCTTCGCTCTTGATCTCCTCAAAAGTGGGGGTCTCGCGCATCTTGAGCCGGATGTACAGGCCGACTAGAGCCAGCGGTCCTCCTATCAAGAACGGGAGGCGCCAGCCCCACGAGCCATAGGCGCCCTCCGGCAGAAGCGCCGTGGCCACCAGCACGGTCAGTCCGCCCAGTACTAAAGGGAGGGCCGTGGTGGACCCCAAGATGGCGGCGAAGAGGCCTCTGCGCCCCTCCGGCGCGTACTCCGTTATGAAAGAGGTAGCGCCCGTGGCCTCCCCGCCCACGGAGAAACCCTGCACCAGCCGCAAAATCGCGAGCAGGACTGGGGCGAGGAGGCCGATCTGGGCGTAGGTCGGCAAGAGACCTATTAGCATGGTCCCCCCGCCCATGAGCAGCACGACCCTGGCGAGCGTGTTGCGCCGGCCCACCCTATCCCCCAGATTGCCCCAGAACACCCCGCCCAGAGGCCGCGCCAAAAAGGCAACGCCCCAGAGCGCGAACGCGGCGAGGATGGCGCTGGTGCGGCTCCCCTGCGGGAAGAAGAGGGTCGCGATCACGGGGACCGAGTAGGCGTAGATTGCGAAGTCGTACCACTCCACGAAGTTGCCGATGCAAGCGGCGGCTAAAGCCTTTACCGCCTCCCTGGCGGGTCGCCTGCTACTCTGCGTTTCCATACCGGCAGACATCGCTCGATAGGTTGAGCATGGTCCCCTTTCTCCCAAGCCACACGGCTCCAGGATTATAGCTGGTGCTGCACGAGGATGGAGTCGACCAGGAACCTTTACTCGAGAACCGGAGAGTTGGCCAAGAGGGGGGAGGCGAGGCCGTTCTCTACGGCGCGATGTGGGTGGCCGCTGCGCGAGATTCCGGACCTGCGCATCGATGTCGAGGTTGCCGAAGGGGCGGCGAGCGGTGGCTACGCCGGGTCGAGTGCCAGAAGCGCCCGTTCGGTGCGCCCGGCTTCCTTCTTCGCTCCCAGCCTGCGGAAGATGTCCAGAGCCGCGGAGAGCCGCTCCCGCGTCCCTCCGGGCTCTCCTTCGTGGACGTGGAGCATTCCGTACTCGTAGAGGATGCGGGCCTCGGCGTAGGGGTAGGGCATGGGGCATGCCCAGGACAGGGCCTCCTCCAGCGCCGCGCTCGACTCTTCTGGGCGTCCCCGCATCGAGAGGCCCTTCGCCCGGACGCGCAACGCTTCCACGCCATCGACCCGGTTGCGCGTCGCCCGGGCCCGGCCGACGGCGCCCGCCGCCACCTCTTCGGCCTTTACCGCGTCGCCCGAATCGGCGTATGCCTCCGCCAGGACCGTGAGCAGCAGGACCTCGTACCACCACGTCGAGCTCCGGGACTTCCGGCCCGAGGCGGGCTATCGCCTCGGCGGGGCGGCCCCGCAGCACGTCCAGCTCAAGTAGCCTTACCTCCGCGTAGCGCGACCCCTCGCGGTTGCCTGCCTTCCCGGCGAGGGCGGCGGCGTCCGAGAAGCAGCGGATGGCTTCCTCCCACGCCCCTTCGGCTTTGCGGAGAACCCCCAGGTAGGCGGACGGCAGGTAAGAGTAGTAAGACAACTGGGTGCCTCGCGCGAGGTCAACGGCGCGCTCTAGGCAGTCGCGGGCCTCCCGCCAATCGCCCTCGTAGAAGTGCTGCAAGCCGAGGTTGGCCGTGTGCACGGCGAGCAGGTCGGTGTCGCCAGTCTTCTTTGCGACGGCCGCCCCCCGCTCGGCGCACCCGCGGCTGCGGTCGAACTGTCCGCGCGCCAGGTACGCGAGCCAGAGGGACAACTGCGGCACCGTGACCAGGGCATCCGGGGCGTCGGGTCCCTCAGCCAGGGCGAGGGACGTTTCCAGGGCCGCCACCGCCTCGTCGGGGACGCCTGACCAGAGGAGCACGGTGCCGCGCATCGCCTCCGCTTCGGAGAGAAGACCTGCGTCTTCTACGTAGCGGGCGTGGCTTACGGCCCGCTCCGCCGCGTCCCGGCACCCGGCGTACCACCTGTGGGCCCAGTAAAGGCGCGCGAGGGCGACGTAGAGGGACGCCAGGCCGCGTCGCACCCCCTTCGAGGCACCCGGCCTGTCGAGCGATTTCAGGTGGGCCGAGAGGCGCGCGGTGCCCTCCTCCGGCGTGCCCCGCCTGAAGTGGGTCTGCGCGATCGCCGCCTCCACCCTGCCGGTGGCCTCCGGGTCGTCGCGGGAGAGGTGGATCTGCGCCGCCCGTTCGAGGACGGAGAGCGCCTCGTCGTAGCGGACGGTGGTCGCCAACACGCCGCCCAACCTCTCCAGCGCCCGCGCCGTCGCGGGTTCGTCGCCCACCCTTTCCGCCAGTCCGAGCGCACTCCGGTAGTGCCGCTCCGCTTCCCCGTGCGCGAACACCTCCTCCGCTTCGGCCCCGGCCAGCAGAGCATAAGGTAAAGCCCTGGCGGGCGCCCTTCCCTCTACGAAATGCCGGGCGATTTCGGAGGCCCTCCGCCTCCGGACTCGCTCCGCGTGCCTTTCCAGGGCCTCCCCCGCCGCCCGGTGCAGCCTTCGGCGACGCCTCCTGGGGATGTCGGCGTACATCGCCTGGTGGGTGAGGGCGTGGTCGAAGGTGTGCTCCTCTCCGATATCCCGAAGGAGGCCGACGGAGCCGGCCTCCTCAAGCGCTTCTTCAACCTCCTCTTCGTCGCGGTCGGAGAGGACCCGCAAGTCGTCGAAGGCAAACCTCTGCCCCAGGACGCTCGCCTCCTCCAGCGTCTCCCGAGCTTCCGGCCCCAGGCGGGAGGTCCGCTCGGCGATGGTCTCGCGCACGCTTTCGGGGACTTCTATCCGATCCAACTCCCTGCGGACCCAACGTCCCTCCCACACGAAGAGGTTCCCGCGTTCGATGAGCGCCTCCAGCACCTCGGTGGCGAAGAAGGGGTTGCCCTCGGTGTGAGCGTACACCAGTCCTGCGAATTCCTCCGACACCTCCATCCCATCCAACCTGTCGGCCATCAGTGCGGCCGTCTCTCCCCGCCCCAGATGACTTACGGCTACCCTCTCGACGAGTTGCTCGCGACCCAGGTCCCGCACCGCCTTGCGCAGGGGATGAGCGCGCCCGACTTCCACGTCGCGGTAGGTGCCAACGAGCAGTACGCGATCGGCGCGTGCATGCCTGGCGAGGTGCTGCAAGAGATAGAGGCTCGCTTCATCCGCCCAGTGCAAATCGTCTATGAAGAGGGCGACGGGGCTGGTGGCGGCGACCTCCCTGACGAAACCGTTCACCGCCCGCAAGAGCTTCTGTAGCTCTTCCTGGCTCCCGGAAGCGGCCGCGGTGGGCCGCGACGGGAAGTGATCCGGCAGCAGCCTCTCCAGGTACGGCCAGCGCCCGCGCGCCCCCTCGGGGGCCTCCTCGTAGAGCGTACCGAGGGCCTCCAGGAAGGGGTAGAATGGCACGCCGCTTTGCGCCTCGTAGCAGCGTCCGCTGGCCACGTGAAAGCCCCTCTCCCAGGCGTGTACGCTGACCTCCTGCGCCAGCCGCGTCTTCCCTATGCCCGCCTCCCCGGCCAGCAGCACCATCCGGCCCGTTCCGGCCTCGCCCGTAACCGCCTCCAACGCGCCCAGCACCCTCCTCAGCTCCTCCCCGCGCCCGACGAGCCGCCTGGAGGGAAGCGCGCCGAGAAAGCCTCCTTCGACCACCGGACGACCGGTTCTCGTGGCCGGGCTGTCGCTCCCCGCAGGCCCTGGCGCGGTTCCAAGAGCGGCGGCCAGAAGTCCGGCCCGATCCTCCCCGGAGAGTTCCAGAGCGCCGGCCAGACTACGGACGGTGGCGCGGTAGGGCGTCTGGCTTCTGCCGCGCTCCAGGTTGCTGACCGTGGGCACGCTCAGCCCCGCCCGCCGGGCAAGCTCCTCCTGGGTAAGCCCAGCGAGGTCTCGGTAGTGCCTGAGCAAGGCTCCAAACGAGGGAGGCTGCTGTGTTGTCATGCCACTTTCCTCACTTCCCAAGTCTGTATCACGCGGTGTTGCGGGTCAAGCCCATAGTCCGGTAGGCAACTTTATGCGTAGTCTATGGGTGGTCTTTATGTTCATCCTTTCTCCCGGCACGTAGGGTGTTCTCATGTCACATCGTCCCATCGAGTACCAGGGAGAAGACTCAGTGGGGAGGATCGAAAGGCGCCGGCCAGTAACACACCTGTCACCGGGTGAAGAAGGGCAGACCCTGCGGCTCTTCGACGGCGCCACGTATGCTTTCAGGAGCCGGGGCGAGGGCTACGCCCTCCTGGAGAGCACGGCTCCTCCGGGAGGCGGGATGCCGCCCCACACCCACCACACCCAGGACGAGGTGATCTACGTGCTCGAAGGCGAGTTCTCCTTCGCGAGCAAGGACGGGGCGCTGACCCTCGGTCCGGGCTGTTTGGTTTGCGTTCCCAGGGGGACGGTGCACGCCTTGAAGGTCAGCGGGGGAGAGCCGGGCAGGTGCCTGCTGCTACTCGCCCCGCCCGGACCCTTGGAGCGGTTCTTCGAGGAGGTCGGGGCGCCCGTTACCGAGGGAGCGCCGTTCGCAAGAAACGGCTCGCATCCACGGATGGAAACAGACGCGGAGAAGGTGCTGGAGAGCGCACGGCGAAACGGGATCGAGCTGCTGGTCACGCCGGTATGAGAAGCAGAGGAGGGACGAAGCTGTACCCGGCACGACGAGGATACGGAAATGAAGGAGGTGGTGCACAGGGCGTACGGAGAGACGGACCCATCACACTGGTGGGAGCGCGACACTCAGAGGGCGGGCCTCGTGCAAACGGACCCGCGAGAGATAGCGGGAAAGGAGAGAGATGGGCATGCAAGCGATAGCCGGACGGTTTGGTGGGTTGAGGAAGGTGGCGCTGCTCGCCGCAGTGCACTTTGCGGCGATTGCGGCTTTGGTGGCCGTGGCGCCGGGAGTGGCGCACGCGGCGGGTAGTTGCTCCACCACTGCCGGTGTGACGACGTGCACCTTCGGCCCGACGGGTGCGGAGGATACCTTCACGGTGCCTGACGGGGTGAGCAACATCCACGTCGTCGCCACCGGCGCACCCGGCGCCGTGAGTGCCACTAGTTTCGCTGCCGGCCATGGCGCTGAGGTGAGCGGGGACCTGACGGTCACCCCCGGCGATACCCTCTACGTGGAGGTCGGCGGCGCCCCGACCGTAGGAGGCAACTGCTTTTCAGGCGTTGCCTGTGTCGGTGGATTCAACGGCGGCGGGTCAAGCAGATCCGGCGGGGGCGGGGGCGGCGCCTCCGATGTGCGCGAGCAAGCGAGGGACCAGAGCGGAAGCCTCGACTCGCGGTTGATCGTGGCCGCCGGAGGCGGGGGCAGCGGCCAAGGTACTTTCTGTAGGCCCAACTCCACAGTCTTCCGCGGGGGTGCAGGCGGCGATGCCGGATCTAACGGCGGCAACGGTGAGAAATGCGTTACCGTCGCCGGAGGCACCGGCGGGGGCGCGGGCGGCCAGAGCGCCGGCGGCAGCGGGGGCAGCGACGGCGGCGGGAACGGATCGCTGGGGCTGGGCGGCAACGGCGGAGGTAACTCCGGTGGCGGTGGCGGCGGCGGCCTGTACGGCGGCGGCGGCGGTGGTAGTCTCGTCTTCGGCTCGTTCGGTAGTGAACCCATTCAGGCGCCAGCGGGGGGTGGCGGCGGCGGCTCCAACCTGGTGCCGACCGGCGGCAACGCCACCATCGCCAACAGCGGACCCTCGATCACCATCACCTACACCCCGCCCAACACGGCGCCGGTTGCCGATGATGATTCTGCCACTACCGATGAGGACGCGCCCACCGACATAGACGTGCTCTCAAACGATAACGACGCCAACGACGACGCCTTGAGCGCGGCTGTGGTCTCCGGGCCGTCCCACGGCTCTGTGAGCCCGAACTCCAACGGCTCCTTCACCTACACGCCGAATGCTAACTACAACGGAGGCGACTCCTTCACCTACAAGGCATCGGACGAGAGAGGCGGCGAGGACACGGCCACGGTTAACATCACCGTGAATGCCATCAACGACGCGCCGGTAGCCGACAACCAGAGCGTGAGCACAAACGAGGACACGGACAAGGGCATAACCCTCACCGCAACCGATGCAGAGAACGACCCGCTCACCTTCAGCGTAGTTGACACTCCCACTCACGGGACCCTCAGCGGCACGGGTGCGAACCTCACCTACCACCCCGCAGCCAACTACAATGGCTCTGATTCGTTCACCTACAAGGCAAATGACGGCAGCGCCGACTCAAACGTGGCTACCGTCTCGATCACCGTCAATGCGGTAAACGACGCTCCGGTGGCAGCCAACGACAGCGCTATCACCGATGAGGACACGCCCACCGACATAGACGTGCTCTCAAACGACACCGACGACGATAGCGCCGCCGACACCTTGAGCGTCTCCAGCTTTACCCAGCCGGCCAACGGCACGGTGAGCGAGAACGCTGACGGCTCCCTCAAGTACACACCGAATGCCGACTATAACGGAGCAGACCTCTTCACCTACAGGGCCACAGACGGTACTGAGGAGTCCAACACCGCCATCGTCTCGATCCTGGTTGACCCGGTCAACGACGCACCGAGCTTCACGAAGGGCGCGGATCAGACGGTGAAAGAAGACGCGGGGCCACAGAGCGTCTCAGACTGGGCCACGGCGATCTCGGCTGGCCCTTCCGATGAGGCGAGCCAGCAGGTGAGCTTCGTCGTCACCAACGACAACAATTCGCTTTTCACCTCCACGGGGAAACCTGCAATCTCCTCTGAAGGTACGCTTACCTACACGCCCGCCCCCGATGCCAGCGGCAGCGCCACCGTCACCGTCGTGCTCAGGGACGACGGCGGGCCGGCCAATGGCGGGGTAGACACCAGCGCCGCGCAGACCTTCCAGATCACCGTGACCCCAGTCAACGACGCGCCCACGGTGGCGGTCGCAGCCGGAGGGCAGTGCGGTACGAATGGAACCAGCGGGCAGATCAACCTCACGGTAGCGGACGTGGATAACGACGTGAGCGCCCTCACCCTTAGCGCCACCTCCTCCAACCAGAACCTCGTGCCAAACTCCGGCCTCTCGGTGGGCGGTAGCGGCGCAAGCCGGACGTTGACGGTGAGCGCAGCGGCCAAGCGCTCGGGGACGGCGACGATCACCGTGACTGTAAGCGACGGAGACAAGACGAGTACCACCCAGATCACCGTCAAGGTGGGAACCGACTCCAGGGACACCCTTAGCGGCACCACAGGGGCTGACATCATCTTCGGCAAGAACGGCAACGACGCCATCACCGGCGGGGACGGAAACGACCTGCTGTGTGGGGGCAACGGTGCGGGCACGATGAGCGGCGGAGCGGGAGATGACACCCTCGACGGAGCCAACGGCAACGACGTACTGCGAGGGGATGCGGGCAAGGACATCCTGCGCGGCGGTGGGGGCGACGACACGCTCACCGGTGGGACCGAGGCAGACTCCTTCATCGGGGGTGCGGGAACTGACAAGGCCACCGACTTCAAGGCCGCCGAGGGCGACACAAAGGACGCGACCGTCCCCTAGAGGGAGACCGGAGGAACTAGCGACGCCGCGCCGATAAAAGCCGGCTAGTAGAGAGCCCAGGGCCAGCACCACCTCGCCCTGGGCTCTTCGGTGGCCGGGACGCGCCACGCATCCTGGACCAACGCGCGGCGGGGATGTCGCCGATGATCTCCGACCGCGCGGCTCGGGAAGAAAGGACGGTTTGTAACACTTCGATCCCGCTGTTACACTATCCTGGCAATCCAATAGCCCCTGCTTCTCTTAGCGGAAGAAGCCGACACTAGACCGGAGGAGGCAAACATCGACACCTACGAAGCCATGCTCATAGTGATACCCGAACTCGACGAGGAGCAGGTCGAGAACACCGTCGGGCGTTTTCGTACGATCATCGAGCGCACGGGCGGCGAGGCCGGGGAGCCGAACCACTGGGGCCGCCGCAAGCTGGCCTACGAGATAGACCACCGCGCGGATGGTTTCTACGTGGTCATGGAGTTCACCGCCGGGGAGCGCACACTCGTCGAGTTGAAGCGCATCTTGCGCGTCTCCGACGACGTGCTCAGGCACATGGTCGTGAAGCTCCCGCCGAGCTACGCGCACAAGCCACTCCCCGAGCCCGCCGAAGTTACTGCTTGATAGATCCGGAGGTAAAGAATGGGTAGGAGAAGGAACGGGCCGCCCCGCGGGGGGCGCCCGACGAAGAGCAAGCCTTGCGTGTTCTGCAAGGAGAACGTCGCCTACGTCGACTACAAGGACTACAACCTGCTGCGGCGGTTCGTCTCCGACCGCGGCAAGGTCAGGGCCCGCAGGGTGACGGGCCTGTGTCCGCAGCACCAGCGGGAGGCCGCCTCGGCGATAAAACGCGCCCGTGAGATGGCGCTACTTCCCTACGTGGTGGGGAGGTAGGAGAAGTGCAGGTAATACTGAACCAGGACGTCGAGAAGATCGGGAGGCGTGGCGACATCGTCGACGTGAGCCGTGGCTACGTGCGCAACTTCCTCGTCCCGCGAGGCCTCGCCGAGGTGGCGACACCGGGCAAGCTGGAGGAGGCCCGCCGCAGTATGGAGGAGTCAGAGGAAAGGGACAGGCGTCTGGCCGAAAGGGCGGAGGAGATCTCCGGCATCCTCAACAAGAGCGTGATCACGATAGAAGCCCGAACGGGCGAGGACGAGCGCCTGTTCGGTTCTGTCACGGCGGCCAACATCGCCGACTCCGTCGAGAGAGCCCGCGGTATCCGCCTCGACAGACGTCGCATCCGCCTCGAAGAGCCCATAAAGGCCCTTGGCACGCACCAGGTGCCCATCCAGGTCCACGGCGAAGTCGAAGCGAGCGTAAAGGTGATCGTAGTCCCCAAACTGTAGGGGCGGGTTTCAAACCCGCCCAAACACCAAACCCGCCCCTACGCCGACACACCTTCACCTCAACTGCAGGTGCAGGCGTATTCTGAACCAGAAGGTTAAGGCTCCCGTCTTGTAACGGGGGCCTTTTTGCTGCATGCTGGTAGGTCATGGAACGCCGGGGGAGGATACGCAGCGTAGAGACCGGGGCTGGGGCGGCCCGGGTACCGCCGCACGACCTTGATGCAGAGCGGGCTGTCATAGGCGCGATGCTGGTTTCGGAGTCGGCTGTCGCGGTCGTTGCGGAGCGGCTCGCCGCCGAGGACTTCTACTCCGAGGTGCATAGGATCATCTACGGGGCCATGATGCGTCTTTACTCGCGCGGCGAGCCCATAGACCAGCTTACGCTCACGAACGAGCTGAGGAGCGTCAACGAGTTCGAGAGGATAGGCGGCAGGCCCTACGTCTTCCAGATCGTCGAGAGCGTCCCGACGGCTGCGAACGCGGGCAGGTACGCTGACATCGTGCGCGGCAAGGCGCTCTTGCGGGCGATCATAGATGTCGGGAGCCGCATCACGGAGGATGCTTTCAGGGAGCCCGAGGACGTGAGCGAGGCGCTCGACTCGGCCGAGCAACTCGTCTACGGCGTCTCCAACCGGACGCTCAGGGAACATCTCGCGCCCGTCTCCGAGCTCGCGCCCGGCGCCCTGGAGATGATCCAACGCCTCTACGAGCAGGAGGGCGAGGTAACGGGGGTCGAGACGGGATTCGAAGACCTCGACCGCCTCACCACAGGCTTCCACAAGAGCGACCTGATCATACTCGCCGCGAGGCCTGCGATGGGAAAAACCGCCATGGCATTAAATGCTATATGGCACGCTTCTGGCGAGAAGAAGATGCCCGTTGCGATCTTCTCCCTGGAGATGAGCAAAGAGCAGCTGGTGCAGAGGCTGATCTCGCAGACCACACGCATCCCTACGCAGGCGTTGAGGAGCGGCAACGTCAAGGCCGAAGACTGGCCGAAGCTGGTAAGGGGGGTAGCGGAGGTCAGCAGGGCCCCTATCTGGATCGATGATACGGCGGGCGTCACGCTGATGGAGATCAGGGCCAAGGTCAGGCGTCTCGCCAGCCAGCTCAACGTCGCCGGTGAGATGCCTCTGTCGCTCGTCGTCGTGGACTACCTGCAACTCATGGTCGGTGGCGAAGCCCGCAACCGCGCGGAGAACCGCCAGCAGGAGATCGCGGAGATCAGCCGCGGACTCAAAGTCCTCGCCCGCGACCTCGACGTCCCTGTCCTCGCCATCGCCCAGCTCTCCCGCGCCGTCGAAGCCCGCCATGACAAACGCCCGCTCCTGTCAGACCTTCGAGATTCCGGTGCGATCGAGCAGGATGCAGACATGGTGATGTTTTTGTATCGAGATGAATACTATAACTCGGACTCTGATGACAAGGGCATTGCTGAGGTCATCGTGGGCAAGCACCGCAACGGTCCCACCGGCAAGGTCCAGCTCGCCTGGATGGAGCAGTACACCAAGTTCGCCTCTCTGGCCCGTCGCTAATCCCGGCTGGATCTGATAAAGTTCCTTATGGTACAAACCGATAGCGGCTCCATGCCGTTACTCGCAGACAGGAGCCCGCATGCGTCGCGCAGTCATACTCGCAACCCTCACGTGTATGCTGTTCGCGGTCGCGGGCGTCACCGTCGCCGGGGAGAACACGTTTAATCCTGACTGGCAAGGCGGAGACCAGACGGAATCCACGGACCCGGAGTCCACGGTAGCTGGGCGCACCGCTCCCGATGCTACCGTACCCGAGGCCACCGTACCCGAGGCTACAGTTCCTGAGACAACCGTACCCGAGGAAGTTGAAAAGCCGGTCGAGGGGACCGAAGAGGCGACTATCGTAGTGGAGGAGGAACAGAAGAAGCCTGGAAAGGGAGATCCCGGCGCGGGGAATTACGGTGGGGTCCAGAACGATAACAGGATCGAGAAGGCGGGCAAGCCTGCCGGTGAGCCCGGCAAGCCGGAGCACGCACAGGACGGCAAGAAGTACGGCAAACAGCGAGTCGCGGGCATACCGCCGGGCAAGAGCAGGCCCGCCACCAGCAGACCCGACCATGCCGGAAAGAAGGGGTTTGAAGGCAATCCAGGCAAGGTCATCCTTTGTCACAAGGAAAAGGTGACGATATCGGTCGGTGCGCCTGCGGAGCCCGCGCACCTGCGCCACGGCGACAGCCCCGGAGCCTGCTGACATCGCGAGCCGGGTCCGGCGCTTTCTATTTTATTGGGGCCCCCATTGCGTGGTAGCCGCCGTCGACGTGGATGAGTTCGCCCGTGGTCGCCGGCCACCAATCCGAGAGCAGGCTCACCACGGCCCGCCCGACGGGCTCGGGGTCGGTGGTGTTCCAGCCGAGGGGTGCCTGACGGGTCCACTCGCCTTCGATCTCCTCGAAGCCGCTGATTCCTTTCGCGGCCAGGG
This sequence comes from uncultured Rubrobacteraceae bacterium, assembly GCA_963849745.1. Taxonomy (GTDB): domain Bacteria; phylum Actinomycetota; class Rubrobacteria; order Rubrobacterales; family Rubrobacteraceae; genus Rubrobacter_D. Next base: position 53,360 of record CAWKIM010000008.1, on the reverse strand, counting down.
TCTTGACCGGGCCTGCCGAGACCAGGTTGACCCTGATGCCGCGCTCGCCGAGGTCGCGAGCCAGATAACGTGATGTGCCCTCCAGGGCGGCCTTCGCTACGCCCATCCAGTCGTAGGCTGGCCAGGCGATACGGGCGTCGAAGTCCAGGCCGACGACCGAAGCTCCCGGTCCCAGCAGATCGACGAGGCCGACGGAGAGCGCCTTCAAGGAGTAGGCCGAGGTCTGGAGGGCGGTGGCGACGGAGGGCCACTGTGTGGTGAGGAAATTGCCCCCGAGGGCGTCTTCAGGGGCGAAGGCGATGGCGTGGACGATCCCGTCGAGTTCCCCCCAGCGTTCCCCGAGATCGTTCGCCACCGCCTCGATGTCCTCCGGCTTGTTTACATCGAGTTCGAGGATGGGGGGTTCAGGGTCGAGGCGTCTGGCCGTTCGCTCTGTGAGACTCTTGGCGCGGCCGAAACCGCTAAGGACGATCTCCGCCCCCTGCTCCTGGGCCAGACGGGCCGCCGAGTAGGCTATCGAACGCCGGTCCAGGACACCGGTAACCAGTACCTTCTTGCCTTCGAGCAATCCGCCCATTCCGCCTCCTGGTCTCTTACTCCACAAGATCCGGCACAGTCTACGGAATGAGTGGGACCATCGCCAGAGGCGCGAAGAGTACTCGTAACGCGCTGAGGTAGAGAACCGGTGATTAATCGGGGCGAGAGCGGGTAAGAGCAATAATGGATAGTATACGGGTAAACGTGGAGTGGGAAACTCGTTTCCATAGTAGGACAGATGTAAACGTTTCGCGCGCCTTCCGCCCTGAGAACGGCGTGGAGACAAGAGGACGCGCAAGGGAAGGGAGTAGAGATGGCAGAAGAGACAAAGGCACGCACGTACGAGCCTCCTGACGAATTCGCCCGAGAGGCGAACGTGGACGACGCTTCGATCTACGAGGAGGCCGAGCGAGACTACGAGGGTTTCTGGGCCGAACGGGCCGGAGAACTGCACTGGTTCAAGGAGTGGGATCGGGTCCTCGACTGGGACCCGCCAGAGGCCCAGTGGTTCGTCGGTGGAAAGCTCAACGTCGCGTACAACTGCCTAGACTACCAGGTCGAGCAGGGCAGGGGGGACAAGACCGCGATCTTGTGGCAGGGGGACGAGCCCGACGACAGCAAGGCCTTCACCTACTCCGAGTTGAAGGCCGAGGTCGAGAGGTTCGCCAACGTGCTCAAGGGCCTCGGAGTCGAGAAGGGCGACCCTGTCGCGATCTACTTGCCCATGATCCCCGAGCTGCCGATCGCGATGCTGGCCTGCGCCCGCATCGGGGCCCCGCACTCGGTCGTCTTCGGCGCTTTCTCGGCCGATTCTCTGCGCGACCGCATCAACGACTGCGAGGCGAAGGTTCTCGTCACGGCCGACGGCGGGCCGAGGGGTGGCAAGGTGACACCCCTGAAGGCCAACGCCGACGAGGCCCTCGATGACACGCCTTCGATCGAGAGCGTGGTCGTCGCGCAGCGCAGCGGCGAGGACGTGAACATGGTTGAGGGTCGTGACCGCTATTGGAACGATCTTATGGGTGAGGCAGACGCCGAGTGCCCGGCCGAGGAGATGGATTCAGAGGACATCCTCTACATCCTCTATTCTTCGGGCTCGACGGGCAAGCCCAAGGGCATCGTTCACACCACGGGCGGCTACCTCACGCAGGTCAAGGCCACGACCAAGTGGGTCCTTGATGTCAAAGAGGACGACGTCTTCTGGTGCCAGGCCGACATCGGCTGGGTCACGGGGCACTCCTACCTCGTCTACGGGCCACTCTCCAACGGTGCGACCACCGTACAGTTCGAGGGTACGCCGAGCTACCCTGGCCCGGACCGGCACTGGGATGTGATCGAGCGCAACGGGGTGACGATCTACTATTCGGCGCCGACCGTCATCCGGGCGTTCATGAAGCAGGGCACGGAGCCCATCGAGAAACACGACCTCTCGTCGTTGAGGTTGCTTGGTACCGTAGGCGAGCCCATCAACCCGCGGGCGTGGGAGTGGTACCACGAGAACATCGGCAAAGGTCAGTGCCCGATCGTGGACACGTGGTGGCAGACGGAGACCGGTGGCATCATGATCGCGCCGTTGCCAGGCCTCACCACGACCAAGCCGGGCAGCGCCACCAGGCCCTTCCCCGGTATCTTCGTCGACATCTACGATGAGGACGACAACCCGATCGAAGGCGCCGGCAAAGGGAACCTGGTCGTCACCAGGCCGTGGCCCGGTATGCTCCGCACGATCTACAAGGACCCCGAGCGTTTCCGCAAGACCTACTGGGAGAGGCTAGGCGACAAGTACTTCGTCGAGGACGGCGCCGAGCGGGACGAGGATGGTTACTACACCATCACGGGCAGGATAGACGACGTGATGAACGTCTCGGGTCACCGCATCGGCACAATGGAGGTCGAGAGCGCGCTAGTCTCCCACAAGGCCGTGGCCGAGTCCGCCGTTATCGGGCGGGACGACGAGGACAAGGGCCAGGCTATCGTGGCCTACGTGATCCTGGAGGGAGACAGAGAGGGATCCGACGAGCTCATCAAGGAGCTCAACGACCAGGTCAGGACGGCCATAGGCCCGCACGCGAGGCCGGAGGAGATCATCTTCACCCCCGACCTGCCGAAAACGAGGAGCGGCAAGATCATGCGCCGGGTCCTCCGCGGTGTGGCAGAGGGCGAGGACGACCTCGGCGACACATCGACCCTCGCCGATCCCTCCGTCGTAGATGACCTCAAGGAGGCCCGCCAGCAGGGCTGACCAACAACAGGGGTTCACGTAATCGGGGCGGGGGTTCTTGACCCCGCCCCGATCCTTGCTCGCGCAGGGTCCAAGCCATAGAATCGCAGAGCGCGTGTACCCCGCAAGAGAGACTATCTCAAGCAAATACCTGTAGCCTGAAACCTGAAACCTGAAGCCGTTTCCGGCGGAACTTTGCGAGCGTTCCTGCGTATATGTATGTAGTAAAATATGGGCAGTAAAACTGCTAGGAGGATTGACGTTGTTCATACCAGGTGGATTCGGCGGTTACTTGCTAATAATGATCGTCGGTATGCTCATCTCTGGGGCCGCCGCCCTGTGGGTTAGGAGCTCTTACTCGAAGTACTCGAAGCAGCGCAGCGCGAGCGGCCTCACCGGCGCCCAGACTGCGCGCATGATACTCGACCGCAACGGCCTGACGAACGTCAGGGTAGAGCCTGTGGCCGGACATCTCACCGACCATTACGACCCGAGGAGCAAGGTCATCAGGCTCTCCGAGGACAACTTCAGGGGTAATTCCATAGCCGGGGTCAGCGTGGCCGCCCACGAGGTGGGGCACGCGATCCAGGACTCTAGCGGCTACATGCCGATGAGGCTGAGGGCCGGGATCTTCCCGATCGTGAACTTCAGCAGCCAGATCTGGCCCATGGCTTTCATCATGGCCTTCTTCGTCGGGGGTGCGGCGAGCCCGTTCGGGTCGCTCCTGATCAACATCGCCATCGTTATGTTCCTCGGGGTTCTACTGTTCCACGTGGTGACGCTACCGGTCGAGATCAACGCTTCCACCCGCGCCTACGGACTGCTGACACGCTACGGGATACTGTCAGGCACGGAGGCGGGTGGCACCAGGCGGGTACTGACCGCGGCGGCTTTCACGTACATCGCTGCTGCCCTCACGGCGGTGCTGACCTTCCTCTACCTGCTGGCCGTGAGCAGGCAGTAGCGCAGAGACATTTCCCTTCGACCACGAGGGCGGGGCCGAAGCCCCGCCCTCGAACTTTTCCTTGCTGCGCATTGGCCGCACGAGAGTTGTAAAATACGCGCGTCATGGAAGAGGTTCGTCATATAACCAAGCGCCGGAGGCGGGTGCGGACCGTGGGAGAGCCGCATCCGTGGGAGCCCAGGCACATGCGCCTGACGGCGATGCGTTTCGCCGAGTCCGTCGGAGAGCCTGCGGAGCGCCGCAATGTGACGCTCGGGGTGATACAGCATCTCTGGCGCTCGCCGGTTCCTTTCATCGGCTTCTACCCGCCTGAGGGAGTAAAGGTTACGCAGAATCGGCTCTACACGCCGTCCCCCCCAAGGTCGGTGGACGACACGGACTACCTCGCCGGGGTCGAGGCCCACAAGAGGGCGTATGCGAAGGACCTGCAGAACGCCATGATCCCCGCTGGTAGTCTGCCGGGCTACTTCGAGGTCCCGACGGACGAGGGGTGGCGCATAACCCTGGTGCTTGCGGAGGGACGCCTGAGACTGGCCGACGCCTGGGGCATGGACTCCGAGAGGGGGGTGGCCGGGGATCTCGCGCCCTTCGCCTGGGCGTACCGTAACTGCGATTTCTGTATCTTCACCATCTACGACAAGGACATCGGGGCCCTGCGCGACGACCTTCTCTTCGTCGCCAAGCGCGCGGGCGTAGAGCTCAGGTGGCGCAGGAGTGCGGCCTGAGGGATCCTCTGCGCCCTGGCCAAACGGCGCCGGAAGGCACCTCGCCGATCAAGAATAGAAATTAGAACTTCGGGTATAATATGCGTGTCCGGGACTTTCACCGGGTTTACAGAGCGTTTCATTAGAGAGGTCGCGTCAGATGCTCACGAGCCACAGCACCGGAGGGTTCGCTACCACAAGCGCACCGGAAGGGTTCGATCTCCAGGACTTCGAAGAGGCTGGTCTCAGGGCCGTAGAGAGGCGTTTCGGTCCCAGGGACACGATCTTTACGCCGGGGGATCCCGACGATCAACTCTACTTCCTGCTCTCTGGCACGGTGCGCTTGTACAAGATCTACGGCGACTACAAGGAGGCCACGACCGCGCTCCTCAAAGAAGGCGGTGTCTTCGGCAAGCTCAACCTGGTCGAGGGACGCTGGCAGGATGTCTTCGCCGAGGCCGTTACCGACGCACGGGTGGCGAGTATCCAGAAGGCATCCATAGAGCGGGTGATAAAGAGTGATCCCGGCTTTGCCCTCAAGCTCTTTTCTTCGTTCTCCGAGCGGCTCAGGCAGTCCGATGAGGTTATAGAGAGCCTGTTGCACAGGGAAGTCTCGACCAGGTTGGCTACGCTGCTGATAAACCTCGGCGAGCGCTTCGGGGAGAGCAACGGTGCCGGCACCCTGATAGACGTGCGCCTCACCCACCAGGACCTCGCCAACATGATCGCCTCCACCAGGGAGGCCGTCTCAAAGGTGATGAGCGAGCTCCAGCGCGACGGGATTATAGAGAGCCGCAACCGCAGGATCGTCATAGTCAACGGGGAGGCCCTCGCCGAGCACGCCTCCAGGTTATCCGGCCTGAGCATCGATGGGCAGGCCGCGATCTGATCGAGCATTTCAGCACGCTCAGGCTTCGCCTTCGCTTCTCAGCATTTCAGCATTTCAGCTTGTTCTTGCTGACTCGCTGAAATGCTTGAGGACAGCTCCTCTTCTCGCCAGGACCCTCCCGACTTCCGGAAACTTTCCTGGGCCGAGAGCGTATACTCGTCTTAGTATGGAGTACACATCCACTGTGACCATAGGTGGCTGGCGGGAGAGGCTGGGGAGTCTGTCGGTCCGGCGCGAGGAGCTGGACGACAAGGAGCTCGTCGTGCGCACGCTCTCGGGGGACCTGCGTTCCTACGAGGAGCTGGTAAGCCGTTACGAGCGGCTGGTCGGACGAGTCGTATATCCCTACGCTCGGCGTGAGATCTCCGTCGAGGACCTCGTTCAGGAGACGTTTTTGCGCGCCTACGACCGCCTGGAGACCTTCAACCCCGACTACCGCTTCAAGACGTGGCTGCTCGCGATCGCCAACAATCTTGGTGTGGACACCCTGAGGCGCCGCAGGGAGATAGTCGAGTTCAACCCGGAGGCCCATGCCCCCGTCTCAGAGAGTCCTGAATCCGACGCCGTCGACGCCGACCGTGCCAGGAGCGTCAAGGAGGCGATCGCGACCCTGCCCGAGACGTACGGCGTGCCGCTGATCTTGCGTTACACCGAGGACCTGAGCTACGCGGAGATAGCCGAGGTCCTCTCCATCTCGGTCCCCGCGGTGAAGAGCAGGCTGTTCCGCGCCCGCAACATGCTCGCCGGAAAGCTGGAAGAGGCGGGTGAGCGGGAGTGAAAAGGCCGCATCCCTGCGACCCCGAGTCCGTCTTCGAGCTGGCCGACGGCTCGCTGGGACCGGAACGGGAGCGTGGGATCAGGGCGCACTTGAGAGATTGCGGCGGCTGCCGGACTCTGTACGAGAGGGAGCTGCTGCTCAACGCTTCCCTCGGCTCACTGGAGTTCGAGGAGACCAACTCGGTGTGCCGAAGCGTAGCGATGGCGTTGCCGACCCGGTCTACGAAGGCAAGGTTCCTCTGGGCCGTGCTGGCCGTCGTTCTGCTGCTTACGGCCTCGGTTGCCATGATCTTTTTCGGCACGAACTTCGCGGTATTCGTCGTCGACGCGCTGAACGTCTTCTGGGGATTCGTGGCCGGCCTCGCCGACGTGATCCAGGTCGTCTTCGCCGCCATCGGTAAGGCGCTACTGATCGCGCTCGCCATCGGCGCTTTTGTGGACCTCGTTATAGCCGCGGTATACCTGGCGGTCTCCCGCCGGCGCGCCAGAGAGGCATGAACCCCTCCCTATCCTCTTCTATCAGGGTCGACGCCCTACCCCTGCTTACCTTCTCGGTCATGATCCTCGGCCTCGTCGTACTCCTACCTTTTCCCGCGCACGCCGCTGAAGAGCGGCTGGTCGGCGATGTGATGGTGGGCCATCGAGGCGTCGAACACGACGTTTCCACCGGGTTCGGCGACATCATCGTAACCGGCGAAGTAAAGGGCGACATCGACGCGGGTTTCGGGAACGTGAAGATCGAAGGCCCAGTGGAAGGCGACGTTCGTGCCGAGTTCGGGGACGTTTACGTCAATGATTCGGTAGAAGGTGACGTAGACGTGGGATGGGGCGACGTCGAGCTTGGTCCAGAGGCCGAGATCTCGGGGAACTTCGAGTGCGAGGGATGTGAGATCACCGGCAACAGGAGCGCCGTGGAGGGCGAGATGACGGCGAGGGGGATGGCGCTCGACTTCGACGAGTCGCATGGGACGGGCATAATCGGCTTCTTTGGCTGGCTCTTCGCGGCGCTCGCTTTCGCGGCTTGTGCCGTGCTCGCCGCCGTGGTGGCGCCACGGCCTATGGCCTCGGCGGCCGGCAGGGCTGAGGAGTCTCCGGGGAGATCCTTCGTCTACGGGCTCCTCTCCTTGCCGGTAATCTTCATGCTCTGCGTCGTGCTCGCGGTTAGCATAGTAGGGATACCGCTCCTGCTGCTCCTCGTACCGGCCTACCTGGCGCTCCTTTTCTTCGGGGCGCTGGTCGCTGCTTTCTTCATCGGGACTAAGGTCCTTATGGTGACTGGCCGCTACAGGGTCGGCAACGCCCTGGCAGCCGTGGTGGGGGCCATGATCCTGGCTGCGACCACCTTCATTCCCGTGCTCGGCGACCTACTCTTGTATGCCCTCTCTCTGCTCGGTACCGGTGCAATCATCCTCGCCCTCTTCTCTCGCCGCGGTCCCCGCGCCACACACCCGTCCTACGAGGCCTACGTCCGCGACCGCGCCGGAGATTAAAGAGGTTTCAGGCTACAGGCTTCAGCAGAGGTCAAGGCGAAGATCAAGGTGTCTCTCGGTTCTCCGTCGGTGCCGACCTCGTTGTTGCTGAGTTTGCCTTCGAGTTCGAAGCCGGCACGCTGGGCGACTCTCACGCTGGGATGATTGCGTGAGTCGCACCGGATCTCGACGCGTCTGGCCCCGAGGGCCTCGAAGGCGAAGGCCGTGATGCCTCGCACCGCCTCGGTAATGTAACCGCGACCCGTGAAACTGGTGCGGCACCAGTAGCCGATCTCGAACTTCGGTACCTCCCAGTCTATACCTTGCAACCCGCTGCTTCCCACCATGGTGTCCGTCCCTCTCAGGTAGAGGTGCAGCCTGAGCTCGGAACGCTGTAAGAAAGCTACCCGCGCCCTTCGTGCGCTCGCCTCCGAGTCCTCGACCGTCTTGTGCTCCTTCGGCCACGGCATCCAGTGCGTGAGTTCATCGATGGACTCCCTGACCGCCGCGTGCAACTCATGACCGTCGCCGGGAAGCGGGCACCGGATCAAGAGCCGCTCCGTCTCGAAGCTCTCGGGGAAGTCCAGGAGTATCGGTGGCTTCATTTCTCTCGCTCCCTACGATTCGTCCTCAGCCGGCATTCTACAGCGGGATGGGAAAGATCAGCCCATCCCTATCCCTCAGGCACGCGAAAGCCAACAAGCTGAAATGCTGAAGTGCTGACGAGCGGAGGCGAAGCCTGAGCGTGCTGACAATGCGGCGCAGCCGCCACGCTAGCATGCTGGCACGCTGAAGTTTCGTTAAGACTTCCTGTGAGCGCCAGGGCATGGCTTGACATCCTTTACTTATCCCGGTTACAGTTTGGTTAAAGTAGACTAGTATGGAAAGTTGTAAACCGTTTGTGTAAGCACCGGGCCTCCTACAGGAGTATCCTTATGGGGACGGGCACCTGGGGGTCGTGCGACCCGTGGGCACCGGTGGGGCGTCTGGATTCGGCGTTTGTCCGTATAACATACCGCTAGTAGTCGGTTCGAACTCCGGCGCATTGGGCGCTGGAGGGGAAAGGAGGATTAGATGGCCATAAGGAGAGTCAGGCCGAGCAAGGTACTCGTCGGGACGCAGTTCAGCCGCAGGGACTTCCTGAAGCTCAGCGGGACGGGACTGGCGGGTGCGGCCCTGCTAGGCACGGCGGGTTGCGGCAGTGTCTTTCAGGGGGGTGGTGGCCAGGAGGGTGCTGGCTCCTCCACACTCAACCTCAACCTTACGGCCGAGATCCCAGAACTGGACTCCGCGCTCACTACGGACACGGTCTCGTTCGACGTCCTGACCAATGTGATGGAAGGGTTCTACAGGCTCAATCTCGACAACGAGCCAATACCGGCCGCCGCCGAAGGCGTGGAGCTTAGCAACGGAGATCTCACTTACACCTTTACGCTGAGGGATGGGCTCCAGTGGTCCAACGGCGACCCGGTGACCTCCCACGACTACAAGTACGCCTGGCTCAAGGTGCTGAACCCTGAGACGGCGGCCACCTACGCCTACATTATCTCCACGTTCGTGAAAGGCGCCGACGAGTACAACACGGAAAAGGGCAGCGCGGAGGATGTCGCGATCGAGACGCCGGACGACAAGACGCTGACCGTCGAGCTCATCGCCAAGTCGCCGTTCTTCCTGCAGCTCACGAGCTTCGCTATCTACTTCCCTCAGCAGCAGGAGTTCGTCGAGAAGCTCGGCGACGAGTACGCTCGGGGCGCGGATAGTCTGCTCTACAACGGCCCGTATATAATGACCCAGGGCGAGGAGGGCGCCGGGGGCACGGCCGTCTTCAAGAAGAACGACAAGTACTGGGACAAGGGAAGCGTCGGGGTGAACACGGTCAACGGTCGGATCGTTAAGGAAAACGACACGGCGATCAACCTGTACGAGGGCGGCGAGCTTGACCTTACCTCCCTGGAGGGTGACAAGGTCAAGCAGTTCCAAGATAGCCCCGACTTCTTCCGGTTCCCTCTGCCCTTCACCGTCTACGGGCGGCTCAACCAGAAGGCGCCGGGGCTGGACAACCTCAACATCCGCAAGGCGCTCATGATCGGCTTCGACAGGGAGGAGCTCACCGAGCAGGTACTCCAGGACGGCTCGCTGCCCGCCTACGGCTACGTCCCGCCGGCGATCACGCCAGGACCCGGTAACCAGACCTTCCGAGAGGCCAACGGCGACCTTGTGCCCAAGGACGTAAGTTCGGCGCGGCAGTTCTGGGAGAAGGGGATCGAAGAGGTTGGTGAGGAGCCCAAGCTGACGATGCTCTTCGGCGATGACAGCCTCCAGCGGGACATGGCGACCTATATGCAGGACCAGTACAAAGAGAATTTGGGGGCCGACTTCGACGTGGAGGTCGTGACCTTCAATACCGCACTGGACAGGGTGGACGCGGAGGACTACGAGATCAACTACTCCTTCGGCTGGATCGGCGACTACGACGACCCGATGACCTTCATGGACCTCTATCTCTCGGACTCGCCGTTCAACAACTCCTTCTTCGAGAGCGAAGAATACGACCGACTCATAAAGGAAGCTCAGACCACATCAGACCTGCAGTTGCGCATGCAGAACATGCTGAAGGCGGAGCAGATCCTGATCGAGCAGGCCGGAACGGTCCCCGTGTACTTCGCAGTGTTCGCCGGCGTGAGGCAGCCTTATTTCAAGAACTACGCGTACCACTCCTTCGGCGGCACCGACTGGAAGTACGCGCGAATAGAGCAAAAGTAGCCCGCGGATAGCCGCAGAATCCCGGAGCAGAGGGTTTGCCCCCCCGCACTCTTCCGGTCCGCGGTGAGGAGAAGGCATGCTGAAGTACACGCTCAAGCGCCTGGTAAACGCCGTCGTCGTGCTGTTCATTATCACCACGGCGACCTGGTTTCTCATGCAACTCCTGCCAGGCTCGCCCATACAGAATGCCGAGAAGCTCACGCCCGAGCAGGAGGCGCAGGTCGCGGAGCAGTACAACCTGGACAAATCCCTGCCTGCCCAGTACGCCCTGTACATGACGGGCCTACTCCGTGGCGATCTCGGTAACTCATACCAATACGGAGGGAGGCCCGTGAACAGCATCATCCTGGAACGGCTGCCCGTCTCCGTTTTCCTGGGGGCCCAGGCGATCATCGTAGGTCTTGCGGTGGGGCTGTTCCTCGGCATCGTGAGCGCCCTCAAGCAGAACAGCATCTGGGACAGCGGGGCGGCGTTTCTGGCGGTGCTCGGCGTCTCTGTCCCCGACTTCGTGCTCGCGCCGCTGGCCCAGTACTGGCTCGGGTTGAAGTTAGGGATCTTCCCCATAGCCTTCTTCGAGAGCTGGTGGCACTCTGTGCTGCCCTCGCTCGTGCTCTCCACCATAATCGCCGCCGTCATCGCCACCTTTACGAGGACGGAGATGCTCGAGGTCCTCGGCCAAGACTACGTGACGCTCGCCAAGGCCAAGGGCTTGAGCAGGCTGGCGGTCGTCCTCAAGCATGTGCTCAGGAACTCCATGATCCCGCTCGTTACCATCATGCTCCCGCTCACCGCCGTCCTGGTAACGGGGACCCTGATAGTCGAGACAGTCTTCTCCATACCGGGTCTCGGCCAGCAGTTCGTGGTTTCGATCTTCGAGAAGGACTTCCCGATCATCATGGGCACCACCATACTATTCTCGGTGTTTTTCGTGGCTTCCTACCTCTTACAGGACATCCTCTATGGGATAATAGATCCCCGCATTCGCGTGGCCGGGAATAGGGAGTAGAGTAGATGGAGACGAGCAACAGGCAGATCACGTTCACGCCCGACCTTTTCGAGCCCGTGGAGAGGAGCCCCGAGGAAGCGGAGAAGATCAGAGGCGCCCCGGTGGGCTTCTGGGGCGACGCTTGGCGGAGGCTTAAGCGGAACCGCATCGCGGTCGCCGCCGGCTGCGTCATCATCCTCATCCTCGCCCTGGCCTTCGTCGGCCCCTGGCTCACGCCCTACACCTCCATCGGGCAGGACCTCGACCGGCAGTACAAGACGCCCTCCCTCTCAGGGTTCTGGTTCGGCACGGACGAGTTCGGGCGCAGCATGTTCGACAGGGTCTGGGTGGGCACCAGGGTCTCGCTATACATCGCCGCCCTGGTTACCGCTATGGACTTGTGCGTCGGCATGGCCTACGGTGCCCTCTCAGGGTACTACGGCGGCAAGGTGGACAACACGATGCAGCGCATCGTCGAGATCCTGGTCGGCATCCCCATCCTCATAGTCGCCATCCTTACCATGCTCATCTTGAGTCCCGGGATCCTCTCGCTGACCATCGCCATAGGGCTGACCGGCTGGACTAGCTCGGCGCGCCTGATCCGGGGCCAGGTGCTGAGGCTGAAGGAGCAGGAGTTCTTCCTCGCCTCGCGGGCGCTTGGGGCCAACACCTTCCGCCTTGTAACGAAGCATCTCATCCCCAACGTCTTCTACATCCTTATCATCACGCTGATGTATACGGTGCCTACTGCGGTCTTCTTCGAGGCGTTTTTGAGCTTTATCGGGCTCGGCATACAGCCGCCCGCCGCCTCTCTGGGTGCCCTGATCAACGACGGTGCCCACCAGATGAGGTTCTATCCTTACATGCTGATATTCCCGGCCGCGGTGCTGGTCACGATCACCATCAGCTTCAGGCTCCTTGGCGACGGCCTGCGCGATGCACTCGACCCGAGGATGAGGCAGTAGCGTGGCGACCGTGAACGGCGAGGCCATCCTCAGCGTCGACGACCTCCGCATCTCCTTCAGCACCTACGCCGGCGAGGTGCAGGCCGTACGCGGCGCAACCTTCGACCTAAGAAGGGGCGAGACGCTCGCCATCGTCGGCGAGTCGGGGTCTGGGAAGTCGGTCGCGGCGAGGAGCATCATGCGCCTGAACCCCGAGTCGAACACCATAGTCAGGGGCGGAGAGATCATCTTCGATGGCGAGGACCTCCTCAAGCTCTCCGAGAGGCGAATGCTCGATGTCAGAGGGCCGAAGATAGCGATGGTCTTCCAGGACCCGATGACTTCGCTGGACCCGACGATGCGTGTGGGGCGCCAGATCATCGAGAGCCTGAAACAGCACCTCGGCATGTCGGGAAGCCGGGCCGCCGAGCGGGCCGTCGAACTGCTCGAGCTGGTCGGCATCCCGAGCGCCGAGGAACGCCTCAAGCAGTACCCGCACCAGTTCTCGGGCGGCATGCGCCAGAGGGTGGTCATAGCCATAGCCCTGGCGTGCGACCCGCAGGTGCTTATCGCGGACGAGCCGACCACGGCCCTCGACGTCACGATCCAGGCCCAGATCCTGGAACTCTTACGGGAGCTTCAGGAGAGGCTCGGCATGTCCATCGTCCTCATAACCCACGACCTCGGCGTTGTCGCGAGCACGGCACACAGGATCGCGGTCATGTACGGAGGCAAGATCATCGAGACGGGGACGGTGCGCGAGATCTTCTACAACCCCCAGATGCCATACACCTGGGGCCTTTTGGCGTCCATCCCCGTCCCTACCGCGGACCGGAGCCAGGACCTGATCCCCATACCGGGCACCCCGCCCGACGCCACCGATCCCCCGAAGGGTTGTCCCTTTGCCGCCCGCTGTCCTTACGCCATGCGGATCTGCGAAGATGAGATGCCAGGCTACACCACGTTTTCCGACGAGCACAGGGCGGCATGCTGGTTGCACCACCAGATGGCCCCCAACGTGGAGCGTCCTGCCCGGATCACGGGTGCGAAATGACGGAACAGGCCAGGAACGGTAGCGCGAACGGCCGGCCGCTGCTCGAGATCAAAGACCTCAAGAAGTACTTCCAGGTCGGCCAGGCGAGCCTGAAGGCGGTCGACGGGATCTCGCTCGAGATCAACGAGGGCGAGACGTTCGGCCTTGTCGGCGAGTCTGGTTGTGGCAAGTCGACAGCGGGACGGGTGCTGGTCAGGCTCTACGAACCTTCTGGCGGCGAGGTGCTCTTCGGGGGCAAGAACATCCACGAGGCGAAGGGCGACGAGGGAAAGGTGCTCAACCGCAAGATGCAGATGGTCTTCCAGGACCCCCAGGCCTCCCTGAATCCGCGCATGGTCGTCGGCGACATCGTCGCTGAGGGCATAGACATACACGGCCTGGTCGAAGGCAAGAAGGAACGCCTGGATCGGGTACACGAGCTCCTCGAGACGGTCGGCCTGAGCAGGGAACACGCCCACCGCTACCCGCACGAGTTCTCGGGCGGCCAGCGGCAGAGGATCGGGGTGGCGAGGGCACTCGCGGTCGAACCTGACTTTATCGTGGCCGACGAGCCCGTCTCGGCTTTGGACGTTTCGATCCAGGCGCAGGTTATCAACCTGCTGAAGAGGCTGCAGAGGGAGCGGGACCTGACCTACCTGTTCATCTCCCACGACCTCTCGGTGGTCAAGTACATCTCCGACCGCGTGGGGGTGATGTACCTCGGCGTGATGGTGGAGATGGCGCCCAGCGAAGAGCTATACAGCAACCCTCTGCACCCTTACACCCAGGCCCTGCTCTCCGCGGTCCCAGTCCCCGACCCCGACGTCGAACTCGAGCGCGAACGCATAGTCCTCGAAGGCGACGTGCCTTCTCCCGTGAACCCACCTTCGGGTTGCCGCTTCAGGACCCGTTGCCCCTACGCCACCGAAGCGTGCGGCCACGATGAGCCCGTGTGGCGCGAGGTCGGCCCGGAGCACTGGGTCGCCGCGTGCCACTGCATCTCTTAGGGTAGCTGCATGTTCACCACCAGGCCGGAACTCGTCGGTACCCACGGCATGGTCGCCTCCACGCACTGGCTGGCCTCGTCGGCCGGCATGGCCGTATTGGAGTCCGGGGGTAACGCTTTCGACGCGGCCGTGGCCGCAGGGCTGACGCTTCAGGTGGTCGAGCCCCACCTAAACGGCCCCGGCGGTGAGGTCCCGATCATCTTCCACAGCGTCGAAAGGGCCAAGACGCTGGTCATAGGCGGCCAGGGTCCTGCGCCGGCAGCGGCGAGCATCGCGCACTTCGAGGAGCTCGGCCTCGACCTGGTGCCCGGTACTGGGTTGCTCGCTGCCTGCGTGCCTGGCGCGTTCGACGCGTGGATGCGCCTGCTCGGCGAGTTCGGTACGCTTCGCCTCTCTGAGGTGATGCGCTACGCGATCGACTACGCCGGGCACGGCTACCCGCTCGTGCCCAACATCAGCGACACTATCCGCAGGGTCGAGAGGCTGTTCCGTGACGAATGGACCACTTCGGCACGGGTGTATCTGCGCGGGGGAGAAATCCCGAAACCGGGCACCCTGTTCTCCAACCCCAGCCTGGCCAGTACCTTCCGGCGCATCGTCGAAGAAGCCGAATCGAGAAGCGCGGATCGCGACGAGCAGATCGAGGCCGCCCGCGACGCGTTCTACCGCGGCTTCGTCGCCGAGGCTATAGGGCAGTACGCAACCTCGACGCGGGTGATGGATACCTCGGGCCGGCGTCACCGGGGCCTGTTGAGCGCCGACGACCTCGCCGCTTACAGGGCCGAACTAGAAGAACCGGCGACGCTGGACTACAACGGCCACACGGTGTGCAAGACAGGGCTGTGGGGCCAGGGGCCCGTTTTCCTCCAGCAACTCGCTTTGCTCGATGGGTTCGATCTCTTCAGTATGGGCCACAACACCGTCGAATACATCCACACCATCGTAGAGTGCGCCAAGCTCGCGTTTGCAGACAGGGAAGCCCACTACGGTGACCCAAGGTTCGTGGACGTCCCACCGGAGGAGTTGCTCGATCCCACTTACGCGGAGGAGCGGAGGGAACTCATCGGAGAGGACGCCTCTTTCGAGCTACGGCCAGGTCCAGCCGACGGGCGCTCTCCGCGACTTCCCGACCCGCCGGCCGCGGCAACGGGCGGGTCTGCTGGTGCCGGCGAGCCTACGGTGCCGCGCGACGACCAGGGCAGCGGGGACACCTGCCACGTAGACGTGGTGGACCGTCACGGGAACATGGTCTCGGCCACCCCGAGCGGCGGATGGCTGCAGAGCTCGCCCGTGATCCCTGGTCTAGGTTTCCCTCTCGGTACCCGCGCGCAGATGTTCTGGCTCACGGAAAATCTGCCCAACTCACTCGCTGGCGGGAAGCGGCCACGCACCACGCTCACCCCCTCGCTGGCGTTACGTGAGGGCGAGCCGTACCTGGCCTTCGGTACCCCTGGCGGGGACCAGCAGGACCAGTGGTCCCTGAACTTCTTCCTTTCACACGTCCACTTCGGCCTCAACCTGCAAGAGGCGATCGACGCGCCCAACTTCCACACAGAGCACTTCCCGAGCTCGTTCTACCCTCGCACGGCGGCGCCCGGCAAGACCATTGTCGAGGACAGGCTAGAACCCGACGTCATCGCCGGGTTGCGTGCTCGCGGCCACGATGTGGACGTCGTAGATGGGTGGTCTCTCGGGAGGATCTCCGCGGTCAGCAGGGATACGAGGGATGGATCACTCCGCGGGGCGGCGAACCCCAGGGGCATGCAGGGTTACGCCGTCGGCCGGTAAGCCGAATCTGTATCCTACAATCGGAGGAGTATTCCACAAAGTGATAAACGTATCGCTGGCCAGCGGGCCGATGCCGGGAGGGTTGACCGGCGGGTGGTTTGTTGCTACGTTTCGCGCACCGGAAAGGGCTACTGGAAAGGTCGGGCTTTGCCGAATCTGGGGCCGCCGGGAGAAGGCGGCCTGATGGGGACCGACTCTCTGGGCAGCGA
Organism: uncultured Rubrobacteraceae bacterium; assembly: GCA_963849745.1. Taxonomy (GTDB): domain Bacteria; phylum Actinomycetota; class Rubrobacteria; order Rubrobacterales; family Rubrobacteraceae; genus Rubrobacter_D. The sequence goes on along the minus strand of CAWKIM010000008.1, from coordinate 37,070 downwards.
CGTGTTCTCCAGGGTGGCCTACGGCGCCAGGATCCCGCTCGAATCTTCCCTGATCTCCGTGGGGAAAGCACTCCTCGTCGGTGTGCCCGTCGGCCTGACGAGCGGATACTACAGGGGATGTTGGGACGAGTGGGTCGTGATGCGCATCGTGGACAGCCTTCAGGCATTCCCTTTCCTGATCCTGGCCCTCGTCATAGCGGCGATCCCCAGGACATATGATACCGTTCCGGTCTATTGATGTCATAGAGCCTCCTCCACCGCCTTTACCCACCATGTGTAGCCGGTGAGCCGCTTGAGGAGGGAAGGACTCTCCCAGTATGGGCGCAGCGTCTTGCTCAGCGCATCTTGTATTAGGGCCACGCTCTCGAAAGCCCTGTTCGACAAACTTCGCCTGAACTCCTGAAACCATCTCTCCACCGGGTCCAGCTCCGGCGAGTAGGGTGGGAGCATAAGGAAGCTGATGTTCTCCGGATGCACTATTTGCTCGGAGCGATGGCTTGGTGCGCCGTCGAGCACGACGAGGAGGTGCTCATCGGAGTATCTCTTTGAGAGTTCATCCAAGAATACCTCAAGGCATCCCTCATCCATCCCGGGCAGGTACATACAGAAACTCTCCCCGCTCGTGGGTTCGACCGCCGCGTAGAGGTAAGTCCACTTGTAAGCGCGTTTCACGACATAAGGTGGACGGAACCCCATAGGACAGTAGCGCCTCCTATGCCAGTTGATCACTCCGAATCGCGCCTCGTCGAAAGCCAAGACCTTTAGCGCTTTGCCGTTTTCGCAGTGGCGCTCTTTTACCTCCTCGATCTTGCCCGCGAAGTTTTTTTGAAGGCCTCCTGCTCTTCGGGGTCTGCTTCCTCGTGGCGAGGGCGACCACTCTTCAACTTGATCTTGTGTCGCCTGAGGAGTTGACCGACGCCATCTCGATGAGCGTACTCGATGCCATGACGCTCTCTAAGGAACTCATCGGCCTGCCCTATGGTGGCGATCTTTCCCATCTTCATGGTCTGCTTGAGGTCCTCCAAAGCCTCGGGCGTGACCAACTCCTGGCGACCACGCTCATGTACTCTGCTCTTTAGAAGCTCCTCGATGCCGCCCTCCTGGTAGCTTGCAAACCACCTCTGGCACTGACGCCAGGAGTAACCCAAAGCCCGGGCGGCTTCTCCCAGAGTGGAACACTCCTCTGACTTCAGGAGCCCGAGCATCCTGAGGCGCTGGAAGAGGTGAGAGTAGCGATGGTACTTCTCCAGTTCCTTGAGGTCATCGAGGTCTTCGGTGATTACCTGTGGGTAGAGTATCTTTGCCATGCCTTCATTATGCCATCAACAAAGCGGAACGGTATGACTAGGAAGTAGAGGTGCAAGGAGTGACAAAGACCGTCGCGACCTTCTCCATCGTCGCCTTCGACCCCGAGACGGATTCACTTGGCGTCGCCGTCCAGTCCAAGTTCCTCGCCGTCGGCTCGGTCGTGCCCTGGGCCCGCGCCGGCGTCGGCGCCGTGGCCACGCAGGCAATGGCGAACTACAACTACGGGCCGCGCGGACTCGAGCTCATGGCTAGGGAGAAGACCGCGGATGAGACCATCGAAAGTTTGATCTCCGCCGACGAGGACCGCGAGCACCGGCAGGTCGGTGTCGTCGACAGCAGGGGGAGGGCCGCTACCTTCACGGGCTCCGAGTGCTTCGAGTGGGCGGGGGGTGTGACCGGGGATGACTATGCGGCCCAGGGAAACATCCTCATCGGAGGGGGACGGTTGAGGTGATGGCGAGGACTTACGAAGAGACAAGCGGTGACCTCGCCGCTCGTCTGCTCTCGGCGCTGGACGCGGGACAGGCGGCCGGGGGGGACTCGCGGGGAAAGCAATCTGCGGCGCTGCTCGTCGTAAGGGAGGGCGGGGGTTACGGCGGGGATAACGACAGGGTAGTGGACCTGCGAGTGGATGACCATCCCGACCCGATAAAGGAGCTCATCCGTATACGGGACCTGCACACCCTCTACTTCGGCGAGACTATGCCAGAGGACGTCGTCGCAGTAGACGGTGACGTTCGCAGGAAAGTAGCAGACGCACTGCATCGCAGCGGTTACATCCAGGGACGAGATATCGGAGACGACGCGCTCTTCGACGCCCTGAGCGCTTACGTCCGCACGGAGAACTTCGAGGAGCGTGAGCAGCAGCGCGGCTATCTCGACCGGGCTGTCCTGGAGTACATGAAGGGGCAGAGTTGAACGCTCCCGGTCCCTCTAGCCCGAACGCCGCCACTACTGTAACCTTCCGTTCTGGTGGCGAGAGGCCACTCGGAGAGTGAGGAGTAGCCCTTGGCGATGCTCGAAGTGAACAACCTCAAGACGCACTTCAGGACCCAGGATGGCGTCGTCAAGGCGGTCGATGGTGTCTCGTTCTCGCTGGAGGCGGGGGAGACGATGGGGATAGTGGGGGAGTCGGGGAGCGGCAAGAGCGTGACGGCACTCTCCATCATGCAGCTCAACCCCAAACCCCCGGCAGAGTATCCCGAGGGCGAGATCATCTTCGAGGATCAGAACCTGCTAAAGACCTCTGACAAGCGGATGCAGCAGATCAGGGGCAACGACATAGCCATGATCTTCCAGGACCCGATGACGAGCCTCAACCCTGTCTTCACGGTGGGCAACCAGATCCGTGAGGCGATCCGCATCCATCAAAACCTCTCCAAGAGCGAGGCCCAGGAGAAGACCGTCGATGTCCTCCGCGACGTCGGCATAGCCAACCCCGAGAGGGTAGTCAAGGAGTACCCGCACCAGTTCTCGGGCGGCATGCGCCAGCGGGCCATGATCGCGATGGGCCTCTCGTGCAATCCCAAGGTCCTTATAGCGGACGAGCCGACGACGGCCCTCGACGTGACGATACAGGCCCAGATCTTAGAGCTCATGGTCGAAGTGCAGGAGAAGTATGGCACGGCCATCATAATGATCACCCACGACCTCGGCGTGGTCTCCCAGCTCGCAGACAAAGTGATGGTGATGTACGCGGGGCGAGCCGTCGAGCAGGCAACCACAGACGAGGTCTTCTACGACCCCCTGATGCCCTACTCATGGTCGCTCTTGCGCTCGCTGCCACGCCTCGATACCGCAGGCGAGGTGAGGCTACTCCCGATAGAGGGCACGCCGCCGAGCCTGATCTTCCTTCCCGAGGGGTGCAACTTCAGCCCCCGCTGTCCTTTCGTCAAGGACGAGTGCCACGAGATAGACCCGAGCCTCGAGGAGAAGAAGCCGGACCACAAAGCGGCCTGCATCCTCTCGGTCGAGGAGATCGAGAAGAACAAGCGCCGGGTGGACGAAGAGTTGGGGGTCCAAACGTGACCGAGAGGACGGAAGTCAGCCCCGAGACCAACGGTCATTCCGGCGAGTATCTGCTGGAGACCAGGAACCTGAAGATGCACTTCCCAATAAAGGCCGGCGTCCTGCAGCGCACGGTCGGTCACGTCAAGGCTGTGGACGGTGTCGACCTCTCCGTCCGCCACGGGGAGACGCTCGGGCTCGTCGGGGAGTCTGGGTGCGGCAAAAGCACGCTCGCCCGTCTCGTCCTGCGCCTTCTGGAACCGACGGAGGGCGAGGTGATCTTCGACGGCGAGGACATACTGGGTTACGACCGCAAACGGATGCTCGGCGTGCGGAGGAACATGCAGATCGTCTTCCAGGACCCTTATGCAAGCCTGAACCCCCGCATGACCGTGGGCAACATCGTCTCCGAGCCGCTCAAGACCCACGACGTAGGAGGTAGCTCCGGCGAGCGCAAGCGGCGGGTGCAGGAGCTTCTCGAGGTGGTCGGCCTGAACCCCGAGCACTACAACCGCTACCCCCACGAGTTCTCAGGAGGCCAGCGGCAGAGGATCGGGGTGGCAAGGGCCATCGCCCTCAACCCGCGCCTCATCATCTGCGACGAGCCCGTCTCGGCTTTGGACGTCTCGATCCAGGCCCAGGTCATCAACCTGCTTGAGGACCTGCAGAAGGAGTTCGACCTCACCTACGTCTTCATAGCCCACGATCTCTCCGTGGTCAAACACATCTCGGACAGGGTCGCCGTGATGTACCTCGGCAAGATCGTAGAGATCGCCGACAGGGCCACTCTCTACGGCGGGCCGCGCCATCCCTACACCGCCTCGCTGCTCTCCGCCATCCCCGTCCCCGATCCGCAAAAGGAGCGCGAGCGCCAGCGCGTGGTCCTGACCGGAGACGTGCCTTCTCCCGCACACCCTCCTGAAGGCTGCTCTTTCCACACCCGCTGCCCGCGCGCCCAGGACTACTGCACCGACCACGAGCCCGGCCTTGAAGAACAGGAGAAAGATAGCCACAAGGCCGCCTGCTTCTTCCCCGTACTCGACGGCCAACGTATAGGGGAGCCAGCTACAACCACGCCGTACAAGGCTGAATAGCTGACAAGTCGCCTGGAACAGGCGACGTGCTGACTAGCTGACCAGCTGAGATACAATTGCCGCGTGTGGAAAGATACTAAGACCAGGCCTAAAGCGCGGATCTCGGTGGCGCGGGTGCTCGTCCTGCTCGTCGTGGTGCTTGCGACAGGTTTCGGGGCTTACATGGTCGGGCTCTCGCAGAGTCCCGCCACGCTGGGCGAAGAGGACAGGGAGAGCGTGGCACTCTACGCCGAGGCGCTCGACACCGTCAGGGAGAACTACGTAGACCAGAAGAGCATAGATCCCAAGAAGGAGACCTACGGGGCCATCGAAGGGATGCTCAAGACGCTTGGGGACGACGGGCACACGCGCTTCCTGACCCCAGAGGAGCGCGAGCAGAACGACCAGAGCCTTTCGGGAACGTACGTGGGGATCGGGGTCCAACTCGATGAGAAGAACGGTGAGGTCGTGGTCGCCGCCCCGATAGACGGCTCTCCGGCAGAGGAGGCCGGTATCAGCTCAGACGATGTGCTCCTGGCCGTAGACGGCAAGAGCATCAGGGGTGACGAGGTCTCGGAGGTCGTGGAGAAGGTCAAGGGGCCTGAGGGAACCAGCGTCGAGTTGACCGTCCGTCACGAAGGCGAGAGGCGTACGTACGACCTACAGCGTGCGGAGATAGACTCGCCCGTAGCTTCGTGGGCCCTGATCCCTGGCACAGACGTCGCCCTCGTGCTCCTCTCGTCGTTCTCCGACCACAGCGCCAGGGAGTTGCAGAACGCTTTCGAAGAGGCGCGGGCGGCGGGGGCCAGGCGCTTTATCCTCGATCTCAGGAACAATCCCGGCGGCAGGCTCGACCAGGCGGTGGAGATGGCAGGATTTTTCCTCGAGCCAGAGAGCGTCGTCTACATCCGCAAGGACGCTTCCGGCGAGCGCGAGGAGATCACGGTCGAAGGCGACCAGGAATCGACACAAGCGCCGCTCGCAGTACTGGTCGACGGGGGTTCTGCCTCGAGCGCCGAGATACTGGCCGGAGCCTTGCGGGACAACGACCGCGCGCCCGTCGTCGGGGAGACCACCTTCGGCACGGGTACCGTGCTCTCGGAGTTCGTCCTGAGGGACGGCTCGTCTATCCTGCTCGGTGTGGCCGAGTGGCTTACCCCTGACGGTGACTTTATCCGCGACACAGGGATCGCACCAGACGTAAAGGTGCCCCTCTCCGAGGGGACCGAACCGCTTACACCCGACGACGCCCGCGACCTCTCCCGAGAGGAGATCCTCCAGAAGGACGCCCAGCTGCGCACGGCCTACGAAAAGCTACAGAGTCAGTAGCGAGGTTCACTTAAAGACGGGTTTGGATGGGGCATCCTCACGGGCAAGATAAGCCTCGTAGCTACAGAGAGCCCTCATTGCAGGGTCGTATAGAGATCGCCGGGAGCCATAAGCCAGGCGGCCTCTACACCCTCGCGGGAAGGAAAAATCTCGTGTCCATCGCCATCGTTGCACTGCTCGTTCTCGTGATCGTTGTGATCGTCGCCGTGCCCATATTCATCCGCGTCCTCGGCGAGGCCGCCCGCCGCAACCCGAATCGCCCCGAAGGCGAAGGAGACGAGACCGGCGAAACGGAAGATCGCGAGTAAGGTTTCAGGTCTATTCCAGCAGATCGCGCAGTCCGGCGGCGTGGGGGCTGCTCTTTATCTTGGCCAGGGCCGTGAGCTGTATCTGACGGATACGCTCGCGGGTGACGTCGAAACGTTCCCCGACTTCTTCGAGGGTCTTGGGCTGGCCGCCGGTAAGGCCGAATCGGTACTCGAGGACCATCCGCTCGCGTTCGGGGAGGCTGCCGAGCGCCTCGCGCATGCGGGCCTTGAGGAGGGAGGACTTTGCGAGGTCGTGGGGAGATTCGGATTCCTCGTCCGCTATAAAGTCGCCAAGCTCCGAGGAGTGGTCCTCCCCGACGGGTGTCTCCAGGGAGATCGAACGCCTAGATACGCGCCTGATGCGCACGATCTCCTCGGCGTCGACCTCCATGATGCTCGCAACCTCTTCGTCCGTGGGGTCGCGATTTAGTTGGGCGCCGAGGCCGCGTTGGACCCTGTAGTACTTGTTGATCTTCTCGACCATGTGGACGGGGACCCGGATCGTACGTCCTTTGTCGGCAATGGCCCTGGTGACGGCCTGGCGGATCCACCACGTCGCGTAGGTCGAGAACTTGAAGCCCTTGCGGTAGTCGAACTTCTCGACGGCCCGCATCAGCCCGATGTTTCCCTCCTGGATCAGGTCCAGCAGCGAGACGCCCCTCCCGGCGTACTTCTTCGCTATGGAGACCACGAGCCTGAGGTTCGCTTTGGTCAGGTGGGCCTTGGCGCGCCTGTCGCCGCGCTCTATGCGCCGCGCGAGGTAGGTCTCCTGGGCCTTGGTGAGAAGGGGGGTCTTGCCGATCTCGTCCAGGTACATCTGGACCGCGTCCCCCGTGTAGCGGCTCTTTAAGTCGCCTTCGAGCACCTCTTTGACGAGCTGTGTGTCCTCGTCTTCGCCCATTGTCTCGGCGAGGAATCCGGCGTCGACCACCTCGACGCCGTGCTCGCGGAGGAGCCCGTAGACCTGTTGTATCTCGTCGGTCGAGAGGTCGACCTCTTGTAGGAGGTCGAGCACTTCACTCGACTCCAGCGTGCCGGTCTCCTGACCGGCCTCGAAGAGCTCCTGTATCTCCTCTATGTCCCGCAGGTCACGTTGAGGCTGCAAAATCTATTCCGGGAACTTCAGGTTGAAACCCTCCTGTAGCCTTCACGTAATATATCTTAAAAGAGACAATAATCAATTTGGTTCCGCCCGCGCGGGCTGAGTCGTACGGGCGAAACCACAAGGAGGACAAGCCGTGATGGGCCTGAGAAATATGTACAAGGTGTTCCGCGAGAGCCGCAGCGCGGCGAGGGAGCAGGCTACGCTCGCCGTCACCGGCGACTCGCCCAGGGCGGCCGAGGTCGCCGCCCTGCTCGGGGCGCAGAGGGGCGTGAGCGGGGCAGAGGTGATCCTCTCGGTCTCGGAGACGGGGGCTACTATGTCGGGGAAGGCCGTCGAGGATCCCGGCGAGATAACCCTCTCTTCGAGGGGCGGGAAGGTTATGCTCGAAGAGCTGGCGCCACGCATCGTGCTGGCGCTCGACGAGGACTATCTGGTCGCGCTCGCGAAAGGGTATCCACCGCTCCGGCGTGCCGTTTGTGAAGAGATAATACGCAACAACGCCCGCCAGAACGCCGTGATCGGGGCGCTACCCATCCCCGGGGCCGACATGCCGGTGATGACGGCAAACCAGGCGCGGATGGTGCTCAACATAGCGGCTGCTTACGGGGAGGAGCTGTCGATGGATAGGGCGCGGGAGCTCCTCGGGGTGCTCGCCGCCGGTTTCGGCCTCAGGGCACTGAGCCGCCAAGCCGTGAAGCTCGTGCCTGTTGCAGGATGGGCTGCCTCGGCGGTCATAGCCTACGCGGGTACCGTGGCGATGGGCCGTACCGGCATCCTCTACTTCGAACGTGGCAAACAGGAGGTCGGTGCCAAGGAGATGGCCAGGATCAGGACTCGGGCCATCGAGGAGGGGAAGGCCTTCGTCTCGCGTATGCGCCGAAGATAGGCTACAGGCATCAGGTTCCTTGAACTGGTACGGAAACCGCAAATTCTCTTTCGCGGCGCGAGTGCAGCTCGAGCGAGCACGACAGTCACTCGCTTGCCCTCGGTACAACCGTCATTCCCGCGAAGCTTGTCCCCGCGAAAGCGGGGAGCGGGAATCCACGATGTGGCACGCACTCCACGCCTCCAAGAGGGACCTACCTGTTGCCTGAAGCCTGTAGCCTGATGCCTCCTATATAATCGATCCTATGTTCTCTCCCTTACGGCGGATTCTTGCGGAGGTGCGTGCCTGGCTCTCGACGTTGCGCAGGCTGGGACTTAGGGTCTTCCTCGCTTTGACGGCGTTGCAGGCTGTGACCGTTGGCGTGCTCGTCGCGCTCGCCGAGTTGCGCAAGCGCCGCCAGGGTCCGCGGGAGGGGTTTCCGTGGAAAGACCAGCCCGAGATAAGAATGGAGTCGGGCGAAGACCGGCTGAAGATCTTCGCGTACGGAGTCAGGCTCTACGAGGCGATGCTGGACGAGATCGAGGCCGCGCAGGATGAGATCTTCGTCGGGACGTTTATCTGGAAGGGTGACGAGGTCGGACGCCGTTTTGTGGATGCGCTGGCCCGTAAGGCGGGCGAGGGTGTCGAAGTCTACGTCGTCTTCGACGGCTTGGCCAACGTGTTCGTCCCGCCTTCGTTCAAGAGATTTCCCGAGAAGATACACCGCCTCCACTTCCGTCCCCTGTCGGGTCCGGCGAAGATACTGAACCCCAGGAACGTCTTCAGATTCCACCGCCACGTGATGAGCGTGGACGGCAGGGTCGCGTTCCTCGGCGGCTACAACATCGGGTCACTTTACGCGGCGGGATGGCGCGACACGCACGTCAGGGTGCGCGGCGACGCTGCCAGGGAGGTGGACAACGCTTTCGTCGACTTCTGGAACGCCCACCGCACGGAGGAGTTGCCCAGGATAATCCCCAACAAGGAGCGTGATTGGAACCCTGCCGTAAGGGTGCGCCGCAACGACCCCTACATGAGGATCTTCCCCATAAGGGAGATGTACATCGAGGCGATAGACCGCGCCAACTCCCACATCTACCTGACCCACGCCTACTTCGTGCCAGACCGGGCGATGAAAGCGCACCTGATAGACGCGAGGCGGCGCGGCGTCGAAGTACAACTGCTCGTCCCAGAACACTCCAACCACGTCACCGTAGACTGGCTCGCGCGGCGTCACTTCCACGATCTTCTCAAGAACGGTGTCAGGATCTTCCTTTACAGGCACATCATGATCCACTCCAAGACCGCCACCGCAGACGGTCTGTGGTCGACGATAGGGAGCGCGAACATCGACCGACTGAGCATGCTCGGCAACTACGAGCTGAACATCGAGGTCTACAGCCGCAGGCTCGCAGCCCAGATGGAGAGCATGTTCGAGGTGGACAAGACCAACGCCGAGGAGGTGACCCTGGAGGAGTGGGAACACCGGCCACTCCCCGCCAAGGTCGTCGAGCGTACCCTCGCTAGTCTGAGTCCACTGGTCTGAAAGGCATCAGGTTTCAGGCATCAGGTCTTGGTTTGGGGGCGGATCACCTGCGCGCCAGGCCCGGCTTACTGCGGTTTTCACATCGAGTACGCTTGGGGAGACTGAGCGTCCTCTCGCGCGGCGGCGGATCTCTCTAATGGCTTTTCCTGTAGCCTGATGCCTAAAGCCTGAAACCTCCAATGGCTAACGTTCGGTTTGTATAATGACGATACTCTTGTTTTGGGGTTTTCGTGTAAGGAGGACTTCTTTGGCGCGGTGGCGGCTCCTGGAGCCGGATGCGGAGGTGGTGTCTGAGCTTGCGCGGGAGGCTGATGTGGACCTCCTGTGCGCAAGGGTGCTGGCCAACCGCGGCGTCGCGCCCGGTGAGGCCGCGGACTTCCTCTCCCCTTCGCTCGCCGCTATCGGGATGCCCGATGAAGAGCAGTGGAACGTCGCTGCGGAGAGGGTTGCGAAGGCCGTAGAGGGCGGGGAGAGGATCGGGGTCTTCGGCGACTACGACACCGACGGCATCACCTCGGCCGCCGTGCTGTTCCTTGCGCTCTCGCACTACACGGACAACGTCACCGTCGGCCTGCCGACCCGCCAGACCGGCTACGGTCTCCTGGAACCTTACGTGCGCGACCTCTTCGCCGAGGGTGTCGACCTCCTGATCACCGCCGACTGCGGCATCTCCAACAGGCGTGAGGTGGCGCTGGCCAACGAGCTTGGGATGGAGGTGGTCGTGACGGACCATCACATCCCGCCGGAAGATCCGCCCGATACGGCGGTCGCCGTACTCGACCCGAAGCTCTGGGACCCTGACGACCCACTGGCCGGGGTGGGGGTTGCCTGGAAGTTCGCCTGGGCCGTCGCCCGCAGGCTCGGAGACGCCGAGGGCAGGAAACGTCTGGGGCGGCTTCTCGACCTCGTCTCGGTCGGCACCGTCGTCGACATCGCGCCTCTCGTCGGGGACAACAGGGCGCTCGCCCGCATGGGTCTCAAGCACATTAACAGGGGCCTCACTGCCGGAGAAGCGCGTCCCGGCATCGAGGCGCTGGCCAAGGTGGCAGGGGTGAGGGGGGAGATCGACGAGAACGACCTCGGGTGGAGGCTCGGGCCGCGCATCAACTCCATTGGCCGGATAAAGAACCCGCGTCCCGCTCTCGAGCTGCTTCTGACCGATGATCGTCGGGAGGCTTTCAGGATAGCCTCCCTCCTGAACCAGCTCAACGCGGAGCGGCAGCGGCGGACCAGGTTTGCCGTCGAACGGGCGATGGACGAGGTCGACCCCGAGCAGGACTTCAAGGTCGTCGTGACGGAGGAGACGGGAGGGATAGCGGGTCTGATCGCCGGCCGCGTCGCCGGCGCCACGGGAAGGCCTGCGGCCATACTTACCCGCAGGGTCGACGACTCCTACGGCGGATCGGCCCGCGCAGGCGAGACCGACGTAGACCTCTACGGCGCCCTCTACGCGGTTCGCCACCTGATGGGGGAGTGGGGCGGCCACCGCAGGGCAGCGGGACTCTCCGTGAACCCCGGCAACTTCGACGCTTTTGTCGCCGGCGTCAACGAGGCCGTCAGATCCCAGAGCGAAGAGAGGCCGGAGATCTTCGTCCCCGCCATAGAGGTCGATGCCGAGATACCGTTAGGGAGCGTCTCCAACGGCCTGCTCGAATGGCACGAGATGCTCGCCCCTTTCGGAAGCGGGAACGACCGTCCGATCTTCATTACGGAGAACTTGCGGATCGCCGGCTCGCGCAAGATCTGGGAGGGCATGAACCTCCTCAACCTCGAAGGCGGGGTCAAGGCCAAGATGGCCGGCGAGCCCGAAGGGTTGCCCTCGGGTCCCTTCGACGCCGCTTACAAGGTCTCCCGCAGCCGGTACTCTGGGCAGGCCGAGCTGGAGATAGTGGACTGGAAGGCGGGCCGGTGAACGCCATCGGCGTCGATGTTGGGGGCACCAAGATCGCCGCCGGGGTCGTAACCCCCGAGGGGAAGATCCTGGACGAGGTCCGCTACCCCACGCCACACTCGCCCGAGACGCTGGTCGAGACCATCGCCAGGGCTATCTCCGAAGTCGGGAACGGTCACCAGACTGGTGGAGTGTGCCTCGCCGTGCCAGGTCTGATCCTCGCCCAGGAGAATAAGGTCGTGTTCTCCGCGAACCTGCGTGCGGTCGAGGGGATTCCGCTCAAGGACGAACTCGAGCCGAAGATCGGGATGCCCCTCACGATAGAAAACGACGGCAATGCGGCGGCGTGGGGCGAGTTCCGGTTCGGGGTTGGCAGCGAGGCCGACCACCTGGTCTTCGTCACGCTCGGAACGGGGATCGGGGGCGGCGTCATCACGCACGGCATCCTGATGCGCGGCGCGCAGGGCTCGGGGGGCGAGCTTGGTCACGTGACCATCCATGCCACAGGACCCCGCTGCGCCTGCGGCAACCACGGCTGCCTGGAGGCCCTCGCCTCGGGCACCGCCATAGGACGCCGCGCCCGAGAGCTTGCGGTCGAGCAACCCGACTCGGCGCTGGGGCGCCTGGCCGCCCGACGCCAGATACTTGGCGAGGACGTCACAGAGCTCGCCCGCGAAGGTGACGAGGTGGCGCTCTCCGTCCTGGACGAGGCAGGGCGGTGGCTCGGGGTCGGCCTCGCCGGGTTCGTAAATATCTTCAACCCTGAGGTGGTCGCCGTCGGCGGAGGCGTCATGGAGGCCGGGGAGCTCGTACTAGAGGCGGCCCGCAAAGAAGTCATCCTCCGCGCCAGGCCCCCTTCCCGCGACCTGGCCGACGTCAAGGTCGCTACCCTCGGGCCCAGGTCCGGCGTCCTCGGCGCCGCGGCGCTCGCCAGGGACGCATCTTCCGGAGAGTACCTCCTCGGCGCCTGAGAGATGCCCCTCACAGTGATCCCAACCCCCATAGGCAACCTGGAGGACATCACCCTCCGTGCCCTCCGCTACCTGCGCGAGGCCGACCTCATAGCCTGCGAGGACACCAGGCATACAGGACGCCTGCTCGCCCACTACGAGATTAAGGGGGATCTCATCCCCTACCACGAGCACAACGAGAAGAGGCTCACCCCCGAGCTTGCCGAACGGGCGAAGACGGAGCGCATAGCCCTCGTCACCGACGCCGGCACCCCCCTCGTCTCCGACCCCGGATACAGGCTCGTGCGCGCCTGCATCGAAGCCGGCGTCGAGATAGAGGCCCTCCCTGGACCTTCGGCCCTTACCACTGCGCTCGTTGCCTCGGGGTTGCCAGCAGATACGGTCGTCTTTGCCGGCTTCCCGCCACGCAAGGGGAGTCATCGCAAGGGTTTGTTGGAGCGTGTCGCCACCGAGCCGTCCACCTTCGTGCTCTTCGAGTCCCCACACAGGCTCGGTAAGACGCTGAGAGATTTGCCGCCCGAGGCCCCGGTGGCGGTGTGCCGAGAACTCACCAAGCTCCATGAAGAAGTCTTCAGGGGGACGGCCGAGGAGGCCGCCCGACATTTCTCAGGGACCGTGAAAGGCGAGATCGTGCTAGTGGTTCGCGGTGGGGCTGCGAAGGCTAATGAAAGTATCGAGGGAGTAGTAAGTCGAGCGCGAGGATACATGGCAGAAGGGGAGAGCCCCTCGCGGGCGGCCGCAAGGGCGGCCAGGGAATCCGGACGGCGACGCGGTGAGGTCTACGAACGGCTGGTAAAGGACCGAGTAAGCCTCCGCAGCCGACCCCCTGAAACCTGAAGCCTGATGCCTGAAGCCCAACGCGCCTTTATAATGCCCTTCGCTGATGACTCCGGGGAAGAGGGGATAGGCGCTATGCTCGTGGATTCGCACACGCACCTATTGCGGCTCGAGGTCTCGCCGGAGGACGCGGTGAGAAGCGCTGCTGAGGTCGGGGTCGTTGCTGTGGTGAACGTGGGGACCGACGTCGAGGACTCGCAAAGGGGGGCCGAGCTCGCGGCGGTCTTGCCCAATGTGTACTCGACGGCGGGGATACATCCCCACAACGCGGGTACGTACACTGCGGCCGACCTCGAAGCGCTGGCCGAACTCTCGGAGTCGCCGGGGATAGTGGCCCTTGGTGAGGTCGGGCTCGACTACTACCGTTCGGAGTGGTCGGGAGAGGTGCAGCGGGCGCTGTTCGAGGATGTGATCTCCCTCGCCAACGATACGCGCTTGCCGCTAGTGATTCACTCTCGCGAAGCCTTCGCCGATACGATGGCCTGCCTCGGGAGCGCCAGGGTACCAGTCGTCCTGCATTGCTTCGAGGGTGGCGAACGCGAGGTCAGGGAAGCAAGGGAACGTGGATACTACGTCGGCCTCGCAGGCAACGTCACGTACAGGGATAGCGAGACGGCCAGGGTGCTTCGCCTGATAGACGAGGAACGTCTCCTCGTGGAGACGGACGCACCTTACCTGAGCCCCCAGCCCGTGCGCGGCAAAAAGAACGCGCCCGAAAACGTCGTGCACACGGCCGGCTTCGTCGCCGAGAGGCTCGGGATGGAGGATGAGGAACTGGCCACCCTCACCACCCGTAACGCCCGCAATCTCTTCGGCCTGCCCCTAGAGGTGTAAGCCTCGGTGTCCGAGCTGGGCCCGCCGAAAAAGCGCTTCGGACAGCACTTCCTGAAGGACCCCAATACCGCCAGGATAGTGGCCTCGGGCGTAACGGAGGATGATGTGGTCCTCGAGATCGGCCCCGGACGGGGATTCCTGACGACTTTCCTCGCCGAGAGGGCGAGCCTGGTGCACGCAGTGGAGCTGGATCCCGACGTGCTCCCGAGCTTGCGTGAGGTCGTTCGGAATAGGGACAATGTCATAGTTCATGAGGGAGACGCTCTCCGCTTCGATTACTCTGGACTCGAGCCCCCGCCGAACAGACTGGCCGCAAACCTTCCGTACAATATCGCCTCGCCGCTCGTGCTGCGCTTGCTCGAGGGAGTGGAGACGTTGAGGACGTTGCGGTTCATGGTGCAGCTCGAGGTGGCGCACAGGATGGCGGCGGAGCGCGGTTCCAAGGATTACGCGGCGTACGCCGTGCTCGCGCAGCTTCTGGCGCGGGTGAGCATCTCCCACAGGGTCCCCCCGACGGTGTTCGACCCGCCGCCCAGGGTGCACTCCGCGGTCGTCGAGATGGATCGCAGTGAACCGCCTGGTGACTACCAGGGGATAAAGCGCCTCGTGCTACGCGCGTTCAGAAGCCGCCGCAAACGGCTCGTCAATAACCTGCCTGAGCCGGCCCGCGGACCTGCTCCACGGGTCCTGGAGACCCTTGGGTACGGGCCGAACGCGAGGGCCGAGGAACTGGCGCCGGAAGACTTCGCGGCTTTGTACTCGGCGCTATCCTGGGCGTTGTGATGCGGGAGGTCCGGCTCAGGGCGTTCGCCAAGGTCAACTACGCGCTCGACGTTCTCGGACTTCGCGCGGACGGTTACCACGAGGTCGGTACCGTCATGCAGAGCATCTCGCTCGCCGATGAGGTGGGGTTGCGCCGTGCAACTGGAGGTTTCGATCTCTCGCTGGAACCTGAAGAGGTGGAGACTGGACCGCAGGAACGCAACACTACCTACCTGGCCTGGAAGGCGCTACAGAGACTGACCGGTAAGGAGCTCCCTGTAGAGGTCACGCTGCGCAAGGAGATCCCGGCCGGGGCCGGACTTGGTGGCGGCTCGGCCGATGCTGCGGCGGTTCTCGTCGGGTTGAACGAGCTATTCGGTCTAGGATTGCGGGTAGATGAGCTGCGTGGAATCGGGGCCGGGGTCGGGGCCGACGTGCCTTTCTGCGTCTCGGGGGGGACGGCTTTGGGCGAAGGCGTCGGGGAGATCCTCACGCTGCTTCCTGCGCCCCCGGCCCATCTCCTAGTCGTCGCCAAACCGCTCAGGAGCGCGGAGACGGGCAAGATCTACCACACCTTCGACGAGTCAGGAACAAAGGGCACACACTCCGTCGAGCCTGTCGTCTCGGCGTTGCGTTCGGGGAGTCTCCCGGCCCTTGCCTCAGCCGTAGGCAACGACCTGGCGTTCGTGACAAGGTGCATCGTCTCAGAGGTAGCCGAGCTCGAGCAGTCGCTTCGAGCATCGGGGGCGATGGGGGCTTCGATGAGCGGCAGCGGGACGGCAGTCTTCGGCATTTTTGGCGACGATGAAACTGCCAGGATCGTGAAGGATACGGTCGATGCGTTCTTCATTGGCGTCTACGATCCAATCTCCCGCGGGGTGGAGATTGTCTGAACAGGGAGATCGGACCTACGGAAGCAGTGTCTTGTTTCCCGTCTCAGCCAAAGGCGTTTTGTTGGGTGAGGACGGAGTCGTGTTGCTCCAGAACGAGCGCGGAGAGTGGGAACTGCCCGGCGGCAAGTTGGAGATTGGAGAGAGTCCGGAGGAGTGCCTGGCCAGGGAGATTCGGGAAGAGCTGGATCTCGAGGCTGAGATCGGCCCTCTGCTTGATGCATTTGTGTATGACGTTCTGCCGGGAGTTGGTGTACTCGTGCTGGCCTACGGTTGTTTCATTGGGAACGTTCGCGCCGTCTCCCACTCTGCGGAGCACTCGGATGTGGGAATCTTCGGTCTCGACGAACTGGCAATGATCGAGTTGCCGGAAGGCTACGAGCGGTCGGTCCAGATTTGGTCCCAGCACCCAGCATTTCGAGCTCCACGCTATTCCTGACGGCGAAAAGGCGCTCCGGTATAATCTGCGCGGGCCTGTACTGGGGCGTGGCCAAGTGGCAAGGCACCGGGTTTTGGTCCCGGGATCGCAGGTTCGAATCCTGCCGCCCCAGCCGAGGAGCGTGTGGTACGCGACCGCCGGGTAGACTAGCGATAGGAGTGGTGCGGGTACATGTCTGAGAGTTCGCCGATCTTCGCCGTGATCCTGGCGGCTGGCAGGGGCACCAGGATGAAGTCGAACCGGGCGAAGGTCCTGCACACCCTGTGCGGTGTCCCGATGGTCAACTACGTGATCGATGCTACCAGGCCCCTCGTCCCCGAGGGGCTGTTCGTCGTCGTGGGCCATCAGGCCGAGCTCGTCGAAGCGGTCCTGCCCGAGGACGCGAAGCCTGTCTTGCAGGAGGAGCAGCGCGGGACCGGTGATGCCGTGCGCGTCGCCCTAGATGCGCTCGAAGGGGAAGACGAAGGCGTCCTCCTCGTGGTCAACGGCGACGGTCCGCTTATCTCGGCCGGGACCCTCGGGGAACTGGTCGAGCGGCACAGTTCCGCCGGCGTCGGGGCGACGGTCCTCGTGGCCGAGCTGGAGGATCCGAGCGGACTCGGGAGGGTTGTCGAGGACGCCGGCGTGGTCAGGATAGTCGAGGAGAGGGACGCGACCGAGTCAGAGCGACGGATCAGGCTCGTCAACCTCGGCCTCTACGCTTTCAAGCTCTCCGAGATTAGGGATACGATCGGGGGTCTCACCTCGGAGAATAGGGGCGGCGAACTGTACCTGACGGATGTACTCGAGACGATCGGAAGGCGCAGCCGGGCCGTTACCTACAGGCTCAAGAACCCGGAGGAGGCGAACCTCGTCAACGACCGCTCCCAGCTTGCGCGGGCCGAGGATATCCTCAGGCGCCGCATCCTGGACGCCCACATGAGGGACGGGGTGACGGTGAGGGATCCGGCTTCTACGCACATAGAGGCTTCGGTGGAGATCGGGCGCGACACCGTGATCCTGCCCGGAAGCCTGTTGCGCGGGGAGACGAAGGTCGGCACGGACTGCGTGATCGGGCCCTCCACGGACCTTCAGGACACGCGTGTTGGTGACGGCGCTCTCGTGGAACACTCGGTCGGACGCGGGGCCGAGGTCGGCGACGGGGCGAGCGTCGGTCCCTACTCTTTCTTGCGGACCGGCACGGTACTCGAACCAGGGGCCAAGGTCGGGGCATACTGCGAGGTAAAGAACTCGCGCGTAGGGGCGGGGAGCAAGGTTCCTCATCTCTCGTACGTGGGGGACGCCCAGATCGGGGCCGACGTGAACCTTGGGGCCGGGACCATAACGGCAAACTACGATGGTGAGAACAAGCACCGCACCATGGTGAGAGACGGTGCCCATACAGGGGTGAACACGAACCTCATCGCGCCTGTCACCGTGGGCGAGGACGCTTACACGGGGGCCGGGTCCGTGGTTAACAAAAACGTGCCAGCGGGCAAACTGGCCGTGGGGGCCCCGGCGCGTGCGATCCGGGAGTCTCCTCAGCGGCGTAGAAAGAGGGCGCAGCAAAGCGAGTCGGCCAACAAAGAGACGGAGGGCTAGCGCGACGATGATGCAGAACGGCTATCTGACGCAGACCACGGAGAAGCGGCTGATGATAGTCAGCGGCGAGGGTTACCCAACCCTGGCCGAGAGCATAGCCGAGCGGCTCGACATGGACTTGACCGGGGTCGAGTTGATAGAGTTTCCCGGTGGGGAGCTCTACGCCAGGTACCTCGAGAGCGTCCGTGGGGCCGACATGTTCATCGTCCAGTCGTTGTGCCAGCCGGTCAACAGAAACCTGATGCAGCTCCTGATCATGATCGACGCGGCTAATAGGGCTTCGGCCAAGAGGATAGTGGCCGTCATCCCGTGGTATGCCTACTCGCGCCAGGATAGGAAGACCAAGCCGCGCGAGCCCATAACGGCGAGGTTGGTGGCCAACATGATAGCGGCCGCGGGCGCCGAGCGGGTGATGACGATGGACCTGCACACGGGCCAGATCGAGGGCTACTTCTCCTTTCCCGTGGACCATCTGACGGCGATGCACACGTTCGTCGACTACTTCGCGGAACAGGGCTTCCGCGACGCCGAAGACGCCGTTGTCGTCGCCCCGGATACCGGCGAGGTCAAGGTGGCCAAGCAGCTCGCCGGTCACCTGAGGCTCCCCTGGGCCATCGTGAACAAGATGCGCGACAGGCCCGACAGCTCCGAGGTAACGCATGTCATAGGTAACGTGGAAGGCAAGCGTGTGATCATGATAGACGACGTGATCGCCACCGGCGGTACGCTGGTGAACGCGGCAAAGCGCCTGGTCGACGAGGGTGCCCTAGAGGTGAGCGCCGCCGCGACCCACGGTGAGTTCTCGGGCGGCGCCTACCGCAAGCTCGACGAATCCCCCCTCAAGGAGGTCGTCGTGACGAACACGCTGCCCTTGAAGGAGGCCGAGCCGCGGGCTAAGATCAGAACGCTAAATATCGCACCGATCCTCGCGAGCACTATCAAGAATGTCTTCACGGACGAGTCGGTAAGCGAGGTCTTTATGGGCGAGAACCAACTCTTCTAGACCGTTAGGAGCGAGACGTGGCAGACAACGTGGATCTACAGGCGCACGAGCGCGAAGCGCGGGGCAAGAACGCGGCCCGACGCCTCAGGGCTTCGGGGATGACTCCTGCTGTGCTCTACGGCGAGGGTAACGAGGCCGGCGGCAGCACGGCGCTCGCGGTCCCGACGAAGATCGTGGACTACACTCTCCATCACTTCGGGGATAACGCCCTCTACAACATAGACTTTGACGGGGCTACCTCCACGGCCCGCGTCGTGGACGCGCAGCGCGACCCTGTCTCGGGGGTCCTCGTCCACGTCGACTTCGCGCCGGTGAACATGACCGAGCGCATCGAGGTCACTGTCCCGATCGCCGTCGTTGGCGAGGCGCCGGGCGTGGAGGAAGGCGGCGTGCTGCAGCAGGTCGCCTACGAGATCCAGGTCGAGTCCCTCCCCGGCGACATCCCGCAGGAGATCACGATCGACGTCTCGGGACTCGGTATGCACGAGAACCTGAACCTTGGGGACCTCACGCTCCCCGAGGGCGTGACGCTGCTCTCGGAGCCCGAAGCGGTCGCGGTTACGATCACGGCGCCGACGGAGATTACCGAGGAGGAGATGGAGGCCGCCGGCATCGTCGAGGAGCCGACGGAAGAGGAAGTGGCCGCTGAGGAGGCTGCCGAGCTCGAGGAGGCTGCCGAGGGTGAAGAGGCGTCCGAGGAGGATGACGAAGAGGGCCCCGCTGGGCAGAACGTCCAGGCTTAGGCTGGTCCGCTCCTTCTTCGGGACAGACGAAAGGGACGAGGGGGGGCCGATCCGGTCCCCCTTTGTCGTCGGCCTCGGTAACCCAGGACGCTCCTACGAACGCACCCGTCACAACGCCGGCTACCTGGTCGCCGACGAGCTCGCGAAGCGTCACGACGGCTCCTGGCGCAAGAGGAAGAAGGCCGAAGCGGCCCCTGTGTTGCTGGGTCCTAACAACGCCACCCTCCTCAAGCCTACGACGTTCATGAACAACACAGGTTCCGCCGTGTCGGACTACAAGCCGGAGAACCTCATCGTCGTCCACGACGACCTCGACCTGGAGGCGGGGACGGTGCGCGTCAAGGTCGGAGGCGGCGCGGGCGGGCATAACGGCCTGCGTTCCATCATAGGGAGGCTAGGCAATGACTTCGTCCGGGTGCGCATCGGGATCGGACGCCCGCCAGCAGGAGTCACGGTCACGGACTACGTGCTCTCCCGCATGGACCCGGTCGTGAAAGACTCCATCCCCAAAGCCGCCGACGCGGTCGAGTTCCTGGTCGAGCACGGCCCCGAAGCCGCGATGAACCGCTTCAACGTACGCGTCTGAGAGTGATGTGCGGAAGGTCGAACCTTCGCGAAGAATTTCTACAGAATCGCTTGACCCTCACGCTGCGTGAGGCTTTAGACTCTCCTGTGCACAGGAGGTGAATCGTGAGCGAACAGGGGACGGCAAGCTACACCGTTGGCAGGGTGGCTGACCTCTCGGGTGTGACGGTCCGGACGTTGCACCACTACGATGAGGTTGGGCTGCTATCGCCGGGCGGACGTAGCGCCGCCGGCTACCGCATCTACGAGGACCGGGATCTGGAGCGGCTGCAGCGGATCCTGTTCTACAGGGAGCTCGGGTTCACCCTGGGTGAGATCTCGACCATCGTTGACGATCCGCGCACCGATGCGTTCGGGCACCTGCGTCGCCAGCGCGGTCTGCTGACCGAGAGGATAGAGCGTCTGAACGCGATGGTCGACGCAATCGACCGCGAAATGGAGGCAAGGACCATGGACATACCACTGACGCCGGAGGAACGCCTCGAGGTCTTCGGCGAGTTCCGTCCCGAGGATTACGCCGAAGAGGCAGAGGAGCGCTGGGGCGGGACCGAAGCGTACAAGGAGTCTCAGCGGCGAGTATCTAGCTACGACAAGGAGGACTGGCAAAGGCTCAAGGCCGAGGAGGAAGAGATACGCGCCCGCCTGACCGCGGCGTTCGAAGCTGGCCTGGCACCCGATAGCGAGGAGGCCATGGCGGCAGCCGAGGCCCACCGCCGGCACATCAGCCGCTGGTTCTACGAGTGTGGTTACGAGATACACCGCGGCCTGACACAGATGTACGTCAGCGACGAACGATTCCGCTCCAACTATGATACGCAGACCCCTGGCCTGGCCGCCTTTATCAGGGATGCGGCCCGTGCCAACGCCGTCCGGTCCGAGACCGGTCGCTAGTGCATGATCCACGTCACTTTGGATTACGGCATCTAGATCCCGTAGCAGGAGAAGATACTTAGCTTGGGCTCGTCCTTGGCGACCGCCCGTCGAGGGAGGCATAAAGGCTTTCTTACTTGGTGAAGTGGGGCAGGCAAAGCCACCCTGCTTCACCAGCACTTCGTTGAGAGTGTTTGATGCCGGAAGGCTGATAGTATGGCCAGGGACGGTCGTAAACGAGGGAAGCGTCAGCGAGAACGGAGAAGCGTGGGACGGCGAACGGCTGAACTAAAGAGCGCGTGGACCGAAGTCGGGGGCCTGAGGATGCATGCTCGCCTCTCCACACAAACCCCGCCCGAGGGCGCTCCGCCGATAATCCTGGTGCACGGGCTTGGGGTCGCGAGCAGGTCCATGGTCCCCCTCGCCGAGGCTTTGGCCCCGAGCTACCGCGTCCTCGCGCCCGACCTGCCCGGATTCGGAGATAGCGATAAACCACCGCAGGTTCTGGATCTGGCCGAGCTCACCGATCGTCTGGTTGCCTGGACGCGCGCATGCGGGCTGGAGCGTGCCGTTTTCCTGGGCAACTCTGTCGGTTGCCAGCTGGTGGTGCGCCTGGCGGTGCGGCATCCGGATCTCGTCGAGCGCGTAGTGTTGCAGGGGCCGACCATGGACCCAGAGGCACGCACGATGCGCCAGCAGACCTGGCGTTGGATATGGAATTCCCGTGGCGAGCGCGGTTCGCTGACGCCGATCGCGCTGCGAGAATACTGGCGTTGCGGTCTTCGTCGCCTCCTGAAAACCTTCCGGTATGCCCTCGAGGATCCCATCGAGGAGAAGCTCCCCAGCGTTCGGGTACCCGCTTTGGTGGCGCGGGGATCCTGGGATCCGGTCGTTTCGCAGCGCTGGGCGGAGGAAGTGGCTGGCCTCCTGCCGACGGGCCGGCTGGTCGTGATACCGGACGGACCCCACACTCTCGTCCATAACCGGCCCCTGGATCTGGCCCGCGTGGTCCGCGAGTTCCTGAGCGCCGCTCCGGCAAAGATGTGGGACGTTTGAAGCCGTCTGACTACGTCTGAGATGTGGGCGGACGCTACCCGGTGCCGCTCGAGTTGCCCATCTCCGAAACTTGAGGATCTCTGTTCAACGGGAACACGCAAGCTCGGATGCGGGTGATGTCCTCATGGCAGGGATGCACATCACGGCCGCTGGCGGAGCATCCGGCCTAGCATCTCGATGCCGCCCTGATCCAGGATTCGGTCTTCTTCGATGATCTCCAAATCCTCCGGGATACCGAGTTCGCGGAGCCGTCTGGCCGTGATGCTGGCGCACACCACACGCTCGATCCCGCCGAGGGTGGCAAGCACTTCCTCAGGCTCCTCGTCTATGTAGACCTGGACGAAGTTCAGATGGTCGAGGCCAGCGCCTTCGATGGAACGTGAGAGATTCTCCATGCACGTGCGGCCCCAGCCCACGACCCCGACCGGAGTCCCCGACGGAAGCTCCATCAACCTCTGCAGGCTCTCCAACGTCGCCTCGGCCAGTAGCGCGACCGCTTCTATCCCGTGCGGCTCCACTATGTCTTGCACCTCGTGGATGTGGAAGAACGTCGTTACCGCGAGTCGCCACGGCAGGTCTTCGGCGTCCGAGACCCTGTCTGCGAGGTCCTCGAGTAAGACCCGCTCTACCTCGACGGGGAGTTGATCCTCTAGCTCGGAGGAGAACTGATCCAGCTCCGCCCGCGTGCATTCGACGAAGAGGATGGGCGTCTTCTCCTTCGGCTTCGCACCGGCCCGCGCGAGTAACGCATACGCCAGATCATCGACCGGCACGCCCTGCGCCGACGCGAGATCCATAACCCTCTCCAAGAGCTCGTGACGCCTCAAATCTTCCGCCTCCACAGGAGGCTCGACCACGTAGACGCCACTGCCGCGGCGGCTCTCCACGTAACCCTCCCGCTCTAGGTCGGAGAACACCCGCGCCACCGTGTTCCTGTTCACCCGTAGAAATCCCGCCATCGCCCTGATGCTCGGCAACCGGCTCCCAACCTCGAAGTTGCCCGTCAGAATGAGGTGCTTGATCTGCCCCTCCAACTGTACGTGTACGGGTACGTGACTCTTCGAATTTATCCGCAAATCCATAAATTAACCTATTGTCCTATGACACCCAGCCAGTTATAATTGTCCCATGTCAGCGTGACAATTATAACGCAATTGGCGAGCATGGAGGTGAGTTGTGATCGATCCGTTCCATATGGAGTTGGCAAGAGGACGGCAGGAAGAGCTGTTACGCGAGGCGGAGGAGCGTAGGATCGCGGGTGCTTTGCGTAAGGCTCGTCGAGGCGTCGAGGAGGGCAAGCGCAGTGCGACCAGGGAGTTGGAGGGTTTGAAGGTGGGTTGGGGACTCGCCGAGGAGGAGTCCGCGGTCGCGGATCTTCTGGAACTGAATGGTATACCGCGATGGGTCGCCTTCGAGGAGAGGTTCATCGTCGCGCAGAAGGACGGAAAGGTGCTTGGCGCGGTGCGTTACCGGATGGAGTCCAAGCGGCTAATACTTGGGCTACTCGTTGCGGACCCGTGGGCGGGCGAGGAACGGCTGGCACTGGCGTTGTACCGGGGCTCGAAAGAGTTGGCGCGTGAGATAGGTGCTGCGGAGATCATCGCATCGGAGTCGCGGGCGGGTTATCCTGGCCGGGCCGGATACCGGCGGCGGCGCCGCGGCTGGCGCCTCGATCTTACACGCAACTCCGGGGCTGTCGGCGGGCGCAGGCCATCGGGGATGTTCGGCGTGCTCGCCAGGCCACTCTACCGGACGTTTCTTAGATAGGGCGTCGTGGCGGAGGAGAACACCACGGGGAAGGATGGCCGGATGACGTTCACCCTCGCGGGGGCGCTTGCGGGGGCGAGAAGATGCGTACCGATCGCGATCAGCGGTTGCGGCATCGGCCTCGTGTTCGGGACTCTGGCGGGACAGGCCGGTCTCGGCGCCGCCGAGGCCGCCCTGATGAGCGCGCTCGTATTCTCGGGGGCTGCACAGTTTGTTGTGCTTGGGCTTTGGGCGGCCCCGCTGCCGGTAGCCACCATCGTCCTCGCTACGCTCGTCGTTGGTCTCAGGCACGTGCTGATGGGCGCGACGCTCGCGCCCGTGTTCTCGAAGTTGCCACGGCTCAAGGCTTATGGGTCCGTGTTCTTCATGGCCGATGAGAACTGGGCGCTCACCATGGGCGAGTTTGCCAAAGGTCGCCGCGACGCCGCATTTCTGATCGGCGGCGGGTTGTTGATGTTCCTCGCCTGGACAGGGTCCACATTCGCCGGCGGCGCCCTTGGCGGTGTTGTGGAAGACCCCTCACGCTGGGGGCTCGACTTCGCGTTCACCGCCGTGTTTCTGGCGCTCATCGCGGGGATGTGGAACGGGAAGTCCGACGTTCTCCCCTGGACGGTGGCTGCCGCGGTCGCGGTGGCGGCGCACCACTTGCTGCCGGGCCAGTGGTACATCCTGCTCGGTGGTCTCGCGGGGAGCTTCGCAGGGGTGGTCCGGCGTGGCCATTAATACCGGCACCCTGTTCGCGATCGTCTTGATGGCGCTCGCGACGTACGCCACCCGCGCGGGTGGGCTCTGGCTCGCGAGCAGGTTCGACCTCTCCGAGCGAGCAGGGGCGTGGCTCGATCAGATACCGGGTGCAATCCTCGTCTCGCTCGTCGCCCCTACTATCCTTATGGGCGGGCCCGTCGAAATGTTGGCCGCGATCGTTGTCGTGACCGTCTCCCTTAGGACTGGTAGCCTGCCGGCCGCGATGGTGATAGGGGTAGGAACCGTTCTCGCGCTGCGAGCCCTGCAGGCGAACCTGCTATGACCTCCCACGCTCATGCGCTGCATCTACTTGTGCATCATCCGCCTGCGCCAGAAGAACCAGACCGTTACGGCGATGAGAACTATGAGGACTGCGGCCCCGACGAAAGACGTGAAGACTTCTACTATCCTCCACCGGCCGCCGAGCGCGTACCCCAGGCAAGCAGAGCACCCACACATCACTCTTTGCGACAGGACCGACTCCAAAGATGCCGATGTCCGATTTCCGCCAGTAATCTCGCCTGTTGGATGCGACAATGTCGTCATGCTGAAGGAGTTCGAACATCGCTATCGCGCCGTACGCGGCCGCGACGTCCGCTTCGACGGATGGTTCTACGTCGCTGTTACCTCCACGGGGATCTACTGCCGGCCCAGTTGTCCTGCCGCGACGCCCAAGCGGTCCAACGTCCGCTTCTATCCGACGGCGGCCGCCGCACAGTACGCCGGTTTTCGCGCCTGCAAGCGGTGCGCGCCCGACGCCGTGCCTGGCTCTCCAGAATGGGACACCAGGGCCGACACCGTCGCGAGGGCGATGCGGCTCATCGCTGACGGCGTGGTCGACAGGGACGGTGTTGCAGGACTCGCGCGGCGGCTCGGTTACACGCGGCGTCATCTTCACCGCCTGCTCTGTGCCGAGGTTGGTGCCGGTCCGCTCGCGCTCGCCCGCGCGCGGCGCGCCCACACCGCCAGGCTGCTCTTGGAGACCACAGATCTACCCGTCACCGAGGTTGCGTTCGCCGCCGGATTCACGAGCATACGCCAGTTCAACGACACGATCCGCGAGGTCTTCGCCGTGACCCCGAGAGAGCTGCGGCGCGGGCGGGCGGTTCGCGATGAGCTGGTACGCGGGGAGATCCCGCTCCGGCTGCCGTTCAGGACACCGTTCGACGCGAACGGTATGCTGCGCTTTCTCGGCACGCGTGCAGTAGCCGGCGTAGAGACATTCGATGGGCAGACGTACCGGCGGACGCTGCGTCTGCCACACGGCGCTGGTGTCGTCGCCCTCTCCGACGGCGGCGACCACGTCCGGTGTGCGCTCAGGCTCGAGAACTCGAGGGACCTCGGGAGCGCGGTACAGCGATGCCGCTCGCTACTCGACCTCGACGCGGATCCCGTCGCCGTCGCCGACGTACTCGGGGCCGACCCACTCCTCGGCGCGCTCGTTCGTCGTTCGCCGGGCCGGCGCGTGCCTGGGAGCGTGGATGGCGCCGAACTCGCCTTCCGTGCGGTGCTCGGCCAGCAGGTCTCCGTGGCCGGCGCGCGCACCGTCGCCGGCCGGCTCGTCGCCCACTGTGGAGAGCCGCTCCCCGAGACGCTCGCAGCCCGAGACGGCGAACCTACACATCTCTTCCCAGGGCCGCACGCCGTAGCCGGGGCGGCACTCGAGGGCCTAGGGGTTCCAGGTGCGCGTCGCGAAACCTTGCGCACCCTGGCGCGTGTCCTCGCGGGAGGTGGGATCTTGCTCGACCCCGGCTCCGAGCGTGAGGAGGTCGAACAGCGGTTGCTGGAATTACGGGGGATAGGTCCGTGGACCGCTTCGTACGTGGCGATGCGGGCGCTCGGTGACCCCGACGCGTTTCTTCCGTCGGACCTCGGGGTCAGGAAGGCCGTCATCAGGCTCGGCCATGCGGGCGACCGGCGAAGCGTCGCCTCTCTCGCAGAACGGTGGAGACCCTGGCGCGCCTACGCCGCGCAGCACCTGTGGGCCAGCCTTGGTGATGAGAAGGATACGTCAGAGAAACGAGAGGTGGTAGCGTGAAAGCCTACGTCGACGAGATAGAGTCTCCCGCAGGCCCGCTCGCGTTCGCGGTCAACGAAGATGGATCCCTCGTGCGGCTGCACTTCGTCGAGAGCGACTACGGGCCGGTCATGGAAGTGGATTTGGAGGACGAAGGGTACGCTGTAGTGACTGACGAGACCAGGACTGCCGGCGTCCGAGAAGAGCTGGCCGAGTATGTAAGCGGACGGCGCAAGACCTTCGATGTGCCGCTCGCGTTTGCCGGTTCGGAGTGGCAGAACGCCGTTTGGATGGAGTTGAC
Source organism: uncultured Rubrobacteraceae bacterium (assembly GCA_963849745.1). Taxonomy (GTDB): domain Bacteria; phylum Actinomycetota; class Rubrobacteria; order Rubrobacterales; family Rubrobacteraceae; genus Rubrobacter_D. The sequence goes on along the minus strand of CAWKIM010000008.1, from coordinate 10,238 downwards.
GCGCATCCCGTTTGGCGAGACCAGGTCTTACGGGGAGGTCGCGGATTCCCTCGGGCGGCCAGGCGCGGCCAGGGCCGTCGGAAGGGCCAACGCCTCAAACGTTCTGCCCGTGGTCGTACCCTGCCACCGGGTTATCGCCGCGGACGGCACGCTCGGTGGGTTCAATGGTGGGCTTCACCTCAAGCAGCGCTTGCTCGAGCACGAGCGCAACGTACTCGCCGCGGCGGGCAGCTAGTCTGTCGGAAGTGTCAAGAGTGCAATACAACGTTCGTCTTACCTGAAAAGAGCTTCATGTGAGACCGAGAGATTTCGCGGGTCTCATCATGCTCGGCGCGCTATGGGGTGGCTCGTTCCTGTTTATCCGGATCGCTGTGCCCGCATTGGGGCCTTTCTTGCTCGTGGAGTTGCGAGTCGGTCTCGCTGTCGCGGCCCTGTTTCTCTATGCCCTCGCCGTCGGCAGCATGCCGAAGATCCGGGGCCGGTGGAGGTCGTTCCTCGTCCTCGGGTTCTTGAACGCGGCCGTGCCTTTCTCCCTGATCTCCGCCGCCGAGATATACCTGACGGCCTCCCTCGCCGCCATCCTGAACGCGACCACCGTAATGTTCACCGCGATAGTGGCAGCAATTTGGATGGGCGACGCCCTGACGGCCAGAAAAGCCATCGGCGTAGTTCTTGGGATCTTCGGGGTCAGCGTGCTCGTTGGCTGGGATCCGCTCCCCTTGAACGGGGCCGTCCTGTTGGCCGTGGCGGCGATGCTGCTTGCTTCGCTCTCTTACGCGCTGGGCGCAACCTACGCCAAGCGGTCGTTTTCGGGCATCCCGCCACTCGGAATGGCTATAGGCCAGCTGGGTGCGGCGGGGGCGCTCCTCTTACCCCTCGCCGTCGTTAGCGTTCCCGAAAGAGCGCCTTCGACCGTAGTAACCCTCTCCATGCTCGGGCTGGCTTTGCTCTCGACCGCGGTGGCTTACCTGATCTACTTCCGGCTCATCGAGAACGTTGGGCCCACAAGCACGCTCACCGTCACGCTACTCGTGCCCGTCTTCGGGCTGTTGTTCGGCGTCCTGCTCCTCGACGAGCCGTTCGGGATTGGCACGCTGGCCGGGCTCGGGATCATCCTCACGAGCGTCGTCCTCATCACGGGCATCGCTCCCCGGAAGAAGGGGCCCGTTCAGCGCGGGTAGAGGACCATCTGCGTGCATCGGAAGAGCGCTATCAGCTTGCCGCCCTCCTCGTCGAGAACGGTCGCGTCCCACACCTGCGTCGTGCGCCCACCGTGGACAAGCCTCGCTTCGCAGCAGATCGCACCCCCACGTTTGGTCCCGACGAAGTTGCTCTTCAGCTCGATGGTCGTGAAGCTCTCCGCGCCTTCTGGCAGGTTCACGAACGTTCCGTAACCGCAGGAGGTATCAGCAAGGGCGACCACCGTCGCCGCGTGCAGGTAGCCGTTCGGGGCCATGAGCTCGTTGCGGAGATCGAGGCGGCTCGAGATCTTACCTTCATCCGCCTCCAATATCGTCAACCCGATGAGACCGGGCAGGGTTCCCATACCGCGTTCGTTCAGCTCGTCGAGAGTAGGCATCTACGGGCCTCCAGGATAATTGCTATGGCTCGAGGGATTATCCCAGAAGTGGATCTCGTTGATTGAGATCCACACTCAGGCGGTAGAATCTCCTGGTGAGCGAGAGCACGAAAGCAAGATCCCTCAGGGCCCCGCGCAGGGTCCGCGCATACCTGGCCGCGAACGCCGAGCGTCCCGCGCTCTTGCTCGCGGCGAGCGAGGAGGCGGCCGAGCGGTACGCCCGAGAGGCCGAGGTCTTCACCGACGGCCCCGTCGTCCATCTGCCTTCCCGCGGCGCCCCTTACGGGGACGTCTTCGACCCCGCCGTGAGCAGGGTCGGACGGCGCCAGAGGGCTTTGCGATCGCTGCGCTCGGCCCGCGTCGTGGTGGCAGGACCGCTGGCCTTGATGGAACGGACGCCGCTCTACGAGCCGATGGAACTGGACGCGGGGACGGAGATCGAGCTCGATGCGACGCTGGAGCGGCTCGTCGTCCTCGGCTACGAGCGGGTCGACAGGGTCTCCCGCCCGGGTGAGTTCGCGGTTCGTGGCGGCATCGTAGATGTGTTTCCTAGCACCAGGCGTTCGCCCGTGCGGGTGGAGTGGTGGGGCGATGAGGTTGAGAGCGTCCGTGCCGTCTCTCTGGCCACCCAGCGCGTCGTACGCGAGCTGGAAGCCGTTACGGTTTACGCAGCGCGCGAAGGCGACCTGGCCGGCCTCGCGGCAACCGAAGGGGACTTGCCCGAGGAGGCCCGCCGTGGCGTCCGGGTACCCGGCCTAGACCGGCTCCTGCTCGGCCTTAACCCCGTCTCGCCGCGCACGATGCTTCCCGAGGATGTCGAGATCTGGCGTGAGGAGCCACAGGAAGATGTTTCCGAAGACGTAGAAGGGCTCGTCCACGAGCTCTACGACAGGGGGATGCTGGATCCCGACGTCGAGTTCTCGCTCGGTGAAGAAGGAGAGACGATTTCGGCTCCACCGGTCGCGGCGTTCGCCGACACGTTGAGGGAGGCGGCCCGCAGGCTCGACGTGCTCGTCGAGGATGGGCTCGTTGTCTTCGTCGCGTGCTCCTCCCGCGGGGAGGCGAGGCGGACGGTGTACGCGTTCGGGGAGATCCACCGCACCATGCGCGAGGCCGCGCGGGTCGACGCCAATCTGCCGCCTGGTCTCTACGCCCTGCCGGGGGAGGTCGAGGAGGGGTTCACCTACCCCGAAGGCGGGATTGCGGTCGTCAGGAGGGACTCCCTGCTCGGCCGCAGGCGCGAGGCGAGGCGCCGTACGGGCGGCAGGTCGCTCGCCTCCTTTGCCGACCTGAAGGTCGGGGATCTGGTCGTGCACGCCATGCAGGGTATCGGGCGCTTCGAGGGGCTCGTCGCCCAGGAGGTACTCGGATCCACCCGCGACTACATGCGGGTGAGCTACCGTGGTGGCGACACGCTCTTCGTGCCGTACGAGCAGATGGAGCTGTTGCACAAGTACGTGGGCGGCGACGGTGCGCGCCTCGACAAGCTCGGTGGCGCGACGTGGGCGCAGGTCACGGACAGGGTCCGAAAGCGGGTCAAGGCGCTCGCCGGCGAGCTCCTGCGACTGCACGCGGCGAGGGCCTCGGCCCCCGGCTTCGCCTTCCCCGAGGACGGGGAGTGGGAGAGGGAGCTCGAGGAGGGCTTCCCTTACCAGGAGACCCCGGATCAGGAATCGGCCATCACCGCCGTCAAGTCGGACATGCAGAGACCCCATCCGATGGACCGTCTAGTCTGCGGTGACGTCGGCTTCGGCAAGACGGAGGTCTCCGTGCGGGCCGCCTTCAAGGCGGCGCTCGCCGGAAAACAGACCATGATGCTCGCCCCGACTACGATCCTCGTGCAGCAGCACGAACGGACTCTCATGGAGAGGCTCGGCTCCTACGCCGTCAGGGTCGAGAGCCTCTCGCGCTTTACCCTGCCGGCCGACCGGCGCAGGATACTGGCCGACTTTCGGTCCGGGGAGGTAGACGTGCTCGTCGGGACGCACGCGCTGCTCGGGTCCGAGGTCAGGCCGAGTGACCTCGGGCTCGTCGTCGTAGACGAGGAGCAGCGCTTCGGCGTCAGGCACAAAGAGCGCATCAAGGAGTACAAGACCTCCGTAGACGTCCTCACTCTGACGGCGACCCCCATCCCGCGCACCATGCAGATGGGCCTCGCCTCTTTGCGGGACATAAGCGTGATCGAGACTCCCCCGGCTGGACGGCGCAGCATCCTAACGCACGTCGGTCCCTACGACGAGGACCTCGTAAAGCATGCCATCGAGCGGGAGGTCGCCCGCGGCGGACAGACCTTCTTCGTCCACAACCGCGTGGAGAGCATAGACGAGGTCGCAGAGAGGCTGCGCGAACTGCTGCCCGACGTGCGCTTCGTAACCGCACACGGGCAGATGCCCGAGCGGGCGCTTGAGGGGGTGATGAAGCACTTCCTCGACGGGCTGGCCGATGTCCTCGTCACGACGACCATCGTCGAGAGCGGGCTCGACGTCGCCACGGCGAACACCCTTATCGTCGACCGCTCCGACGCTATGGGGCTCGCCCAACTCTACCAGCTACGGGGCAGGATCGGACGCTCCACCGAGCAGGCCTACGCTTACCTGTTTGCCCCTCTGGGGGCGACGGTCGAATCACAGAAACGGCTCGAAGCGTTGATGGACTTCACTGAGCTGGGGAGCGGGTTCGCCATCGCTATGCGCGATCTGGAGATCCGGGGCGCGGGAAACCTGCTCGGCGCCGAGCAGTCGGGTCACATAGCGGCCGTCGGCTTCGAGATGTACCTGACCCTTTTGGAAGAAGCTGTCGCTGCCGCAAGGGGCGAGCCCGAGGAGCGGCGCGAAGAGCGGCCCGTTATCGTGGAGCTCACGCTCGACGCTTACCTGCCGCCGGGCTACGTCATGGATGAGATCGAACGCGTGGACCTCTACCGCAGGGCTTCGGGCCTCGGCTCTCTGGCCGAGGTGGAAGACCTGGCCGAGGAGCTCGTCGACCGCTTCGGGGCGCTCCCCGAGCCGGCCAGGAACCTGCTCGGCATCTCGCGGGTCAAGCTCCTCGCGCGGGAAGTTGGCGCTACCTCAGTCACGTACCGTTCGGACAACCTCACCATCACCGGCGCCACGGCGGGCTCGGCCGCCCCCGCCCTCATAAGGAAGGCTACGGGTGGAACCGTCACGACGAGGACGGGCAGGACTTCGGTCCGCGCCCCTGGTTCGGATCCCCTGGTCCTGGCGGAAGATTCGCTGCAGGCGCTCGCGCGGGCAGGCTGACCTTGTCATCCTGCGTGCTATAATCCCGGGCGGTCTCTGGCATCTATACAGTGAGGTTCTTCGTCGTCTTGAGCAAGTTTTTCGAGAACAGGATGTTATACGTCTACTTGTTGGTAGGGGTCGCCATACTCGTCGTGGCGGGCTGCTCTCCTGCCGAGCCGACCGCCAATGTCGACTCCCAGGCCAAGAAAGTGGTGACTTTCGAGGGCGGAGACGTCACGCAGGGAGAGTTGGATGAATTCGCCGAGCAGAGCGGCGTCCCCAAAGATGACCCCCAGTACCAGGCTACCGTACAGCAGATCCTGCCCCAACTCGTCAGCATCGAGATAGCCAAGGCCTACGCCCAGGAGCACAACATAACGGTCTCCGACAAAGAGGTCGACCAGGAACTCGCGAAGCTCAAGGAACAGGTGGGCGACCAGGCCCGCTCCTCGGGGCAGGACGTGAGCAACCAGGAGGCCTACGAGCAGGCCCTGAAGCAGAACAACATCACGGAGGAACAGCTCCGCGAGGACATCCGCGAGAACCTCCCCGTCCAGGAAGTACAGGAGAGGGTAACCGGCAACGCAGAGCCTTCCGACGAAGAGATCCAGACCTACTACGAGAAGAACAAGGAAGCCCAGTTCACGACCCCCTCGCAGCGTTGCGTCAGGCACATCCTCTTCAACAAAGACCAGAAAGAGAAGGCCGAGGACGTAAAGCAGCAGTTGGAGAACGGTGGGAACTTCGCGGAGCTCGCCAAGGAGAACTCCCAGGACCCGGGCAGCGCCGAGAACGGTGGGGACCTCGGTTGCCTCGGCAAGGGCGAGACCGTACCCGAGTTCGAGCAGGCCGCCTTCGAGGCCGAGCAGGATGAGATCGTCGGTCCCGTCAAGACCGAGTTCGGCTACCACATCCTGAAGGTTACGGACGTAAAGTCCGAGCAGACCCGCTCACTTCAGGAGGTCGAGTCGCAGATAAGGTCCCAACTCGCTACCGAAAAGCAGTCCGAGGCGTTCAACAAGTGGATCGAGGAACAGAAAAAACAGCGCGACGTCAAGTACCTGAAGGGCTACGAGCCGCCGGATCAAGGATAGGCATCAAGGAGGCATCAGGCTACAGGTTTCAGGCTTCAGGTAAACTGCTTGTGGGAGGAGCGAGGGCCTGGAAACCCGCTCATTTGGTGGCGCGGCGCTGCGTTAGCGCGTAGAGTAACGCGCAGAATGGTCTGCAAGAAGCGGGCCATGATAGAAATCTGTGAGGATGGGTAACGATCTAGAGACGCCGGCACGGCATCAGAAGTAAAACTTGACACCTGATGCCTGTAGCCTGAAACCTAAAACCGGGGAGGATAATGACGGAGATCATCGCTGTCCACGGGCGAGAGATCCTGGACTCCAGGGGAAATCCGACGGTCGAGGTGGAGCTGGCCACGGTGAGCGGGTTCGTCGGGCGGGCCTCGGTCCCCTCTGGGGCCTCTACGGGCCAGAACGAGGCGGTCGAGCTGCGTGACGGGGAGGGGGAACGCTACGGTGGCAAGGGCGTACTGAACGCCGCCGAGAACGTGGATACGGAGCTGGCACAGGTGGTCGTCGGCCTCGACGCCGCCGACCAGAGAACCCTCGACCTTGCCATGATCGAAGCGGACGGTACGGACAACAAGGGTCGCCTGGGGGCCAACGCGATCCTCGGCGTCTCGCTGGCGGCTGCCAAGGCATCCGCTGAGGCCACCGCACTCCCGCTGTATCGCTACCTGGGCGGAGTCGGGGCTTACACCCTTCCCGTGCCTTGTGCCAACATCCTGAACGGCGGCGCCCACGCTGCCAACAACGTGGATTTCCAGGAGTTCATGGTCGTGCCCGTAGGTTTCGACACCTACGCGGAGGCGCTCCATTCGGTCGCGTTGGTCTACCAGGTGCTCAAGAAGCTTCTCGCCGAGCGAGGGCTCTCAGGAGGCATCGGCGACGAGGGTGGCTTCGCGCCCGACCTGGAGAGCAACGGCGCCGCGCTCGGGCTCATCTCGGAGGCCGTAGAGAGGAGCGGGTACTCACTAGGAGACCAGATAGCCTTCGCGCTCGACCCCGCCGCCTCCGAGTTCTACGAGAACGGCGCGTACGATCTTGCCGGCGAGGGTAAGAAGCTCTCCCGAGAGGAGATGGTGGACTACTACGTGGGCCTGTGCGACGAATATCCCATACTGAGCATCGAGGATGGCCTCGCCGAGGACGACTGGGAGGGGTGGACCATGATCACCGAGAGGCTGGGAGACAGGGTGCAGCTCGTCGGCGACGACCTCTTCGTGACGAACCCGAAGATCCTCGCCCGCGGCATCGGCGAAGGCGTCGGAAACTCCATCCTCATAAAGGTAAACCAGATCGGCACGCTCACGGAGACTTTCGAGACGATGGAGCTCGCGCACAAGTCGGGCTACACCACGATGATCAGCCACCGCAGCGGTGAGACCGAAGACGCTACGATCTCTGACCTCGCCGTGGCGGTGAACGCGGGCCAGATCAAGACTGGCGCGCCCGCCCGCGGCGAACGCGTCGCCAAGTACAACCAGCTGTTGCGCATAGAGGAGGCGCTCGGAAGTTCGGCCTTCTATCCTGGTCTGTCGGCTTTCAACCCGAGGGTGAAGCCGGGGAGAGAGGGCTGACGTTGCGCAGGACGAAGATAGTCGCGACCCTGGGTCCCGCCACCTCCTCGGAGGAGGCCATCAGGTCGCTCGTGCAAGCCGGGGTGGACGTGACGAGGTTCAACTTCTCCCACGGCGAGCATAGTATGCACTTGAAGAACGCCGGGATCGTACGCGCCGCCGCCAGGGAGCTTGGGCGCAACGTCGCCATTTTGCAGGACGTCCAGGGGCCCAAGATCCGGACCGGTGAGGTCGAGGGCGAGACGGAGCTGGTAGAGGGCAGCAGGGTCGTTATCGCGCCCGGAGACTTCACGGGTGACGCGAGCCGGCTCTCGACCTCGTACGATAAGCTGGCCGACGACGTGCGCCCCGGCCATCGTCTCCTGATAGACGACGGCCTCATCGGGCTGCGCGTCGAGAGCGTCGAGGATGGCGAGGTCGTCTGCGAGGTCCTCGAAGGCGGCCCCGTCTCGTCCCACAAGGGGCTCAATTTCCCCGACTCTACCCTCTCCATAAGGGGCCTCACGCCCAAAGACGTCGAGGACCTGCGTTTCGGGATGGAGGAGCTCCGCCCTGACTGGGTGGCGATGTCCTTTGTGCGCACCGCGGACGAGGTCAGGGAGGTCAAGGAGCGGATAAAGGAGTTCGGCGGCAACGTGCCCGTTATCTCCAAGATCGAGAAGCACGAGGCTATAGACAACATCGAGGAGATAATAGGGGCCTCGGACGGCATCATGGTCGCGCGCGGGGACCTCGCGGTCGAGCTCTCCGCCGAGATGGTCCCCATAGAGCAGAAACGCATGGTCGCGCGCTGCAGGCGGCTCGGCAAGCCGGTCATCGTGGCCACACAGATGCTCGACTCCATGATCCGGAACCCCCGTCCGACGCGCGCCGAAGTCTCCGACGTGGCGAACGCGATCTTCGATCGGGCCGACGCGGTGATGCTCTCTGGGGAGACGGCCGTCGGGCGCTATCCGATGCAGAGCGTGCAGGAGATGGAGCGGATCTGCCGGGCCGCGGAAGGGGCCATAAACTACGGGCGGGACATCCCGGCCTCGGCCTCCTGGGGGCGGGGCGATCGCTACGACGCCGTTACGCACGCGGCCTGCGAGCTCGCAGAAGACCTCGGGGCCGAAGCTATCCTGACCTCGACCCAGACCGGGCTATCTTGCATAAGGGTCGCCCGCTTCAGGCCGCCCAACAAGATCCTGGCCATAAGCCCCATCGAGCACACGGTCAGGATGCTCGCGCTCGTTTGGGGCGTGGTCTCCATCCACGGGGAACAGGCCGGCTCCCTGGAGGACCGCTTCGGGCGGGCCATCGAGGCCGCCAGGGGGGCCGGACACCTCAAGGACGGCGATGAGGTCATCCTCACGGGCGGGACGGCCGGGTCCGTGCCAGGCTCGACGAACGTCGTCCAGGTTTCTACGGTCGGCGAGGATGTATAGAAGGAGCATGGTGAACCCGGAGTGAGAGTACCCAGGAGACTGAGGCCGCTGGTGGTCGTGATCTACGCGGCCTTCCTGGGCCTCCTCCTCGCCTCCTACGTGCCGCCGCTTCAGGACATAATGCACAACCGGGCCGAGATCCCCGCCTTCGAGCAGAAGCTACAGAAAACGCGAACACAAAACATCGCGAACGAGCGACTCACAAAAGAGCTGAAAACCCCCGCCGGCATCGAGCGTGCCGCCCGCGAACGCTACGGGATGGTCCGTCCCGGCGAGAAGGTGTATATCATTCCTTCGGAATAGGCTTCAGGTTAGGGGGCTCGTAGCGTATGTGCCGTTTGTCGCACTCCGCATTTCGGCGGCGTATCGTCGTCTCGATCGAGCGTCGCTTCCCAGAGTTTGCCTGATGCCTGAAGCCTCAGGAGACTACGATGCTGTCGCGCGGCAGCTCGGGCGCAGGCCGCGGCCTTTCCGTGTCGCCGCCCGCTGTCCGTTCGGAGTGCCGAGCGTTATCGAGAACGAGCGGACGCGCGAGATGCCGACAAGCTTCTGGGCCACCTGCCCGAGCCTGGTCGCCGCCATCTCGCGCGTGGAGTCGACAGGCGGCGTTAGGGGGGCACGAGAAGCGGTCGGCGAAGCAGCCGTCGAGGAGATACACAGCGAGCACCGCTCCCTCTACGGGACACGCGTCGCAGGAGTCCGCGATGAGGCCCCGGGCAGCGTCAAGTGCCTCCATGCTTTCACGGCTCTACACGTCTCGGGGGCCATCCCGAATCCCGTGGCCGAATGGACCCTCCTGCGCCTCGAGAGCCTCTACCCGGAAGATCGCTGCTGCACCGCGAAGGGCATGGATGACTAGCTGCTATACTCCCGACCGAATCCCGGGGGCGTGGCGGAATCGGCAGACGCACCGGACTTAAAATCCGGGTCCTGAGAAGGAGTGTGGGTTCGAGTCCCACCGCCCCTACTAAGAGAAATCCCTGCAAAAGAGCACTTTTACACAGACGACAGAAAGCCCCCGGCAATCGGGTCCGGGGGCTTTGGCCAGCAATAGGCTACGATAGGGCCTCTTCCATCGCTGCTGCGGCCTGGACCCGCATGTTCGGCAGCACGTGAGAGTAGGTGTCGAGGGTAATGGCTATGGACGAATGTCCGAGCATCTCGGAGACGATTTTCGGGTTCACGTTACGGGTGAGTAGCAGCGTAGCGCATGTGTGACGGAGGTCGTGGAACCGGATCTGCGGTAGTCTCGCCCGCTTCAGGAGCGGTTTGAACGAGCGTCGGGTGAGGTTGTGGCGGTTGAGGGGCTCACCCGTCTCGGAAGCGAATATGAGGCC